>JADJVW010000003.1:0-15000 GCA_016710365.1 Candidatus Caldilinea saccharophila | reverse complement strand
CGCCCGAGCAACTTTTGATACGCGAGTTGAATCCTGGCATCTATTGTTTTAATGCCGCCTGGCTGCGCCAGCACCTTCCCGCTGTCCCGAAAAGTGCAAAGGGTGAATATTATCTGACTGACCTCGTCGCGATGGCAGTGGCGCAAGGCCGTCGTGTGGTGACAGCGTCTGCTCCAATCGACGATGTCTATGGCATCAACAATCGCGTTCATTTGGCAGAAGCGGAGACGATCCTGCGCCGGCGCGTGGCGGAGCGCCACATGGTGGCCGGTGTGACAATTGTCGACCCGCAGACGGGCTATATCGAAGACACTGTGGAGATCGATGCAGATACAACGATCTGGCCGGGGTGTGTCTTGCGCGGCGCCACTGTCATCGGCAAACACTGCACGATCGGCCCTTACAGTCAGCTCATCGACGCCGTGCTTGCCGATCGTTGCCGAGCCGTCTACGCCGTGCTTGAACAGGCGCGCATGGACGCAGGTGCCGAGATCGGCCCGTTTGGCCATCTCCGCAAGGGCGCACATCTCGGTGAAGGCGTGCACATGGGCAACTTTGGCGAAGTCAAGGACAGCTATCTTGGCCCCGGCGCCAAGATGGGGCATTTCAGCTACATCGGCAATGCCCAGGTAGGCGCCAACGTCAATATCGGCGCCGGCGCGATTACCTGCAATTATGACGGCGTTCACAAATCGGAAACCGTGATTGGCAACAATGCCTTTATCGGCAGCGACACGATGCTGGTGGCGCCGGTCGCCATCGGTGAAGGTGCGCACACCGGGGCAGGCTCGGTCGTAACGCATGATGTACCGGACAACGCAACTGCGTATGGAGTGCCGGCGCGCATACGGTCTGGATCCGCAGGCGATCCAGCCTCAGTGGGAGAAATTCGTGGAATCTGACGTGATTTCGTGGATAGTGTTGGCGGCGGCGCTGCTCTTCATTGGGCTGGCCGCTGCCGCCGAAATTGCGCTCTCGGCGGTCAACCGCAGCGAGGTGCGCAGACGCAGTGAGGAGGGCGACCGCCGCGCCGCCCTCCTGAATGAGCAGTTGAGCGATCCTGTTCAGTTTTGGCTGACTGTGATGCTCATCAAAACATTGGGCGTGGTCGCCGCTGGAGTTGCCGCCGGTTTTATGCTGCTTACCCACAGCGGCGCGTTTGGCATGGTGGGGGGCATCCTGGCGACCTGGCTGATCCTGGCCGCGGTGCAGATTGCCGTGCGTTCGCTGGTGTTGCGCGCACCCAAAGCCATCGCCTTTGCTCTGGCGCCTTTCCTGCGCGCCATCACCATGATCTTTTCACCCGTAACCTTCTTCCTGTATCGGGCCGGATTACGGCTTAGCGGCGAAGACCAGGCGGAATCTGACGAGTCGATCTTCATGTCCGAGGATGGCTTGCGCTTCCTGATGCAAGTCAACGATGAGGAGTCCGAAATCCAGGAGAGCGAGAAGCAGATGATCGCCAGCATCCTGGAAATGGACGAGACCGTGGCGCGCGAGGTGATGGTGCCCCGCATCGATATGGTGGCTGTTGAAGTCAACACCACGCTCCATGAGGCGCTCGAAACCATTATCGAGGCCGGCCACAGTCGCATCCCGGTCTATGAAGGTCATGTCGATGTGATCGCCGGCGTGCTGTATGCCAAAGATCTGCTCAAGTGTTTCCGGGATAACCGCACCGACGCGCCGATCCGTGAGTTGCTGCGCCCGGCCTACTTTATCCCGGCGAGTAAAAAGATCAGCGCACTCTTTCGCGAGATGCAGCAGCAACGCACCCATCTGGCGATCATCGTCGATGAATATGGCGGCATTGCCGGTCTCGTGACTTTTGAGGACATGTTGGAGGAGATCGTCGGCGATATTCAGGATGAGTATGACATTCACGAACAAGCCTACTTTCAGCCGACCGGCGAACATGCCTACCTGCTCAATTCGCGCTTGGATATCGACTCGCTGGCGGAATTGCTTGACATCGATCTCTCTGAAGAAGACGCCGACACTGTTGGCGGGCTGATTTACAGCCATCTGGGGCATGTGCCAGAGCAGGGAGAATCGCTCGAGTTGGCTGGCTGGCGCTTTACAGTGCTTTCCGTGGACGGGCGGCGCATCAACCAGGTGCGGGTCGAGCGCATCCTATCGCCGCTGCAACCTATGGAAGAAAAGTCGCCGCCAAACCGCGTGCGCAATCAGAAGTCAGTGCTGAATCAGTCCAGTGTGGCGAATCAATCATGACAGCCGGCGACTTGGTTGCGCAGGCATTGAAGGCGCGCACGCGCGCCTACGCACCGTACAGTGGCTATCAGGTCGGCGCCGCGCTGCTGACTGAAGACGGTGACGTAATCCTGGGCTGTAATGTCGAAAACGCGGCCTATCCGGCCACCATCTGCGCCGAGCGCGTGGCGTTGACCGCGGCGGTGGCGCAAGGCAAACGGCGTTTTACCGCGCTGGCGGTCGCCACCCGCAACGGCGGCTCGCCTTGCGGAACATGCCGCCAAGTCATGGCCGAGTTGGGGCCGGCGATGGTGGTCTACATTGCCGACGAAAGCGGCGCCTATCGCACGACGACGGTGCGCGATCTGCTGCCCGACAGCTTCGACTCCGACAACTTACACCCATAATCCACACACGCAAGGCGGATCAGCGATGTCGGCAAATGTGCCCACCCTGTTTGCAGCCTATCAGTTGCGCCAGCTCGAGTTTCTGCTGCGCATCTCGCGCGCCATGACCTCACGCCTCGAACTGCCCAGCTTGCTGGAGCTGATCCTGCGCAGCGCGGCGGAAATGGTCGGCGCGCCCGCGGGCATGATTCTGCTGCAATCCGAGCATACCTTGCTGGAGCCGGCGCTGGCGTCCCGCTTTCAAGTGCGCGCCCTCTATGCGATTCCCACCGAAGCCCTGGCCGCGTTCGAACCCTTGTTAGACGCCGCGACCGTGCGCCATGTCCAGGACGCGGTGGCAGCCGTCGCCGGCAGCAACCAGCCGCCGGCGATCGATCTCAGCGGGCGCGTCCATCAGGTGGAAACCGAGCTAGGCATGACATTAGGCCAGGTGGTGGCGTTGCCGCTGCTCTTTGAGGACGATTTTTTGGGGCTGATCTACTTGTTTCGCGGGGACTATGCTTTTTCACAGCTTGACTGGCAGTTCTTGCAAGGATTTGCCGATCAGGCCGCAGTGGCCGTGCGCAATGCGCGTCTCTATTCGCTCCTGCGCGCGGAAAGCAGCCGCTTGATTACCATCCTGGAAAATAGCGCCGACGGCATCATGATCCTGACGCGCGACCGCATCGTCGTCGCCATCAACCACACGCTGGCTGCGATGGTGGGCATTGCGCTGGAAGACGCGGTGGGCCGGCCGTGCAGCGCCGTGCTGCCGCTGGAGAATGTGGCAGGAGAAGAAGAGGAGATGAAGTCCACTTTCACCTCGATCATCAGCCACGAACTGAAGACGCCCGTCGCCCTGATCAAAGGCTACGCACAGACGCTGGCGCGTCCCGATGCTGAATGGGACGGCGCGACGGCCAGAGCCGGGCTGCAAATCATTGAAGAAGAGGCTGATCGGCTGGAGTCGCTGATCAACAACCTGCTCGACGCCAGCCGCATTCAGGCCAAAGGGCTGCGGCTCGATCTCGCCGACGTCGATCTGGTAAATCTGCTTACCCGCATAGCCGACGTTTATCGCACGCAGGCGAATCTTCACCGCATCAGGGTTGCGTTTGACAATTCGTTGCCGCCAGTCTGGGGCGATGAAGAACGCTTGCGTCAGGTCTTTACCAATCTGCTCAACAATGCCATCAAATATTCGCCACAAGGGGGAGCGATTGCCATCGGCGGCTGGTTTCGTCAGGCGCAGAATGCCGGCAGCGCGCCGGAATCAGACGCGCCGGAATCAGAATTCGCGCCGCAGGCTGCCGCCAAAGACTCTGTGGTCATCTATATTTCCGACCAGGGCATCGGCATTCCCGCGTCGGATCTGTCCAAAGTGTTCGACCGCTACTATCGCGTGGACAGCTCGTTGCGCCGTTCGACTGCCGGCGCCGGGCTGGGTCTCTATTTGTCCAAGGTGATCGTCGATGCGCACGGCGGGCGCATCTGGGCGACCAGCGAACAGGGCAAGGGCACGACCTTCTTTGTTGCGCTGCCGGTCGATCCTGAGACGCTCTGAGGGCTGGTCAGGCTTTTACTTGTGAGGAGCATCAATGTCCCATCTTGATCTACCGAATGCTTACTGGGCGCTGCCGCGCGGTTGCTGGCAGGGCCTTATCCCTGCGCCGCTGATCTGGATGTGGCTAATCAGCAGGTGGCGGCCCTTTTGCGCGCCGGCGTCGACTTCGTTGTTGACCTGACCGAACCCGGCGAATACAACCTGCGCGCGTATGCACCGTTGCTCAGCGCACAGGCCGCCGCGGCCGGACTACACGTCGCACGACACTCGCACCCCATCCCTGACCTCGGCGTCCCGTCCTCTGTGCAGATGCGCCAGATCCTGGATCGCATCGACGGCGCGTTGCAGGCGGGGCGCACTGTCTATGTGCACTGTTTCGGCGGCATCGGCCGGACGGGGACGGTGGTTGGCTGTTATCTGGTGCGTCAGGGGATGAGCGGCGCGGAGGCGCTGACGACGATCACGCGGCTGCGTCGCGACCTGCCGAAAAGTGACCGACCCTCACCAGAGACGCGCGCGCAACGCTCGCTGGTGAGGACGTGGCGCGACTAGCAGATCGGCGACCCCGCTGCAGCCGTGCGTGTGGCGCAGGAAGACAACGAAGGGTCTGTTCTGGCTTGCCCAGCGTTCGCACGCCGCTTGCAAAATTTCACGCGCAACCTGCCAATCCGCTGGATGGGTGCAGGCAAACCACCACACGTGATCGTAAAGCAGCACATAGCCAGAGGCGGGCGCCCACGCCAGGTCGTTGATGGATTCCTCGAACGCATCCCAGTTGTGACCAAAATAAGCCGGGAAAGCCATTACGTCGGCCGCAGTTTGTAGGAAACTGGCTTTGTCGCGCGCCCGGCGTCCGTCCAGATAAAAGAAGCGCCAGCCCTGTACTTCTACGTAGCGTTTCACTGCCGGCGGCTTTTGCGGCGATAACCAGCGGTGCATGCCGCCGGCAGTCTCGCCAGCCAATCGCTGGTCAAGTTCGTTCATGGCATCCAGATCCGTGCAAAGCTGGCGTAATGGTCGTCGGTGTAATACAATTCGTCGCGTGCGCCGGCCACAATGCGCCGCGCGCCGCGGTCATTTTCTCCCGGTGTAATCACTGTGTATTCGTGATAGTATCCTGAGGCTTTGCGCGGCAGCAGCCCTTCGCGGTTCTGAAAAGTCGCGCCGTCTTTGCTAAAAGGAAACGGGCCATCGCGCTCGATCAAGTCGAGCGTTTTGCGCGCCTCCCGCGGCAATTCATCCAGCGTGATGATAGGCAGCCCATCGATCTGCGCGGGCGGCGCGCGTGGAGATGTAGCAGTCGGTTTTGGCGGCTTCGGCGCGCTGGCGAGCGCGGTATTCTCGATAGTTGCTACGGAAACTTGTGCAGGCTGCTCCGCCGCGGGTGACGCTGCGGCATGAGGCGTGCTCTCTGTGGCGTCTGCAGTTGCTTGAGGTTGTTCGACGTCGAACGTGGCTTCCGCGGCAGGCGTAACGTCTGACAGGGGAGCACTTTCCGGCGCCGTTTGCGAGCGCGTAAACAGCACCCACAGCATCACCGCGATCACGAGGACGACCAGCAACGGTGAAAAGCCGCCGCGACGTGGCGTGGAACGACTCAAGCGATACTTCCTTTCTGCGGCCATGCGTGGCGGCCAGAGCGGACGATTTAACGCAGATATTGGCACGCGATCATACCATGTAGCGCACGGATGGCGGAATTCTGTGCGCCCCGACTATAATGGATGCTCAGCAGTGGCCGATTTTAGCAAGCAAGCACTTCAGCAAGGAAGAACGACTGTGCCCACACCAGAAAACTTGTTTGGTCGCTCCCGCCTGGGATTCGTGCGCGTGGCAAGCATTGCGCCGGCGCTGCGCGTCGCCGATGTTGATTACAATGTTGAGCAGATCAGCGCCGCGCTGGCGCAGGCCGCGGCGCAGGATGTACAACTGGCGATCTTTCCAGAGCTTTGCATCACCGCTTATTCCTGCGCCGATCTTTTTTATCAAGGCCATCTGCTGCACGCCGCGCTGGGTGGATTGCGCCGCATCGCCCAGGCCACCGGGACGGAATTCGTGAGCTGCGTCGTCGGGCTGCCGCTGCTGGTGGCTGGCCGGCTCTATAACTGCGCTGCGCTCTGTGCGGGCGGACGCATCTGTGGCCTCGTTCCAAAAACCTATCTGCCCACCTACGGCGAATTTTACGAGCGGCGCTGGTTCACGCCGGCCAGCGCCGCTCTGCCGCCGTTCGTCGAGATCGGCCAGCAGGCGGTCCCGTTTGGCGTCGACTTGCTGTTCAGCGCCGTAGAGATGGCCGACTGTGTGATCGGCATCGAAATTTGTGAGGATCTGTGGGCGGTGGAGCCGCCAAGCGGGCGGTTGGCGCTGGCGGGCGCGACGCTGCTGGTCAACCCTTCCGCCGGCAATGAATTGCTGGGCAAGGCGGCGTATCGCCGCGATCTGGTGCGCCAGCAATCCGCGCGCTGTCTGGCGGCTTATGTCTATGCAGGGGCCGGCCCAGGCGAATCCTCCACCGACACAGTGTACGCGGGCCACGGCTTGATCGCCGAAAACGGCTCACTGCTGGTCGAGACGGAACGCTTCTGTTTTGATAAGCAAATGGCAGTCGCCGACCTCGACTTGCAGCGCATGAATCACGAGCGCGTGCGCAACACCACCTTCTCGCAGGCTGCGCCGTCAAGCACGCTGCGCAACGCGCCCTTTGCGTTGCCCCGCAGCGAAGCGTCGCAGCCATTGTTGCGCCGGCCGCTTGCGCGCACGCCCTTCGTGCCCACCGACCCTGCACGCGCGCCGAACATTGCCGCGAAATCTTCAGTATTCAGGCGGTGGGGCTGGCCAGGCGTTTGCGTCACGTCGGTGCTCAGCGTGTGATCATTGGCGTGTCCGGCGGGCTGGACTCGACGCTGGCGCTGCTGGTGATCGTGCGTGCGTTCGACATGCTGGCGCTGGCTCGCGACGGCATCGTGGCGATCACCATGCCAGGGTTTGGCACCACTGCGCGCACGCGCGGCAACGCCGAGCAGCTTGCGTTGGATTTGGGCGTCACCCTGCGCACCATTCCCATCGGCGAGAGCGTGCGGCTGCACTTTCGCGAGATCGGCCACGACGAGCAGGTGCACGATGTCACCTACGAGAATGCCCAGGCGCGCGAGCGCACCCAGATTCTGATGGATGTCGCCAACCAGGTCGGCGGGTTGGTCGTCGGCACGGGTGATCTCTCCGAAGCGGCGTTGGGCTGGATGACCTTTAACGGCGATCACATGTCGATGTATCATGTCAACGCCGGCGTGCCCAAAACCCTGGTGCGCTATCTGGTGGCATGGTGCGCCGACGAGGTTTTCACCGGCGTCACCGCCGACGTACTGCACGATATTGTCGCCACGCCGATCACGCCTGAGTTGCTGCCCCTGGGTGAGGGCGAACAACTCGAACAGAAGACTGAAGATACTATCGGCCCCTACGAACTGCATGATTTCTTTCTCTTCCAGATCGTGCGCTATCAATTTGCGCCCGCCAAAGTTTTCTTCCTGGCGCGGCAGGCTTTTGCCGGCATCTATGCAGACGAGGTGATCCTGCGCTGGCTGGGCGTCTTTTATCGTCGCTTCTTTGCCCAGCAGTTTAAGCGCTCGGCAATGCCCGACGGCCCCAAGGTAGGGTCGGTGGCGCTCTCCCCGCGTGGGGATTGGCGCATGCCCAGCGACGCAGTCAGCGCGCTGTGGACAGCGGAAGTGGAAAGCCTGCGCGCGAACTAAACGTTAGCTATTCCCGCGTCCCTCATGCGGACGATGATTGTCGTTGCCAGACAAGGCGCCATCAAAAGCGAACAGACCGCTCTGCAAAGTCGCGCCTTGCCACTCGCGCCTCGCCTGACCGCCACAGCCCTTGATAGGCAAGCAAGGCAATTGCCACATAAGCCAGGGTCTTGGGAATCATCAACATACCCACCAGTGGATTTTGTTGGACAAAGAAAATGACTGGCGTGTAGCAAGCATAGGAGACCAGGATCATCGCGCCGATCCTGGTGAACGTGCGATCGTGCGCGGCGCGTGCATCGCGCACGATAAGATAGGCTGCGCCCAACCCCAGCACCATGAGTGGAATATTGCGGATCGTCGACCACGGCTGTGGCGGCACGACGCTATCCCATGCATTTTGTGGCAACATCATCACCAACAAGCGCACGCTTGCCGCTGTAAGCAGCAGGTACTCAAACCAGCCGTAACGGCGATGAAAGCGCACGCGCCATACGTCCAGCACCAAAACATAAAAAAATGTGACGGTCACTGCGGTCGCCAGCGCGCCGAGTCCCACCAGGCTGAGCGGTGTGCCCAGAACAACCGGCGTCGCCTCCAACCCGCCTAGCGCATACGCAAGCACGCGAAATCCGACGTGCCCGGCGTCGCCGATCGCCAGCAAGGCAAAGGCCCACAAAATCCGCTTTGCCACGCGCCGGTCATCGGGCGCGACGGCGTCCATCCGCACTGTCATCAGCGCCACCATCCACCAGACGACGATCAAATAGGCGACGTTGAAGGAAATCTCCGTCCATACCCGCATCGATTCAGACATGGTCACATCTCCCTGGAATAAGAAAGCAGCTAGAAACTGAGTTTTTCCAAAAAAACTCAGTTTCTCCAGACCGCGTCAACCAACGGTCAATTTACACTTGCCTGTATTAGTGTGGCGACAACAGTGAGACAGGTCAAGGGGAGGGTGTCCCACCAGGTGCGGACGAGTGTCCTGAATCGTGCACGGTTCCAGCCGAATTGTTGATCACGATGTGAAAAGATGAGCAATCAAAAAATGATTGACGGCAATGGTCACGTATGATTATATTGTGATCAAATTTTCGTAAAAAGATGAATAGATAATCAAACAGCGCTCATGCGTCGTATCGCTTGGTGCTTTTTAGGCAGATGCAACGCTGCTTTAGCCATTAGTCTTCCCATTGCCAAATTTCATTACACATGGCAGACGCCAAAGGCGTCTGCCCTGTAGTCCGATCAGGGCATCGCCCGCACTGGCATCAAATAGCAGAATTCACGCTTCCAAGGATCGCACCATGCAACCCAATATATTGATTTTCATGACCGACCAAGAACGTGGCGATGTCGTCGCCCCCGACCACCCTTGCATCACGCCCAACGCCATGCGTCTGGCGAACGAGGGGATTCGCTTTACCCAAACCTACTGCCCTTCGCCGCATTGCTGCCCCTCGCGCGCCACCTTTATGACCGGTCTTTACCCGAGCCGCCACGGTGTGTACAACAACGTCTGCAACCCCGCGGCCATTCACGACACTGTTTTCGAAGGCGTGGCTATGTTCAGCGAACCGTTGCGCGACGCAGGCTACAATCTGGCCTACGCCGGCAAGTGGCACGTCAGTAACACCGAGAATCCGGCCGACCGCGGGTGGCAGGAACTGGAGGTGCGCGCACGGACCGGCAGCTACATGCATATCGGCATTGAACAATGGAAGCGCAAGAAGCTGGACGAGGGCGCCGAGCGACAGCACGGTCAGGTGTTGCGCCCAGGTTGGGGCGCGATCCAGTTGTTCAACTCCTACCCCACAGACACAGAGCATCCCTATGAATCGCATGACGATTACACGGTCGTCAAGTCGGCGCTGGATGCCTTGCCCGGCCTGGCTGCGCAGGAGCAGCCGTGGTGCCTGTATGTGGGCGTAACCGGCCCGCACGACGATTTTGTTGTGCCGCAACATTATGTGGATATGTACGATCTGGCTGAGATCCCTCTGCCCGCTAACTATGCCGACACGCTGCACGACAAGCCGCAGGTCTACCGGCGCATGCGCGAGATGTACTGGTCGCAGTTCAGCGAGGAAGAGGTGCGATTGTCTGCGCCACTACTGGGCGTTCTGCACGATGGAGGACGAGATGTTTGGCCTGCTGCTCGACAAGCTTGACGAGCTGGGGCAGAAGGAGAACACGCTGGTGCTCTTTGTGAGCGACCACGGCGAATATTGTGGGTCGCACGGGCTGTACTGCAAGGGCGTGCCCTCCTTCCGTGAGGCATACCACGTGCCCGCAATCGTGCGCTATCCGGACGGCATCGCCAACCCAGGCCGCGTGGAAGACGCCTTTGTCTCGCTGGCCGATTTCGCGCCGACATTCATGGAACTGGCCGGGGCAAGCGCTCCAGAATGCCTCACCGGGCAGAGCCTCACCCCCTTCTTGTGTGATGAGACGCCGGAGCCGTGGCGCGACGCCATCTTTGCTCAATGCAACGGGGTGGAATTGTACTACTCGCAGCGTTCCGTCATGACGCGCGACTACAAATATGTCTACAACGGCTTTGATAACGACGAGTTGTACGATCTGCGCGTCGATCCGCTGGAAATGACTAACCTGGCCGGCGACCCTGCTTACACTGCGATCAAACACGAGTTGGTCAGACGCATGTGGCGCTTTGCCGCGGAGCAAAATGACGAGTTGATCATGAATCCCTACTACACGGTGGCGCTTGCCCCGTGGGGCCCGGCAGACGCACTCAGCACTTCGGCCCAGGTGGTTTGATCGTGTCGCCGCCGCAACAGAGTCTTGAGTTGTGCTTTTATGAATAAGCAGCGACGTATCCGGCAACTTTTGGCGCGCATCACCGAAGACAGGGACGGCGCCATGCTCAGCACGCATGCGCTGGTAGCAGAATTTGGCGTCTCGGAAATCACGATGCGCAGAGATCTGCAGGAGCTTGCTGACGCCGGGCTGATCCAGCGGCGGCATGGCGGCGTGCTTGGCGCCAGCCGGCGCGCCACTGGCGCCAAGTCTATCGGCATCGTTGTGATCTCGTTTCAGGGGAAATTCAGCCATCCCTTCTACAACGAGCTGCTCGAAGGGGCGGACAGCGAGCTTCATTGTCTTGGGTACGCGCCGGCGTTCGTCAAGACATTTGCTGAAGTCAGCACGCGGGCGCAGATTCAAGCGCTGAGCCAACTGCACCCGATCAGCGGTTTGCTGATTCTGGGAGAACTGGACGATGAAAAATGTCGCTTGTGGAATGGCGTCACCTCGCACATCGTTTCGGCGCCTTCCATCATCAGCCCCCAGATAACCGCCATCACCTATGATGGTTATCTGGCGATGCGTCAGTTGCTCGATCACCTGGTAAAACTGGGGCGCCGCCGTATCGGCCTGATCGTCGGTCAGAGCGACGCCGGGCGTATGGATGACCGGATGCGCGGCTATCTGGCTGGCATCGCCGAACACGATCTTGAGCGTGATGAATCCCTATGCTTTAGCGTCGTTCACACGTTGGAACGCCTGCCTTCCAAGATCGGACGCGAAGGCGCCGAACACCTGATGCGCCTGGCGCAGCCGCCCGACGCCATCATGTGCTCCTCCGATACAATTGCCCTGGGCGCCATGCAGTGGCTCCAGGTGGCAGGGTGCAAAATCCCCGACGATGTTGCGGTGACGGGGTTTGACAATCTCCCGGACGCACAGGTTGTTTACCCCTCGATTTCCCGCAGGTGGGCACGTTGGAAGCTTTGGTTTGACAATCTCCCGGACGCACAGGTTGTTTACCCGCCCTTGACCACTGTCCATCTTCATAAGCACCTATTGGGCCGATTAGCCGCCGAACAGGTGCATAGACGCATTGAGCACCCCGACGATCCGCCGCTGACGGTCGTGACGCCAACCTCTTTGGTGATTCGCCGTTCCTGCGGAGCTTGAGGCGCTACGCTCACCCTGCAGGAATCTGGCATATCGCCGCCCGACTGCGCGAGCAGCAATGGAGGCATGTATGCTAGAATGCACGCATGATGTGGCGCAAGAGCTGGGCCGGACTTCTCGTGGTGATTGTCATCGCAGCGGCATTGCGCCTGTGGCGGATCGACAGCCTTCCTCCCGGCTTTCATCTCGACGAATCGTTTGAAGGGCTAGAAGCGTGGCGCATCCTGACCGATCCTGCCTATCGCCCGATCTTTCTGACCGGCAACTTTGGCGTTCCCCCTGTCAACGCCTACGCCAACGCATTGATGCTCGGTCTCTTTACGTTTTTCGGCGGCGAGGCCGGCCCCACTGCCATGCGCACGACTGCCGCGCTTTTCGGCATCCTCGGCGTGGTCGCGACATGGGCGGCGGCGACTGAGCTGCGCCGGCTGGATGCTACGCGGCTGACCACGGCTTTCCCTTCTTTGCCGCTGCGCTGCTTGCCACGTTGCGCTGGCACATTCATTTTAGCCGCATGGGCATCGAACCGATCCTCGTGACGCTGGAAATGGCAGCCGCGTTATGGCTGCTGTTGCGAGCACGACGCACGGACAGCAAGCTGGCCTGGGCCAGGCTGCGGCGCTGTGTTGGCGCTGGGCTTTTACACCTATCAAGCTGCCTGGCTGCTGCCGTTGGCAATCGCGTCCGCCTGGTTCATCCTGTGGCGGCAGGACGGGGCGATTTCCCCAGCGACGCAGGCGCACGAGGAAAAGCGCCGCGGCTGGCGCTTCGTGCGCGGCGGCGCAATCGCGGCGATGACCGCGGGCGTCTTGTTGCTGCCGCTGGCGATCTTCTTTTTCGAGCATCCCGCTCTCTTTATTTTGCGCCCTGCCCAGATCGTGACGACCGGCGCCGCGGCGGCGACCCACCAGAGCCTGAGCGAGAGCGCGCTTGCCTATCTCCTGATGTTTGTGCCGCTCGTGCAGGCTGGCGACCTTGACCCACGACGCAATATACCGGGGGTGGCCGCGCTCAATCTCTGGCAAGCGATCCCGTTCTGGCTCGGCGTGGGGGTGGCGCTGTGGCGCATCCGGCGGCCTGCGTACAGCATCATGCTGGTCGCGCTCGTCGTCATGTTGCTGCCCGGCGTACTCAGCGAATACGCGCCTCACTACCACCGCGTGCTGGGCGCGGCCGCGCCGGTGGCGTTGCTCGGCGGCGTCGGGTTGGATTGGATCTGGCGGTGGTGGGGCGAGGGGCGCGGGGCGAGGAACGCGGAGAGTGCACCTTTGCGCACGGCTCGCCTGGCTTGGGTTGGTTGGCTGAGCGCGGTGCTGCTCGTAGCGGGTGCTTTCGTGGCCGCGCGCGACTATTTCGTGCGATGGGCCGCGCTGCCGGACCTTTTCTATGCCTTTGATGTCGGCCTGTGGACGATCGGCCAGGAGATCGCCAGCCAACCTGCCGACGCCGTCCTCTATCTCACCCCACGCAGCGCTGAACACCCGACGCTCGCCTTTGCCTGGACAACGCGGCCAGAGAGTCATGGGCCGCCGGTCACCTTTGACGGGCGACGCATCTTCCCGTTGACCGCCGCCAGCAACCCCCAGCCAGAGCACTATGTGGTGATCGAAGATGAAGATTTCCGCACCTTGCTTTTGCCCGAACTGTTCCCCACTGCCGTCCTCGCGGATGAGTTGCGGGATCGGGAGGGAGATCTCTATGCTCGCACCTATACGCGACCGGCCGCCAGCTTGCCGCAACGTGCGCCGTCTGTCCCAACCTCGCGGGAAATTGGCGATGGCATCCGGCTGGCAGGCTACGACGCGCAGACCGCGGCGCTCGAAAGCGGTAAGATGCTCTACGTGCAGCTTTATTGGGATGCGATTACCACACCGACGCAGCAATGGACGGTTTTTATCCATTTGCTTGCCGAGGATGCTGCCGGCAACACGACTCAGGTGGCTGGCGTCGATAGCTTGCCCGGCGCCGGCTCGCTGCCGGCTGCACGCTGGCAACCTGGCTGGCGCATTCTCGACGAATATCAGATTCCGCTGCCGGCCGCTTTGCCGGCTGGCGACTACGCGCTGGAGATCGGGCTGTACAATGAGCAGAACGAACGGCTGCCCGCGGACGGCAGCGCGCTGTGGATCGGTGAAGTGAGCCTTGACTGAGAGCGGAAATCTGCTGCCGTCACTTTATGCGGCGGACGCGGTGGGCGGTTGGAACCTTGGCATGAGCGCAACCAGCCAGGCGATGCTGGCCGAGACGAAGTTGCCGCGGGGGCCGTTGCTGGAGCTTGGCTGCGGTGGGGGGGCGTTTGCCGCCGAACTGGCCGCAGCGCGCCCCGCTCCCCTGGTGATCGGTCTTGACTTGCGCCAGGAAGCGCTCACCTTTGCGCAGCCGTTCCGCCGACGTGGCCTGGGTGCAAGGCAACCTGTTGCATCTGCCCTTTCCGGCAGGCGCCTTTGCGCTGATTGTGGCGCTGGATGTTGTGGATCAACAGCGCATCGATGCCGAGCGTGCGTTGGACCTGATCCGTACGCTGCTGCGGCCCGGCGGTGTGACGTTGCTGCGCGTGAGCGCGCATCAGCGCTGTTTAAAGCACATGACGTGGCGTTTGGCGCCGCGCGCCGCTATGGCCGCCGCGAGTTCGTGGAGATAGTGAGGAGCGCCGGGCTTGAGCCGCTCCGCGTCACCTACGCCAACTGTCTGCTCTCGCCGGCTGTCGTCGCTGTACGATTGCTCCAGCGGTGGGGTGTGCTGCCTTTTACACGTGATCTCTACCAAAGAGGCTGAATCGGCTGTTGGGGCTGGCGCTCCAGTGGGAAGCGAATTGGCTGCGCCGGCGCAACCTGCCCTGGGGCGCCAGCTTATTTGTCGTGGCGACACGAGGAATGGCATGGAAAGAGGAGCCATGACGCTGGTTTGCACTGTTCTGCCGACATTTAATGAGCGCGACAACATTGCCGCGTTGATTGACGGCATCCTGGCCAATGCTATGACGCCACAACTTGTGCTGGTCGTCGACGACAACTCGCCGGATGGGACCGCGGCGGTCGTGCGCGCGTTATGATCGCTACAACACAGCCGAAGCCGCTACCACGTGGCGCTTTACGTGCGCACCGGCCAGAAGGGGTTGACCTCCGCTATCCAGTGTGGCATCGAC
>JADJVW010000002.1 GCA_016710365.1 Candidatus Caldilinea saccharophila | reverse complement strand
CGTTGCACAGATGCGTACAGCGTTCGCACGTGATATGGCCGCGGTAATCGATCGTGAGATCGGTTGTTTCTGCGCCGCAGGCAAAACAGGGGCGACGCAATTTCCCGCTGTAACGATCTTGTTCGACGCGCACAGTCACTTCGCGCCGCCCGGTGGTCAGCGTCAAGTCGGCCACCGCGGTCGGCGTCTCCAGCGCCACATAGCCCAGCAACTCCACCTCAACGCGCAGGCGATGATTTTCGATCTCCTCGGCCACTTTGCGCTGTAGATCGGCTTCGAGCACGCGGCGACGCTCGCCTTCAGGGTCGCGCGCCGTCTGGATCTCATCGATCTGTTGTTGATAGTAGGTGAGCAGACGGTTGAGCGTCTTGTACAGCCGGGGGAGAATCTCGGCTTCATGGCTGACGCAGCGCACGTCGGCGTGAAAGGTGGCGTAATTGCGCGCTTGTTCGGCAAGCCGCACAAGCTGGGTGAGGGGTGGCAGTTTGGGCGGCAATAGTTCGCCGGCCTCGTTGTGTTCGGCGGGCACAGCCTCTGCATCGGCGAGCATACGCTCTAGATCAACGGCAGGCGGCTGGGTTTCGGCTGCGCCCGGCTGCGTCAATGGGCGGCCGTCATCATCCATCCAGATCGTGTAAATTTCCTGGCGCTTATCGTCGGCGCGATAGGTGATGCGCCAGGTAAAGGCGAACACCGTGCGCATCCGCTCTTGCAGGCGCAGCCGGCTGACGCTGGCATTGGTGGGGCGAATCGCGCTCATCAACGCCTCGCCCCCGGCATAACGCGCGGGCGCGCGTTGCACACTAAAAGCGCTGCGCGCATCGAGGAAGGTCATCATCTGGTCAAACACGCGGCTGCCGTGCGCCACAAGTTCAAAACCGCTTTCAGGTTCTGACGTGTGGAAGGATAAACGAACCTGTTCCCGCCCAAAATGAGTGGCTAATGCGGGGGGGAGCTGCACATCCAGGCGGGCGTCGGCAGTGGATTGGTTGGTGTGCACCGTTGCCCCAAATTGTGTGAAGTACGTCTCTGTAAAGTCAGCCAGCGCGGTATCAGCTTTGGGCGGTGCGGGGTTGGGTTGTGCAGGTTTCTGCGGTTTGCGTGCCATAGGACTCTATTATAGCCCCAAAGAATATGCATATGAAAGTGATGGCGGTTTCGGTTTTATGCAAAGTTATGCTACGATAGGGGCGAATGAGGTGAGCCGTAGAGTGCTGAATTGGAGAGCAATCGTATGCAAGAGGAAGTCCAACGCTACCTGCTATCGCTCGATGTGGAGGAAGACGCTTCCGACAACACCGTTGCCGCCTATCGCAACGACCTGACTCAACTGTTGACTTTTCTGATGCACTACACTGCACCTGATGGTCAGCAAGTCAAAAGCTGGGATCAAGTTACGCCGGCTGTCATCCAAAACTATGTGTTCCATCTCAAGGATCGCGACTACGCGTCCTCGACGGTGGCGCGCAAAGTGGCCGCAGTCAAGAGTTTCTTCGAGTTCATGCGGATGCATGGCATCATCGAAAAGGACCCGGCCGCTCTATTAGAGTCCCCAAAAGTCAAGAAACATATCCCTCATACGATTTCACACGAAGATGTGGAGCGCTTGCTTGCTGCACCCAAGCGGCAGGAGACGCCGCAAGCCTGGCGTGACAGCGCCCTGCTCGAAACTCTTTATGCCACCGGGATGCGCGTCACCGAACTGGTGAATCTCAATATCACGGATCTCGATCTTGAGACGGGACGCATAGTTTGTGGCGCCGACGGCAAACGACGTCGAGTGGCGCCGCTTGACGCCGCGGTTCAGGAGGCGCTGCGCGTGTACATGGAGCGTGGCCGGACGGCGTTGGTGGTGCGCACGAATGAGCAGGCGCTGTTCCTGAATCATCGCGGCCAACGCCTGACCCGGCAGGGGCTGTGGTTGATCATCAAGCGCTATGTCAAAGAGGTCGATATTCGCGAACAGGTGACGCCGCACACCCTGCGCCACAGCTTCGCCACCCATCTGCTCAATACAGGCGCGGGGCTGCGCGAAGTGCAACAACGGTTGGGTCACGCCAGCCTCAGCACGACGCAGGTCTACAAACAGGTCGCCGAAGAATCGGCGCCGGAGATCGAGATCGACGGCAAGCCGGTAAACCTGGATGAAGATTGACCTGTCGGGCCGCATCGCTGTCGTCAGTGGCGCAAGCCGCCGCGCCGGCATCGGTGCGGCCATCGCCCGCACGCTGGCAAGCGCCGGCGCCGACATCTTGCTCACCTACTTCTTGCCCTATGACAGCGAAACTTCCCATCTGGGGAGCGACGCAGCTGAGGTGGAAGCCTTGCTGAGCAAAATTCGTGCGTTGGGCGTGCGCGCCTTTGGCCTGGAGGCGAATCTTAGCCAGCCGCAGACTCCTCACCACATCTTCGACGCCGTGCATGGATTGCTGGGCGCACCGTCGATCCTGGTGAACAACGCCTGTCATTCGGAATCCGGTGACTTGCTGCATCTGGACGCCGACCAGCTCGACCGTCATTACGCCGTAAATGTGCGCGCCACGGTGCTGATGTGTCAGGAATTCGTGCGGCGTTGGCAAGGGGAGCGCGGCGGGCGCATCATCAGCATCACGTCGGGGCAGGGCGCGGGGCCGATGCCCAGCGAGCTGGCCTATGTCGTCACGAAAGCCGCCATCGACGCCATGACCTTGACGCTGGCCGCGGAACTCGCCGGCCGCGGCGTCACCGTCAATGCGGTCGATCCCGGCGCCACCGACACCGGCTGGATGCACGACGACCTGCGCGATGCCATCGCTGCCAAGACCTACCTTCGTCGCATCGGCCTGCCGGCGGATGCCGCCAACCTGGTCGGCTTCCTCGCCTCAGAACAAGCGGAGTGGATCACGGGGCAGGTCATTCGCTCGCGCGGCGGCGCTTAATACCGACGGCGCAAATCGTACGCGAGAGGGTAGTAATGACTTTAGTCATGGTAGGAGAGTGATGCGACTAAAGCCGCTACTACGAACAGTAGGGTCACTGACCTGCGTTCGCGAAAATCCGCCCGATCCGCTACATCCGCGTGCGATTGACAGCTTCATCGCTGCGCCGGTGCGGGAACACCGAGCCGCATCTCGCGCTGATGATGGATTCCTTCGATTGAATAGATCAGCAGCGCTAGCCAGATGATCGCAAAGCCGAGTAGCCGGGTGGTGCTGAAGGGTTCGTGGAAAATGAACAGGCCGACCAAAAGCTGCAACGTCGGTGCGATGTATTGCAAGATGCCCAGCATCGACAGCGGGATCAACCGCGCCGCCGACGCAAACCAAAGGAGCGGCACGATGGTGACGACGCTGGTGGAAAGCAGCAGCAAGGTCTTGCCCCAGCCATAGCTCACAAGACTGTCCGCACCGGCCGCCTCACGGAAGAAAAGCAGCGCCATCGCCGGCAGCAGGATCGTGCCCGTCTCCAGCGTGAGTCCCTGCATCGACCGCAGCGCGCCCTGCTTTTTAAGCAGCCCGTAGAACCCAAAAGTGAAAGCTAGGATCAGCGCGAGCCAGGGGAGCTGGCCGTAACTGACCGTCAGGAAGATCACGCCGGCGGCCGCGGTCGCGATGGCCGCCCATTGGCCGCCGCGCAGCCGCTCGCGCAGAAAGATCACGCCGAGCAACACGCTCACTAGCGGGTTGATGAAGTAGCCGAGGCTGGTCTCGACGACAAAGCCGGCGTTGACGCCCCAGATATAGGTGTACCAATTGGCGGCAAGAATGATCCCCGCCGACGCATAGAGCAGCACCGTGCGCGGCGTATGCAAGGCCGGGCGCAGCCAGCCCCAATCCCGGCGCACGGTCAGCAGAATCACCAGCAAGACCACCGACCAGATCACCCGGTTGGCGAGAATGTCGATCGCCGGCACCGGCGCCAGCAGCCGGAAATAGAGCGGGAAGATGCCCCACGTCACATAGCAACCAATCGCAAACCACATCCCCCGCCGTTCATCGTCGCGCATCATTTTATCCTTCTAACGATAGGAATCACTAGTCAACGTCATTCTATAGGCCACGGATTAGACGGATTAGACGGACAAAGACGGATAATTTTCAGATAAAATCCGTGAGAATCCGCCTAATCCGCACTATCCGTGGTCTATTTTTGCTGTAACTGTACAGCCGGCAACAAGCGGCGCAGCGGGCCGATCGGCAGCGCGTTCAGGATGGCGGCCATATCTTCGCCGCGGAAGGCGCCGGTCGTCAACAGCCCGATTGTATACACGACCAGCCCAATTGCAACCGCAGCCCACGCGTTGGTGCCAACCTGGATCAGCGCATAGGTCGCCGCGCCCATCGCCGCCACGGAGAGCAGCGGCGAGGCAAAAACACTCACCCACGACACCACGCCCACATGTCGCCGCACCATGATGGAGAACGGGATCAGCAGGCTGAACTCGCTCAGGATCGTGGCGGCCGCCGCGCCGACGTAGCCGAAGCTGGGGATGAAAAGCATGTTGCCGACCACGTTGAAGACGACGCCAAGCACAAACGCGCGCGTCAATGTGTGCTGCTGATTGACGGCGATCAGCACATATTGCGTGATGCTGTTGACAAATCCGATCGGGATGCTCCAGATAATCACCTGGAAGGCGAGATCCGCGCCGCCTATATAGGGGATTGTCTGG
This sequence comes from Candidatus Caldilinea saccharophila, assembly GCA_016710365.1. Lineage (GTDB taxonomy): Bacteria > Chloroflexota > Anaerolineae > Caldilineales > Caldilineaceae > Caldilinea > Caldilinea saccharophila. The sequence goes on along the minus strand of JADJVW010000002.1, from coordinate 442,989 downwards.
CCGAAGAGATGAAATTCCCCTGGAATATTGAGATATTGGGCGCCGCCGACGATGAAGACCAACGGCGTCGCCAGAAAGGTCACGGCCATGGCAAGCGGCAGGCTGAGGATGGTCAGCAGACGCAGGCTGATGCCATAGGCGCGCAACAGGCTGCCGCGTTCGTTGCGGGCAAAGCGGCTCATCAGCGGGAAGATCGCCATCGTAAACATGCTGGGGATGATGTTCAGCCCGTCCAGATATTTCAGCCCGATGCTGTAGAGACCGACCGCGGCCGCGCCGGCGATGGGACGCAGGATCCAGATGTCGATGCGCCAGAAGATCGTCGCCAGCAGGTGGTTGATCATCAGCGGGCCGCTGACTGCCACCATCCAGCGCTGTAGCGACCAGTCCCACTGCCACTGCGGCTTGAAGAGCGTCGAACGCAGCAACGCATAGAGCCAGAGCACCTGGAGCATGTTCACCAGCAGCGCCACCGCGGCCAGCCCGACGTAGCCCCAGCCCAGCAGCAGCACCGCCGCGCCCAACGCCACCTTGAGCAGAGCGACCGCATTGGTCAGCCCGGCCGGGTACTCCATCTTCTCGAAAGCCATAAACATGCTGCTCAACGCATCCGCGTAGTTGGCAAAGAGCATCGCCAGCGCCAGCAACAGCAGCGCCTGCACCTCCTGCGCGTTGATCGCCTGCAAGTTCGGCCAGATTTCGCCTACCGTCCAGTAACCTGCCACCACCAGCCCCATCAGCGGCAGGCTGATCGCCCACAGCAGCGTGCGCAGCCCCAGCACATTGGTCAGATAGCGGCTCGACTGATGCTTGTCTGCGGCGACATCACGCGTGAGCAGCGTGCCCAGCCCATAGCGGCTGATGATCTCGAAGAAGCCGTAGATCGCCACGACAAAGTACCATTCGCCCGTGCCCGCCGGCCCCAACAGGCGCACGTAGAGCATGGCAAAGGCAAAGTCGACCGCCTTGTTGAAGAGGCTGAGCGCCATCGGGATCAGCGAGTTCTTGGCCACCCGCTTGACATCATGATCTTCGATTTCCGGCCGATAGTAACGTCCCCACAGCCAGTAGAGCAGCAACATCAGCAGCGTCATCGCGGCCAGAAAGCTGATGTACAGACCCAGCTTGAAGCTCATTGGGCTGTAGACAAAGCGCACGGTCCATTGCCCGTCGGTCGACAGATAGACGGTGCGGAACGCGCTGTCGGCGCGATAGATCGCCAGTTCGGTCTCCTGGCTCTCATCGCTGCCAAAGGGGCGCAGATACGCCTTCCAGCCCGGAAACCAGGCGTCGCCTAGGAACAGCCAGCCGCGGTCGCTCAGGTTGACATCGACGAAAACTTCGTTGGCCGTGTAGCGGCTGATGCGCGCCTCGCGCAGTTGCGGGCTGGCCGGAATCAGCGCGTCCGGCGCGGCTGGCGTCTGCTCGATGAAGAGCGTGTTGCGCAGGTCGGCGCTGGTAAGCGGCTGCTCTTCCACCGGCAGCACGCGCACTTCCGGTGCAATGAAGGTGCGCGGCAGCACTTCCTGGTTCTCATAAACGCGCACAGATTCGTCTTGGTAGATTTCCTGCCAGCCGGGGTTGGGGACGGCATGCTCGCTGAACAGATATTTGACGTTGAGCAGATCGAGCAGTGGATTGTCGAGCGCCGCATAGACATCGCCGCCCTGCTGCGCGTAGACCGGCGCGATGCGGTTGTAGAGCAGGTCGCTCTGCGGCTGGATGCGGTTCATAAACTCGACATACTGCCGCGGGATGATCGAGTCGTAGCCGCGCACGTCGTGCCAGCCGTAGTACATGCCTACATTGGCGTTAAAGGTCTTTTCGCCGGGCGCGTTGAAGGTGGTGAAACGCCACGGCGGGGCGAGGGGCGAGGGGCGCGACGCGTCGCCGCCTTCGCGCGCGTTGATAAACGCTACAACGGGTGGCGTTCCAGCCTCTGTCCACGGCGACAACGCCGGGTCGCTGGCCGGGTTGAACTGCCCGTGCGCCAGGTAGAGATCGAGCACGGTGAGGGCGATGAGGGAAAGGGAGATGAAGAGATTGGAGATTGGAGATTGAAAGATTGCACGTCTCCCCCTCTCCTTGTCTCCCTGCCTTTCTCTCTTCCCGCCGCGCGCCAACCACACCACCAGCAGACCTGCCAGCAACGCGATCCCGCCGAAGTGCGCCAGATTCGCTGCCTGGTAGCTCCAAAACATGCGGCCATCGGCAAATGCCATCTGCGCCAGGTCGCTGCCCTCCACGATGCGCTGGCCGAGCGCGATAAAGCGCCCGGCATCAACAAGCTGGCGAGCACAACGCCCAGCGCGCCCGCGCCAGCAGCGCCAACAGCCAGGCGAGCAACTGCGCAGCCAGGCGGCCGGATGCTTCCCGGTGCGACAGTAACGACGCACCCTCCCCGTCTCCCTGTCTCCCTGTCTCCTTGTCTCGCCCCTCGCCCCTCGCCCCTCGCCCCTCGCTCCATCCCAGCAGCACATTTAGCCCAATGGCGCCGAGCGCGGCCATGCTCAACGTAAACGGGAACACCCAGCGGAACGGGCTGTGCAACTGGCTCCAACCGGGCAGCCCGTAGTAAAGCAGCGCATAGAGCGGCGTGCCAAAGGCGAAAAGCAGCGAAATCACCGCCATTCCGGCGAAGAAGAAGGTGGGCAGCGGGGAGATTGGAGATTGGAGATTGGAGATTGGGAGATTGGGAGATTGAGCGATTGTGGGTTCAGGCGTAATCGCGGATGTGGCTAATCTCCAATCCCTAATCTCTAATCTCCGCTTCCAAATCACGCGCAGCGCTTCACCCAGCGCCACGCCAGCCAGCAGCCACGTCGCCAGCCCGACATAGTTGCCGCCCTCGACGTAGTTCTTGATGCCCCAGAAAATGGTGTAATTCGCCTCGCCCAGCGCGTTGACTGTGGCCGGCGTCCACGTCCGCGTCCAGAGGTCGAACCATTGATGATGGTTGGGGCTGCCAAAGATATTGGGCAAGGCAAAAGTCAGCACGTGGCGGCTGGGCCACGCCCAGTCCAGCACCTGCGCCAGCGACGCCGATCCTTCACGCAAATTGAGCGGCAGCAACTCCGCCAGCGGCAGCAATTGCACCGCACCCAGCGCCACGCCGAGCACCGCCATCGTCAGCAGCCAGCCGCCCAGCTTGACCACGCGCAGCAGCGCCCCCCGCCGGCGCGCGGACGTCTCGTCCGCTTGACTTCCCCCACGCCGAGCCGCGGACGTCTCGTCCGCCCGCTTGACCGTGCCGCGAATGCGAAAATATGCCGCCGTCAGCCGCACCAGGCTGTATGCGCCCGCCACCAGCATCGTGTAGTAGATCAGCTCCGGGTGTCCCGCCAGCACGATCAACCCGATCACGCCGGCGCCCAACGCCACATAGGGGATCGGGCGGAAGCTGTGCACGCCCTTCTCCTCCTGCTTGCGCACGATGAACTCGATCACGGCCAGCAGCAGGGGAAGCCACGGAACCGCGGCCACGAACATCGTAAAGACGACGCTGACGATCAGAAAGCCGCTGAACATGTAGACAACCGCGCCAAAGAGCGCCGCCAGCACGCGCAGCCGCAGCACGCGGCCAAAGAGATACATGCACGCGCCGGCAATCGCCACCTGCAACGCCGTAAGCCAGCCGTACGCCGCGTCGAGCGGCAACACATAAAACAGAATATTCAGCGGGTAAAAGGTGCTGGCCTGCCCGCCGGCCAGAAAGGGAATGCCGGTGAAGCTTTGGGGATTCCACAAGGGGATCTCTCCAGCCGCCAGCGTCTCGCGGATGTGCTGTTTCCAGAGCACATTCTGCAGCACCAGGTCCGCCAGCAGGTCGTTGTACGGGAGCAGCGCCGGCTGCAAGGCGCGCCAGGGTGCAAAGGTATAGAGATTGTCGAACGGCAGCAGCGTGGCGCGCTCAGCGCGGGCGCGAGCACCGGAGCAAACCAAAGCAGCGCCAGCAGCAGAATTGCCAGCAACGCCAGTAGATCGGTTCGGAAACGACGGAGTCTCGACATAATAGAAGATGCGGTGCTATGGACGCAAAACGCGTAAGCGCCGCGGGTCATCCGTGGCTGTCGACGTTTATCTGGGCGCCGCGCCAGGCTGTGGATGACGTCCGCCGCCGCTGCAGGTGACGGTAACGCCAGCGGATCTGCCATGTACGCCAGGCGGATTCGAGCTTGACCGGCACGTCCAGCTTGCTGTGGCCGATGCGTCGATCCTCAAAGTGAATCGGAATCTCGATCACGTGGAAGCCCAGTTTTTCACACAGATAGGCCATCTCCACTTGAAAGCTGTAACCGTTGCTGCGGATGTTTTCCAGCCTGATCTCCTCAAGCGCCGCGCGTCGCCACAACTTGAAACCCGCGGTCATGTCGCGGATGCGCAGCCTCAGGATGGCCCGGCTGTAGAGATTCGCCCACCAGCTCAACAGGCGCCGATTCCACTCCCAGCGCGCGTCCAGCGAACCGCCGGGCACGTAGCGGCTGCCGATCACCACATCGGCGTCGGTCGCCAGAATCACCCCCATCATTTGCGGGATGTAGGCGGGAGAATGGCTGAAATCGGCGTCCATCTGTACAACGAAATCGGCGCCCTCGGCAATGGCGCGCAGCATCCCGGCGACATAGGCCGTGCCAAGTCCGCCTTTGCCTTCACGGTGGATCACCGCCATGCGCAGGCGCGGGGATAAAGGCGTCATGCCGTTGTAGTGAGCGGCGAGTTCGTCGGCGATGCGGCCGGTGCCATCCGGGGAAGCGTCGTCCACAATCAGCAGTTGCAGGGTGGGCAAGTGCAGCGCAAAGATGGCTTCCGCCATCGCAGCCAGATTGTCGGCCTCATTATAGGTCGGAATCACGACCGTGATGGTTGTCGCGTCGGGGCGCGCCTTCCAGGTTTCGCTGCTCGATTGACTCATTGACAAATACAATCCTCGTTTGTGGCGTCCAATCGGCGCGCCGACACACGATTTTAGCACGGGCGAAAAAAAGAGCGTAATCCTTCAGGGCGCGCTACGCTATCGCACGCAGTTGCTGGGGGAAAAGTAGATCGCTTGCCAACAAGGTGACGGTGGCGGTGCAGGTGCGAGCGCGTGCTTCACCGCAGAGGGTGCGCTCGCACCTGCGTCTCATTTGTCCTGTAGTGGATCGGCGTCGTGCAATCTTCTGTCTTTAGCTCAAACGAGCCGTGCTGTGCGCTCGCCGCGACCCGACCGTGGAGACGGGCGAACGCAAGGTTACGGCGCTACCTTCTCAATTTGCACCCGCCAAACCTCCGGCCCCGCCTCCAGATAAGTCCAGGTGAACTCATCAGCGCGCTCAACGGAGAACTGATAATACAACGGTCGTGGCTCGTGGTCATTGACCAGGATCATGGCTTCTCCAGGCGCCAACCCTTCGAACGTCTGGAAAATCAACGGATGACGGTCGCGCGGCGATCTGCCGTACATCAACTAGCGCGGGGCTTTGGTCGCTATTGCTTGGTGTGTTCATCTCTATCACTCCTTGATTGAATCCCTTTTCAGACTGCTACACAACGGAGACAGGCGTCACCCAACGGCGCTGAGGGTAATGAAAAAACCTCCTCTGTGAACTTTTATGTTTCAGCGCCTCTGCGGCAACGGTTCCTCTCAAGCCAAAATTTATGACAAGAGCGCGATCCTGAAAGCGACTGAAGTCTCTTTTGGGGCGGATGCGCCTCGATTGTTGGGTGGCTTGCCTCGCGTATCAGTCGTAGTCGCGCTATAATGCGAACGTGCAGGCGCGTTTGCCTGTCTGAAACATTCCTTTCCATGCTGATATGCAGCATTCATGATTGAAAAGAGGATTTTATGCTGTCTGCAACTCGTTTTCCTGACCGCGCCGCCTGGCATAAACTGAGAGAACACGCCAAGACTGTCGGCGCCGCACATTTGCGCGACCTCTTCGCCCAAGACCCTGAACGTGGCGATCGCATGGTGATCGACGAGCTGGGTCTCTATTTCAACTACGCCAAACATCGCATAACCGCCGAGACGCTGCGCCTGCTCGTGGCGCTTGCTGAAGAGAGCGGCCTGCGTGAACGGATCGACGCCATGTTCCGCGGCGACCGCATCAACGTCACCGAGCATCGCCCGGTGCTGCATGTGGCGCTGCGCGCCCCGCGCGACGCGCGTATCGAGGTCGATGGCGAAAATGTCGTGCCAGATGTGCACGCCGTGCTCGACAAAATGAGTGCATTCGCCGCACGTGTGCGCGGCGGCGCCTGGCTTGGCTTTACCGGCCAGCGCATCCGCAACGTCGTGAACATCGGCATCGGCGGGTCGGACCTGGGGCCGGTGATGGCGTACGAGGCGCTGCGCCATTACAGCGAGCGCAGCATGACCTTCCGCTTTGTCTCCAATGTGGATGGCACCGATTTGGCCGAAGCTGTGCGCGACCTTGACCCGGCCGAAACGCTTTTTATCGTGGCGTCCAAGACCTTCACCACGCAGGAGACGATGACCAATGCCCACTCCGCGCGGCGCTGGTTGCTGGCCGCGTTGGATGATGAGCGCGCGGTCGCCAATCACTTTGTGGCGGTTTCCACCAATGCCACCGAAGTGGAGAAGTTTGGGATCGACACCGCCAACATGTTTGGCTTCTGGGACTGGGTGGGCGGGCGCTACTCGATGGACTCGGCGATCGGGCTGTCGACGATGCTCGCCATTGGGCCGGAGCATTTCCGCGCCATGCTGACTGGCTTCCATGCGATGGACGAGCACTTCCGCACCGCGCCCTTCGCGCGCAACATGCCGGTGATCATGGGGTTGCTTGGCATCTGGTACAATAACTTCTTCGGCGCCGAGAGCGTCGCGGTCCTGCCCTACGATCAATATCTCAAGCGTTTTCCCGCCTATCTTCAGCAGCTCACGATGGAGAGCAATGGCAAGTATATTACGCTGGACGGCGAACCGGTCGACTATCAGACTGGCCCGATCTACTGGGGCGAACCGGGCACCAACGGCCAACATTCCTTTTATCAATTATTGCACCAGGGAACCAAGCTGGTGCCGTGCGACTTCATCGGTTTCTGCCAGACGCTCAATCCGATGGGCAACCACCATGACCTGTTGATGTCCAACATCTTTGCCCAGGGGGAGGCGCTGGCCTTTGGCAAGACTGCCGAGGAAGTGCGCGCCGAGGGAACGCCGGAGTGGTTGGTTCCCCATCGCACCTTTGAGGGCAACCGTCCTTCCACCACGATCCTGGCCGCACGCCTGACGCCGGAAATGTTGGGCAAACTCGTCGCCCTCTACGAACACAGCGTCTTTACGCAAGGCAGCATCTGGGACATTGACTCGTTCGACCAATGGGGCGTCGAGTTGGGCAAGGTGCTCGCCAAGCAGATCATCGGTGAGTTAGGCGACGGCGCACCGGCGCTGCAACACGATAGTTCGACGAACGCATTGATTCGCCAGTATCGAGCGCAGCGCTAGAAACGAAACGCGGCGTCAAAATTTTGCAATAGCGAGTTCATAGCCAATGTCCACCTATGCCGACTATCTCTTCACCAACGCCGCGGTTTTTACCGCTGACCTGGCCAACCCGCGGGCTGAGGCCGTGGCGGTGCGCGGCAATCGTATCGTCTTTGTGGGGCGCAGCACCGCCGCGGCTGAGTGGCAAGGGCCGCACACGGAAGTCATCGACGCCGGCGGGCGCTCGCTGCTGCCCGGTCTCATCGACAGCCATTTCCACCTGCTGTGGGGGTCGCTCAAGCTCGACAAGCTGCGGCTCGATGAGGCGGAGAGCCTGGACGCCATCGCCGCGGCCATCGCCGCGTATGCCGCCGCCAATCCGCAGCGCGAGTGGATCGAAGGCGTGCAGCTCAAGTACAGCGCGATCTCGGCCGGCGCACGGCTTGACCGCTGGTTTCTCGACGCTATCGCGCCGGATCGACCGGTCTATCTCACGGCCTTCGACGGCCATACCGTCTGGGCCAACAGCGAGGCCATGCGCCGCGGGGATCTTCTCGGCGGGCGCGAAGTGGCGCCGGGCAGCGAGATCGTCATGGACGCAGCCAGTGGCACGGCCAGCGGCGAACTGCGCGAGCCTGGTGCGTTCGACCCGGTGCGCGCGCTGATCCCGCCGCCGACAGAGGCCGAGCGCCGCGCCGCGCTGCGCAAAGGGCTGGCGCTTTGCGCACGTCACGGTCTGACCAGCGTTCACAACATGGATAACTGGAACGACGGCATCGCCGTTTACGCTGCGCTCGAAGCTCTGGGCGAGATGAGCGTGCGCGTCTACGTTCCCTACAACATCGAGCCAGAGACGCCGGTGGAGAAGATCGTCGAGGCTGCTGAGCTGAAACGCCGCTATCAGGGAAACTATGTACGCGCGGGCGCAGTCAAAGTGTTCATGGACGGCGTGCTTGAATCCTACACCGCGTTGATGGTGGATGACTATGCGGATCAGCCCGGCAATCGCGGCGGCGCGCTGCACACCGCCGCGCGCTTCAACGCCATCGCCGCCGCAGCGGATCGGCTTGAGTTGCAAATCTTCGTCCACGCCTGTGGCGACGGCGCGGTGCGGCGCACCCTGGACGGTTACGCTCACGTCCGGCGCGTCAACGGCCCTCGCGACAGCCGCCACCGCGTCGAACACATTGAGGTGATCCACCCCGACGACATCGCCCGCTTTGCCGAGTTGGGCGTGATCGCATCCATGCAGCCCGCGCACTGTCCACCCACGCTGCACACGGGCGATGTCTGGCCCAATCGCGCGGGCGCGGGCCGCTGGCGCCACAGCTTTGCCTGGCAGACGCTGCGCGAGGCCGGCGCCCAGCAGGCTTACGGCAGCGACTGGCCGGTCGCGACCATGAATCCTTTGGTCGGCCTGGGATGCGGCCTGCTGCGCCAGCCGTGGCAAGCAGGCGATCCGGTGCAGAACCAGCCGCTCGAAGATCTGATTATCGGCTACACGCGCGCGGCAGCTTACGCCGAATTCCAGGAGGATCAGAAGGGCATGATTCGCACGGGCATGCTCGCCGACCTCGTGCTGCTTGACGCCGATCTCTTCGCCACGCCGCCGTCGGCGATCGAGCAGGTGCTGCCCGTGCTGACGATGGTGGACGGCCGCGCCGTCTTTCGCCAAGTTTGATTGCCGGTATCTATTCGGCCAACTGGAAATAGCACGCGGATGACGCGGATCGGGCGGATTTTCGCTGATTTGATCCGCAGCTATCTGCCTGATCCGCGTTATCCGCGTGCCATTTTTACCCGGCTAAATGGATGCCAAACATCATCCGGCTTTGTCCGTCTTATCCGTCAAATCTGCGGCCTATAAAACCGGGCTGAATCGCTGTCCATTGACCAGAAAGCGTTAGATGATGTCAGAACGACCGTTGCCGAGCAACCCAATCGATTCCAACTTGCACTGCGGCGCGGTCAGTCTGATCGTTGGCAACCTCGACCGCTCGCTGCACTATTACGAGCACGACATCGGCCTGCAGGTGCAGCACCGCGCATCGGCAACGGCCGCACTCGGCGCGGGCGGGCTGACGTTGCTACACCTGATCGAGCAGCGCGGCGTGCAGCCGGTGCAACGCGGTCACACGGGTCTCTATCACTTCGCCCTGCTGCTGCCCGACCGCGTGGCGCTTTCCCGCGCGCTCAATCACCTGCTGGCGGCCGAGACGCCCATCGACGGCGCCAGCAACCACGGCGTCAGCGAGGCGCTCTATCTCTCCGACCCCGACGGCCACGGCATCGAACTCTATTGCGACCGCCCGCGCCGCGAATGGCCCTTTGTCAAAGGCAGCCTGGGCATGACGACGAACCCGCTGGATGTGCGCGGGCTGATGGCAGCCGACCGCAAGCGCACGGCCTGGGAGGGCATCGACCCGCGCACCATAATGGGCCACGTCCATCTGCATGTGGCCGACCTGGCCGCGGCCGAGCATTTCTATGTTGACCTGCTGGGGCTGGACCTGATGCAGCGCTTCGGCGGACAGGTCGCGTTTGTCTCGGCTGGCGGCTACCATCATCACGTCGGCTTGAACACGTGGGCCGGCATCGGCGCACCGCCACCGTCAACCACCGCGGCCCGCCTGCTAAGCTATGAGCTGGTCGCGCCCGCTGGGGATGCTTTGCACGCAACGGTGGCGCGGCTGCGCCAGGCCAGCATCGCGGTGGCGCAGTCTGATAACGGTTGGGCTGTGGCGGATCCGTCGGCGAATCGGGTGGTGCTGCGCGGTGTTGCACCCGAGCCCTGAACTCCTGGTTCCGTAATGACAAGAAGACAAGAAATAGGTGCTGTTCATTGTATGTCAATGACATAAACTAGAAACTGCACTTGGTGCTCCCTACCGTTCATCGTTTTCCATAACAGAGCTAATATAAAGATGATGGCGCAGAAAGTCGTCAGCATCCTTGCATTTATTTGTCTCCTATGCACAGTCCGATCGCGACTGGGTGGCAGGCTACTTGCTCAATGCGCTTGCCGCGGCATCGGCTACGGCGCCGCGGCTGACACCGCCTACTGGCCGGATGAGCAAGGGCTGGCCCATGCGCGCACGCGCATCGGGGAAGGCATCGACCTGCTCGCCGCGGGCGGCTACTGGGGCTACAACCAGCACTGCGTCGACGCCAAGAGCGATGCGCGCATGCCGGCCAACTCTTTCGCCATTTGCGCGTCCCTATGACCGGCCGCATCTTTGACCTGGTCTACACCGATGCCTCCACCCCTACAGCGCGCCGCCGCCAACCTGGGTGGCCGGCGCGCTCATCGCCTGGGAGATATAGCCACAGACAGGCTGCGGCAGAACGCCCCCACGGTACGACAGGGGAATCACCAGTTACGGTGTGATCTGTAAATACGCGCGTGTAAAAAATACTTGACATCGCCAGCGGGGAATGATACACTGGGCGTGTCAAGTATTTTTTACACGGCGTCTAGTATAACAGACATAAACCTGGGGAATGTCAGAATGAGTCTATCGTTTCAAGAGAAGAGCCTGTGGGTCATGTTCGTCGGCCTGATTGCGGCTTTTAGCTTTTATTTCGTCACCGTGTTGCCGTCAAGCGCAGTCAACGTGATGCCAGATCAGGTCGTGTATTTTGTGCTCGCGGTCATATTCCTCGTAGTCACGCAGATCGTGGGGAATAGCGTGATCGCCATCATGGATCGAAATACGCAGACCGACGAGCGCGACCGGCTAATTGCGCTAAAAGGCATGCGCAATGGCGGCTATGTGCTGGCAACGGGCGTCTTCCTGGCGCTATGCACCGCGTTGCTGACGGACGGCAACTTTCTGTTCACGCACGTCCTGTTGGGATTCTGGCTGTTCGCACATTTGGTGGAAATCGCGCCGAGGCTCTTTCTATACCGCCGAGGAGCGTAGATGATGGGCACGGACGCCGGTCACATTACAAACGACATTCGCACGTTACGTTTTCATCATGATGAGATGACCCAGCAGGAGCTTGCCAATCGGGTCGGTGTGACGCGTCAAACCATCAACGCAATTGAGGGCAACAAGTATTCACCGTCGCTGGAAGTGGCGTTCCGGATCGCACGGGTGTTCAGTGTTCCACTGGAGCAAGCTTTTCGTTACGAGTGTGAATAAACCAGGCGCTGGGTTCTCGAAGGCGGCCTTGAACAGGCGTAAGGGAGCCCAGCACCTGATAAGGGCAGGCTATTTCAGAATCTGCTCCAGGAAGAGCTTCGTGCGATCGTGCTGAGGGTCAGTGAAGAAGTGCTCGATCGTGCCGATCTCGACGATCTCCCCGGCTGCCAGTGCATGGTGAATGGCGTCGCCGGGCATGTCATGCGCTTCATACCACGCACTGGCGCGCTGGTGCAGCGGCGGCAACGTGGCGGGGTGCTCCTTCTGCGTGTGTGCGTGAAGCACTTCGGCAAAGAGGTGATGATAGCGATACCACTGACGTCCGTCGTCCAGCGGCATCAGAAAGAGGTTGGCGCGTTCCAGATAGTCCAGCATCGCCTGGGCCGACGGCTGTCCCGTCACGGCGTCGCACAAGGAGCCGCACAGACGCTGAAGGATGGACGTCTCCAACAAAAAACGCCGCACAGGCTCCGGCTGGCGCTGGAGCACTTCGTCGACGAGATAGTCGAGCACGTAGCGGTGGCTGCCGGCAAACGCTTTGATAAATGCGCGCTTGTCCGCCCGACCCTGCATGGAGAGCGCCGCCATCTGAAGGCCGGTGATCCAGCCTTCGGTATGGCTTTCGAGCGTGGCGACATCCTCGGGCGCAAGCGGCAACCCCATCGTCTGGTTTAGAAACGCGGCCGCCTCGTCGGGCGTGAAGCGCAAATCGGCGGCGCGCACTTCCAGGAGCGCGCCGCGTCCGCGCAGGCGCGCCAACGGCAGCAGTGGATCGGAGCGGCTCGTGATCGCCAGGTGCATCTGCGGCGGTAGGTGATCGAGCAGAAACCCGAGAATGCTGTCGATCGCTTTGCTTTCAATGACGTGATAATCGTCCAGGACCAGCAGCAACGCATCGGGCAGCGCAGCAAGATCGTTGAGCAGGTGTGTCAGCATCACCTCTGCCGGCGGCGGCTGGGGAGACTGGAGCAGACTTAGCATCGCGCCGCCGATGGCAGGGGAGACAGTCTGCAACGCGGCGGCCAGGTAGGCCAGGAACCGCGTCGGGTCGTTGTCGTCGGTGTCCAGCGAGAGCCACGCAACCGGACGCTGTGCGCGAGCGCCGGCGAGGTGGACCCAATCGCTGACCAGCGTCGTCTTGCCAAAACCGGCCGGCGCCGAAATCAAGGTCAGCTTGTGGCCCGGCTGGCTCACTCCCTGTTCGAGCCGCTCGATCAGCCGTGTGCGGCGCACGCCGTTGGGTCGCACCGGGGGAAGATAGAGCTTCGTGGCAAGAATAGGTGGGGACATGTCGCCATTATCGGGCAGATCCGCACCAATCTTCAAACGGTTTGGCGGATGCAAGCCCCACGGTTCGACCGATACTGCTCGTCGCCAACGAGTTCAGCAACACGACGACGACGTGGGATGTGAAGATAGGGGATAGGAAACTCAAAGATTAGAGATTAGAGATTCTGTACACGCGCCCAAGCCTTCTCCAATCTCTGATCTCCAATCTCTTAATCTCTACTCCCAACTCCCCTCTTCTTCCCCAATCATCGTGTACATGAACACATTGACGCGCAGAATCTGGCCGCGCTCGAAGGTTTGGCGTGCGGCCGCGGCCGGCTCTTCTTTGGCCAGCGCCCAGCCGATGGCGTCGCGCAGGTCGGTGTGTTCGCGCCAGACTTTGCCAAAGCCGCGCATGGGCTGCTGCCGTCCATCCGGCGGGCTGAAGGCCGGGTCGAACTCCGCTTCCCCCTCGCGGAAAGTGTCCTCGTAGCTGAGCCAGCGGCCATCGTTGAGGAACGCATAGATGCGCCCGGTCTCTTGCACCCAGAGCATGACGCCATGGTCGAAGCGCTGGAGGGCAGCCGTGCTGGTCGTGGGCTGCGCGGTCGTCGCCCAGCCAAGCACCTGCTGGACGCGCGCATCATTCTCCCAACTGATCGCAAAGTCGCCTTCCGGGCGGTAGAAACCGGCAGGCGGCTCGCCCGTCAGCGGCTCCACCTGCACCGACGCGGGTGTGGAGGCAGGCAACGGGGCGGCTGCCGGCGTGGCCGCGACAGGCGGCGCGGCCACCTCAGCCGGCATCACATTAGCCGGCGTTCCCTGGAGATCCTTCCACACCAGGGTCGCGGGGTCGAGAGCGATCACCTCACCCGCGCCTGTGCCGAGATACAGACGATAACTGCCATCCGTTAGCAAAGGCGTCACCGCGGCCGCACGGATTTTGTTGTCAAAGTCATTCGCATCGGCAAAGCGCGCGTCGTCCCACTGCGCCCACGTGACGCCGCCATCGACCGTGCGCCAGAGCGCGGACCCGCTCACCAGATAAAGCGTGGCGTCCTCGGGGTAGCCGGGCGCAGGGAAAGCGCCCAGCAACAGCTCGCCAGGCGCCGTGGTGACAGTGGTCGTCACCCACGTGCTGCCGTCCGCGGCGTAGCGCACCTTGTTCTGCGCAAAATTCTGCTCGATAGCCGGCGCGTCCGCACGCGCGGCGCCGGGCAGCAGTTCGCTCACCGGCGGCAGCGCCACTTCTCCTGCGGGCGTGGCGTAGTCACCGGTCACCACCAACGTCCAACTCAGCCCGCCGTCGGTTGATTGTTGATACGAACTGCCGCTGACGCCGGTGAGCACGTCGTGGAACTTCGCTCTCAGCACGAGGGTCTGGTTTTGCGCAAAGTCTTCGGCAAAAGTGATCTCCTCTCCGCGCAGATGAACCAGGTTGTTCCACAGCGGCTGCCACGTAGCGCCGCCATCGGTCGAACGCCAGACGCCGTAGCCCCAGTAGTCGCTGCGATGGCCGGTGACATAGATCGTCTGATCCGTGGCGTAAGCGGGCGAGAAAAACGCAGAGAGGGTCTGATAATCGTCGTCGGGCAGGCCGCCGTTCAGCTTCACCCAGGACGCGCCCCCATCGCTCGAACGGTAGAGGTCGCCGTTTTCGACTTCGGCCAGCAGTGTGGCGTCGACGGCAAAATCTGGCGACACGCGCAGGCCCGTAATCCACGCATCTGGCAATGCCGACGCTGACGGCGCGGCGCTCGTGGGCGGTGCGCCGCCGCGCTCGCTGATGACGTACAAGTTGCCCTCACGCTTGCCGTAGAGCAGCCCGCGCGTGTTGTCGTAGCCCAGGATGCACGCCGCGGGCCAGCGTCCGATCGGCGCAAGCGTGGCTAGGTCGATCACGCGCCCGTCGTACAGATAGCCCTGGCCGGTGCGGGCATTGATAAATTCGGTGCTCAAACCGTCACGCAATGTGATGGGCGCGCCGGCCAGGTCGTTGACAAAGAAGTTCGTGAAAACGACATAGCGGTCGTAAACCCGATTGCGGTAGATGCGGTCGCCCACTGCGCCCACCGCACTGGCTGCGGAGCCGCAATTCGCCTGCAATTCCGGCGCCACTGCCGGATCGACAGGCGCCATGGTCGCGGCGTTGAACCAGCGCGGCGCCTCTTCCACGCCGCACCCCTTGCCCGCACAATGCGCGCTGACATCGACGGCCACCATGCCTGTGTCCGGCGGCGCCCAGGCATTGTCCGCCCACTTGCAGCCGTTGCACCAGAGCAAGCTGGTTGATTCCAGGTCGGTCAACTCTGGGAAAAGATTGCCCGTGACTCGATACGTGTCCGGATCGGCGGTGTAAACAGTGTAGGCAACGATCAAGACTTCGTCGCGTGCGGGGTTGTAGACCGGCGCGCCGGGCTGGTCGATTTCGCCAAGCACCTGCAGCGTCGCGCCGTCGATCACGCGCACGCCCGGCGCGTCCTCGGCGGTGCTGTAGGTGTAGGGTTCACCCACAAAGAGCCGGTTGCGCTCCGCATCCACGGCAATCGCCCCGCCGCGCAGTGCGCCCACTTCCGCCAGCGAGACGGTGTCAATGACGTGGATCGCCGGCTCCTCGCCTTCCCGGACGTTGGGCTGATAGACATAGAGCCGGTGGTTGCGCGGGTCAAGTTCGAGATTGCCGCCGAGCGACAACGTCGCCAACTCGGTGAAACTGTCTGCATCCAGCACGTGCAGCCGGTCATTGGTGTCGGTGACGTAGATCCCGCGCGGCGCTGTCGAAGCGCAGGTCGCTGAGGGTCGCCCCCTCCGGCGCCAGCGGCAGGGCGGCAACCAGCCGCGGCAAGATGCTGCCCGGCAGAGCCGGCGCCGCGTCTCCCGTAACCACCAGGGGCGATGCCGGCGCGGCAAGCTCAGCCGTGGATGGATCGGCGACCTGAGCGGGCGCGCCGCCGCCCGACAACTCGGCCACCTGCGTCGCCAGCACCGCGTTGGATGAAGCCAACGCGGCGATGGTGGCTTCGGCGCCGGGGGCGCTGGTGGGCTGGCTATTACAGGCCGTAAAGGTCAACACCGCCGTCATCAGCAGTGCAACGATTAAGAAAGGACGATGGGTTTGCATAGGCTTGCTTCTCTCCTCGCAAGGTTGTCAGCAGGATCAAAGTGCGGACATCCCATCCACTCAGTGCGGATCAGACATCTGCGTCCCGCTTTACGTCTACTGTATCAAGCGTTGGTAGAAACGAAATGGTTCCCCGAATGGAGATGTGTGGGATCTTAAAGCGTGGGCTGCAACGCGTTCGTCTGGGCAAGCACGTCAAGAATTTGCGCGCTGTAGGCAGCCAATTTCCACGGGGTCAATTCTGCAAGGTGAGCAAGATCGTCCAACGTAGCGGGGTTGCTTTGGGCGATAGCAAGTAATGTGCTGTTGGGAAGCACAATATCGGCGTCGACGCCGCGCACGCGGGCGGTTTCTGTGCGCCAGCGCCGCAGCGCGTCGTAGCGGGATTGGGCGGGCTTGTCCAACTGATGTTCGGGGCGTCCTTCACCGTTGGGAAAGGACGGCAGCGGATTGCTCCGTCCGGTCTGGATAGCGTGAAGCAGTTCGTCGCCGTAACGCCGGATCTGGAAGTCAGAAAGCCCCTGGACGGCGTCGAGCTCTGCTTTGGTGGCAGGCTGGTGTTTGGTCAGCTCGATCAGCACTGAGTCGTTGACCACTTTGAACGGCGGACGATCGGCGGTGCGCGCTTCTTCCTCGCGCCATTGCCAGAGCGCTTCCAGCACGCCATGCCCTTCGCGCGGCGCCTCGCGGCTCGACTTCATCTGCCAGAAGGTGCGTTCCTCCGTGCGTCGCAGCGCCGGGTCGATGGCAGCCAATGCCACAAACGCATCCTGCGCTTCTTCCCAGCGTCCCTGCTGCTTGAGTTCTTCGACCAGTGTGTCGCGCAAGGGTAAAAGATAGTGTGTGTCCATCTGCGCATAGGCGATCTGTTGCGGCGTCAGCGGACGCTTGCCCCAGTCAGTGCGCTGCATGCGCTTATTGCTGACCATGCCGAAATGCTTCTCCAAGATCGCAGCCAGCCCCACTTGACGCCAGCCGAGGATGCGCGCCGCCAGTTGGGTGTCGAAGATCTGCGCAAAGGTGAAGCCGTAGCTGCGGTAGAGCATCAGCATGTCGTTGTCCGCAGCGTGCATGACCACTTCGACCTCAGGATCGGCAAACAATTCGCCAAGCGGCGCAAGATCCTCCAGCCGCAGCGGGTCGACCAGATAATCAACGATCTTCTGGGCATCGGGCGTGTGCGCGTCGTCATACACGGAGATCTGCATCAGACAGACCTTGCCGTAATAGCTGTAGAGGCTGTCGCTTTCGGTGTCGAGTGCAAAGCGTGACAGCTTACGTAGATAGGAAGTCAGTTGGTGCAATGACTTGGACGTGTAGACCAAAGGCTGTGTTGGTTTTGAGTTGGCGGACATCTCGACGTATGCTATGCAAAAATGAGAGAGTGCGCTTGCGCCCAGCGCCTCGATTAACGGTCATTGAAGTGCGCTTATCTTACTGCGTATTCCCGCATCATGTCAAACAAAATTGCTGATAACCAGAGTGTTCATCCGACGCTGTTTATTTTGAGAGGAGAGTGTCGTGCAAATTAGTGCAATACCCGAGAACAGCCCACCAGGGGCTGGGACGCCGCGCCGTCCCAACTTTCTACGTTCCATCACGCTTGATTGTTGGCGTTGATCATTTCGTCGTTGTTTTCAACTTGCTGGCGGGCGTGGGCGCGGCGCTCGGCGATGCCGCGCTGATCTTGCTGGGCCTGGCGATGGCGGTGACGCCAGCGCTCCTGTGGCTGGTGATCTTCTATCGCCTGGATCGCGCCGAACCAGAACCCAGGCGGCTGGTCGCGGGCGTCTATCTCACCGGTCTGCTGCTGGCCGCGGCGCTGCATCTGCCGATCTTTACCGTCATCTTTGCGACGGACGCGTGGATGGGAGTGTACTGGTGGTCGCAGTTGCTCGGCAACATCCTGGTCGTAGGCATGGTGAGCGCCGCGATCGTCTACGGCGCGGTGCGGGTGGTGGTCTTCGATAACCCAGAATTTGACGAACGGCTCGACGGCATCATCTACGCCGTGGCGGCCGGGCTGGGCGTGGCGACGATCAGCAACTTTGTCTATGTGCTGCAACATGGCGGCGTCGATCTGGGCATCGGCTCGATCCGCATGGTCGTCGATACGCTGGGCTACGCCAGCGCGGCCAGCGTCCTGGGCTACTTCATGGGGCAGGCGCGGTTTGAGAAGACGCCTTTGCTCTATCTGCCGGGCGGTGTGCTGCTGTCGGCAACGTTGACCGGCCTCTATTTCTTTCTGATCGAACGCAGCGGCGCCAATTCATTCACCGGCGATGTGTGGCGCGATCTGCTGGTAGGCATCTTCCTGACGCTGGTGATCATGGGGGCGGTCGCCTGGTTGGTGCGCCGCGCTAACGAGGAAACGGCACGCGTCGCCCAGCTTTCGGCGTCCGGCGATAGCTGGGAAGCCAGACCGGCCGCGTCAACCGCCCCTCTTGTCGCCGCCCCCCTTGTCACCGCCCCTCTTGCCACCGTTCCCCCTCTCACCACTCCCACCGAAGGAGACGCTCTATGACGATCTGGATGGATCGCCTGATCAAACCAAGCCCAACCAATGAACCGCCGGCGCCGGACGCACAGTTTCGTAACGACCTGGCGGTAGCGGTGACGGTGCTGTTTGCGCTGTTTCTGGCGCTTGGCATTCGCAGCCAGGTCTACAGCGCCAGCAAATTCGCCGCGCTCAACCAGGATGCGTTGCGCATCGCCTACCCAGAGCGCTGGGTGCAGCGCAGCGCCAGTGAAACGGGGCCTGATGACGCGGGCTTCCGCGCGGTCAACCTGGGCAGCCCCAGCACGTACGACAGTCGCATCGAAGTGACAAGCCGGCCCCTGTCTCCCGACGAGACGTTGGAGTTGGCGCGCTTCGAGCGCGGCTTAAAGTTGTCTGGCGAGGTGAGCGGCTATCGTGAGTTGGAGGCGGCTGAAATGCAGGTGCTCAACGGGCTGCCCGCCATTGTCGCCGTCTACGGCTTTGTCGCCGACCCTACGCGCGACGCCGGCGCCACAGGGTTGCCGGTGGTTGTCGAGGGACAAGACATCCTGTTTGTGCAGGACGGCATGTTGTACATGGTCTCGCTGCGCGCCGACGCCGCCGAATGGGAAGCGAATGCGCGTGATTTTGCCATCGTCACCGACAGCCTGCGCTTGCAAGCGCCGCGTACTGGGACAACTGCCGTATCCACCAGCAGCGGCTTCACCGGCGACGCACAACCGGAAGGAGGCAACTGATGAACGCCACCCATTTCCTGGCTACGCTTCAGCAACGCCGCGGTCGCCCCGACCGCACGCTGCGCAGGATGATGTTCTTGGCCGCAACGTTGCTGGTGCTGAGCGGCGTCTTTGCCAGCGAGCAAGCCGGCGCGGTGGAACGCACCGCGCTCCAGCGCGCGCTCAAGTCCACCGTGCTGATCCTGGTGCCCGACAACGCCGGCGATCTCTACGGCACGGGCAGCGGCACCATTATGGATGCCGACAAGGGGCTGATCCTGACCAACTTTCACGTGATGGGCGATCCGGACACCCGCGCGTTATACAACGACGATGGCTTTGCTGCGATCGGGGTTATGCCTAGCGACCTGCGGGGGGCGCCGGTGTTGCGCTACGCCGCCAAGCTGATCAGCCATGACCCCAAATATGACCTGGCGCTGTTGCAGATCACCGGGCTGCTGGACGATTCCCAGGGCGCGCTGCCCTCCAATCTTGGACTGACCGCGCCGCCGCGCGGCAACAGCGAAAACCTGCTGCCCGGCGACCGCATGGCCGTGATCGGCTATCCGGGGCTGGGCGGCGCCACCGTGACGTACACCGAGGGCGTGGTCTCCGGCTTTCTGGACGAGGACAGCGACGGCGAGTTCGAGTGGATCAAGACCGACACCGAGGTGAATCCCGGCAATTCGGGTGGCCTGGCGATCGACGGCGAGGGCAACTTTGTCGGCGTCCCCACGGCCGGCTATTCGCGCTCCGACGTGGCCGGCAAGATCAGCCTGGTGCGACCGGCCACGATTGCGTTGCGTTTCTACGACAATTTCAGCTTGGGGCAGAATACAAAATCTGGGCTTGGCGCGCGCGGGGCCTCGATCGGCCGTGGCAGGAGCGCTGCTGTCTCCAGCGTTGAATTTGGGGACTCGGTCACGCGGCAGAGCAAGGTGACGCGCGCGCTGACGGTCTTTCCCAGCGGCGCCACCGACATCTATGTGAGCTTCGACTTTGCCGGCTTCCGTAACGGCCAGACTTTTTCCTATGTGTGGAAGATCGATGACGAGCCGGCATATGAAGACTCCTTCGCTTGGAAAGAGGGCGCCAGCGGCGCGACCTGGCTGCACCTGTACAGCGAAGAGGACTTGCCCGACGGGCTGTACACGGTCGAGATGCGGCTGGACAATGTGCTGCTGCACACAGGCGCCACAACGGTCGGTGCGGCGGGGAGCAACGCCCAAAACGCTGGTTTTGGTCCAATCACCTTTGCCACCGACGTCACCGAGGATGCGCGTCCGCTCAACGCAGGCAACACCTTTATCGACGTTGACACGGTCTACGCGGTCTTTTCGGTCAGCAACATGACCAAAGGCGCGCCCTGGCGCACGCGCTGGCTGTACGAGGGTGAAGAGGTGCTCGCCAATGACGACATCTGGGAGGAGAACGACGTCCGTGCTACGTGGGTCAACCTGACCCATCCGGACGGACTGCCTGCCGGTGAATTCACGCTGGAACTCTACATCGGCGACCGGCGCGTCCAGCGCGGCAGCTTCACTGTAGCGGAGGGCAGCGCGGCGATTCGCGTGCAACCAGTCAACGTCACTGGCGCCGTGCGCGACATCGACAACAGCCGCCGCACGATTTCGGGTGCGCTGGTCGCCTTTCTCAACCCTGGCGTGACGGTCGACCAGTGGGTCGATGCCGACTTCGACGAGACGATGGTGCAAGCCCGTGCGACGAGCGGACGCAATGGCGTCTACCAACTTGATGCCAAGCTCTCGCCGGGACAGTCTTATTCCATTGTCGTGGTGCACGACGACTACCAGCCGATCTCAGCGGACGCGTACATGATTCCGGCGGACGCCAGCGATCCGTATGAGTTGGACATGACGATGCAGCGGAAGTGAGTGGAGACTAGAGATTGGGAGATTAGAGACTGGGAGATTGCCAAGTTGGTGATCTCCCAATTTTTTTTGCACAAGTTGGTTAACCCATTGTGACCGTTAGCCACCGAGTTTTTTCAGAAAACTCGGTGGCTGGCTGACGCGATTTCCTACACAGAAAGCAGATCCTTCCACATCGCCACCAGCAACGCCGCACGTCCCGCAATCTCATCCACCAGGATGTGCTCGTGGTCGGCGTGCGCGCCGTCGCCGGGCACGCCGAGGCCGTCGAGTGTGGGCACGCCGAGTGCGCCGGTGAAGTTGCCATCGCTGCCGCCGCCTGTGCTGCCCTCCGCCAGTTCCATGCCCAGCGTGCGGCCGATCTGCTGGACGCGGGCAAAGAGCGCGGCGGTGGCGCTGTGCTCCAGCGGCGGCCGGTTGAGAGCGCCTGTCACGTTGACCTGCGCGCCGGACAGCACCGGCTGGAGCGCTGCCATCGCCTGCACCAGCCGCGCGGCCTCGCTTTGCGTCCACACGCGCACGTCAATCTGCGCGGCGGCGCGCGCCGGCACGACATTGGTCGCCGTACCGCCCTCGATCATGCCGGCGCTGAGCGTCGTACCGGCTTCACGGTCGGCCAGCGCGTGGATCGCCAGCACCTGGTGCGCCATCTCCTTGATGGCGTTGACGCCTTTGTCGGGGTCGACGCCGGCATGGGCGGCGCGGCCGATGGTCTCCACCGTGAAGGTTCCCGTTCCCTTGCGCGCGGTTTTGAGCACGCCGCCGGGCAGTGGCGATTCCATGACCAGCACGTAGGCCGCGCGCCGCGCCTCTTCCTCGATCAAGACGCGCGAGGAGCCGCTGCCGATCTCCTCGTCTGAGGTGATCAGCACCGTGATCGGCCGCGGCAGGGCAATGTCGAGATCGCGCACCGCGCGCAATCCATACTCGACCAGCGCCAGGCTGCTCTGCATGTCGAAAATGCCGGGCCCGTAGGCTTTGCCCGCCTCAATGCGAAAAGGATGGGTTGCCAACGCGCCAACCGGCCAGACTGTGTCGTAGTGGCAAAGCACCAGCGCCGGCTTCTCCGTGCTGGCGCCGTGGACAAAGCGAGCGCGCAGGTGGTTGCCGCGCGCCGGCTGGTCGACAATCTCAACTGTGGCGCCGGCGTCCGTCAGGCGCGCGGCGAGCAACGCGGCGAAGGCATCAAGCCGCGGCTTGTCGTGGCTGGGCGTCTCCTGCGTGACAAGCAGGCGGATGGTTCCAGCAGGTCGGGGTGGTGTTGTTGGAAGTAAGCAATCAACGAATCGTTGGTCATGTTGGCGGCTCAGCATCTGAGTGCGTTTTTGTGTGCTTCATCGACTGGAAGGTTCGCAATCGTGCTCGTGCGGTGGACGGCGAG
This sequence comes from Candidatus Caldilinea saccharophila, assembly GCA_016710365.1. Lineage (GTDB taxonomy): Bacteria > Chloroflexota > Anaerolineae > Caldilineales > Caldilineaceae > Caldilinea > Caldilinea saccharophila. The sequence goes on along the minus strand of JADJVW010000002.1, from coordinate 420,533 downwards.
CTTGATAGGCGCGCACTGCGGTAAGCGCCTCCTCCAGTGACTGATCGGCCAACAACGCTCTCCGTTCATCGGTGTAGTTGCCAAACCCTGCCGTGAATTGATTGAGGAAGCGCGTTGTAGCAACCACGCCCAACTCACGGTAAAGTAGATCGAGCGCGTCTTGCGTAATCTCCACCAACGGACGAGTCTCTGCAATCATTGTTCTAAAACCTCCACCAGCTCCACAGGGACGATCACGGCCACATTCAAGTCTGCGATGGCCCTCGTCCTGCGCAATGGCTGATCATCACAGGTGCAGAAGTAGTCAGCCTCTGCCGCTTCAGCGCACGCCAGATGGAGCGCATCCATCGGCTTTACACCTTCCTGGACAAGAGTCGCCGCCCGGTTTGCCAATGTGTCATCGACTTTGATGATGGTTGATGCTTGTGACAACACATGGCGTCCATGTTGGAGGCGCACGACAAATGGGTTCTGCAAAACCTCAAGCTCCAGCACGGTCGAAGAAATCAACGCAACCTTGCCCGTCTGCACCACGGCAAATACACCAAGCATCGCCTCAGCTTCCAACCGAAGCCGGGTCTGATCCAACTTATCAAGCGGGCGCTGAATGCTACACGTGTCCAGATACACGCTCACCGTCATTCCGTTCACCGCCGCCGCGGGCTGAGATGCGCCTGCCCGTCAGCGTGATAGCTCGAGCGCACCAGTGGCCCGCTCTCCATCCATTGGAAGCCGCGCGCCTCGCCTTCTTCTTTCAGGCGGCCAAACTCGTCGGGCGTGTAGTAGCGCACGATCGGCAGATGGAAGCGGCTTGGCTGCAAATACTGGCCGATGGTCATGATGTCGACGTCGTGAGCGCGCAGGTCGTCCATTACCTGCAAAATTTCGTCCCACGTTTCACCCAGCCCCACCATGATGCCCGATTTGGTCAGCGCTTCACCATCCATGTGCTTGGCGCGCTGCAAAAGCTCCATGCTGCGCATATATTTGGCCTGCGGCCGCACCGTGCGATAGAGGCGAGGCGCCGTCTCGGTGTTGTGGTTGAGGATCTCCGGCTTGGCGTCCATGACAACCTGCAGCGCCGTCTGGTCGCCCTTGAAATCGGGAATGAGCACCTCAACTGTGCAGCCGGGCGCCAGCTCGTGAATCCAGTGCAGGCTCTCGGCAAAGACCCAGGCGCCGCCGTCCGACTGTTCGTCGCGGTTGACGCTGGTGAGCACGGCGTGGCTCAGCGCCATCTGCTGGATCGACTCGGCGACGCGGCGCGGTTCATCCGGATCGAGCAGGCCGGGCCGCCCCGTCTTGATCTTGCAGAAACCGCACGAACGCGTGCAGGTGTCGCCCATCAGCAGGAAGGTGGCGGTGCCGCGCCCCCAGCACTCGCCGATGTTGGGACACATCGCCTCTTCGCAGACGGTGTGCAACCGCTGGCCGCGGAAGAGCGAAGTCAGTTCGCGATATTTGGGGCTGTCGGCCGCGCGCACGCGCAGCCATTCCGGACGACGGCCGCGCGTCAGGTTGCTGCCGTTCGCCGGAGGGGCGGGCGCGGTTTCCAGGGTGATATTGCCAAATTCGTTGTGTGTGGTTTGCATCGTCCGTTCTCGAATTCTCTTCGCCTCGACTGCCGACTCGATCTGCCCATCAAGGCGTGAAGGGGTGTGAAATCGGTCAGCCCGTGGGCTGTTTTGGCATAAACGGTGTGTCGTGGCAGCTATTGTACCACGATCCGTGGCGCGCCTCTACGAACGCTGCATCAAAAAGTTGTCGATGAGCAGCGCCGTGGCCGCGGGCTTGTGCAAGTGTGGTGTATGATCCGCTTCCGCTACAATCTCTACAGTTGCGTTGGGAAGCTCAGCCGCCAAGCGATTGGCGGTTTCGATGCCGCGCAGATCACCGCCGCCCCAGATGAGCAATACGGGCTGCTGCACTTGCGCCAGATCGGCGGGCACGCGGCTGGCGGGGAGCGTGGAATTGCGCGCCATAATGGCGTCGGTTGTCCCCTGGATCTCCGCAAGATGCTGCCGCCGCTCGATCGTTTCTTGATCGGGACAGTATCCATTCGTGCGGCAGCCGATCGCAAAAAGAGCGCCCGAACGCGGCCCAGCGCCCAATCCTGTCCAGGTATTGGCCCGGCCGATGCCGAAAGGCAGCGCGCCCAACTGCGCAAAAATCCCACCGCCACTATCGTAGAGTTCGGCGCCTATCAGAACCAGCCGCTCGACCCGTTCAGGGTAATCCAGCGCCATTGCACCGCGGCCGCACCGCCGGCCGACGCGGCGACGACATCCGCTTGCTCGACGTTCAGGCTGTCCAGCAGCGTAACAAGGGCATTGGCCTGCCCCTGCACGGTATAGAGCGGCGACGTCTCGCCAATGCGTTCGGAATGGCCGAAGGGCGGCAGGTCGGGAATGATCAGAAAGTACTTCTCCTCAAGATAGGGCGCGATCTCACTCCACTCGTAGCCACCGTTGACGTTGAAACCATGCACAAAGAGCAGCGGCTGGCCGTCTGGATTGCCGAGGAGTTGGTAATGAATCTGACGCCCGTCGACTTCAACAAACGAACCGGGCGCGCCATCGCCAGCAGCGAAACGCTCCGATGCGCCGAGCGTGTGATTCGTACTTTGCGCCCAGAAGGCTGCACCAGCCACCAACAGCAACAGGAGAAACAGCGCCACCCACCCACTGGCGCGTAGACAACCGCCTCGCCTTGCTTCTTGCTTGCTCTGACTCATGCCATCCCTTTCAATGCCTTGCGCTCGGTTGTAAGTGAAGCGCCAGTATAGCGGAGCGTGCGAGATTTCTCTGTATGCTTTCTCTGTAAATTTTGATGGTTGCCGCAGCGCGCCAGGCGCGAGGGAAGAAATGGCGGGCCAGTAGATAGAAGCGTCTCGGAGATGCGGCGACGTGCACCGGTTGAGGGGATGACAACCAGCATCCGTGGCTGAGTTTCAGCGCGTCCGGTGCTTTTTGGCTCGCTGCGATGAGGAGCACTGCCGTCGCCATGCCCACGTAGAGCCAGAAGAGCACGGTCATGTGCGGGTAGGTCATGTTGAACCAATAGTGGTCGAAGATGCCGCTGACCAGCGCGCCGAGGATAGCGCCGGTGTAGCCGAGCAGCAGCGCCTCCAGTCTCACATTCAGTCCGCCGCGCCACGCGCGCAGCGCCATCACGAAGAAACCCACCATCACCGCCACAAACATGGCAAGGCCGATCACGCCCATATTTTCGGCGATGATCAGATAGAGCATACTGACGCCCAGGTAGATATCCATGTCGGGCGTGCCGGTAAAGCCGACGCCAAAGAGCGGGTAGCGCTCGATCAGGATCAGCGCGTCCTTGTACTCGCCAAAGCGCATCTGCGTCGCCAGATCCTGGCCCACAAAGCCTTCCAGCAGCCGCGCCATGTATTCCTGTGTAATCGGCAACAGCAGGAGCAGCAGCCCGGCGGCGATGCTCAGCGGGATCAACCGGCGGTACTTGAGCACCGCCAGCAGCGCCACCGCTGACGCCAGTCCCAGCAGCGCCGACCGGCTGTAGGTGAGATAGAGCGCCAGCGCCGCAGTTGCCAGCATGGCGAAGGTCAGCCAACGTGGAAAGATCGGCTGGTTGGAGACGAGCTGCGGCAGCAGCAGCGCGGCAACGAGGATCATCATACCGCCGAGCACGTTGGGATCGACCGCGGTGCCGATGGCGCGCATCGTGCCCGCCGGGTCATCTTCGATAAAACGCAGCGCGCCAAAGCCGCCGGGATAATCGAAGCGCGCCATGCGGTCGAGGATGCCGACGGTAAACTCCTGGGGCAGCACGTAGAAAAGCACGGCGATCGCCGCCGCGCCCCAGCCCGCCACTATTACCCAGCGCGTCACCCAGATCGCCTCCTCTTCGCTGCGCACCGTGTTGACGATGACGAAAAAGAGCGAGATCCCGATCAGAATCTCCAGAAAACGGCGCAGCAGAAAGGTGCTGGCCGGGCTGTGCGTCAGCCCCAGCGCAAAACTGAAGAGCGCCAGCAGCAGAAAGAGCACCACCAGCAGCCCGATCGGCGAGGCAATGAACTCCTCCTGCTGGCCGATGATCAGCTTGAAAAGCCAGACAAAAAAGAGCGCGCCCAGCGCCACGTCGAGAAAGGTGGGCTTAAAGCCAATCGAGAAGGGAAGCGTGGCGAACGGTATCAAAAAGACGACGCCGCACAGCGCTACAAACCCCCAGTGCGTGTCGTTGAGGATCAACATGCCGCCGATGATCGCCGCGGCCGCGACCAGCGCCATCAGCGGCCCCGCCACGCCGATAAAGAGGGTGATCAGCAGCAGGCCGCTCGCCAGCAGCCCAGCCAGCACCAGCCGGCGCACCAGCGGGTTGGGCGAGAAGAGCGCATCTTGAAAGGTACGGAAGGTGCTGTGTAACAAGAAGTGACCTCAGGTCCGGCAAAACATTCGCTGCTCAAGTTTCGCCATTCTAGAGCAAGTGAGTGGCTGCCGCAACATTGCGAGGCTGCAGGGTCGAATGCGTGTAGACGGCAGATGACGTCCCCGGCACGGCGCAGAAGTTGTTGCACTGCATGACAAGACGGTGCGCCGTGCCGGGGACGTTCCGAGCTCTCTTAATCCGCTATCAGTGGCAGGTAGATCTGTGGCGTTATGGCGTCGACCTCTTGGTCGGCCATGTCGTCGTAGTCGTCGAAGGTGGCGCCGGCGGTCGGGTCATCCTGCGGTAAGGTGGCGTTGATTTGGGCTACGCCCGCACCGTACGCAGCCGAGGTCAATCCGATGCCATCAACAATCTCGCCGGCAAAACCATTGGCGGAGCCGTCCCAGCCTATGCTGTAGGTGCAACTTGTCGTGGCGCCGAGGCTTCCCGGCGTGCAGACAAAGATGTCGGCGCCGTCGCCGGTGACGCCGGGCACAGAGAAGCTCCCCAGCGTAGAGAGTGCGATCTGGCTTGTAGCCGGATCGATCCAGGCGCCGTTGACATCTTCATTGTTGGTGTCCGCCAGACCGACGTCCGAACCGTCGAAGTAGATCGCCCACGCGCCTGCCGTGGTGGCGCCCAGTGATGTCGGCGTGAAGACGAGCAGGTCTTCATCGGCGCCCGATGCGCCGGTGACGCTCACGTTGCCCAATGTGCTGATCACGATGCGCCCGTCGCTCAGCAGATCGATGGCGTCGATGTCCTCATCCGTCGTCGTCAGCCCCACGTCCGAGCCGTCGAAGTGCCAGGCGTACGTCCCGCTCGTATTCTGGCCGAGTGAGGTCGGCGTAAAGCGCACAATATCGGCGTCGGCGATGCTGCCCACATTCGGGATTGTCGCCGCGCCCGTGATGCTGAGCAGAATGCTGCCGTCGTCGAGCAGGTCGAACGCGTCGATATCCTGGCTGCTGCTGGCGCCCAGGCCGACATCCGAGCCATCGAAGTACATCGTCCACGTGTTGGTGTTGGGGTCGAAGCGTACGATGTCTTCGTCGCTGAACGCAAAGCCGACATTGCCATTGGTGGTCGAGCTTAGATAGATCGCATTGGCCGCGCCCGGGGCAGGGGTATTGGTCGGGGCCGGTGTGTTGGTCGGGGCCGCCGTCGGTGTATTCGTGGGCGCCAGGGTTGGCGGCACGGTCGGCGGCGTGGTCGGCGTTGCGGTCGGAAGCGGGGTAGGGGTATTGGTTGCGACCGGCGTACTGGTGGGCGTGGGCGTCACGCCAAATTCGCCGTTGACGACCAGCGCAAAAGGCTGCGGGCCATTCGGCACATTGAAGCCGCTCACCTGCACCGTCCACACACCCGCGGCGCCCGTCTGCACGTAGACATTTTCGACATTGTTGGTGCGATCGGCGCCGCCGCCCGTCTGCGACCAGCCGCCGCTGAAGACATTGCCCCGATAGACGGCGCCGGAGGGCGAAGTGACGGTCAGGTCAAGATCGTTGACCAGGTTGACCAACGCCGTCTCGGTGGACGGATAGTCGCTCCAGACCAACGTCACCTTGAACGAACCGGCCGCGCTGACGTTGTACTGATAGGCGACATTGGCGCCTGTGCTCAGCCCGGCCGCATTGTCGACATATTGCTGCGTGCCGTCGGTCGCCGCGGCCAGGTCGATGCGTCCCCATCCTTCGTGCAACATTGGGGATCGGAAAGTTGTTGTCGTTAGCGCCGTCGTTATTCTCGTCGAGCAAGTCGACGGCGGTGTTGATCAAGGTCGCTTTGACTAGCGCGGCGCTGGCATTGAGGCCGTATGCCTTCTGGTAGAAGTCACGCACGAGAGTGGCGCCACCCGCTGCAATCGGATTGGACATCGAGGTGCCGCCAAAGTATTTGTAGCCGGACGTAAGCGGCATTCCCCAGCCGTCGGATTGGAAGGCATTGTTGCGCGGATTTGCACCGGCGTCATATCCTTGCTGGTAAAGATCGGAGTAGCCGGAGAGAATCCAGGCGCCGGGCGCCACGATGTCAGGTTTGATGCGACCGTCGTCCGTCGGGCCGCGGCTGGAAAAAGGCGCCATCTGCTGCGCGTTGCCGCCCGAAGGGTCGCTGTTGAGCGGCTCAGCGGTGAAGCCCCAGCGTTGCCCGGCTGTGCCAAGCTGGTTGACGCCGCCCATGCCGGCGCAGGTCTGCCCCGCCTGATACGCGTCGCTCGACGTGTAGGTCAGGCTGGCGTCGCACGGGAAGTTGTCGGCGCGTGCGTTTTCACTGGCGCCCACGGTGATGACGTTCTTGGCGGTCGCCGGCGAGCCGATGGAATCGTTATCGACTACGCCATTGGCGTTGGCATCGGCGCCGGCATTGCCTGCCGAGAAGGTGATGACCATGTCACGGTTATTCCACACGAACTGGTCGCTCTGTGCACTGTTCGCCGTGTAGACGCCCGCCTGCGAGGATCCCCATGAGTTGGAATGGATGCGAGCGCCAGCGGTGTAAGCCTGCTGGTAAAGCTGGTTCAGGTCGCTGGGCAGGCCAGTCAGATAGTAGCCGTTGGTGTAGCCGTAGAGCGCGCGGCAGAGATTGGAGACGGTGACATAGTTCTCCGTAGACTGGAAGACGAGCCGCGCCGCCGGGGCGCCGCTCTTACCGATACCGTTCGGCCCGCCATCGCCAAGCACCGAAAGCGCAACATGCGTCCCATGCCCACTGTCCACATCGACCGAGCCGTCATTGCTGATGCTCTGGAAGCAGCCGCCCGCGCTCCCCGGCCAGTTAAAAATATTCACGATGCGCGCAGCCGGGACGTCGGCATGCGCCGTGGCGGCCGTGCCGCCGCCCAGCCCCGTATCAGCGACAGCGGCAATCTGGGTCGAACCATTGTAGCCAAGCGCGTTGGCCGCGTTTGTCCCCACGATCACACCGGCGCCGGTGTCGTTATGCTTTTCGTAGAGCACGAAGTTGTCGATCCAGGCCACGTCGAGCAGTCGCGCCATGCCGATCACCTGCGCGGCGTCGGCGGCCACAGTCAGGAAGTTGTCCTCCTGCGCCAGCACCTGCACGCCCAGCGCCGCTTTCGACGCGCACGCGATAGAGTTTCTGACCATTCATTGCCAGATCCGGTGCGATCTTGAACGCCGGCTGGAAAAGTCCCACCCAATGGATGCTGCCCTGTCGTTGAACCTGCGCGGCCTGTTCTGGCGTCATGCGCACCTTGAAGGCAAAGTCAGGCAGGTATTCGAGCACCTCAACGCCGGCGCGGCAAGCTGCGCCGTCCAGCCATCCTGCACCGCGCCGCGGAACTGCACGATGTAGTAACCAGGCTGACCCGGCTCATAGCCGTCGATGGTGAGCGCCTCTGTGCCAGGAAGCGTCTCCTCAATGCCCGGTGTGATGACGCCGGCGCGCAGCTTGATCGTCAGCGGCGCCGGCTGGGCTGTTGTCCCCGCCTGGCCAACGCCCTGCCCCGACACCACAAACGACGCAAACAACAAGATGACCGATAAGAGCCTCAACCGCCTGTGCATCATGGTTTCTCCTGAACTATAGATTGTAGAAAAACTCAAAGCGCTAAAGTTCAATATCGGCCAGGGACGCCGACTCGACAACAAAGCGACAACAAAGCATTGTTGGCTCAACCGGAATTCATGTGGTGGGGCCTTACGTGCCGGGGACGGGCTGATCGCTGTCTGCTCGACCGAAGCACCGCAAGCCCGTCCCCGGCACGTAACCACACGAGAGCCGCTTGACCCACATTGTTTAGGTTGAGAGCATGGGAACGCAGGCGAATGGCGTGGGTCGAAACGCGGTCTCCCAGAATCCTTGCTTTCGCATGATGCGGGCGACGCGAACAACTAGATAGCCATTGGCGTGAAGGAGAGTATAGGCGAGATTGCGCGTGTAGCAAAATGCTTCTTTGGCACGCATGCCAGATGACGCATCACCTACCAGGCAGCATCATATCACGGTCAACCGCCCCAACTGACCGCCTGCTCCAGCCCGAAATTGTAGTCGATCGGCAGGTCAATGGGCAGCAGCATCTGGTTGCCGCCATCGGCGTCCATCACCCAAATATGCCAGGCGCCGGCAGCATTCCGCTCATCGCGGTTGCTCAAAAAAACGATATGCGCGCCGTCGGGGCTGTAGGCCGGCGCGACATTGCTGGGCAGTTGGTCGACAAGCGTCGTTTTCGGGGCGGTCAGTGGATGCAGATTCGTGCCATCCGCGTTGACGACCCAAATGTCAGTTTGGGCGGCGCCTTTGAGCTGAAAAGCGATCTGATCTCCGTTCGGTTGCCAGTCCGGGTCAATGTAATAGGGATTGAGGTTATTGAAGGCCACTTCCTGCGTGGTGATGCCTTGGCCATCATTCGTACGCTGAATGCCAGCTTTGGACTGGTAGGTAATCCCGCCTTCGCTCCAGTCGGGGGCGCGCGCCGAGTCCAGTGCAGGGATGTCGTGGAAATTCTGCCCGTCGCGGTCAACTGCGGAGAGCTTGAACTTGTATTCCTTGACAAGGGGAAACTGGTCGGGATCGGCAAACGGGAAGCGGTCAAAGAAGATTTCGGGCAGAAGACATTGATTAAAGCCGATGTCATAACACTCGAGATAATCGTCATTGCGGCTGAAGAGAATCCACTGGCCGTCCGGACTCCATTTGGGCGAGCTAAGCGTGGGGCGCACGAAAATGCGCCGCTCATTCGCACCGTCGATATCGACCAGGTAAATCCCTGTCTCGCCGCCGTCGCGCGTAAAGGCAACTGTACTTCCATCCGGGCTGATCGCTGGGTCCACGCCATGCGTCAGCGGCTGCAGTGCACCGGTCGCCGGGTAGTAGGCATAGATCATGCCGCCCCGGCTCTGCTGAAAGACGATTGTGCCCTGCAACCCTGCTGAAGATGATAACGCGTTCACAGTCTGGACAGCGGCAGGGGCGGCAATTGCCGCCCCTGTGCGTGTCGTGTCTGTCTGCGCCGGTGTTGGCGCTGGCGTCACCACCGGCTGAGGCAAGGCATCGATTTCGCCGCTAATCTCCATGTATGCGGCGTCCACCCAGCCGATGGCGCCCCTTGCCTCATCGATCCGCAACTGTAGCCACTGCCCGGTGCTGTTGCGTCCCGTGACGACATAGGCCGCGCCGGGCGCGGCCTTGCCGATGATCGGATACTCGACGCCCGGTCCGGAACGCACGTTAAGCCGCGCGTCAGAGATGACGACGGTCGCCGTGATGGGCGCACTGGGCGCAGCCGCATCCAATGTAGTTGGCGCTTTAGACTCCGGCTCAACCAGGGTTTCATTGGACGCGATGGCAGCGGTCTGGGTCTCGGTCACAGTGGCTGCTGAGTCTGCGACGCGCGTCGCTTGTGTGTCAAACACCGGCGCCAGAGCGGTGGACGGCGGCAGGGCGCCTACGGCAAGCTGTTGTATGCCGTAGGCAATCAACTGCTCCGTCTGCACCCAGCCTGGACCGGCCTCACTCTCCACGATCAGCCAGTCGCCATTGGCTGATCGCCCCGTCGCCGAGAGCGTAGCGCCGCTGTCATAAACCATCAGCAACGCGCCGGCATCGTCCCACACGCGGGCGCCTTTAACACCGGTGACGACTGGGATCGACGGCGCCACCACCATTGCGCTTTCAACCGCTGGCGTCGGCGTGACTTCGTCGCGCCCGGCGCTAGTGGCGGCGTCGCTATCTGCCGGCATCAGGGCTATCGATGGCCTGGTCGCTTCATCTGGAAGGTTGAGACCTGTGCTGTCGGTAAGCACTTCGCTGGCGGCAGGCGCCAGCGCCCCGTCACTGCCTGCGGCCCCCGTTTGTTCACCCGGCGCCTGTCGATGGCTGCCTTGACGGGGAATGCCCTGACCGCCTGTGCCCGTACGCGGCCCGCGATTGCCGGCAGCGGGGAACGGCTCCCCCTTCAACCACGGGCGCGGCCGCTGTCGCTTCAGTTGGGGGAGCTTCGACGGCAGCGCCAGCCGCCTGGGAATTGGCAGTAGCCGGACGCTGGACAGGCGCATCATCTGTCACCGTCCCACCCACTGGTGCATCGCCTTGCTGCGTGACGCCAGCGTCGCCTTGACGTCGCGCGCCCGCATTGGGAAACCCACCCACCGGCAACGCACCGTCGGCAAAAGCAGGCAGTGCGCTGCGTTGTGCGACAAACTCGCTGAGGGTTTGGTTCAACATCCAGGTCTGATAGGCCAGCCAGCCGTTGACGCCAAGCAAAGCGAGCACGAGGAGGACGAGCAGGGCGACCGGCCAGGTGCGCTGCGGTCGTGACGCCACAATGATTTCGGGGTTGCGCTCAACACTTGACATGATTTGCTCCTTAAACTGCCTGGCAGCATTGAAGTTGTTTGGATGGATTCAAGGGCGCCGAGCGCCGCCACCGCCGGGTATGGCGCCCGGCGGCGCCCCCCCAAAGAAACCGCCACGCTGTTCGTTGAGTCGCGAGGTGACCGTGCCGATCACCTCGTCACCAGTTTGCAGTTCGGGTGACTGGACAACCGTCCACTCGCCCTGGACCGCGCCCCGCGTCACGACGACGGGCGCCGAGGCGCCGTTGCGCACGACTATGACCATGACCATGGCCGCGCCGTTGTTCTCGCGCAAAGCGTTGGTGGGCACCAGCCAACTACCTTCGCCACTTGCCTGATTTTCGAGTGTGGCGACCGCGTTCATGCCGGGCAGAACACCGGCCAACTCGCTGTCAGTCAGCCGCACGGTGACCGGATAACTGACGGAACTCGAACCGCTGGTGTTGATCGGCGCAATCGATCGAACAACACCCTCGAATGTCTTGCCCGGCAGTGCGTCGATCTCCACCTGTGCTGCCTGGTTGAGCGCCACGTTCGGGATATCCGACTCGGCGACGTTGACGACAAGCTCAAGCTGGTTGGGGTCGGCAACTGTGGCTACGATGCTGTCGGCCGCCTGACGCACACCCAACTCGGCGTTAAGCGACATCACGACGCCGGCAATCGGCGCCGTGACCATGGCCGCGACCAGATCTCGATTGGCGTTCGCCAGGTCGATCAGCGCCTTTTCCAGCGTGATCTCGGCGCTGCGCAACTCATTTGCGGTCGGGCCGGTCTGCAAGTTGGCCAGTGTGGCTTCGGCTTGGGCAAGCTGTGCTGCGGCGTCGCAACTTCACCCGTTGTCGGCGAATTGAGCAAATCGTTCAGTTGTACACGTGCGCTCTGGATGCTGCTGAGGTCTGACTGCACCTGCGAGGCAGTGGGCGGCGACGTGGCTTCGGCGTAGGCAGCCTTGGACGACTCGTAATCGATCGTGGCATCCTGGAGCGTCGTCGCTTCGGCGCTGGAGCCGCCGCGCCACGCCACCTGGTCGTAGGCGCGCTGTGCGTCCTGCAATGCAATTTCCTTCTTTTTGAGATCCGCGCTTAATTGAGTCAGTTGCTCCTGGCTGGCGCCGGCCACCAATTCATCATAGCTGGCCTGAGCCGCGGCCAGAGCGCTGTGCGCCGCGGCGATCTCCTCAGCGCTTGGCCCAGCCTTGACACTTTCCAGATTCTGTTGAGCTTCGACGAGCGCAGCCTGCGCCTGCGCCAGATCAGCGCTCGTGGTCGTCGCCTTCAGATCTTCCAGCGCAATCTTGGCCGTTTCCACGCTGAGTTGGGACTGTTCGACTGCCTGCTCCAGGTCGGTGGTCTCCAGCTTGAGCAGCACTGCGCCGGCCGGGACCGCAGCGCCCACGGCAACATCGATCTCCTGCACAATGCCGCCGACGGCAAGGGGCACGCTGCGTTCATCCACCAGTGTCAACTGCCCCGACGCGCTGACCGCCCCCTGTGCCAACGTCGCCGGTTGGATGGCGACTGTCTGCGCCGCACCATTCGTTGCCGCGCCGGCTGCGCCCGTAGCCGCCGTTCGATTGGCCGCGCCAGCCTCGCCGCCTTGCCCCAGAAGTCCCAGACGCGTGGCTGCAAAATAGCCTGCAATCGCGACGACAGCCACCACAGCCAATCCGATGAGCCAGCCGCGACGTTTTGGTTTCTGCTTGAAAGACATATCTGGTTCCTTACTATTTGACCGTTGGATTTGGGCGCCTACACGCTGAGGACGAGCTACACACCGCCTGGTTGAACGGAATACTGGCAGCCCGTCCCCGGCACGTCACCACAATGACTGCCGGCGAACGCATTCACTCATATCGCAGCGCTTCAATCGGGTCGAGCTGGGTGGCGCGCACCGCAGGATAAAGGCCAAAGACAAAGCCGCTGACTGTGCTGACGATCAGCGCCAGCCCCACCGCCCACGGCTGAATCACGACGCGGAATGCGCCGCCAGGGATTTGCCCCACCAGCCACTGCACACCATAACTCAAGCCGATGCCAATCAAGCCGCCGAGGGCGCATAATACAAGCGCCTCGATCAGAAACTGAAGCAGGATATCGCGGTCACGTGCGCCGATGGCTTTGCGCAGCCCGATCTCTCGCGTGCGTTCCGTCACCGACACCAACATGATGTTCATAATGCCGATCCCGCCAACCAACAGACTCACGGCGCCGATGCTGCCGAGTAGCGCGCTGAGCGTCCCAGAGACATCACTTGCCACTGCCAACAGGTCAGCCTGATTGGAAATCTGAAAGTCGTTTTCATCGTCGGCGCCCAGGCCGTGGCGTAGGCGCAGCACGCGTTCGATCTGCTGCGAAGTTGCGGTAAGGCGATCCTGGCTGTTCACTTGAATGCTGATGGTCGACACAGGATAGGCGCCGCGCACGCGGCCGGCATTGAAAAGCCGGCCCAACGCCACATCGATCGGCGCAAACACCTGGTTATCACTGCTGCCAAAGCCCGAACCGCCGGCCGCTTCCAGCACACCGGTCACTTGAAAAAGTGCATCGTCGATGCGGATCGACTGGCCGAGCGCGTCCTGACCACCAAAGAGATCGCTGGCTACGGTTGCTCCCAACACGACCACTTTCTCATCCTGGGCAACCTGGTCGGCGGTCAGAAACTCACCGGATGCCAGGCTGAGGTTGCGCACCGGCGCGTAGGCTTCGGTCGTGCCGACTACCTGGTAGCTGCCCTCGCTTGCTTCGTGCGTCAGGGTGGCGCTGGCAGTGTACTGCGGCGCTACAAACTTGATGTCTGGAAAAAACTTGGGATCGGCCAGGAGTTCTGCATCGACCATGCTCAATTTAGTGCCAGCCGAACTGCCGCGGGCGCCGCCGCTGATCGTGAGCAGATTGGCGCCGCTGCTTTCGATGCGTTCGGTAATGCTTTGCGCCGCTCCGCTGCCAATTCCCACGGTTACAAGCACGGCAGCAACGCCGATGATGATGCCAAGCATCGTCAGCACGGCGCGCAACTTGTGCGCCTGGATGCTCTGCAGGGCAACACCGAAGTATTTAAGCCACCTCATGCGTTATCTCTCCCGATGCGTGCTGTGTGGAATGGGGCGCGTGTTGCACTGCCGGGTCGGGCTTTGCCGGGGTGTTTGGCCGATCTTCCAGGATGCTGCCGTCAAAGAGGGTGATGATCCGCCCAGCGCGGCTGGCAACGCCAACATCGTGCGTGACGACGATCAAGGTGATGCCTCGCTCGTGCAGTTCGTCGAAGAGGGCGAGTAACTCCTGCCCAGTTTTGGAGTCGAGCGCGCCGGTGGGTTCATCGGCCAGTACGATAGACGGCTCATTGACCAACGCCCGCGCAATCGCAACGCGCTGCTGTTGGCCGCCCGACAGCTCATCGGGCCGGTGATCCACCCGATCGCCTAGCCCGACCCGTTCGAGCGCGGCAATTGCCCGGCGGGTGGACTCGCGTGTAGACACGCCGGCATAAAACAGCGGCAGCTCGACCTGGCGACGCGCCGACGTGCGCGCGAGCAGGTTGAATCGCTGAAAGACAAAGCCAATCTCGGTGTTGCGCAGCTCGGCCATGCGATTCTTGCTGAGTTGGCTCACCTCCACACCGCCGATGCGATAGCTTCCGCTGCTGGGCCGGTCGAGCAAGCCGAGCACATTCATCAACGTGCTCTTCCCCGACCCGCTGGCGCCGACGATGGCGACATACTCCCCCCTTGTGGATCGTGAGCGATACCTCGCGCAGCGCATAGACTTCAGTTGTCCCCATGACGTAGACTTTACTCAATTGGTCGATTTCGATGATTGGCGGTGCAGATGAGGAGAGATCTAGAGGCACGGTTGTTTCCAATTCGCACTGTAGCGGGCGCCGAGTGCAGCCCAATAGTCTGATTATCGCTGACAAATCTCAAGAAATTGTCAAGACATTTCGCAAAGTGTGTTCAACTGTATCCCGATCGTGCTGCCTTGTCCTGGACCGGGACTCGTCGCAAAGACCGCGCCGCCGTGCGCTTCCACCAGGGCTTTGACAATCGCCAACCCCAGCCCGCTGCCGCCAGTCTCGCGGCTGCGCGACGGGTCGGTGCGATAGAAGCGGTCGAAGATGTGTTCGATCTGCTGCGGGTCGATGCCGTCCCCGCTGTCCTGAACCGATACGATCACTCCCAACGCATTGACGGTTGCCGCGGCGAGAATGCTGCCGTCGCGTGGGGTGTGGCGTAGCGCGTTCGCCAAAAGGTTGTGTAATACCTGGCGGATGCGCACGCGGTCGGCCAACACCATCGGCAGATCCGGGGTAGTTTGCACCGCCAGCGTGACGCCTTTCTCTTCGGCCAGCGGCTCGAAGACGGCCACCGTCTCCCGCACCAACGCTGCCAGGTCGACCGGCTGTTTGTCGAGTGGCAGTTGTGCGGCCTCGGCGAGCGCCAGTTCGCGCATCTCATTCACCAATCGGATCAAGTGGCTCGTCTGTGTGTATAGATTGGCGATCTGTTCGTCGTCCAGGTCAAAAACGTGGTCAAGTGCGGCGCAAGTTGCCCTCCAGCACGGTAAGTGGTGTGCGCAATTCATGGGCAATGTCGGTCATCAGGGCGTTGCGCTGTTCGGCGGCGTGCTGAAGATCGACGGCCATCTTGTTAAATGCATCGGTGAGTTCATCGATCTCGCGGCTGCTGCGATTCACCTGCACGCGCGTCGCAAGATTGCCGGCGCCGATCGACTGGGCCGCGTCCGCCAGTTGCGTGATCGGCGCCGCCAGGATGCGGCTGGCCGCAATCCCACCAGCCACGCCCAACACCCCAGCGGCGAGCAGCGCGCGCACCAGGTCGCGTGAGACGAGACGCCACGGACTGAGATCGACGGAGTCTCCGGCCGGCCGCTCGATACGCGCACGCTGAGGTGTTGCATCGAGGATTTCGGGACGCGCGTGCGGTGCGAAGATGAGAAATGCAGCCACAGGCAACAATGCAGCCACAAAGACGAGCGAACTGATGACGATGCTCAAGCGCACCCAGAGCCGGTTCATCGTCACCCAGCCCTGGTCATACGATAGCCGACGCCATAGACGGTCTGGATGTAGGTGGGAGCGCTGGGGTCCGGCTCGATCTTTTTGCGCAGGTTGCTGATGTGCGTGTCGAGCGTGCGTCCCATCCCTTCGTAGGCATACCCCATGATCTTCTCCAGCAACTCGTCGCGCGTAAACGTATACCCGGCGTGTGACATCAGCAACTGAAGGAGGGTGAATTCGGTGCGAGTCAGTTCAATCAGCCGGTCGTCAAGGAAGATCACACGGCGGTCGATATCGAGGACAAGTGCGCCGACGCGCACCTGCTGTGACGGCGCGAATTGGCCGAACTGGACGCGGCGCATCAAGGCGCGCACACGCGCCACGATCTCACGGGCGTTGAAAGGCTTGGTGATGTAATCGTCGGCGCCGATCTCCAACCCGATGATCTTGTCCACATCCTCGACACGCGCTGTGAGCATGATGATGGGCATGACGCCCAGGCTGGCGTCAGCCCGAATCAACCGCGTGATCTCCCATCCGTCGCGGTCGGGCAGCATCAAATCCAAAACAAGCAGATCGGGCTTTTCGCTGCGCAGCGCATGGAGCGCATCTTCGCCGTTGTACGCCGCCAACACCAGATAGCCTGCCTGCTCCAGATAGCCGCGCACGACGTTAACAATCGACTTATCGTCATCGACCACCAAAATTCGCTGCTTGCTCACAGCAGAGATTATCATCGCTTGTTGCTGGGCGGCCAAACCTCGAGGCAGCATCTGTAGAAGAAGAGGCTGCTGGAGCAGGCAGCACCGCACGACAGATCTGAGTTATCTACACGCGTCCGGCACATGCTGACCTGTCGAGCTGCGCCGCCAACCGCGTAGGGAGATCGTGACACATCGCGACCTATGCATCAACCACAGCCAGACACATTGCTTTGCATCCCCGTCCCGCTGAAATCCTTTCGCCAGCCGCCATAAATGGTGTACGAGGAATTCGATGTCCCTTGCGCGATGCTGTCGTAGGTGATTTGGGTTGCGCCGTTGTTGTGACTCGCTTGGCTATCGAACGCCGACAGAGCTTTACCGGGCTTGGTAATGGACGTACACATTCCGGCTCAGAACTCAAAGAGCAGCGATTCTCACCACCATTCGTGTGGCGGTCGAATCCACCTTATTTTGGATGTTTTGGGGTCTTGATATTGGGATCTCGTGAGGTGACGTGCCGGGGACGGGCTTGCGGTGCTTCGGTCGAGCAGACAACGATCAGCCCGTCCCCGGCACGTAAGGCCCGACCACATGAATTCCGGTTGAGCCGCATCTTGAATACTGTCGATGGTGTACACTCAGTAATACTGTCTCACATACCCATACGCCTTATCAAACAACTCCCGATCCTGATGCAGTTTGAACTCAAAGAGCGTGCGGCGCAGCGCCTTGCGCACCTCGCGCTCGCCCTCGGTCGTGTTCTGCCAGCCAGGGAAGCGCACCAGCCGCACGATCTCGTCGATCTTGGCGACGAGGCGCTCCACGATGATCGGCGTGTCGGGGCCGCGCACTTCCTCGAAGAGTTCGGTCAGCGCCGCCTTGCCGCGGTCTTCATCCTCGGCGGGCGGCGTCGCCTTCTCGGCCTCCAGCACGTCGCGGGCGAGGTCGAGCAGGTGCTATGAGAAACTCGACGCTGTGCAACTGCCCCTGCTCGTGACGCTCCTTGAGTGACTCCAGCCGCTCGGAAAGGGCGCGGAAGCGCGGGTTGCCCATCTGCCGGCGCAGCCGCTGCGTCACCTTGATCTCGATCTCCTTGGCCTTCTTGCCGGGGTCGGGCGTATCAAGCAGCGCCTCAACCAGGTCGGCGTCAAGCAGGATGTCGGCCAGGTCGTCGCGCACCGCCTCGACGTGCACGTTTTGGTGGATCAACTCAAGCGTCTTGGCGCCCAGCGAGTGCCAGAGCAGCGCGCCGGCGCCGGTCGTTGGCTGCACCGAGATGTAGACCTGCGACAGCCAGCGATAGTCGGTTTCGTAGTCGATGAGCAGCGGGTCGGGTGAGAGCGTCTCCCAGAGATTGGAAAGCGCGTTGTAGTCAGCCGCAAACGCATCGCGCACGTCGTTGTTGGGCAGGCACGCCTGCGCTTCGATCAGACCCTCGTAACCGGTCAGCGCACGGTCGACGCCCATGAAGTAGCTCAAACACTGCTGCATGGCGATGGGCAGTTCGTTCTTCAACGTCTGAATGTTGGAGACGACCTGGCGGAAGCCCGCTTCGTCAAACTCCAGCGACTTGGCCACGTCATCGAAGACGCCCAGGTAATCGACGATCAGCCCGCACGTCTTCTTGTCCCCATAGGTGCGGTTGGTACGGCAGATCGCCTGCAAGAGCGTGTGGTCGCGCAGCGGCTTGTCCAGATACATCGCCTGCAAGATCGGCGCATCGAAGCCGGTGAGCAGCTTTGCGGTCACGATCAGAAGCTGCAACGGGTCGTTGGGGTCGCGGTAGCGGTCGAGCATCCGCTCTTCGGCATCGCGGTCGCGCTTGTAGGGAAGATAGCGCTTGTCCTCGCGTTCCTTGCCCGCCGCGGAGATCACAATGTCGCTCATCTCGGTGGGCAAATGCTGGTCGAGCCGCGCCTTGTAGAGCAGGCAGCTTTCCTGATCATAGGTGACGACCATGCCGTTGAATCCGTTGGGCGCAATCTTCTCCGTAAAGTGGTGGGCGATGTCGGCGCAGATGCGGTCGATGCGCTCTGGTGTCTTCACCAGCACCGACATGCGCGCCGCGGTGCGTGTCAGCGTCTCCTTGTCCAGGTCGGAGAGACCGCCGGTCAGCTTGCGGTAGGCGTCGTCGAGGGCCTCCTTATCGATATGCAACTCCACCAGCCGCGGCTCGAAACGCAGCGGCAGCGTCGCACCGTCGCGGATCGACTCGTCAAAGCCGTAGCGGCTCATGTAGCCGTGCGCATCCTCCACCGCGCCAAAGGTGACGAAGGTGTTGCGGTCGCGTTTGTTGATCGGCGTGCCGGTCAGCCCGAAGAAGAAGGCGTTGGGCAGCGCCGCCCGCATGCGGATGCCCAGATCGCCCTCCTGCGTGCGGTGCGCCTCGTCCACCAGCACGACGATGTTTTCGCGCGCGTTGAGCAATCCCTCCGCCTCGCCAAATTTGAAAATCGTCGTGATGATGATCTTACGGCTGTCCTGGCGCAGCAGTTGCGCCAGTTCCTCGCGCGTCTCCGCCTTGACGAGGTTGGGGATGTCGGCGGCGTGGAAGGTGGCGCTGATCTGCGCGTCGAGGTCGATGCGATCCACGGCGATGATCACGGTGGGGTTGCGCAGGCTCGGCTGCATGCGCAGCTTCTGCGCGGCAAAGACCATGAGCAGCGATTTGCCCGACCCCTGGAAGTGCCAGATTAGCCCCTTCTTGGGCGCGCCGGCCATCACGCGCTGCACGATGCGGTTGGCCCCATCGTATTGCTGATAGCGGCAGACAATCTTGAGCCGGCGCTGCTTCTTGTCCGTGGCAAAGAGCGTGAAGTTGGCGAGGATGTCGAGCAGCACGTTGGGCCGCAGCAGCGCCGGCACGCTGCGTTTCAATTCGGCCAGACCGCCGTTTACGTCCCCGGCACGCCGCCCACCGCTTACGTCCCCGGCACGCCGCAGTGCCACTTCATACGTCCCAGGTTCCTCTGCGGCGTGCCGGGGACGTAAATTCTCTTCCTCCCGCCACGGCCCCCACAACTCGACCGGCATGTGGATCGACCCGTAGCGCAGGTCCTTGCCCTCGGTGGCCACGCTGAAGACGTTGCAGGTGAAGAGTTCCGGCACGAAACGCTCGTAATCGTTGTGCACCTGGAGCGCACCGTCCACCCAACTGACCGCGTTACGGACCGGCGTCTTGGCCTCCACGAGCACCAGCGGGAAGCCATTGACCAGCAGGATGAGATCGGCGCGGCGCTCGGCCGGCCCGGCGCGAAAGTGTACTGCGTGGTGACGACGTACTGATTCTGGCTCGCGTCCTCGAAATCGACCAGCCGCACCGTGACGTGTTCGTGGTTGGGGCCAAAGGGCATGGAGCGCTCCCCGCGCAGCCACGCCGTGAACTCCTCGTTGGCGCTGACCAGCCCGTCGCTACGCACGCCCAGCACGATGGCGCGCAACTTGTAGATCACCTCGTCGGCGCGCTCCGGCTGCGCGGCAATGTCCGGGTTGAGCCGGATGAGCGCCTCGCGCACAAAGGCCTCGACAAAGACATCCTGCGGCTGGCGCGGCAAGGCTGCGGCTGGCACATAATGCCAGCCCGCGCCGCGGTGAGCGAGGCCGGACGGGATGTAGGGTACGGGCAGCTCTGCAACCGCCTTTGCAGCAGCCGGCTGCGCCCCGCACAGCAGGTCACGGATCATGGATTCAACTGTGTTGGATTCGTTGAACATGGATCACCTTCGCTATTTACGTCCCCGGCACGCACCTGCGGCAACTTCATTACCCAATGATCTTGCGGTGCATGCCGGGGACGTACCACACCAGCCACGCATGCCGAGAACGCAGCCGCTTACGTCCCCGGCACGCACCAACGGCAACTTCGTTACCCAATAATCTTGTGGTGCGTGCCGGGGACGTACCCCACCAGCCACGCATGCCACGCCGCTTACGTCCCCGGCACGCACCGGCAACTTCGTTACCCAATGATCTTGTGGTGCGTGCCGGGGGACGTACCCCACCAGCCAGCGTGCCCAGAACGCAGCCGCTTACGTCCCCGGCACGCAGCGGCAACTTCATTACCCAATGATCTTGTGGTGCGGCCGGGACGTACCCCACGCCCTACGTCCACGCCTTACGTCCCCGGCACGCACCAACGGCAACTTCGTTACCCAATAATCTTGTGGTGCATGCCGGGGACGTACCCCACCAGCCACGCGTGCCGAGAACGCAGCCGCTTACGTCCCCGGCACGCACCAGCGACAACTTCGTTACCCAATGATCTTGCGGTGCGTGCCGGGGACGTACCCCACGCCGCTTACGTCGCTTACGTCCCCGGCACGCACCAACGGCAACTTCGTTACCCAATAATCTTGTGGTGCGTGCCGGGGACGTACCACACCAGCCACGCATGCCGAGAACGCAGCTGCTTACGTCCCCGGCACGCACCTGCGGCAACTTCATTACCCAATGATCTTGTGGTGCGTGCCGGGGACGTACCCCACCAGCCATGCGTGCCCAGAACGCAGATGCATCTTCACCGTTCTCCAATCCCCCCAGATACGCCGCCAACCCGTCGCCGCTTACGTCCCCGGCACGCACCCGCGGCACTTTCATCAACCGATGATCCTGTGGTGCGTGCCGGGGACGTACCCACCAGCCACGCGTGCCAAAGATCGAAACGCACTTTCACTCGTTCTCCAATTCTTCCAAGTACGCCGCCAGCCCGTCCGGCAACTTCACCTGCCCGCTCACATACGACGCCACAAACGCCTGATACTGCCCCGGCGCCGGGAAATGCGCCTGGACAAACGCCCGGTCGACCAACTTGCCCGGCCGCTGCTCGAGCCACTCCAGGTAATTCGAGTACGGCCACAGTTCCACCGTCGTCGCAATGCCGTGCCGCACCGGGTTGGCGTGAATGTAGCGGCACAAATGGCGCAGATACTCGTCGGACGTGACGGCAATCGCCGCATAGCGATCCTCAAAAAGCGTGCCGGAGCGGTCATTGCTGTTGTTGAACGCCTTGCTGTACGCATTGAACACACGCTGCGCCAGCAAGCCCGCCTTGGCCTCGCCATCCTGCCGCACCAGCCAGTGATAGTGATTGGGCAGCAGGCAATAGGCGATCATCGTCAGGTGCAGCGGCGCCAGGTACCGATTGAGCAGTTCCAGCGCAAACCGGTAATTCTCCTGGTTGAGAAAGATCGAACGCCGCCCCGCACCGCGGTTGTAGAGATGATAGTAGCCGCCTGGCTCAAACGTAACAGTCCGGCGTGGCATATGCCCTGCTCCTTCTCACACGGCTGTGGCGAATCCTGGCCAGCACGTCCCCGGCACGGGCCCGCCGCCAACCTCGTACTACCCGATTAGTCACGACCCGTGCCGGGGACGTAACGCGGCGATCAAACACTTCGACAAAGACATCCTGCGGCTGGCGGGGCAGGGCCGCAGCCGGCACGTAATGCCAGCCCGCGCCGCGGTGAGCGAGGCCGGCTGGGATGTAGGGAACCGGCAATTCCGATAATGCCTTAGGGCCGGTCGGTTGTGATCCACACAGAAGGTCGCGGACCAGCGCTTCGACAGTGTTGGATTCAGTAAACATCATGCTCTCTCTGCTGTAAGCAATAGTTCGCGACTAGTGCTGAGCATTCCAGTAGCTGATTTCAGCCTTGTACCTATCCAGTCCTTAGAGCCGCGTAATGCACTGTATCGGGCAATCACGTAACTCTGGTAACTTTGTTCGGGAATCATAAATACAAGTCTCTCCAGAGTGTTGGTGTTAATCAGTAGGCGACCAGCGGCTTGTGTTGTTAGGGCAGCAATCTGACGACGAATATCAACGGAATATTTCAGTAAGAGCCAGATATACGTTGGTGTAGCCAACTTCTGGTCAATGCGAATTCTGATGAGATTTGACGAGATAATAAAGCCAGTATCTGCATCGTTTATGAGGTGGCATCGCCCAACATCGGCGACTCTAGAGAAGACAATATCACCAGCGACCGTCTCATATTCGGCAAAATCAGATACGTGTGCTGGATCGAGATAGAAGAATTCGTTATGGTTCAGTCCATCTTCCTGTAATGCAGCTATGGGGATTACCGGCACTCCTACCGACTTGAAATAGTCTGTTTTGAGCTTTGAACCAAAGGGTCCTGTTTTCAGGACGGCTTGGTTGTTCATCCCAACTCAGAAATTGCGATAGAACGTACTCTTGTCATGTCCGTAGGAGAATCCAACAGAGAAGTCATCAACGACGCAATAAGCTGTGTCGAACTTGCATGCGCCGTCTCGTACGAGTCTTTTAGCTGGCTCAGGCTCGACAAGTAATCGGCAATCCGCCGCTGCTCCTCCAGCGGTGGCAGGGCGAATTCGTAGTTCGCCAATTGCGTCCAGTTGGTGCGTGGCGACAGCGAGCCCGCCGAGGTGCCGACCGCATGTGCATAGAATGCCTCGGTCTGGCAGAGAAACGGCAGCAGTTCCGGCAATAGACGATCATCTTTCGGCTCGAAGACATAGATGTCGCTGGAGCAGACACCCTCGAAGTCCGCTACTGCGACCTTGCGCTGATAGGCACGTCGCTTGCCAAAGAGCACTTGGCCGGGCCGGAAACGGTTGGTGAAAGTTGTTCCGTCTTCCACCAATCCCCAGCGGCGGATGCGCAAGTCTTCCGGCTCGATGTGCTCCAGCCCGACGTAGCGTTCGATGCCGACCGCGGCAGGGTTGGCGCAACGGTCGGCGTTCAGCTTGACGACATCGCCAAAACTCACCCAATGCCAACTTGGTTTTAATTTATATTCTGCCATGCATCATCCCTTCGCGCAGTACGTCCCCGGCACGCACCCGCACCAACTTCATCAACCAGCGATCTCCTGGTGCGTGCCGGGGACGTAAATCTCCCAACTTTCCTACCCCTCATCCACCAATCCATCCAGCATCACCACCAACTCATCCATCTCCTGCCGGAACGCCCGCCCGCTTTCCTCCCACGCCGCCCAAAGTTCGGGCAGGCTGGCGGCTTCGCTTGCATGCTGCCCATTGCCGTTACGCGTGCGCTTGACGTAGAGCGGGATCGACAGACTGAACTGCTGGCCGGCAATCTGCGCCAGCGTCGCCACGCGCGCAAAGCCAGGGGCGTCGGCAAAAGCACGATACGCGTCGAGGATGCGCTGCTGGTGCGCCGGCTTGAGCAAGCTCTGCGCCCGTTCGCGCGCCACTTCGTTCACCGCATCGATAAAAAGAATGCGTCCCTGGCGCGCGGCCGGCTTGCGGCTGCGGCAGACGACCACGCACGCCTCCATCGGCGAGTTGTAGAAGAGATTGGCTCCCAGCCCCAACACGCACTCGACCAGATCGGCGGCCACCAGCTTCTGGCGCATGGCGGCCTCCTCTTTGCGAAAGAGCACGCCGTGCGGGAAGAGAATGGCACAGCGTCCACGCTCGCCATCCATGCTCGCCAAGATGTGCTGGAAGAAGGCGTAGTCGGCCCGGCCCTGCGGCGGCGTGCCCAGGAAGTTGCGCCCCCACGCATCGCTCTCCCACGCTGCCCGGTTCCACTGCTTGATCGAATAGGGCGGGTTGGCCAGCACAATGTCAAAGGTGCGCAGCCGGTCGCGGTCGGTGAAGGCGGGCCGTTCCAGCGTGTCCCCGCGCGCAACCGCGAAATCCTCGATGCCATGCAGCGCGAGGTTCATGCGTGCAATCGAGGCGGTCATGTGGTTGCGCTCCTGGCCGTAGAGACGCAGCGTGCGGTGCTCGCCGCCAATGCGCTTCACTTGGTCGAGCGTGGAGATCAACATGCCGCCCGTGCCGCAGGTAGGGTCATAGACGCTCTCGCCCGGCTGCGGGTCGAGCATCTGCACCATCAAATGCACGACGGTGCGGTTGGTGTAGAACTCCTGCGCCGTGTGGCCGCTGTCGTCGGCAAACTTCTTGATCAGAAACTCGTAGGCAACGCCCAACTCATCTTCCGGCACCTGTGCCAGCGAGAGTGTATGCTTCGAGAAGTGCTCCAGCAGGTTCTTGAGCGTAGCGTCGGGCAGGCGGGACTTGTTCGTCCAAGGTGCGTCGCCAAAGATGCCGTCGAGCCGGTCCGGGTTGGCCGCTTCGATGGCGCGCATGGCGTCGCGGATCGCCTGCCCCACATGCCGCTACACCGTCCGCACGTCGTTCCAGTGCGCCCTTTCCGGGATCACAAAACGGTCGTTGGCCGTATCCCGCGCATAGTCGTCGTCGCCGGTCTCCGCCAGCGCCGCGCCATACTCCTCGTCCCACACATCGGAGAGGCGCTTGTAGAAGAGCAGGGGAAAGACATATTGCTTGTAGTCGCCGGCTTCGACCAACCCGCGCAGGATGGTGGCGGCGCCCCATAGATAGGATTCGAGTTCTTGCAATCGCGCGCGGCGTGCCGGGGACGTAAGCGCCTACTGCACCCAGCCACCCTCACCCATCACACGCCGCAACTCGTCCTCCGCCTCCCGCACCCGCTCCAGCGCCACCTTGAAGTCGCGCACGGCATCCTCCAACGGCGGGATATCCGCCCCGATCGGCGGCAGCACGTAGCGCGAGATGTTGAGCGTCCACTCCTCCGCTTCGATCTCCTTGAGCGTCACGACGCGCGCCCGGTCTTCCACATCCTCAAACGCCCGCACCCAGCCCAGGATCGTCTCACCGTGTTCGGGGTCGAGGAAATTCTGCGCCCGTCCCTTGCGAAAGAGTGACGCGGCATCGACGATCAGCACCTTGCCGGCGTGCGCTGGCGCTTTGCGCTGGCGCAGCACCAGGATGCAGGCCGCCAGCCCCGTGCCGTAGAAAAGGTTGGGGGCAAGACCGATCACCGCCTCAATCAGGTCCAGTTCGAGCAGCGTGCGCCGAATCTGCCCCTCCACGCCACCACGGAAAAGCGCGCCCTGCGGCAGCACCACCGCCATGCGTCCGGTCGCCGGCGCCATCGACTTCACCATGTGTTGTACAAAGGCATAGTCGCCGCTGTTGTCCGTGGGCAGCCCGGCAAAGGCGCGCCCCCAAGGATCGTTCTCCCACAACTCACGCCCCCACTGCTCCAGCGAGAAGGGCGGATTGGCCAACACGCAGTCATAGGTCGCTAGCCCGTTCGTGGCCGGGTCGTAAAAGGCGGGCTGGCGCAACGTGTCGCCCTGCACGATGGCAAAGTCGTCGATGCCGTGCAGCAACAGGTTCATACGCGCAACGGATGCGGTGGTGACGTTCTTCTCCTGCCCGTAGAGTTTGCCCAGCAGCGTGCGTGGGTCGCCGCCTTGCGCCTGCACGTGGGCGATCACCGCCAGCAACATCCCCGCCGTGCCGCACGTGGGATCATAGACGCTCTCGCCCTCCTGCGGGTCAAGGATCGCCGCCATCAGCCGCACCACGCTGCGCGGCGTGTAGAATTCGCCCGCCTTCTTGTTGGTGGCGTCGGCGAACTTCTTGATCAAGTATTCGTAGGCGTCGCCGATCACGTCGGTCGTGATGCGCTGGTTGCCCAGGTCGAGCGTCGAGAAGTGCTCGACCAGATCCTTGAGCAGCGGGTCGGGCAGCCGTTCCTTGTTGGTCCACTGCGCATCGCCAAAGACGCCGTAGAGATGCTTCTGGTTGGCAACTTCGATGCCGCGCATAGCATTCTGCAAGGCCATGCCCACGTTGGCCGGCGTCTCGCGCACGCTCTGCCAGTGACAGCCTTCCGGTATCTGGAAGCGGTGCTCGTCGGCAAAATCCTCGCCGTAGGTCGCCACCGCCGCGGCATACTCCTCGTCCCACACATCACAGATGCGTTTAAAGAAGAGCAGGGGCAACAGATAGCTTTTCCAGTCGGTGCGGTCCACCGGGCTGCCGCGCAGAATATTGGCGGCTTCCCAAAGATGGGATTCCAGTTCGTCCAGGGTAAGCAAGGATGGGATGAGTAGCGACTGCTGCATAAAAGGGTCAAATCACCTTGTCTGTTATTGGGCAATTCATCTGGCTTGGTTCGCAGGTCAGGTCTTCAAATGAAGCGCAGATGAACATTCCCACCAGCGAAGATGTGCACGCTCAAAGGTATGCTCGTCGAATGGCGGGTAAATTCTTCGCTAGATTAACGTTTGGGTCAACCGGATCTCGTGTGGTTACGTGCCGGGGACGGGCTGATCGCTGTCTGCTCGACCGAAACACTGCAAGCCCGTCCCCGGCGCGTAAGACCCGACCACATGAATTCCGGTTGAGCCTAACGTTTTTCTCAGCTATTGCACCTGCCGCAAGAAACTATACTGCTGACTTTCGCCTGTGGGCAAATGGCCGGCAAGTCGTGCGGCCAGCAGCGAACTGCGATCGTTGTTCGCCCTGCACAGCCCCAACTCGGCCCTGAGCCAACGCCGGTAGTCACCCCCAACCAACAGGGGCCACCGCCTCTGCAATGACCCCTGTTGCCTGTTTATTTAGTTGTCGATAAGCGCCGGGCGCACAATGTCCCCCGCCCGGCGCCCCTTCCCGGAATGCTGCGCTTACGGGGCGGGTTGCCTGCTGCCGCACTAGAATCCGTATGGCGCTACGAACTCCGGATGGCGGCGCAGCACGGCCCGCATCTGCGCGCGCAGCGGGCGCACGGCCCGGCGCAGGTCGCGCACCGCGCGGTTGCGCGCTTCCGTCGCCTGCATGGCCGCCCGATGCGTCAGCCCGCGCGCCAGGATCAACTGCTCCAGCACCGTGAGCGCATTCAGCGCCGTCTCCACCGCCGCAGGCGAGTAGGCCGCGGTCGCCAGCAGCGAGGCATAAGGCTCCGCCTGCGCTCCCTCGAACGCCGCCCGCGCCTGCACAATCAGGAGATCCGTGCTGCGCGGCAGCGGGTCATTCAAGTGCAACTGCGTCAGGTCGCCGTCAGCGCCCTCTGCCACCACCGTGCGCGCCACCAAGCGCAGCGTGCCCAACGCATCCTGCACCGTAACACGACCGCGCTCCATTGCGTCGATGGCATCCTGCTCCGCCTTCATCGCCCCTTGACGTACATCGAGGGCCAGCCTTGCCACCTCAAGCTGCGCCTCTAGGCCGGTCAGATACGCCGGGGTCACGCCGCGCTCGGCCAGCAAGGTGGCCATCGCCGGCTCCAGCGCCCGCACCGAATCGAGCTGCCGGCGCACCGTCGCCACCATTCTGTAGTAGTCCACGCGCTGCTGTTGCTTTACGGGCGGCGGCGCCCCAGGCGGTCTCTCCGGCGCTGGCAGCGTCTGCGCCGCCAGCGCAAGCCGCAGCTCTGTTCCCGGCTCTGCGGTTGCCACCGTTTTCACCTTGGGGGCCGCGCCATTGGTCGAATGTTTGACTGGAGTTGTACTGGTTGTCTTCACTGTGCAAATTCCTTTGCTTCTATAGAGTCTCAAGGGCAGAAAATCCACAGTGCTTTCGGGGTGAAGGGAGGTCAATCAACGATGGAAGGGAAGCCGTCCTGTGCCCGCACGCGTTGTCGACAGACCTTCAACACCTTGTCACTATGTTTACGATAATAATAGAGCGGGCGTGTCCAGGGAGGCGTCGATCAGTTGACGGAAAATGCACGCTCGATTTGGCGACAAATGACCTATCTTGCGTAGCTGGCGCCGCCACAGACGCTGCCCCCGGCACACCGCATGCCCATTTGCACTGCACACAATTCCTGCGGCGTGGCGGGGACGCTGCTTATGAACTGTCAAGCGTAAAACTTTGGTGAAGCGACAGCAAGAGCACGTAGATAAGTGCAGATAAGAGCAAAGCCGCAAAGCATCTGCGTCTATCTGAGGCTATCTGTGTTTGTCTGTGTCCTTTCCAATAAACCAAACCAAACCAAAGCTCCTGGTTGGCAGCCCGCTAGCCCGACCTGCGAATATCTTTCCGCCGTGCAGCGCACTCTTTCAGCCATGCAGTGCAATCTTCCCGCCGTGCAGCGCAACCTTCCGGTCGTGTCGCGCTTACCTTCCAGTCGCTCGCGCGATCTTCTGGCGTGCAACGCAGTTTCCCGGCCGCACCGCGCAACCTTCCAGTCGCGTCGCGCAATCTTCCAGGTGTGCAGGGCAACCTTTCGGTCGTGCAGAGCAATCCTCCAGCCGTGCAGCACAACCTTCCGGTCGTGCAGGGCAATCCTCCAGCCGTGCAGCACAACCTTCCGGTCGTGCAAAGCAATCTTCTAGCCGTGCAGCACAACCTTCCGGTCGTGCAGCGCAGTCTTCTGGCCGCCGCCGCCAGCGTCGTGCGATGCATATTGCATTCAACCAAGGCGACACATTCGCCAACATTCGGTACAATGGTCGTAACAGAGCACCCCGCTTCATCACAGGAGAAGCAATGTCGATGGATATTACCGTAGGAACCTTTAACCTCAACAACCTGTTTTCGCGCTACAACTTCAGCGCCGAGGTGGAGATCGTGCGCGCCGGCGGCATCGAGGTCGATGCGGAGGTGCGTTTTACCTTTGTCGAGCCGGTCGGCTATGTCTTTCGCAGCTACATGGGCAAGCTGGTCGAACCCAAGTCGCCCGCCGAGCGCAAGATCATTGCCGACCGCATCCGCGCCATCAACGTAGATGTGCTCGCGGTGCAGGAGGTGGAGGACATCGGCGTGCTGTGCCAGTTTGCGCTCGAAGATCTGGGCGGCATGTATCCCTACCAGGTGCTCGTCGAAGGCAACGACCAGCGGCTGATCGACGTGGGGCTGCTCTCGCGCTACCCGATCGGCGGCGTGACCTCGTGGCGCTTTGCCGTCCACCCCGACGAGCCGCACGATTACATCTTCAGCCGCGATCTGCTGGAGGTCGACATTCTCGACCCACGACGCCGCGAGCGGCTCTTCACCCTCTTCAACACCCACCTCAAGAGCAACTACACGCGCTGGGATCAGGACGGCGCCGCGGCGCGTGCGCGCATCTTTGACCGGCGGCGGCGCCAAGCGGAAGCCGTGGCGACGATCGTCGAAGCGCGCACGCGGCCCAACAGCCGCTATGTCGTCACCGGTGACATGAACGATGGCGTCGATGCTGCATCGCTGGCTGCCTTTCGGGCCGCGGGCTGGGTCAATGGCCTGACCGCGCCCAAGGAGACGCGGCCTGCCAAGCGCGAACAGCCGGATGCGTACAACCCGCCACATACTGCGTGGACGCATCGCTACAAGCTCACGCGCCAGCCGCCGCAGTTTGAACTCTACGACCAGGTTTGGCTCAGCCCGCCGCTGGCGCCCAAGCTGGTGGACGGCTGGATCGACCGCCGCACACGCCATTCGGGCGACGGCAGCGACCACGACCCGGCGTGGGTGACGCTGCGCCTCTAATCATTTAACAAGCGGCAGTGACGTGAACGTCCCAGGGTGAGATTTTCTCAGCATTGAGCTTTTCACAAACGATGGGTTTGTAGACGTGGAGGAACAAATGCATCGGTCAACACGTCCTCCTGTCAGCGGTTGGATGAATAGAGGAGAGATGAGACCTATCTCAATGGTGGGAGCGTGCGTATTGCTGTCATTGTTGAGTTCGATGACATCCGACCGGCATTATCGTAGGTGCACTCAAATATCGAAGAAACGTATTGAATTCAAAAAGGAGACACAGATGAGTTGGCGTTTTGGCATGATGATCACTGGTGCAGTTGCGTTGCTTTTTACGCTAGGGGCCTGCCAACCGGTGAGCGACGCCCGCACCACCAACGCGGCGAGCGAAAAGACGCTCTTCGTCGGGCCAGAAATGGTCGATTGCGTGGGAGTGGGGCCTCAACAGTGCATGTTGGTCAAGGAAAATCCGGGGGATGAATATCAATTCTTCTACAGCCGGATCGATGGGTTCGAGTACGAGCCGGGATACACCTATGAACTGCGCGTGCTCGTCGAACCCGTGGAGAACGCACCCGCCGACGCCTCCAGTTTGAAGTACACTTTGATCGAGGTCGTCAGCAAGGAGCCTGTTATGGCCGATGCAGCAGACGTTGAAACAGCGGAAACTGGATCCTTGGCCGGGCCGACCTGGCTGCTGACAGGCGTGGCCGATGCCAGTGGAGCATTCAAGGCTTTGCCGGATGGCGTCGAAGCGACGGCAACTTTTGCCGATGATCGCGTCAGCGGCGGCGCGGGCTGCAACAACTACAATGCTGCGTATACGCTCGACGGCGACAGCTTGACCATTCTGCCCGGTCCAATGACGATGATGGCGTGCCCGGCGCTGCAGATGAACGTCGAGCAGCAATTCATGGCGGCGCTGTCGGCGACGGCCACCTACCAAATTGCGAATGGCGAGCTTGCTTTGCTCGGCGCCGACGGACAGGTGATGGCAACGTTCACCGTCCAGGAATCCGTTGGGCTGACGGGCGTCACGTGGGTTGCGACCTCGTACAACAATGGGCGCGGCGCCGCGGTTTCCATTCTGGCCGATACGGAGATTACAGCTATCTTCGATGCAGCCGGGGAAGTCGGCGGTTCGGCGGGATGCAACCGATACTTCTCCAGCTACACGGTAGAGGATGCGCTGATTGCGATCCAGCCGGCGGCCTCGACGCGCAAATTGTGCCCAGAGCCGATCATGGAGCAGGAGTACGCCTATCTGTCGGCATTGCCCACCGTAGCCACCTTTGCGATTCAGGGCGACCAACTGGAACTGCGCACCGCGGATGGTGCATTGGTGGCGGCCTATCGCGCCAGTGGAGAGTAGCTGCTCAGCATTTCACAGCTGTCCATAAACCAGCCATAAAGAGTGGGCTGCATTGGCACCACTTTTTAGGCTTATCGAGCCAGTCACAATCCGCCCAGAGAATTAATTGGAGGATTGCATCATAGCTTCGGCAGGGATGACCATGGCATCGGCCGGCGCTTCGATCGTCTGTTCTTCACCGATCTCGGAATTGACCACGGAGGTCGAGAACTCCACCAGGGAGACGCCCGACGGCATTTGGTCGGCCGGGATGGCGCCGCTCATTGCCGCCATTTGCAGCAGGCTGGTCAGATCCCATGAGAACAAGCTCGCCTCGGCGACAAGGTAGTTCGGTTCGTCAATGCTGACTGCGGTGGTGTTCTCCGAGGTCAACCCCTGGAAGAGCATCGGGCCCATCATGCCAAGCATTTGCATAGCCTGGTCGACATCAGCCGCACTGAGAGCGTCCGCGCCCAACGCACCGGAGGTGGCCAGACTTTTCACCAGTTCTACGAACTCCGGGCTGCTGATGAAGGCGAGCAAGTCCAGCTTGGTGACGAACACGGCCACCGCGGCGCCGTCGATCTCGTCATCGTCGCTGCGGGTGATGGTCATGAACTTCTCGAAGGCGGTGGGGTCGCCCAGCGCGGCCTGCATCCCCATCAGCGCGGCCATCGTGGCTGGGTCCATGGCGCCGGTGCTTGCCATTGCTTCTGGATCCATTGAAGCGGCAGCTTGTTCAAAGACGCCTTGTTCGGCGGCCGCTTCGATCACGCCACCCAATTCAAAGCCGAGCCAGCCTTTCATTTCCTGCATCCCGTCGATAAACGGTGCAACTTCGGTGACATCGACGTAGAGGATGCCATCCTTGAGAATCAGTGGGACGCTCAGCGAACTGGGCAATTCGATGCCGGCGTCTGCGGAGAGCGCAGCCGCCAGTTCTTCATTGGCATCCAGCGAGATCACCATATCGAAAGCCCAACCATTGTAGAAATCTACAAACAACTGGGGGGATTCCGCCATCAGGTTTGTCACGTCCTCCTGGCTCTGCACCATAGCAAGTTCTGCTGCGGCAGCCAGCGCGCTTTCATCGTAGGAAAAGGCGCCATCGACCATGACATCGACGGTGGCTTCGGCCAGGGGCAAGCCGGGAACGCCGGTAAGAATGGCATTGTAGTTGCCAGATGCCTGGTACGAGGCAACTTCTTTCATGTTTGCGGTGGCTGTCGTCAAGAGATCGCAGTCAGCCGCATCAAGGTCGCCGCAGAACGGTTCGCTTTGGGCGAGCGCTGTGCTGAATGATGCCAACAACAGGAGCACCACCAAGAGCAAAGACGCAAGTTTTGAACGCATACGTTGAAACTCCTTTCAAAGCTATAGAATTGTAAGTAACTACCGGGTGAATATCGATGCTATGAAGCGTATCCGAAAGGATAACCTAATCTTATCACGTTTCAAAAAATCCGTAAACTTGTCATTGGACGCTCCTTCTCATTGAATTCCATTCTTTTTTCCTGCGCTGGTGACAGAGGAAGGATTGACAAAGGATAAGTTGTTAACATAAAGTAATCGTTGGGGAGATTACTTGCCGAGCAACGGTTGTTGCAGTAGAATAGGGGCAATGATTTGCAAACGTCCGATTTTCAGCTAGTTGTTCTCCGCTTTGGAGATTCTAACCCGGTGATTCGCCCATTTCAACTTGGCGACATTTACCTGATCCAGCGTCTCAGTGGGCAGGCGACCCAGTTGCCTTGCGTGCAAAATTTTCTCCAGCCAACGTCGAGCATGTCGGTTGCACTCAGTGCTGTTTGGCCGTGGGCCACGTTGCGGGCATCCACCTATGTCTTGCGTCAACAGGGGCATGGACTGGTGCATGAGGGATTTTTGCAGATGGTGCGGCGCGCCAATCGGCCAGAAGCCGAGATTTTGTGTCTTGCACCGAGTCTTGACGCCCCGACGGGGCACCCTGCGATCTGGAACAAGTTGTTATCTCATCTTATTCACGAGGCTGGCAGTCTGGCGGTCAACCGCATCTATGCCGAAGCGCCCGACCAACCGCTGTTGGTGAACACTTTTGCCGCGGTGGGGTTTCAACCCTATTGTCGCCAGACGATCTGGCGGTGTTTTGAGCCCGGTGCGGCGGCGCGCAAGGTGTGTGGCGATACAGAAGTCCGGCTGCGCGCCGCAATCGATGACTGGGATTTGTTGCGACTTTATGCGGCGACGGTGCCGGAACCGGTGCAGATTGCAGAGGGGGCGATGGGCGGATCGGAAGCTGTCGCGCCACTTTTAGAGAACTTACGCCCCGCTCAAGGCGTTACTTATGTGATGAGGTCTTCGAACGAATTGACCGGTGCGTTTCAAGTGTTGCTAGGTCAACATGGAACGTGGTTGCAAATTTGGATCGACGCCTTGCAGCCGGATTCGTCTAATTTGCGTGCGCTCATCAGCCATGCATTAGCTGTGGTGACAGAGCAGCGCTGGTCTACTCCGCTTTATATAGCCTCCAGCGATTTTCACGGTGGGCTGGATAGTGTGCTCGAAGAAAGCGGGTTTGCGCCGTTTCATGACCGTGTCAGGATGGTGAAACATGTAGTCAAGTGGGTGCGTGAAACCGTTTCCAGTGCGGTACCTGTAGTGGAGACGACGAGCGAGGTGGCGCCTACATCGTTCGCACCGCCTAGTTGCGCCGTCTCATCGCCGATTCAATCTTCTGCAACCGTCGATTCAGGAAGCATTGCGTGATAAATGATCCAGTGACGCGCCAGACGCGTCAAGTGCCTGTCGATTCTTTTGCACCTGAACAACCGAATATGAATACACTTCAAATTACCGACGACCTCGATTTATTGCTGGCTGTTTTGCCCGATCGCATTCGTGCATCGCTGGAACAGTCGGAACGTAAGGGAAACCTGATCGAAGTCATCATGGATTTGGGACGCCTCCCCGAGGCGCGCTTTACCGATGGCGAACTTGTGCTCAGCAAACACGAGGTGACGCCTGAAGACCTGCGCATGGTGGTGGAACGCGTGGGCGATTTTGGCGCCGACAATCGCGCCGGCATCGAACGCACTCTCCACCGCATTTCTGCCATTCGCAACCGCAAGGGCGAGGTCATCGGTCTCACCTGCCGCGTGGGGCGTGCGGTCTACGGCGCCATCGAGATCATCAAAGACATCGTGGACGGGGAGCGCAGCATTTTGCTGCTGGGCCGGCCTGGCGTGGGCAAGACGACGCTGTTGCGCGAAGCTGCGCGCCTGCGCAGCGAGGTCAAGCGCGTCGTTATCGTCGACACCAGCAACGAAATTGCCGGCGACGGCGATATTCCGCATCCGGCGATTGGCCGTTCGCGGCGCATGCAGGTGCCCGACCCGTCGCTGCAGCACGAGCTGATGATCGAAGCCGTGGAAAACCACATGCCAGAGGTCATCGTGATCGACGAGATCGGGCGTGAGCTCGAAGCTGTCGCCGCGCGCACGATCGCCGAGCGCGGCGTCCAGCTCATCGGCACCGCGCACGGCAACAGCCTCGACCACCTGCTGATGAACCCAACGCTCAGCGACCTGGTGGGCGGCATTGAGTCCGTCACGCTGTCGACGAGGAGGCGCGCCGCCGCAGCACGCAGAAGAGCGTGCTCGAACGCCGGGCGCCGCCTACGTTTGATGTGCTGATCGAAATCAAGGATCGCCAGCACATGGTGATCCACCACGATGTCATGCAAGCGGTGGATGCGATCCTGCGCGGTCGCGCCTTGTCGCCGGAAGATCGCACTGTTGATAAGCACGGGGAAATTCAGATCACTCACCATGAGGTGGAGGAAGTTGAGCAGAGCAACTTTGCGGCGCGGCCGCGCCGTCGGCGCGGCCGGGAAACACCGGCGGAGCAACTCATTCAGGAGACAAACGGCCATCCTCTCACCGAAAGCACGCCTGAGCCGCAACCGGTCAAACGCGACACCATGCGCATCTATCCCTATGGCGTGGGGCAGAATCGGCTGCGCTCCGCGGCCAACAGCCTGAACGTGCCGATCCAAATCGTCGATAATCTCAATGCCGCCGACGCGGTGATGACGTTGAAGAACTACTATCGTCAACAGCCGGCGCCCATTCTGGACGCCGAACGCCGCGGGATTCCTGTTTACATCCTGCGCAGCAACACCGGCGCGCAGATGGAACAGGTGTTGGTGGACATCTTCAACATTGCCGTCACCCCGATCGATGCGTTCGATGAGGCGATGCGGGAAACGCAAGAGGGCATTCAGCGGGTGCTCAACGGCGCGTCGGATGTGATTCTCAGCCCGCAGTCCGCGGCAATCCGCAGCCAACAGCATCAGTTGGCGCGCGCGGCCAATCTCGTCAGTCACAGCTATGGGCGTGAACCCTACCGCCGCGTTCGCATCTTTCGTCGTTAGGTTCTCAGGTGGATTTTGCGTCAAGAAACCGAGTTTCTGTCAGAAACTCGGTTTCTTGATCGAAGCGCCGAACAAGATAAAACAGGGGCGCTATAGTGAGTCTGTTCATCACATTTGAAGGCCCGGAAGGGAGCGGCAAGACGACCCAGATCCGCCTGTTGGCGGATGCGCTGACGCGTCGCGGCCTGCGAGTGCTCGCGACGCGCGAGCCGGGGGGGACGCGCATCGGCAACGCCATCCGCGACTTGCTGCTCGACTCGGCGCACACGGAGATGAGCTTCCGCGCCGAAACGCTGCTTTTCCAAGCGGCGCGCGCCCAAATCGTCGACGAGGTGATCCGGCCTGCGTTGGCCGCCGGCCAGGTGGTGCTGTGTGACCGGTATGCCGACAGTACGCTGGCGTATCAGGGCTACGGGCATGGCCAGACGCTGGAGCCGCTGCGTAGGTTGGGCGATTATGCCACCAACGGATTGACGCCAACGTTGACGATTTACCTGGATATTGATGTGCGCGCCGGCCTGGCGCGCAAACGCGCGGGTGCGGCTGAAGAGTGGAATCGTATGGAAAACCACGCACTCGCCTTTCACCAGCGCGTGCGCGACGGCTATCTGGCGCTGGCTGCCGCCGATCGCCCCCGTTGGCTGGTGATCGACGCCGCGCAGCTCGCCGAGGCGATTCACATGCAACTGCGGGCGCGTATCTTTGCGCTGCTCGCTGGCGAGGCAGACGCCGAGTGATTCGCTCTAAACAGGAACAATTTCGATGCAGAGGCGTAGAGTAGCAGAGGGGCGCAGAGGAAAAGCAAAAAGCTCTCCTGTCA
The DNA here is from genome assembly GCA_016710365.1 of Candidatus Caldilinea saccharophila. GTDB lineage: Bacteria > Chloroflexota > Anaerolineae > Caldilineales > Caldilineaceae > Caldilinea > Caldilinea saccharophila. Next base: position 384,250 of record JADJVW010000002.1, on the reverse strand, counting down.
GCATTTCTCTGCGTTTTCTGCGCACGTCTGCGTCAAAGCAAGAGGCTTTTTCCAAACAGCTTCTAAACAATGGGGAGGAAAAACGATGAAACTAGTGATGGCGATTATCAACAGCGACGACACGCGCAATGTGCTCGACCGCCTGGCGCGGCGTGGCTTTTCCGCCACCGTGACCAGCACGACGGGTGGGTTTCTGCGCGTAGGCAACACAACGATCTTTTGTGGCGTCGACGACGAAAAAGTGGAAGGTGTGATGGGCGTCTTTCGCGAAAGCTGCCCCAGCCGCATCCAGTATGTGACGCCGTTGCCGCCGGTGATGGAGCCGGGGGAAGTTCACATTCCCACGCCGGTGGAGAAACACATGGGCGGCGCTACGATTTTTGTGCTCGACGTGGCGCATTTCGAGAAGATCTGAGCCGGTTTACATTCCAAAATCATCGAAGCCACCGCCAGCGCCACTGGCGTCGGCGCCGAGGTCAGGCATCGACTGCTCGATTGCTTCGGGGCTTTCGCCGCGTTCCAGGCGATCCACCATTTCCGACATCTCGGCGTCGAGCGGCTCGCCCATTTCATCGCTCATCTTGCGCATAAAGCCGGCCAACGCGCGCGGGTCTTCATTTTCCAAACCGGCCATAAACGACGGGTCGGCCATCTCATCCAGCCGATTCTCTTCCGACTTGAGCACCGCGACGCGGCTCACCAGACGGCGCAAATGACGGCCTTCACAGCGCGGGCAGCGCGCCGCCTCATCGCTGGCTGCGGAAAAGGTGCGAAAAAAGACGCTGACGCGTTTGCGACAGTCGAGACACACATATTCATAAATTGGCATGATTCCCTCTTTTCACTCGTTCGCTTCCTCACGTATACTGACGCTCATGAAGAAACCACGTGGATTATATGCGGAAGCTTGTTTTCCGTTCAAACGGATGAGCGGGTTGCAGCCGGTTTGGCAAAGGACGTCGCTCGAACGCACTTTCCAGGGCTGTACTCGCCAGTATCCCTATCTCCCCTTCTGTCATTCCAGGAGGCTGCTTTGATCGTATCTCAGGATCGCGACCAGGAAGTCGAGGCGTTGTACGCAAGCCTGAATGCACCTCGTCCTGTGCTCGTTGTGCTCTCAGGCCCCAGCGGCGTCGGCAAGGATTCGATTATCCAGGGGTTGAAACAAACCAACTATCCGTTCTACTTTGTTGTCACCGCCACCACGCGTCCCAAACGCGCCGGCGAGTATGACGGTGTGGACTATCACTTCGTGTCGGTGGGCGATTTTGCCGAAATGATCGAAAACGACGAATTGTTCGAGTACGCCGTCGTGTATGGGGATTATAAAGGCATCCCCAAGAAACACGTGCGTGAGGCGCTGGCCAGCGGGCAGGATGTCGTCATGCGCATCGACGTGCAGGGCGCGGCCACCATTCGCTCGCTCGTACCCAGTGCGGTGACGATCTTCCTGACCGCCGAAAGTGAGGAAGAATTGGTGCGCCGCCTCCAATTGCGCAAGACTGAAGAGTCCGACCAACTCAAGATGCGCATCGTTACGGCGCGGCGCGAACTGCGCCGTTTCATCGAATTCGACTACGTGGTGATCAACCGCGAAGAGCAACTCGACGCGGCCGTGAGCGAAGTGCTTAGCATCATACGCGCCGAGAAGAGCCGCGTAGATTGGGCGCCGGTGATCTTATGAGCTGGCAACCGCCCGGCCCGCCCTCCTCCAACTATCCACCCTCTCCGAACCGGCCGCCGCTTGGGGACGCGCGCCCCCAATTTTACATCAAACTGAGCCGGCCGCTCGTCACGCAAGGGCTGCTCGGCGTGATCCTTGCCGTCTTTGTCGCGCAGGTGCTGCTGGGGTTCTTCCTGTTCAGATCGTGGACATCGCTCACCAATACGAACATCGATGTGCTCATTTTGATGGGCGCCAAGGTTAATCCCCTGATCGCACAGGGTGAAGTGTGGCGCTTGTTCACGGCGATCTTTCTGCACGGCGGCGTGCTGCACCTGCTCTTTAACCTTTACGCGCTCTACGCCTTGGGGCGCTCTTGGAAGGCTACAGGGTACATCCGCTTTCTGACGATTTTTCTGGTGAGTGGGCTGTACGGCAGCCTTCTCAGCTATGCACTCTCCGGCCCGATTTCGGTGGGCGCTTCCGGCGCAATCTTTGGGCTGCTGGGCGGGATCACGGTCTTTTTCCTCAAGTATCGCGATAATTTCGGAGTGCAAGGCAGAGCGATCTTGCAAAATATGATCGTTGTCCTTGTGCTGAACCTCGTGATCGGCTTTAGTTCCGGTTTTATCGACAACTGGGGACATATCGGCGGTCTGATTGGCGGCGCGTTGGTGACTGTCGGCATCATGCCGCGCTATCGACAGCCGGCCATTGTGCGGCTCGGCTCCCAACCGCTGGAGCTCGCCGATCGACGCCAGATGGAAGTCATCTGGGTCATCTTTTGCCTGATTTTGCTCGCCATTGGCGTTTATGCCGTGACAGTTGTTCGCTTTCAATAAATCGATTCCACTTTTTTATGGAGAAGAAACGACGATGGAAGATCTACGGCGCAGCGGCATCCTGCTGCATCCGACTTCGTTGCCCGGCGCGTATGGCATCGGCAGCTTCAATCAGGACGCCTATCATTGGGTCGATTTTCTAGCGGAGACGCGCCAGAGCCTCTGGCAGGTGCTGCCGCTTGGCCCCACCGGCTACGGCGACAGCCCCTACCAGAGTTTCAGCTCCTTTGCGGGCAATCCCTACTTGATCAGCCTGGAGGAGCTGGTCCACCTGGGCCTGCTCGACCAGCAGGCGCTCGACGCGTCGCCTGCCTTCCCGCGCGACCGGGTCGATTTCGGCGCGCGGCGAGTTCGACGCATTTTGCGCCGGCAACGCCGACTGGCTCGAAGACTTTACGCTCTTTATGGCGCTCAAAGACGCGCACAACGGCGCGGCGTGGAACCAGTGGGAGATGCCGCTGCGCAGTCGCCAGCCTGACGCCATCGACGCGGCGCGCACGACGCACGCGGCGGCCATTTTCAACCACAAGCTGAATCAATGGCTTTTCTATCGCCAATGGCTGGCGCTCAAAGCGTACGCCAACGCGCAGGACGTGCAGATCGTCGGCGATATCCCCATTTTTGTAGCGATGGATTCCAGCGACGCCTGGACAAACCCCAGCGAGTTCTTCCTGGATGACGAGTTCCAGCCGACGGTGGTGGCCGGCGTGCCACCAGATTATTTCAGCGCGACGGGCCAGTTGTGGGGCAACCCGCTCTATCGGTGGGATGTCATGCAGCAGAATCGCTACAGATGGTGGATCCGGCGCATTCGCGCGGCGCTGCGGCTCTACGACAGGGTGCGCATCGACCACTTCCGCGGCTTTGCCGGCTACTGGGAAGTGCCCGCCAGCGAAGAGACCGCTGTCAAAGGTCAGTGGGTTAAAGGCCCCGGCGCCCAGTTGTTTGAGGTGATTCGCGCCGAGTTGGGCGACGACCTGCCCATCATCGCCGAAGACCTGGGCGAGATCACGCCGGACGTGATCGAGCTGCGCGATCGATTCAACCTGCCCGGCATGAAAATCCTGCAATTCGCCTTCAGCACCGACGCCAGCGATAAGTTTCTGCCGCACAATTTTACGCGCAACTTTATCGTCTATTCCGGCACGCATGACAACGACACGAGCTGGGGCTGGTATCGCACCACGGCCACCGAGCACGAGCGCGACTTCTTCCGCCGCTATTTCCGCACCGACGGCCACGACGCGGCCTGGACGCTGGTCGAAGGCGCGTTGCGCAGCGTCGCCAACACCGCGATCGCGCCGCTGCAAGATCTGCTCAATCTCGGCGGCGAGGCGCGCATGAACCTGCCGGGGCGGGCGTCCGGCAACTGGAGCTGGCGTTTCGCGCCCGAACAGATCACGGGCCATCTGGCGGAGCGCTTGCGGGAGGCCACCTTGACCTTTGGCCGCGACCCACAGATCTTTGCGGGCAAAGACCGCGAAGCAGGCGGGCAGAGCGGACAGGATCAGAAAGGTGCGGGCGCGGTTTGACCAATCCGCAGACCGCCAATCCGCACACCGTTAATCCGCAGACCGTCAATTTGTGAGCGAGCCAGTGACCAGCGAGCCAGCCGTCCGGCCCAACCTGCTCAAATCGTACACGCTGGTGATCGTCCAGTTTGGCGCATTGATCGCGCTGGCGTTGACCGGGCCGATCGTTGCGCGCCATCCGGTGCTGCTGGCAATGGAGATCGCGGCGCTGGCGCTGGCCGCGTGGGCGCTGCTGACGGTGCGTATTCACAACGTCAACGTGACGCCAGATGTGCGGCAGGGCAGCCAGTTGGTGCGCGAAGGTCCTTTCCGATGGATTCGCCACCCGATGTATGCCTCGATCCTGCTCGGCGCGCTGGCTGTGGTGCTCAACGAAGCGATGCCGCTGCGCTGGCTGATCTATGCGCTGCTGGTGGTCAATCTGCTGGTCAAGCTTACCTACGAGGAACGCCTGCTGGTCGCCGCCTTTCCGCTCTATGCCGATTATCAGAAGACGAGCAAGCGCCTGCTCCCATTTATCTATTAGCCAGCGTGCTGCGTGGCGAGCAAGTGGCTTGCAGGCAGCTCAGGAATGCAGCGCTGCGTCGCCTTGAAACCGAGGTTGCATCATGCCGGTCACGCTTACGCTTACCTTCACGGCAATTGCTTCAGGCATCATCTACATCTGGGCGGCCTATGCTGGATCGCAGATGCAGCGCTATCTCTTCAAGCCGCTGACAACGACGTTGATTCTGGCGCTGGCGTTGCTGCTGCCCGCGCCCGTCTCGCCCTTGTACCGAGGATTGATTGCGATCGGCATTCTGTTTTCGCTCAGCGGTGACATCTTTTTGATGCTGCCGGGGAACAGCCCCTTTATCTGGGGACTCGTCAGCTTTTTGGCGGCGCATCTCTTTTACAGCGCAGGGTACGTTTCACGCAGCGGCTTTGCATTGCACTGGTTGATCGTGCTGCCGTTCGTCGTGTATGGGATGGTCTTGCTTTCCCTGCTCCTGCCCTATACTGGCGCGGTGCGCGTCCCGGTGATCCTCTACGCCATCGTGCTCATTGTCATGGGGTGGCAGGCGACCGAGATGTGGTGGGCGTTGCGCGACCTGCCTGCGCTTTTGGCCATGATCGGCGCGCTCCTGTTCATTGCGTCCGATTCGCTGCTGGCGCTGGACAAGTTCCGCGCCCCGCTTCCGCAGCGCGACCTGCTGGTCATGGGCGCCTATTACAGCGCGTTGCTGCTGATCGCCTGGTCCGTGCATCTACCTGTAAATAATGCGTAATGCGTGATGCGTGACAAGATTACGCCTTACGTATTACGCCTCATGATATCCAGTCAGCGTCTATAGCGCGCTGAGGACGCAATCGACAATAAAACAGCCTTTTGCTGCGAGCCTCTGCTCCTCTGCGCCAAAGGTTGTTTTAGAAAGAGTTAGCGGTGAAATTATGTCAGACATTACACGAACGCTCGAACGGCTGATCCTGGAGAACCCGCTTGGCGAGGCGGCACTAGAATTTGCGTTAGCGCAGATGGTCAAGCTGCCCAGCGGCCCGTGCAAGGTGCAGACCACTTACGGCCTGCGCGTCCCGATGCGCGACCGCGTGGCCTTGATTGCAGATCACTTTGCGCCGGTCGGGCTTGCATCCGGCCCGGCAGTGTTGATCCGCACGCCTTACGGGCGCAGTGGGCCGGGTCGTTCGCTGGCGGAGATGTATGCTCGCGCCTTTGCTACGCATGGTTATCATGTGCTCAATCAGGATGTGCGCGGCCGCTTTGATTCCGAAGGAGAATTTGTCGCCTTTGTCCATGAAGGCGACGATGGCTACGACACGCTGGCATGGATGGCGCGTCAGCCCTGGTGCAACGGCGCCGTCGGCATGTGGGGCGCCAGCTATCTCGGCTATGTACAATGGGCCGCGGCTGCCAGCCGCGCGCCGTCGCTCAAGGCGCTGCTGCCGATCATCACGCACTCGCACCTGATGGAATATCACGCACAAGGCTTTCCGCTCGACTTGCTGCTGCGTTGGATGTTTCAGCTTGCGGCAATGGACGACCCAGCCTTGAGCGCCTGGGAGCGCTTGCGCCGCATCAACAGCGGCTCGCTGCAGGATCGCTTGCTGCGCGATACGTTTATGCATCTGCCGATGCAGACCGCGGATGCGCTGGCGATCGGCAAACCCGACGTGCTCTTCCGCGAGATGAGCGGAGCAGGCCCGCAGCATCCGGTCTGGCAGCAGGTGGATCATCGCGACGCCGTGGGATCTGCGCCGCCGGCCGCTTTCATCAGCGGCTGGTACGATCTATTCCTCGACGGGCTGTTGGAAGATTATGCGGTGCAGGCCACATCCGGTCGCGGCCCGCGCCTGGTGGTCGGCCCCTGGCATCACATGGATTATGGATATATGGCCGTGGCGTTCAATGAGGGGTTGCGCTGGTTTGCTACGCACCTGCGCAACGAACCGGCCAACCCAGACGCCAGGCCCGTGCGCCTCTATGTCATGGGCGCCAACCGCTGGCGTGAGTTTGACCAGTGGCCGCCGCGCAGCCAACCGTTGCGCCTCTATCTACACGGCAACGGCGTCGCCAAGACTGGGCGGCTTTTTGTCGACCCGGCGCCCACCGGCGCTGCCCCCGACGTTTACCTGTATGATCCAGCTGACCCCACGCCTAGCCTGGGTGGGCCTAAGCTCTCTGACGATGCGGGCGGCGTGGACAACCGTCCGCTGGAGCGCCGCAAGGATGTGCTGGTCTTTTCGTCGATCCCGTTGCGGGAAGATGTAGAGTTTGCCGGCCCGGTGCAGCTTGACCTCTACGTCAAGTCGAGTCTATCCACGGCGGATTTCTTTGGCCGGCTCTGCGTGGTCGATCGTTCCGGTCGCTCGACAAACATCTGTGAAGGGATCTATCGTGTGGAAGTGGGTCGCGGCGAGGTGCAACCTGACGGCAGCGTGCACATCATCGTCGCCCTGTCCTCTACGGCCTATCGAGTCAAAGCGGGAGAGCGTATCCGGGTATTGGTTGCCAGCGGCGCGCATCCCCGCTTTGCGCGTAATCTGGGCGTTTCCGGCAACCAGGCGCTGGCGACGGAAATGATAGCCGCGCAGCAAACCGTCTTTCATGACGCCGCGCACCCGTCCGCGCTCGTCTTGCCGATGCTTCGCGAATAAAGGGAGAAAGGGAGAGGGGGAGACAGAGAGAAGGGGAGATTTAAGACTTCACCATCCACCATTGACAATTCGTCCTAGTCTCCTAGTCTCCTAGTCTCCTAGTCTCCTAGTCTCCTAGTCTCCTAGTCTCCTAGTCTCCTAGTCACTCCAAATTCGCGTGTCGTCGCATCATCGCGGCGTTACCCTGCCCGCGGCGCGCGGCCAGCATGGCGCCGATGCAGTCCAGGTAGATCGCCATCGCCTGCTCCAGCGCATTGGCGAGCGGCAGGCGCGTCGGCGTCGCTATTTCTGTCTTGACGGATGCCGCCGGTGTAATGACAGTCACATCAGCCACCTCGGCCAACGGCGTGGCCTGGCTGGAGGTGATTGCCAGCACCTGCGCGCCGCAGGCTTTGGCCTTGCGCGCCAGGTTCACGACCGTCTCGGTGCGCCCGCTGCCGGAGAGGGCAATAAGCAGATCGTCCGCGGCGATGGCTGGCGTCGTGACGTCGCCCACGACGTACACCTCCAGCCCGATTTGCATCAGCCGCATGGCGAACATGCGCAGGATCAAGCCGCTGCGTCCCAACGCCACGACAAAGACGCGCCGCGCGGCCAAAATCGACGCCACCATAGCCTCGGCGCTGACATCATCGATTTGGGCGAGAATGACGCAGACTTCCTCCAGATCGTGGCGGATCCACTCGGCAAGACGCACGGCATGACTCCTGCACTGTGTTCTATTTGCGGCGCGGCTCACGGCTACGGCGGCTGCGCTCCGGCTTGGTGGGTTTACGGGCTGGCTTGGGTTGCGGCGCCTCTGGCGGCAGCGTCGGTGCGTGCAACAACTGTTGGTAATAGTCGTCGAGCAGCATGGTCATGATCGGCAGCTCGTCCTCATTTTCCATCAGGCTGCGCACGAGCGGGACAAAGCGCTGGCTGCGCTCGGCCTGCAACTTGTCGCGATCGCGCAGTCGCGCTTCGAGCAGCGCGGTCAGCCGTTCGGCCACGACCGTCTGGACATCTTCCTCGCTGGGCAGCGGCCGTTCGATCATTGGCAGCTTGTAGTGTTTGACGATGCGGTCGAGCACGCTTTTGTCGGCGCGGCTGACCAGCGTGATCGCCACACCGGCCGCGCCCGCGCGCCCCGTGCGCCCAGAACGATGGATATAGCCCTCCGTGTCTTCCGGCGGTTCGTACTGGATGACGTGCGACAGTTCGGGGATGTCCAGCCCGCGCGCGGCGACATCGGTGGCGACGAGAAAGCGCAGCGATCCCTCGCGCACGCGCGTCAGCACGCGCTCGCGGTCGACCTGCGAAAGGTCGGCGCTCAATTCGTCGGCGTCGTAGCCAAAGCGTTGGAGCACGACGGTGACAAAGTGGACATTGACTTTGGTGTTACAGAAAATGATGGCCGATTCCGGGTTTTCCACCTCGATAATGCGCACCAGGCTGCGTTCGCGCCCCATGTCCGGCACGACATAGAAGACATGCTCGGTTTCGGCCACATGGACGTGAGCGCTGCTGAGCGTGACAAATTCCGGGTCGTGCATAAACTGTTGCGCCGTGCGCATCACCTGCGGCGGGAAGGTGGCGGAAAACATACAGGCGTTGATGCGGCGATCGGGCAGATAGCTCTGGATTTCGCGCATGTCGGGGTAGAAGCCCATCGACAACATGCGGTCAGCCTCATCGAAGATCAACATCTCCAGCTTGTCGAGCACCAACGTGCGCTTGAGTAGATGGTCGAGGATGCGACCGGGCGTGCCGACAACGATGTGAGCGCCCTGTTTGAGCGCGTCGATCTGCTGGCCGTAACCGACGCCGCCATAGACGGCCACGGTGCGCATCCCGGAGCTGCCGCACAGGATTTCGGCTTCATGCCAGACCTGATGCGCCAATTCGCGCGTCGGCACCAGGATCAGCGCCTGACACGCGGCCTTGTTCGGGTTGAGCCGCTCCAGCATCGGCAGCAGGAAGGCGCCTGTCTTGCCGCTCCCCGTGCGCGCCTGGATCATCACATCCTGACCGTCAAGCAAATAGGGGATCGCCCGCACCTGCACCGGCATCAAGGTTTTCCAGCCCGCACGCATGGCGGCTTCAGCAATATGGGGCGGCAGTTGATCGACAGTAACTGTCGGGATGGCGTCAGTTGTGGTTACGGCGTCTGGATTGGTGGCGTCTAAATTAGTGACTTCTGAATTGGTGGCGTCTGAATTAACTTCAGGTCGTTCAAGCGGGACTCTCTTTTGTTTTGAATAAACACGTCGCTTTCTCATCCGATGATAGGTCGGGTAAGAGAATTGTATTTTTCAGTATCGCATAATCAGCCCTCTTTTAATAACCACTATTCCAACGATTGCTTGTAAACTGGACTTTTCAGCCGAAAGCTAGTGCACTGCGGCATAAATAGGCCGACAACTAGAAACCGAGTTTTTCCAAAAAACTCGGTTTCTCCGCAAAGCACCAACTAGCGGATGATTTGCGCCCTTCTGCACTAGCTATCCAGCATCGCGAAAAATAGCCCACGGATCGGACGGATTCGGCAGATGCTCGCAGATTTTATCTGAAAATCATCCGGCTTTGTTCCTCTGATTTGCCTGATCCGGCGCCTATGGAACCAGGCTGAACAGGTGCGCCGAAAGCACAGCCTCGTGGGTCAGTCAGCACTGACCCACGAGGAGAGGGCAAGCTGCCCTTATCTACCTGGCTATTTTCGAATCACAGGCAGATAGAGGCTTTGCAAGGTTGTAGTGGCGCCTGTCACCGTGAGGGACACGCGCACTTGCTGCACCGGCGCCGCGCCGCCCGACCCGCTGCTGCTGATCGACGCAATGCCGCTATAGTCACCTGCTGCCAGTCCGGATGGATCGACGCGCAGTTCGGGGTCGGCCGGGGTGACGCCGCTGGCGGCGGCCACAGAGAGCCAGGCGGCGTTGCTGCTCGCCTGCCACGCCAGTGCGCTGCCGTCGGGATTGCGCAGGCTGACGGTCTGCGTCTGTACGGTGGGGCTGCCCGCACTTGCTACGAAGTTGGTGGCCGGCGGCGCCACGATGAGCGCCACTGCCGCCGCCATCACATCGTCGCTGACGGTAACGGTGCGTTGGGCTGTCCCCACCGCCCCGCTGCTGTCCGTGACCTGCAGCGTCAGCGTATGCGCGCCGATCGTTTCGAGCGACGCATCGAGGGAGGCGCCCGCGCCCAGCAGGCCGTCCAGGTCCGAGTACCACGCAAAGGCGCTGTCCGGCAGCGTTACATCCTCGATGTCGGTGGCCACGCCAGTCAACGCGACGATCTGGCCGTAGCCGAAGGTTGCTCCTTCATCTGGCGTGATGATCTGCGCGGCCGGCGGCTGGTTGGGCACGCTGAAGAAGCCGGCTGAATCCGCCTGGCCGGTGTTGACGCCGTCGCTGACAAGGACGCGAATCTTGCCCTGCGTCGTGCCGCCCAGTTCGGCCAGCGGAATCACAACGCTCGACCCGGTCAGATGCAGGCGCAGCGGCGCATAGCTGGCGCCGCCGTCACGGCTGTAAAGCACCGTGGCGACCAGCGCATCGCCATCGGCGTCGTTGGCCGACCACGTCACGGTCAGCCCCGCGCTGTCGACAGTTTCACCGCCGGACGGTGCGGTGACGGCAACGGTCGGTGCATTGGCGCTGACGGCGCGCGTGGCCAACACAGTGGCGCCGGCGACGATCTGAATCTGGGTTGTACCGGCCACAAAGGGGACCCTGCTCCATGACCAGCAAGGGCTTGGTCAGGTCGTCGGGAGCCTCCGTATCGGCGCGCGGGGTGAAGGGATAATTGGCCAGCACGCTGCCGCCGGCCCCGATCAAGCGGATGGCGTAGGCGCCCGGCGCAGAGCTCGCCAGCGCCGACGGCGCCGTCAGCCGATAGATTTCGTCCAGCGTCGCCGAAGGCCCGGCCGGCGTCACGCTGCCCTGGATGACCAGATAGTCAGCCAGCGGCGCGTCCACGTTGCTGGCGAGCGCCGCAGCCGCATTTTCGGAGACCAGGCGGTTGCGAATGGCTTCATAGGTGTAAGCTGAAATCCATTGGTTGTTACAGTAGACCATAATATCCTTCCACGTCGGTGGATAGACAATCGGCCGCGCAGGTAGATGTCGAAGCCCCAGTACTTGTTCTGACCGCCTTGCCGCCCGATCGAGCCGCTCTCCCCATGGGATAGCTCATGTCGGCCCGCCTTCGTCGCCGCGGCAGGTGACATGGCTGCGCCCCCACGTGTGCGCCAGTTCGTGACCGGTGTACCAATCGCCATAGCTCTCGCCGTCGTTGTCTTTGTCCCAAGAGGAGAAGCCATGGTTGTTGGGGTCGCCGGTTGGCCCGGAAGCGATAAAACTGGGAATATCGGTTGCGCAGCCGCGCATCCACACCGCGCTGCTGGCGTCGGCCACCAGGCCAAAATAGCGCGTCGGCACGGCATCAATCCCCGCCCACTTGAGAAAGAGATTGTCCCAGAAGAGGCGGCCGTTGACTTCATCGCAGGTAGGGATGCGGTTGAGGTTGGTCATATCTTCGCTGTCGCGGATGACGGTCAGGCGTGCGATCGGATAGGCGCGGCGCAGCCAATCTTCCACCTCGCGCAGTTGCGTCTCGGTAGGCGCATAGAGCGTGCCGTTGTTGCGATAGCGCACGGAGAAGAGGCGCAGGATCATGCGCGGCGTGTCCACAAAGGTCATGCTGGTGCGCAGCGTATTGTCGCTGCGCGTCGCCTCATCGACGGCATTGGGCAGGAACGTGGGGTTGACCTCCGCCTCTATAGCCAGTGGCCCGGCCGCGGTCCAACTGTCGGGCAGGCGGAAGAAGAAGGAATCGCCCAGCGCGTTGCGGTCCGGGGAACTGAGCACCGTGATCGTCGGGTCGACGATATACTTGGCGCCGCCAAGTTTTACGGGTAGGAAATAGTAGAGGCCAGGTTGCGCGCTGGGCAGGATCGGGTCGCCGACGCGCTGGCCGTTGACGATGCGCCACAGCCGCGCGCCGACGATCGGGTTGGCGAAACCGCTCGTCTTCTCGACGTGGAAGCGGACAAAGGTGCGCTTGCCGGCAACGAGCGTCACGCCCAGCCCGTCTGCCTCCTGAATGCCCTGGGTGATCTCGAGTTGGGTGGCGGCGATGTTGGGCTTGATGGCAAAGATCGGCAGCTTGATGGGACGCACGAGCAGCTTGCCCAGATAGTAGGGCTGGGTGATCGGCAACGGTGGCTGCGTGGTCGGAATTTCCTCCACCGCGCCAGCGTCGCAATTCGGCCCCTGCGGCCGCAGGATGCCGCGCTGATCTGTGCTGACCGGACAATTGGCCGCGGGAACGGCATCGACCACCGGGCTGCCGACAAAGGGCAGGTGCGTCTGCGTCGGCCCGCCATTGTCCTTCAGCGTGTCCAGCAGCAGGTTGACAGATTGCTGGTCGCCCGTGCCGCTCAGAGCACAACTGCCATCACTGACCAGGTTGTAGCCAAGCGACTGGGGCGCAACGCCCAGCACGCAATTGGGGCCGGTCACACTGCCGGCGATCACGCTGTTCTGGAAGATCGGCGCTTGCGTCTGGCCGTCGATGTAGACATTGGCGTTGCTGCTGACGTTATCGACGTTGACCACGATGTTGCCGACCAGCGTGCTGTTGATCAGGCTGGCTGAGCCTGCACCCACGGGCAGTTCGAAGCGCACACCGCCGGCAAGCACACGCGCCCGGTTGCCGCTGATGGTGCTGTTCTCGACGCGTAAACTGCCGCCCCGGACGATGAGTGCGCCGCCATCATCTGCCAGGTTGGCGCTGAGCGTGCTGCGCACAATTGTGGTATCGCCGCGCGTGACCAACCCGCCGCCCGACCCTGCGTTGCCGACAGCCGCTTCGTTGTTGCTGACGCGGCTGTCGGTGAGCGTGAGCGTTGCGCCCTCATTCGTCCACACCCCGCCGCCGAGACCGCCGCTGCGATTGCCGTCGATGGTGCTGTTGGTGACGGTGGTCGCGCCGCCAAAGAGGCCGAGCGCTCCACCCGCACCGGTTGCCTGGTTGTTCAGGATCTGGCTGTTGGTGACGGTCAGCGAGCCGCTGTTTTCCACGACGATGGCGCCGCCGATCCCGTCCGTCCCGTCGCATACCTGACATGATGACTGGCTGTTGCGCACGGTGCTGTTGTTCAACGTCACCTCGCCATCGACGGCGACCGCGCCGCCGCGACCTGGCCAGTTGCCGTTGCTCAGCGTGATGTTGTTCAGCGTGAGGCTGGCGCCGGCATTAACAATGAAGAGCTGGCGTAGCTCCTCGCCGCTGACGGTAATGAGGCCACCGCCGTCCACCACCACGTTGAGACCGCTGTCGACGACCATCGTGTTGGCCAGGATGGTATGCACGCCGCCACAGTCAAAGGTGACGCTGCCGCCGGCCATGATGGCGGCTTCCAGTGCGTTGCCGTCGCAACTGGCCGCCGTGCCGTCACCGACAACGCTGTCGGCGGGTGCAGCCAGCGCCGGCAGGTGGCCCAGCAAGCCCAAGATCAGCAGGATCGTGGTCAAGGCAGTCAATACGGCAAATCGGTTGATGTGCATGGTGCTCCTGGTAAGCTGGTGAACAAAAGTGAAATCTGGCGCGGGGAGGCGAAGCTGCTTTTTGACGAATTTGTGGCTGCAGTGGACAAACGATGATGCGCACCTATTCTGAAGGGTCATCCCATGAATGAATAGACCACCTTCAGGTACAATCACAGGTGCAAAAAGTGGTACAGTCGGTGTAGACAGAGGGAGATTAAGGCGTGGATGACGCACAGGTTGGACAGTGGATCAGAACGCGGCGCAAGCAGCTTGACCTCACGCGCGCGCAACTGGCGGCCATCATCGGCTATTCGGTCGAGACGCTCAAGAAGATCGAGGCGGGCGAGCGGCGGCCTTCCCGCGAACTTGCGGCCGCGCTGGCGCAAGTGCTGGCGGTGGCGCCGGACGAGCGCGACGCCTTTGTCAAGCAGGCGCGGGCCACCGCTCTCCCTGGGTCCGTGCCGCCGCGCGCGCACCAGGCGGGCAACCTCCCGCACCCGCTCACCCCCTTGATCGGGCGCGAGGCTGAGGTCGCAGCGGTCGCAGCGTTGCTGTGCGAGGCGGGCACGCGCCTGGTGACGCTGCTCGGGTCGCCCGGCGTGGGGAAGACGCGCCTGGCGATTCAGACGGGCCATGCGCTGGCTACGAAGTTTGCCGACGGTGTCTGGGTGGTCGATCTGGCGGCGCTGGTCGATGCCGATCTCCTTTGCACAGTCGTGGCGCAGACACTGGCCTTGCCATTGTCATCTGCGCACCACCCGCGCGCAAGTGTCGCCATGGCGCTCCAGCCCCGTGACCTGCTCCTGATTCTGGACAACTTTGAACAGATTCCAGCCGCGGCCGACGATGTCGCGGCGCTGCTGCGCCACTCTGCCCGGCTCAAGGTGCTGGTGACCAGCCGCGTCCCGCTGCAGCTTTCGGGCGAGCAGGAAGTTGTCGTCGCTCCCCTGGATGTCCATGGCGATGAGGATGCGTTGCTAGCTGAAGCTAACTGGCCGCCGGCGATCCGCCTGTTTGTGGCGCGTGTGCGCGCGTTTGATCGGCGCTTCACACCGGATGGCGCAACGCTTGCAACGATCGAGCAGATCTGCGCGCGGCTGGCCGGGATTCCCTTGGCAATTGAGTTGGCGGCCGCACGCCTGCGCGACCGCACGGCCGGCGAATTGCTGGCTAATCTCCAGGACAGCGACCACACCTTGGATCTGCTGACGCAAGGTGCGCGCGACCTGCCCTCCCGCCAGCGCACCTTGCGCGCCGCGATCGACTGGAGCTATCGCCTGCTGCCACTGGAAGAACAGCGGCTGTTCTGTAGCCTGAGCGTCTTTGCTGGCCCCTTTGCGGCCACACGCGCGGCTGTTGTGGCCGCGCCCTCCGCCGATCCACCAGATGCGTCGACCGAAACGGCGTTGGCGACGTTGGTGAATCACAGCCTGCTGGCCGTCGAGACAAACCTGGGCGGGGTCTCCACCTACCGTCTGATCGATACGATCCGCGCCTTTGCTGCGGAAGCCTTGCAGGCATCGGGCGCCGCCCCTGCCATCTGGTTGCGCCATGCGGATTTTTGCATCGACCTGGCGCAGCAGAATCACACGGTCTATGCGATTGAGCGCAACGAAGATCTCTGGCGACAGCGTCTTTCCGCCGACCAGGAAAACTTGCGCGGGCTTTTGCACTGGTTGCTCGATCACGCCGACGCGCTGGAGGCAGCCGAGCGTGCGCTTGAACTGTCTGGGTTGCTCGGTCACTTCTGGTACTTGAACGGCGGCTGGCATGAGGGGATCGGCTGGTTGACTGCTGCGCTGGATCGCTCTGGCGCGGCAGCCCCCTGTCTGCGCGTCCGCGCCCTGACGGTGCGCGGCATGTTGCACACATTACGCGCTGAATATGCGCTGGCGCAGAACGACTTCGCCGCCGCCACAGTGCTTATTCAAGAAGCGGATCTGCCCTTTGATCGGGCATGGCTGCTGTATCAGCGCGGCTATGCCTGGCTCCTGGCGGGCGAGCTGGCGCAGAGCCAGCGTGCACTTGCCGAGGCGACGACCCTGTTGCGCACGCTGGAACGACCCTGGCACCTCGCCCTGGTCACGGAGATGCTCGGTTCGGTGCTGGTCGAACAGGGTGAGTTGGCGGCGGCCGCGCCGCTGCTGGTTGAAGTCCTGGCCTTTCACGCGGCGAATGACGACGAGCCCAGCCAGGCCTCCGCCCTGAACATGCTGGGCGAGGTCTATCTGTTGCGCGGCGATCTCGACGATGCCGACGCCGCTTTTGCCAGCGCCTACGCCCGCTTCACCCGTGCAGGCCATCAGCACGGTCAGGCGTGGGCGGCGCGCAACCGTGGCTATCTGCATCTGTGGCGTGGCGACTTTGCCGCGGCCGCGGTTGCCTTGCAAGAATCGCTGCAAATGTACCGCACCCTCGGCGGTGAGGATGGCATGCTGGCGGCGCTGGAGGGCGCCGCCGGTCTCCTGGTTGCACGTGGCCAGATGACAAGCGCGGCGCAACTCCTGGGCGCGGTCGACGCATGGCGCGCACAGATTGGCTGCCGGGTTACACCCTTTGGGCAGCGCGTCCGCGACCGGTTGATGGCGCCGGCGGCTGCGCTGCTGGAAGCAGCGGAATGGAGAGCCTCCCTTGAGGCGGGATCGCGGCTGGCGAGGGCGGAGGTCCTGGCATTGGCGCTGGCAGCGCAATCGTCTATGATCGACTCTGAAAAATCATAATCGGCGGTTTACCAAAAGGAGCAGCGATGAATTCCGTATCTGCCAACGATGTGCACCGGACGAGTATTGTGATCGATGGCTTGAATGCTAGCTGGTTCTACGTCCCGTCTGTGTTGGAGCGGCTGGCGCTGGGTGGCGTGACTGCGGTGAATGCCACGATTGCGGCCTGGCACGATCTGCCGCAGACGATGACGCTGATTGCCGATCTGCTCGCCCTGGTGCGCGCTCATCAAGATCGCATCATGCAGGTGGTCGATGTGGCCGATATTGGCGCGGCGAAGACGAGTGGCCGCGTCGGGTTGATCCTGGGCTTTCAGGACACCGCGCCGATCGGCGACAAGCTGGAACTGCTGGCCGTCTATCGTGCGCTGGGCGTGCGGATTGTCCAGCTTACCTACAATCACTGCAACCGCGTCGGCTGCGGCTGTCTGGAAGCGGACGACAGCGGCTTGACCCCCTTTGGCCACGCGGTCGTCGGCGAGATGAATCGTCTGGGCATGTTGATCGATCTTTCGCACTGCGGGCCGCGCACCACGCGCGACGCCATCGAAGCGTCACAGCACCCCGTGGCGATAACCCATGCCAACCCGCTGGCGCGCTGCCCCAACCCGCGCAACAAGAGCGACGATGCGCTCCTGGCTCTGGCTGCACGCGGCGGCATCGTCGGTGCGGTGGCTTTTGCCCCCATGCTCACCTGCGACATGCACGCAACGCTGGATGATTATCTGGATACCATCGACTATCTGGTCAACCTGGTCGGGATTGACCATGTGGGGCTGGGGCCCGACTTTATGGAGGAGATGCCGGCCGAGATTGCGGCACAGGCGCTGCGCGGGATGCGCCCGGAAGTCGTGAAGCAGTTTGCCAGCGTGACGCCAACGACGGGCTTTGCCTCGATTGCTGAATGCGCCAATGTGACGCACGGGCTGCTGGCGCGCGGCTATCCGCCTGATGACGTTCGCAAGCTGATCGGCGGCAACTGGCTGCGTCTCTACCAGGCGGTCTGGTGAGATCGCCGGCGCCGACTTTTCATTGACACCGGGTATTGGCTACGCTATAGTACACGCAACAGCAAACAAAATTGCAAAACGTTTACTAAACAACATGCGCCATCGTTTTGATCCCGTATCATCCTCAATTCAAACAGCAGGGGCCAGCCATGAATCAGTCTGCAACATCCGGTCTTGCCAGGGCGAATGAGCCGCGCGTTCGTATCGCCCATTCGCCATTGCCCACCATTCCCTGGGAGGATCGCCCACCGGGAAGCAGCGCCGTCGTGTGGCGTTCGCAACGCAACCCGATCATCCCGCACGACTTGACGCCGACTTCCAACAGCATCTTCAACAGCGCGGTCGTGCCCTATGAAGGCGCCTTTGCCGGCGTCTTTCGCTGCGACGACAAGCGCCGTCAGATGCAGATCCACGCCGGACGCAGCGCTGACGGCGTCACCTGGAGCATCGAGCCGGAACGTATTCACTTTATGCCGGACAATGCGATGGCGGCCGAAGTCAACAATTTTGAGTACGCTTACGACCCGCGCGTCTGCTGGATCGAGGATCGCTATTACGTCACGTGGTGTAATGGCTACCACGGCCCCACCATCGGCGTGGGGTACACCATCGATTTCGAGACGTTTTATCAGATGGAGAACGCTTTTCTGCCCTTCAACCGCAACGGCGTGCTCTTCCCGCGCCGCATCAACGGCAAGTACGCCATGCTCAGCCGCCCCAGCGACAACGGCCACACGCCCTTTGGCGACATCTATTACAGTGAAAGTCCAGACATGGTGCACTGGGGACGCCATCGGCATGTTATGGGGACCAAGGGTGGCTGGCAATCCACCAAGATCGGCGCCGGGCCGATTCCCATCGAGACGAGCGAAGGCTGGCTGCTCATCTATCACGGCGTGTTGACCTCGTGCAACGGCTTCGTCTACAGCTTCGGCGCCGCGTTGCTTGACCTTGACCAACCGTGGCAGGTCATCGCCCGCGGCCAGCCTTATCTGCTGGCGCCGCAAGCGCCCTACGAACGCACCGGCGATGTGCCCAATGTCGCCTTCCCGTGCGCCGCGCTGGTGGACGCTGACACCGGACGCCTCGCCATTTACTACGGCGCCGCCGACACCACCACCTGTCTCGCCTTTGGCTATGTGGATGACGTCGTCGACTTCGTGAAACAGAACGCCTTCCCGTCATAGGGTCTTGAGCGTCTTAGCCTGGTCAGCGTCAATCGAGACCGCCGCAGCTTTCTTTGCGCCTTTGCGGGTCGTTTCTTGTCTTCGTCGATGCGTTTGGCGTCCTTGCCGCCGCCGTAACCCTGCATAGGACGAATCATGGTGGGATCGATTGCGCCGGTCTATGCGGCCAGCTTGCAATTGGTCTGCGAACCATGCACGGATGGTATGCGAAGTGATGGCGCCCAACTCAGTGACGCCATGCTCGGCAGCCTATTTTGTGAAGTCGTTCAACCGGAGCCGGTGCGCCGCGATGGCGGCCGGTCGCAGGTCGGGAGCTCGAGTCTCTCTCTAACGGCTTAGAAAACGCCTCTCTACACGGAGAGGCGTTTTTGCCGGCTGACGCAATGGGGCTGGTTGCCGAGACGTGGAACCGCGCCGCAATCTGCTGCGTTGCTTGGAACACGTTTGCAGACTTGGCAAGCGCGTACGGAATTGACAAAGGGTGTGCGGCACGCTAGACTTTGCGATAGGAAAGCGCCGTAAGGTGAATGGCGTCGACGAGTCTCCGAGCCGCCAAGAGTGGAGGCAAAAATGTCCAGTCGCTCGGACGCAAAGGCGATGGAATATGCAGCGGACATGCTGACATACAACACACGAAAAGCCACGAATGCAGAAGCTTCGATGAAACCTGAACGCGGTAAGAGCGGGCGCGTCGCCCAGACCGCCAGCCCCGCAACCGGGCCGATCTTGAGAGAACGACGTGAGGCGATGGGTGTGACTTTGGCCGAGGCTGAGGTTGCCACGCGTATCCGTCAGAAATATCTCGCTGCGCTCGAGTCGGATGAATGGGATCTCCTGCCCGGTGAAGTGGTAGGGCGTGGCTTCCTGCGTAACTATTCAACTTACCTGGGCATCGAACCAACGGAAATGATCGAGCGCCGGCGCGCCATTGCCGACGAATCGTTGGCAACCGTGTTGGCTGACACCAGCGCGGGGTCGCCTTTGCCACCTGAGCGCGCCGTCGATTATCGCCCAAAAGATGTGGCGCTGCACGACGAATCCGAAGAACTGGAATCTCCGCGGCGCATCAATCTGATGCCGCTTGTTGTTGTGCTGAGCGTTGCCGCGCTGGCCGCATTGGTCTGGTGGTCGGTCACGCAATTGGGAGATGAGATCGGCAATGGCATCGCTGCCGTACAGGAGCAGGTGGTGGCATGGCAACAAGCCGCGGCTGCGACGCCTGCCCCTGAGCAACGGGCAGAAGAAGTTGCGGCCCTGCCGGAGAATTTACTCGCACCGTCAACCGCCACCGAAAGTGTGAATGTGGAGCCAGGGGCAGAGGCGGCAGCGCCCGCGGTCGAAGAAGCTGCACCGCCATCCGCCACGGAGGCACCCCAACCCCTCGTCGAGGTCGCACCGACGCCAGAAGCTGTCCAACAGCCTGAGGTTGCTGCGGCGCCAGCCGTCGACTTATTGGCGCTCTTGCCGACGCCGACGCCACAGCCAGAAGTTGCTGCGGCGCCCGTAGCAGAAGTAACGGAGCCCGCCACCGTCATTACCGCGGCTAATTTGCGGCAGAGCCCTTCGACGGAAGCGCCTGTCGTCGGGGCCGCCACCGAAGGCGAGACGCTGACCATAGTCGGGCAGACAGCCGATGGTGCGTGGTTCCAACTCGAAAGCGGCGCGTGGATTTTTGCACAGTTGGTCAACAATCCACCTGTCAATCTTCCCGTGGTGGAGACGCCCACGACGCCGTGATCCCCATGATTTAAACAGATCAGTTGCTGCCCTGTGGTGGTGCTGGACAGAACAAACAGGCGAGTCGGGATTCCCGACTCGCCTGTTTGTTCTGTCCAGGTTGAGGTTGCTGAGGATGCGCGATTGATGCTCGGTCAGGCCGGGCTTGCCAGCTTGTGAAAATCGGGAATTTCTTCGAGCGGCACGGTATCGATCTCGCCGTCCTCCCCCCTGACCAGCCGGTAGACTTTTTGCGCTTTGTCTGTCATCAGCACGCCGTGCAGGTGGTCGATCTCGTGCTGGAAAATGCGGGCAAGCCAATCGTAAGCTTTGATGCGAATCTCCTTGCCATAGCGGTCCTGCGCCTTGATCACGACGTGTGTGGCGCGCTCGACATCAGCCGCCAGGCCAGGAATGCTTAGGCATCCTTCCTGTCCTACATCCGCACCGCGCTTCTTAATGATCTCCGGGTTGATAATCTCATAAACGCGCTTGGTGTTCTCCGGGTCGTCTTCGTCCTCGGGATACTCGATCACCGTGATGCGTTGGCTGACGCCGACTTGGGGCGCGGCCAGGCCGACCCCGGGCGCTTTGCGCATAGTCTCCAGCATATCGTCCAGCAGTTGATGGAGCGATGGGCCAAACTCGCGGACGCGCTGCGCAGTTTTGAGCAGCACTTCATATTCGGGATCATCGACTGCCACAATGTCTAACAATGCCATAGCTCCTGGCCATCCTCTTGAAGAATTGATCGTGACGCTGCTTAACAGCCTTTTCGTCACCCTGTATTTTGCAGGTGCATAGTAGAGGGTTTAGGGCGGTTTGTCAAACGTTTCCCCAGAATTCCTCAGAAGTCGCCGTTACTTTCCTGTCGGTCATTCGTCATCGTTGACGAACATACTGCGCACAGCGATTCCGGTAGTGTGGCGCCAAATCCGTAGCGCGTGTGCAATCTCTTGCGTCTCTTTGTCAACTATACGTTCAGGAGGATTTCAATGCGTTCTTTGTCAAGAACATTTCTACTCCTGCCAGCGCTGATCCTTGCCCTGGTATTGATTCCATCCGTGGTATTGTCAGCCGCCGGCAGCGCATCTGGCGCGTCGTCCGTCGATACGCTTACATCGATTGGAGCATTCGATAGCCAATCCATCACCGCCTTCCAAAGCCCGCCGGGCACCGTGCCGCCCCGCCCACCCGGCACCGTACCGCCGCCGCCGCCTCGCCCTGTGCCGCCGCGACCACAGCCAGTGGTGCCTGCACCGGCGCCTGCGCCCGCACCGGCGTCCAGCACGGCATCAGACAAGGCAATGATCTATCCGCATGAAATCGAGAAGGTGATCGGCGACCGCCTTAGCCCCACCATCTATGCGTTCACCGACAACGGTCTGCTCTATCGGTCGAACGATAACGGGCGCATCTGGTTCTTGATCCGCTCCAAAGTGGAAGTCGATGACTTCTTGATGAGCTCTGCAGATCCAGACGTACTCTACAGCGGCGCGGGCGCGAATTGCAGCGACCCGGCCTCTTCAAACGAACCATTCTACCAGTCGATTGATGGTGGCTACACCTGGGAAGAAATGCCCACAGCCCTTAATCTGCGCCCGTTGCTGATTGACCCGGCTGATCCATACCGCCTCTTTGCCACCGATTGCAATATGCTTTACCTGAGCAGCGATGGCGGCATGAGCTGGGTGCAGAAGCCAGACAATTCCGCAGCGCAGTTGTGGAGCAACTACCAGGTCGTGGACATGGCGGCGGCCGCATTGGTCGGCGACCCGACCCCGGAGCAGCCGCACTGGGATCAACTCTATGCGATCGGCGTTGACGCCAGCGGCATGGGCGTGATCGCCTTCTCCGGCGACGAGGGCGAAACGTGGGCCAACATCACCGATCTCAACCGGGCGCCCGAAGCCCTGCGTGTGGTCGTGGCGCAGTTGAAACAGGCCGGCGCCGTGTGGATGGTCTCCGACGCCGGCGTCTGGGCGACCGCAGATTTTGGCATTAGCTGGAAGTTGACCAGCCGGGGTCTGGGCGACCTGGCAAGTGCAGGTGCAAGCCGCTTGCATGATCTGACCTACGCCTACAACGGCAAGCTCTATCTCGCCACCGACCGCGGTCTCTACGAAAAGACAATCGACGGCGCGATCTGGGAGAAGACCAGCGACACCTCGTTTGGCAGTGAGAAGGCTGTGAGCCTGTTGCTCACGAACTCCAACCCGGAAGTGCTCTGGGTCAACACCGGGGATGAAGGCGTCTTCGTCTATCGCATCGAAGAAGATTAGCCGTCCAGTAAGTTTCAACCTACGGTTCAGCCAACAAGAAGCGACGCATGATTCTTCATGCGTCGCTTCTTGTTGGCTGCGAACAATTTTCGAGCGCGGCCGCCTAAAACCAGTCATTCTGCGCCTCTGCGCCGAGTTCGTCCTTTTCCAGACACTTTCTAGGCAGGGCGCATCCGCAACAGGCGCAGGCCATTGGCGACCACGATCAGCGTGCTGCCTTCATGGCCAACGACGCCCATCGGCAGCGGCAGCAGGAACCCATCGTACAAAATCGGCAACAGGATGGTTGAAATCACCAGCGTTACGATCACGCTCATAGAGAAAATGACATTCTGGCGGATGATGCGGTTGGCGCGGCGGCTCAACTGCAAAGCAAAGGGCAGCATCGCCAGATTGCTCGACATCAACACCACGTCGGCTGTCTCCAGCGCCACATCGGTGCCGCCCGCGCCCATCGCGATGCCAACATTGGCGGTCGCCAACGCCGGCGCATCGTTGACGCCATCTCCCACCATCGCCACATTGCCGGACTGGCGCAGCTTCTGCACCAGTTCCAACTTCTGTTCAGGCAGCAGATCGGCATGCACTTCGTGGATGCCGGCCTCGGCGGCAATATAGGCCGCTGAGGCATGATTGTCTCCCGTCATCATGATCACACGCTTGATGCCGTTTTGTTTGAGCTGAATCACCGTCTCGGCCGCCTCGGCGCGCAGGGTGTCGGCGACGGCAATGTAGCCCATGACTTCCCAGTCGCGCTCCGCGCCCAGGGTGTCTTCAACGGTGCTGCGTCGCACCACCAGCATCACCGTCTTGCCCTGCCGCTGCAGCGCCGCCCCGATCATGCGAATCGCAGGCGAAAGATTCATATCCTGGTTCATAAAAAGACGGTCATTGCCGATGTAGATTGTTTCCACATGATCGCGACGGTCGAAGCGCGCCAGGATTCCCTCGCCGGCAATTGCCTGGAAGTCGATCGGCTTTTCCAATTCCAGCCCCATCGACTGGGCTTTTTCAATTACCGCTTTGGCAATATGATGTTCACTCAAGGTTTCTGCGCTGGCAGCCATGCGCATCACTTCCTCGACCGTGTGATTGGTCAGCGGGTGGACGTTGGTCACCAGCGGTTTGCCAGAGGTCAGGGTGCCGGTCTTGTCAATCGCCAGAATGTCGGTTTTGCCCAACAATTCCAGATACGCGCCTCCTTTGAAGAGCACCCCTTGCCGCGCCGCCGCCGCCACCGCGCTGAGCGCGCTTGCCGGCGTGCTGATCACCAGTGCGCACGGGCTGGCCACGACCAGCAAGGTCATGGCCCGGTAAAGCGTAATATCAAACGATTCGTTCAGGAAGAGCGCCGGCAATAGGATCGCCAGCAGCGTGGCGCCAATCACGGTGTAGGTGTAGGGCTGGCTGAAGCGGTCGATGAATTGCTGGGTGGGCGTGGCGTCCTGCTGTGCTTCCGCCACTAAATTGATGATGCGGCTGAGCGTGCTTTCTGAAGCAAGTTTGGTGACTTCGACTTCCAGCGCGCCGCCCCCATTGATGGTGCCGGCAAAGACCTGGTCGTGCTGGCGTTTGCTGACGGGGAGGCTCTCGCCTGTGATGGCGCTCTGGTCGATGCTGCTGACGCCGTTGACGACCATGCCATCCACGGGCAGGCGATCCCCTGGCTTGACGATCACGACGTCGCCGATCACGAGTTGTGCGACCGGCACAATCTCTTCGTGATCGCTGCGGCGCACGAGCGCGGTTTCCGGGCGCAGTTTGCCGAGTGACTCAATCGCTTTGCGGGTGCGCCCCATCGCATAGGTTTCCAGCGCTCCGCTCAGGGTGAATAGGAAAAGCAGCAGTGCGCCTTCCACCCACGCATTGATTAAGGCAGCCCCTAAAGCCGCGGCCAACATGAGGAAATCAATATCAAATCTGCCCTGGCGCGCTTGCTCCCAGGCGCCGATCACGCCGGAATAGCCGCCTGCAATAAAGGCAATGACAGCAGCGGTTGTCACCGCCCACCCGGGCAGGGCGCCGGTCACTTCACCGCCAATCCAGCCGATCAACAATGCGAGCAGCGTCACGATCGCCAGGACGAATTCGTAATTTTCTTTCCAAAAACCAAGCGTTCGCCACTCCGGACGTGCACCAGGCGTCATGATTGAATAGGGAGATACACTTTGTGCGGTCGAGGTGGTCATGATCTTTCCTTTATGTTTTGTGTGGGTTTGAAGCTGCTTTCGCCATGTCCCGAATCTCTTGAATCCGCTGCAAGCGACATTCATCGCAAAAACCGACCAGGTCGATCCTGGCGGCCGCGGTTTGGAAGTCCGTGTCCGCCAACACGCGTGTCGTCAGCATATCAATGCCCGGGTCGCCATAGTAGTCGGTAATCTTTTGGCAGCGCAGGCAGATGAGATTGACGTGTGGTTCGGGGTTGGTTTCATAGTGAGTGTGGTCGGAGCCAAAGCTAAGCTCGACGATAGCGCCGAGTTCCTGCAGAGTGTTGAGTGTGTTGTAGATCGTTGCGCGGCTGATATCCGGGTTGGTGGCCGCTAGTTCCTCAAAGACCTGATAGGCCGATGGATGGCGATTTGTGTTAGCCAGAAATTGGCAAATTGCCCGGCGTTGCGGCGTGATGCGAAGCCCGGCCTGCTTCAGTGTCCGCAGATAGTGGTCAATTCTGCTGGTCGGGTGCGTTGAAATCATGGTTGTCAAAGCTAGTTCCTCCTGAGGGCCGCGCCACTTTTTGGGTCAAGCGGATCTCGTGTGGTTACGTGCCGGGGACGGGCTTGCGGTGCTTCGGTCGAGCAGACAACGATCAGCCCGTCCCCGGCGCGTAAGCCCCGACCACATGAATTCCGGTTGAGCCCACTTTTCTTTCTGGGTGAAGGAGTGAAGACGAAACCGTCTACTCGCACGGCCATCGTCTAATTTAGAATGAATCCAAACTTAGGGTGATGATACCATGCCTGCTCATCGGCGTCAACTCCAATCCAGATTCATTCCGCAACCATGGCTGACAGGTCGCGCTCTACACCGCTGCGAAATGTCGGCAAAGTCGATATTGCTTTGACACGCCTATTGAACTCTGTTAAGATCGCCACGCATTTTTTCGGGATATTGACGCGCGGAACGTCGTTTTTGCAACAGAATCGCTAGCTTGTAAAGTGCTGGGGGCTAGAATGCGCTACATCGTGACAGGTGGAATTTTGGCGGCAACGCTGGGCTGGTTGGTGATGAGTTACCTGCCCTCGGCAGCCGCGGCTCTGCCCCAGATGGCCTTTGATGGCGCGGCCGCGCCATGGCTGCTGCCCTGGTTGGCCGGGCTTAGCTTACTGGTTTTTCTCGTCATCCAGCTTGACCTGGTGCGCGCTACGCTGCGGTGGTATCGCCCGTCCGCCACGCCTGCGATCTCTCAGGCGCTGGTTGAGTTCAGCCTCCCGCGCGGCCAGGAGCTTTTCTGGACGGTGTTGCCGGTGCTCGGCACGGTAATTTTGGCGCTGTGGCTGATGATAGTCAGTTAGCCAACTTAACAATTAACCCTACAGACAGTACGAGTTTGGTTGCATATAAGTGTTGCACCATCTTCGTAGCTCGCAATGTTTACGTTATTTTCACTAGTCGGACAGCAACTCAGGAGTAAAAGGGAAGATCTATGTTGAAATTGCCGCAATCGTCCACTGATCGAAA
Organism: Candidatus Caldilinea saccharophila; assembly: GCA_016710365.1. Taxonomy (GTDB): domain Bacteria; phylum Chloroflexota; class Anaerolineae; order Caldilineales; family Caldilineaceae; genus Caldilinea; species Caldilinea saccharophila. The sequence goes on along the minus strand of JADJVW010000002.1, from coordinate 357,934 downwards.
ACACTTCATGATCGTTGGCGCCCTCGTTGTGGTGACAACCATTATCCTGGGGTTCTTCCTGCTGGCGATTCTGCCCATCAAGGCGCAAGCCTCAGTGCAGGCGGAGCCAATTCGCTGGTTGTTCCAACTGCATCTCTGGCTGATTGCCTTCCTCTTCTCGCTGGTCGTCGTCTTTATGCTCTATTCGCTGTTTGTCTTCCGCCGTCGCAAGGACGACACATCCGAAGGTGAACACTTCGAAGGCAATACGGCGCTGGAGATCGTTTGGACGGTGGTGCCGCTGGTGTTGGTGATCATTTTCTCGTTTATCGGCCTACAAACGCTGCAGCAGGCGACCAGCGGTGGTGACGATGTGCAGGTCGAGGCGGTGGGGTTCCAGTGGTCATGGACGTTCGATTACCCCGACGGCGTGAGCAGCGCTGAAATGGTGTTGCCGGTGGACAAACCGGCGCTGATCTCGTTGCGGTCAAATGACGTCATCCACTCGTTTTGGGTGGCGGAATGGGGGCCAAAGCAAGACCTGGTGCCGGGGATGACGACGACGCTGCACATCACGCCTTCAAAGGTGGGCGAGTTCAGCCTGGCGTGCGCCGAACTCTGCGGGCTGTCGCATTGGAGCATGTTGGCGAAGATTCGCGTTGTGCCGGAAGATGAATACACTGCCTGGATGGATGAAAAGCTGGTCGCGCAGAATCTACAGACGGCCAGCCGTTGAGATTGTCACTTCCCCGCGGGAAGCGGCGGCGCCGCCTCCCGCGCTGGTTTACTATCGATTGAAGTCCTGAATGTACAGCGGGTGCGTGAAGGAGAAAGCTGAACTATGCGGTTAACATCTCTAGGAGTCGTGCGCGGGCTAATTGGTTACTTCACCGGTATGCTCATTGGCATGGCCGTGGTGGTGATCAGCCGGCTTGTGCTGGGCATGTCGGCGTGGGATCAGGAAGCGGTTTGGGTGGGTGGCATCGTTTTTTCCATCATCGGCTTCCTGCTGGGCGTGGGTGCGATGTCAGACTGGCTCAGGTGGACGCGCGGGGTTCAAACGCCGCTTCGCCACGGGCCGCCCGTCGATCAACCGGCCTGGACGCGCTATTTCGGCGTCGATTACAATCATAAAGTGATCGGGATTCAGTACGGTGTGACAGCATTTCTGCTGTTGGTGATCGGCGGCAGCTTTGCGCTGATTTTCCGCTCCGAACTGGCGGATTCCGGCATCACATTTTTACAACCAGGCACTTATAACACCGTTCTGAGTATGCATGGCTGGGTGGCGTTGGCTGCGATCTTGTTAGGCATCGGCGGCATCGCCAACTATTTGGTGCCGCTCATGATCGGCGCCGAAGACATGGCATTTCCTCGCCTCAATGCCTTTGCCTACTGGATCAACGTGCCGGCTATTATCACGCTGCTGATCAGCATGTTGTTTGGCTGGGATTCGGGGTGGACGGCCTATCCGCCGTTGAGCCTGCGCGGGCCGGTCGGCTATCAGATGGTCTTCTGGGCCATCTTTGGCATCGGTCTCTCCTCGATCCTGGGGTCGCTCAACCTGATTGTCACGATGTTGCTGATGCGCCCCAAGGGCATGACGCTCTTCCGCATGCCGATCTTGTGCTGGGCGATCCTGGCCACCAGCATCATTCAGTTGACGGCGACGCAGCTGATCGGGCAGGCATTTCTGATGCTTTCCTTCGAGCGCACGCTGGGCATGCCGCTTTTCAACCCCATCTACAACGCGGCGGGCGAGAACATCGGTGGACAGCCAATTTTATTCCAGCATCTGTTCTGGTTCTACTCGCACCCTGCGGTTTATGTCTTTGTGCTGCCCGGCCTCGGCATCATCAGCGAGCTGCTGCCGGTTTTCTCTCGCAAGCCGCTCTTTGGCTACCGCTGGGTGGCGCTGTCGAGCCTGGCGATTGCGCTGGTGGGCTTCCTGGTCTGGGGCCATCACATGTTCACCTCCGGGTATCAGCCCTACCTGCGCGTCGTCTTCATGATCTCGACGTTGCTGGTTGCGGTGCCGACGGGCGTCAAGTTCTTCAGTTGGCTGGGCACGCTCTGGGGCGGCCGCCTGACCTTCCAGACGCCGATGCTCTTTACGCTGGGCGCCATTTCGGTCTTCCTGATCGGCGGCCTCAGCGGCCCCATCCTGGCGACCGCCGCGACCGACCTCTTCCTGCACGACACGTATTTTATCGTCGGCCACTTCCACGCCACCATCTTTGGCGGCTTCGTCTTCCCGTTCTTTGCGGCCATCTATTACTGGTATCCGAAGATCACCGGGCGCATGTATAACGAGACGATGGGTAAGCTGCACTTCTGGCTGATGACGCCGGGCTTCTGGCTGATGAGCCTGGCGCAGATGACCGCCGGCACGATGGGGATGCGCCGCCGCATCGCCGACTACGACCCGGCGTTGGGCGTGGAAAATGTCCAGCTTCTGGTGACGATCGCCGGCTTCGTCATTGCCTTCTCGATCCTGATCATGATCTACAACTTGTTCACCAGCGCTGAAGTCGGCGTGCTGGCGGGCAACAACCCGTGGCGCTCGCGCTCACCTGAATGGCAGATTCCGTCGCCAGTGCCCGAGCATAGCTATGCCCGGCCGATCACCGTCGTGGGCGAACCCTACGACTACGGTCTCGCTGGGTCGACCTACATTGCCACGGCCGGCGCCGGAGACGACTAAATCACGTCCGGCGCCAAAGCGGCAGGGCATTCTGCGCATCAAGGCAGACGCGTAATCAAGCAGACGCATCGTCAATACGAATGAAGGGGAGAGACGAACGTGTTTAAGCAAGGCGGTTATGGCATTGTGATCCTCATCGGGCTGATTCTGGCCGCGCTGACGATCCTTGAATTCTTCATGGGCATCAACCACATCGGCGCGGCGCTGCTGATGTTGATTGCCTCGCTGAAAGCGATTTTGGTCATTTACTTCTTCATGCATGTGAGCCGCCTGTGGACGGCGGAAGGGGAGCACTAAACCTATGGCTGCTGTCACGACTTCTGCGCAGGCGGCTGCGCTCCACCCGCACGACGCACATGCCGGGCACGACACCTATGCCGCTCAACTGCGCATGAACCGGCTCGGTCTCTGGCTCTTCTTCATCTCCGAAGCGTTTCTCTTTGGCGGGCTGCTGACCGTGCGTTTTTTCCTGTGGGGCGCGGACACCCGGCCTGAGCTTGATCAGATGATCGGTCTGATCGTCACCTCCGTGCTCCTGATCAGCAGCGTCTCGATGCGGCTGGCCGAAACCGCGATGGAGCGGGGGAATCGCAAAGCGTTTTCCGTGTTCATCCTGCTGACCGCGCTTTTCGGTCTGATCTTCCTCGGCGGCGTGATGGTCTTCGAGTGGGGATTGTTCCCTTCACTTTACCCAGCGCATTTAACGCCGTGGGGTGATAAATATGGCGCTGTGGTCTTTGCCATGACCGGCATGCATGCCCTGCACGTGATCTCGGGCATCATTTTCATCCTGATCGTGTGGAACCTGGCGCGCAAAGGCAACTTCACGCAAGAGCGGCACTGGGGCGTCGAGTCATGCGCGATTTACTGGCACTATGTCGATGTCGTCTGGATCTTTTTCTACCCGGCGCTTTACCTGATCGGTACTGCTGTGCACGTAACGCATTGATACTTTTCGTTACAAATCAAGTTGTACGGAATGCGTAATGCATGAGCAGGCCAGTAACGCCTTTTCACGCATTACGCATTCCGTTTTCTAAGGATTATTCATGATGCATCCGTTGGTGAGGGCGCTTGTTGCGCCGTGGGAATTGCGCTGGGAGGTGTTGATCCCCATGCTCATTCTCGGCGCGATCTATGCGATCGGCTGGACGCGGCTGAGACGCCAGAGCCGCTACCAGAAGGTCGCCAGCAAATGGCGCCTGACGATGTACTATCTCGGCGTCGGTTCGCTGGCATTGGCGTTGCTGTCGCCGATCGATTGGCTGGGCAGCCAGCTGCTCACCTTTCACATGATCCAGCATAAGCTTCTGATCATGCTGGCCGCGCCGCTCATCTGGCTGGGCAACCCCTACCCGGTGGGCTTGTGGGGCGTCCCGCGCGCGCTGCGCGGTGCAGTCACGGCTGCCCTGGCCGGCGACGCCTGGTTCCGCCGTGGACTGAGCGCCATCAGCCAACCGGCGATTGCCTGGCTTATCTTCACGTTTATCTATTTGGGCTGGCACGATCCCAGCCTGTACGACCTGGCGCTGCGCGTCGAGTGGGTGCACAATGTGGAGCATCTCACCTTCTTCTTGGGCGCGATGCTCTTCTGGTGGCCGGTCGTCAACGCTGCGCCGCACCTGCACAAAAGCTTGCCGTACTGGGTGCGCATTCTCTACGTGTTGGCGTTTGTGCCGCCCAATGCCATCGCCGGGTTCGCCATCGCCAACTCCACAGAAGTGATCTATACCTATTACAACAGCGTTCCGCGTCTCTACGGCATGTCAGGATTGGAAGATCAGATGATCGGCGGCGCCATCATGTGGGTGTGGAGCAGCGAAATGATGATCGACGTGGCGATCATCATGTTGGGCGTTATCTCGCATCAAGAGAAGAAACGCAAGCAGAGGCAGGCCACAGTCATAGGGATGGTGGCGCTGGCCGCGCCGGAACAGCACATGAAGGCAGCCGGGTCCCCATGAAGCAGCTAGGATGCGGGTGGCGGGCGATGCTGCTGGCGGGGCTGCTGGGTCTTGCGTGGCCGGCCGGCGCGCTGGCGCACGGCGGTGGCGCGCCCCAAGTCACCGACGCGCCGGCCGGCCCCTATCGCCTCTTTGTGTGGACTAGTCCAGAACCGTGGCAGGCCGCGACCGCCGCTCACGTCACGATCGCCGTCACGCAGCAGGATGCTGCTGGTCAAATCATGCCGATCACCGACGCTCAGGTGACGGTGCGCCTGACGCTTGAAGGCCAGGCGACGCAGGCTGTGCTATTAACGGCTACGCAGATCGGGGCTGCGGCCGGTTACTACGAAGCGGATGATAGGTTGCCGGCCGCAGGCGTCTGGCGCGTCGAAGTGGAGGCAAATGGCGAGGCTGGCGTCGGCGCAGTCAGCTTTACCCAAACCGCAGCGCCGGCGGGTAATACGTTCAACTGGATGGTCTGGGGGGGCGGTGCGCTCATTTTGCTGGCGATTGTGGGATTTTTGGGCGCGCGACGACGCCAGCCGAAATCGCCCGCATCGATGCGCCATCCAGCGCCTTCTTCTATGCAGGAGTAAACCGTGTATATCCTCAAAATTTTCAGCAAAAAATGGATTTTTTTCACGATCTTCATCGTGCTGTCGATGGCGATGTTTGTCTGGCTGGGGTTCTGGCAGTTGGATCGTCACGCGCAGAAGCGCAGCTACAACGCCTTGCTCGCCGAACGCTGGCAGCAGACGCCATTCGACCTGAACCAGGAATCACTGCCCGAGAACCTTGACGCACTCGAATACAGGCGGGTGACGGGGGAAGGCGCCTTCGACTACGCTCACCAGATCGTGCTGAAGAGCCAGGTTTATCGTGACGCGCCTGGCATCGTGCTGGTGACGCCCTTTGTGCTGGAAGACAATCGCGCCGTGTTGGTGGCGCGTGGGTGGGTTCCCAGCGAGCTCAGCGCTCCGCAATCCTGGCCCGCAGTGGAAGAGCCGGCCGGCGCGCCGATGATCGGCCTGATCCGCCCCTCGCAGGCGCCGCCCAACGGCCAACTCTCGACGCCACCCGCCGCGCCGCAGACCGAATGGTACCGCATCGACATCCCGGCGATTCAGGCGCAGATGCCCTATTCATTGGAAACGGCCTGGATCCAGCAACTGCCTGAGCCGGCGCGCCCGCTCGACCGCCTGCCCGTGCGCGAGGAGCCGATGGCGCTCGACGAAGGGAATCATCTCGGCGACGCGGTGCAAGGGTTTTCGTTTGCCATCATTGCTGGCTTTGGCTATATAATGTTTGTACGATTCCGCGAGCGTCAGGCTGCGCTAGGTTTGCGCAACCCTGACGCAGCAACGATGGGCGCAGAGGCGACGCTTGCCCCAACACCAGGCGATGAAGCCGTGAGCGATGCTCCGCTTCTGGACGCCGACCCTATGCCTAATGGTGATGTCAGGGCGACGACCGAGGACGAAGCCGTCGCAACGTTGCATCAGTAAGGCATAAATCTACAAATTTCGACGCCCTGTTGTCTGACCGTGTCGCCGTCGGTATGCGGGGGTACAGGCAGGCGCCGGGCAACTTGATAGAATCGATCTCATGATCAAAAGCACATCTGTTAAAGAGCAAGGCCAGGAGGATTCCGAGCTGACGCGCGATCAGGCGCTGGTGCGGCTGGCCATCAGCGACTACGTGATGCTGACCAAGCCGCGCATTGTCCTCCTGCTGCTCATCGTGACCTTTGTCCCGATGTTTTTGGCCGGGCCGTCGGCTCCGAGCGGCTGGCTGATCCTGTGGACGATGATGGACGGCTTTCTGGCGGCAGGTGGCGCCAACGCGCTTCAATCAGTACGTCGACCGTGATATCGATCACGTCATGGTGCGTACGCGGCGCCGCCCGCTGCCCGGCGGACGCATGTCGCCGACTCAGGTGCTGATCTTTGGGATCATCCTGGGCGCGCTGAGTTTTGTCGTGCTTTGGTGGCAGGTCAATCTGTTGTCGGCGCTGGTTGCGCTCTTTGGCCTGCTGTTTTATGCGGTTGTGTATACGCTGCTGCTGAAGCGGTCGAGCACGCAGAACATCGTGATTGGCGGGCTGGCCGGCGCGGTGCCCCCTCTGGTCGGGTGGACCGCCGTCGCCAATGAGATCTCCCTACTGCCCGTGATCATGGTGCTGATCGTCTTTTACTGGACGCCGCCGCACTTCTGGGCGCTGGCGTTGATGCGCCAGAAAGAATATCGCGCCGCGGGGGTGCCGATGTTGCCCGTCATCGCCGGCGAGCGGGAGACGCACCGCCAGATTCTGCTTTATTCGGTGTTGCTCCTGCTGATCAGCGTGCTGCCGGTTTTTCTGCAACTGCTGGGGCCGGTCTATCTGGTGCTGGCGTTGCTGCTCAACGGCATCTTTCTGGGGGAGGCCGTCGCCATCTGGCGCACGCCGTCGAATGCCAATATCTGGCGCCTGTACAAATACAGCCTGCTTTTCCTCGCCCTTATTTTCTTAGCGATGGGCATCGATGGACTCTTTTACACGGCGCCTGCCGGCGCTGTGAACTTCACCCTCCGTCTACCGTGGTAATGCAAAGGAGACAGGGGGACAAGAGCACTTCCGGCAAAGGATCTCTCCTTGTCTCCCCCTCTCCTTGTCTCTCCTTCTACTTCTCCACCCACACCGGCTCTGGGTGAATATCAGGCTCCGGGCGTGAGCCAGGATCGGAGCGGCCGCTTCCTTCGAGCCGGCTGATCACACGCACGGTCATGTCGTGGTCGCATAAAATCTGGCAGGAGAGGCGAACGCCGCTCAGCTCGCGCTCGGCGAGTTTGTTCTTCTCCGCCTCCGTCATCATGGCAGGCTCACCCTCGACGAACTCGACGCGGCAGGTCGTGCAACGACAGTTCCCCCCACACGCATGTAATTGATCGACGCCCGCCTCGTCTATCAGGGCGAGTACAAGCCGCTTCCCGGCTGGTGCGTCAAAAGTTCCCAGTGATTCTACTGTAAGTTTTGGCATAGCTTTTCCTTCTCTCGGATTGGTGGCGATGACACGACTTCCCGTGCATTTCTAATCTTTCCTGGATTGTGCGCGAATCGTTGTATGATTGATCACATTCCGCCGCAAAGCTGTAGCGGGACCTGGCTTTATCCAAACTGGGGCGCAAACTATCCCTGGCATGGCGCAAAAGTTGTTGGCTCAACCGGAATTGATGGGGTCGGGTCTTACGTGCCGGGGACGGGCTGAACGTTGTCTGCTCGACCGAAGCACCGCAAGCCCGTCCCCGGCACGTAACCACACGAGACCCGCTTGACCCAAGTTGTTGAACACACGAAATCGCTGTGCCGCAGGAGAAATTCATGTTGAAAGGGATCGCACGGCATCGACCAGACGGGATGACAGCGTTTCTCATCATCTGGATCGGCCAATTTGTTTCATTGCTGGGTACGGCGATGACGCGCTTTGCCCTGACCATCTGGGCTTTTCAAGAAACCGGACAGGCCACCACGCTGGCATTAGTTGGCTTCTTTTCGTTCGCGCCGACGTTGATCTTTAGCCCGCTGGCCGGCGCGCTGGTCGACCGCTGGAATCGCAAACTGATGATGATCCTCAGTGATCTTGCCGCCGGACTTTCGACTGGCGTCCTTCTGTTGCTTTATGCAACCGGACGCCTCGAAATCTGGCATCTTTATGTGGCAGGCGCGTTTGCCAGCGCTTTCGAGTCGTTCCAGTTTCCAGCGTTCTCGGCCGCCATGAGCCTGATGGTGCCCAAATCTCAGTATGGTCGCGCCAATGGCCTGGTCTCGCTTGCTGATTCGGCGACGACGATTGCGGCGCCGGTGCTGGCCGGGATGCTGCTGGTCGTCGTCGGCATCGGCGGCGTGATGATGCTCGATGTCGTCACTTTTGTGATTGCGGTGACGGCTGTTTTAGTGGTGGCGGTGCCACAGCCCAAACGTTCGCTCGAAGGCGCCGCGGCCGCGGGCGGACTGTGGAAAGAGTCGCTCTACGGCTTCCGTTACATCGTGGAGCGCAAGAGCCTGCTGGGGGTGCAGCTCACCTTCACCATCAGCAATTTTTCTATTCCATTGGCATTATCTTGATTGCGCCGATGATTTTGGCGCGCACCGGCAATAATGAGCTGATCCTGGGCACAGTGCAATCGGCATTGGGCGTGGGCGGGTTGGTCGGAGGCCTCGTGTTGGCCGCGTGGGGTGGCCCACAACGGCGTATTCATGGTGTGTTGCTCGGTTTCATCGGCAGCAGCCTGTTGGGACTGACGCTGATGGGTTTGGGACAAAGCGTCGTGGTGTGGTCTGTAGCTGCCTTTCTGATGTTCTTTTTTAGCCCGTTTATCAACGGGTCGAATCAGGCGCTCTGGCAAGCCAAAGTGTCACCCGACGTGCAAGGCCGCGTCTTTGCGGCGCGCCGGCTGATTGCGCAGGTCAGCGGGCCGCTTGGCATGTTGATCGCAGGCCCATTGGCCGATCAATTCCTTGAGCCGGCCATGCAGGGCGACGTGTGGCTCGGCGCTCTCCTCGCCCCAATTTTTGGGAATGGGCCAGGCGCTGGCATGGCAGTTTTGATCGTGGCCGCCGGTTTGCTTGGCGTCACCTCGGGCTTGGTTGGTTATGCCATCCGCGCCATCCGTGAGGTCGATGTACTGCTGCCGGATCACGACGCATCCCCGGTTTGATTAAAGGCAGGCGATGATGCTTGCTTCATCACAGACGTTAAAGCACGAAGGCGTGTGCGATCATTGCGACCGGTCTACACTTCCCCATCTACTTCAGTTGCCAATGGCAGCTCATCAAAATGCGCCGTATGGATGGCGCCAGCCACAGAGGAGCGAACATGAAGATCGAACTCTTTGCAGACTATCAGCGTGAATCGCGCAAGACGTGGAATCTTATTCACACGGATCACCCCATCGTGTATCCGACGTTGGGGCTGGTGAATGAAGCCGGCGAAGTGGCCGGCAAGGTGAAGAAAATTTTCCGAGACAAGCAGGGAGTCATCTCCGAGGAAGATCGCGAGGCGCTCAAGCAGGAACTGGGCGATGTGCTTTGGTATCTCGCGCAGATCGCCACGGAGCTGGGCGTTGGGTTGGACGAGGTCGCCAGCGCCAACCTTGCCAAGCTCTTCGACCGGCTGGAGCGCGGCAAGATTCGCGGGGAGGGCGACACGCGATAAAGATAGCGATCCTATGTTCGTCACTGGCTGGCGCAAAAGATTGCGCGCGGCGCGGGGAAGCGGATGCACTGAGTTGTCAGGCGTCGCTTGCGTGGGGAACGTAACTCGCTACCATCCCATAACAGAAGCAATCTACGACGTGGTCGTTGACCAGGCCGCACGCTTGCATAAACGCGTAGCAGATGGTGGGGCCGACAAAGGTGAAGCCGCGTTGTTTGAGATCTTTGCTCATGGCTGCGGCAATGGGCGTTTGTGCTGGCAACTCGCCCAGACTGCGCCACTGGTTGAGGATCGGCGCGCCGCCGACGAACTGCCAGATGTAGGCGTCGAAGCTGCCAAATTCCTCCTGCACGGCAAGGAACGCACGTGCATTGCGGACAAAGGCGTTCACCTTGAGCCGGTTGCGTACAATGCCGGGGTCAGCGAGCAGCGCGGCAATTTTAGCGTCGTCATAACTCGCCACCGTCGCCACATCGAAGCCATCGAACGCGGCCCGGTAATTTTCGCGTTTGCGCAGAATCGTGATCCACGCCAGACCAGCCTGCGCTCCTTCCAGGCACAGCATCTCGAAGAAACGGCGGTCGTCGTGGACGGGGATGCCCCATTCTTCGTCGTGATAGGCGATGTACAGGGGGTCATTGCCCGCCCATGCGCAGCGCATCAGGTCGGCCATCGTCATTTCCTCGGCTGACAATTTGGGTTTGCTTCGTGTAACTTAGCGATACAGCTACAACAAAAATAGGCCACGGATAGTGCGGATTAGGCAGATTTTCGCGGATTTCATCCGAAAATTATCCGTATTTGTCCGTCTGATCCGTCTGATCCGTCTAATCCGTGGTCTATAAGCAGGCTGAACAGTCCGTATCGAACTTACTTCGACTTGCCCTGTGCGGCTACGGCCGCCGCGGCTTTTGCGATCTCCTCCTGGTCACCCAGATAGTAACTCTTGAGCGGCTTCAGGCTCTCATCCAACTCATAGACCAGGGGCACGCCGGTGGGAATGTTGAGCTTGATGACGGCTTCCTCGCTCATGTCGTCCAAGTATTTCACCATCGCGCGCAGGCTGTTGCCATGTGCGGCGATGACGACTTTTTTGCCCGCGTTGATCACCGGGACAATTTCGGCGTGCCAGTAAGGGATGACGCGCGCCACGGTCTCCTTGAGCGACTCGGTGAGGGGCAACTCTGCCTTGCTCAGGCCAGCGTACCGTGGGTCGTGGCCGGGATAGCGCTCGTCGTCCGGCGTGAGCACCGGTGGCGGCGTGTCGTAGCTGCGTCGCCAGACCAATACCTGCTCATCGCCAAACTTGGCGGCCGTCTCCGCCTTGTTCAACCCCTGCAACGCGCCGTAATGACGTTCGTTGAGCTGCCACGCCTTGATCGTGGGAATCCACATCAGGTCAAGCTCGTCCTGCACATACCACAGGGTGCGGATGGCGCGCTTGAGCACAGAGGTGAAGGCGATGTCAAAGGTGTACCCTTCGGCGCGCAGCACCTCGCCGGCCCGCTTTGCTTCCCCACGGCCACGCTCAGAGAGGTCGACATCGGTCCAGCCCGTGAAGCGGTTCTCTTTGTTCCAGGTGCTTTCGCCGTGGCGAAGCAGCACGATTTTGTACATAAAGCGTTCCTTTCTATGTTTCGTTATATTTCACAAAAATGGGGGCGGCTATTTGTGCTGAAGATGCGCTTCCAGGAACCACAACGATTTGTCGATGCCGCGCGAGACTTCGGTGAAGAGATCGGCGGTGTCCGCGTCGCCGGCGGCATCGGCCGTGTCGCTGGCCGCGCGCACCGCGGCGCCGAATGCAGCATAGCGATCGGCCAGCGCTTCAACCACCGCCATGCCTTCGAAGGCGTCCGCAGGAAATTCGCTGAGGCTCGAAGCTGCGGCCGCCATGCGCACCGTGCCCAGCGCCATACCGCCCAGCGTCGTAACGCGCTCGGCAATAGCGTCGGCGTACGCCAGCAACTCTGCCGCAAGCTCGTCGAACAGTTCGTGCAACATGATAAAGTGTGTGCCCTTGACATTCCAGTGCGCCTGCTTGGTCTGACTGTGCAGATCGGAAACATCTGCCAGCCGGGCATTGAGCAGCTCGATCATCCCCGCTCGCACTTCCTTGCCCAGATCGATGCGCGTCGAGAAATGTACAGCTTTGGCGGATTTATTTTTCGCCATGAGAAGACTCCTCCTGTGAGTCAAATGAGGAAATGGAAACAGCGTACTCCACGATCTAGTATGGAGGCTGGCGTCCACTAAAACGGCAAGCGTGCACCCGGTCAGAGACGACCGACATATAGCTTCGCATCGTACTCCATGATGACGCGGTCGTGTTGCGCAGCGGCGGCAAACAGCGTCTCAATCGCCGCTACCATCGCCGGATAGGTGGGATGGTCGGGCGCCGGCATATAGGAAGTCGAACTGAGGCGGTCGATGACGGCCAGCAGATCTAACGCCTGCAGGTTGACGAAGGCGTGTTCACGATACCCGGCCGCGCCGAAAAACCCGGCCAGCGTCGTGGCGTCAACCACACGCGCGTGGTCGACCTGGGTGTAGTCCAGCCCAAACCGTGCAATGATCGCCTGATACCCATCGAGAAAGGGCGACCCCTGTTCACGCCGCGCATTCCAGACCAGCGCCACGCGGCCACCGGGGCGCAGAATCCGTTGAAACTCCTGGCGCGCGGTGGGCGGATCGAACCAGTGAAACGCCTGGCCCGCGGTGACAAAGTCGACGCTGCGCGCGGGCAGGGAGGTCGCCTCGGCCGTGCCGGCCACGCTGTGGTAGCCAGGATGCCCGCCCAGCAGGGCAGCGGCGGCCAGGCGCATCCGCTCGTTCGGCTCGACTGCCTGCACCGTACACCCGGCGATCAGCAGCAGGCGCGTCAGCAGCCCCGTGCCCGCGCCCACATCGGCGACGATGGAGATCGGGCCGAGGCCATACTCCTCAACCAGACACGCCAACACAGCGTATGGATAGTGCGGCCGGCTACGCACATAGCTCTCTACGCGGTTATCAAAACGTTTAACAGTGTCAACCATGAAGATCCCGGAAAGATGATGCGTGATGCGTAATACGTGATGCGTGATACGTAATGCGTAATATGTGATGCGTCGCTTTTTACGCATTACATATTACGCACTACGTATCACATCCAGAACCGATACATTGAAAACCCGATCTCGACCAGTTCTGGCACAACGTTCAATTGCAACAGCAAGACCCATACAAAGCCCCAAAAGAGGCTGCTGAAGGCATCGACATACCAAAACATAAAGATGAGGAGCAGGTAGCCAAACGAATAGAGCGGCGCCAACATACGGTGCACGCTCATCGGCAGCCACGGCGCCAGGATGCCAAAGCCGTCCAACCCCGGCATCGGGATCAGGTTGAACGCAATCGCCGTGATCTGCAAAAAGATCAGCAGCGCAATTGCCGACCAGAAATAAAAATGTTCGAGAAAAAATGAAACATCAGAGACGAGCAGAAAGGGTAAAGCCAGGGCCATCGCAAACAGGCCGTTGGCGGCCGGACCAGCCGCGGACACCACGCTGCGCATCCAGCGGCTGCGGATCGCGCCCATGTTGACATAGACCGCGCCGCCCGGCAGGCCAATGCCGCCCAGGAGCAAGAAGACGACCGGCATCACGATGCTCAACATCGGATGGGTGTACTTGAGCGGGTTGAGCGTCAGGTAGCCGCGCTCCGCGGTGCTGTAGTCGCCGCCAAGGTAGGCCATGGCCGCGTGGCCGAACTCATGCAGCGCCAACGACACGACCCAGCCGACGGTGACAAAGACGAAGATCGCAATGGGCGTTGGCTCTGCGCTCTGGTAGAGATAGACGCCTACCCCTACCATCGTCGCCAGCAGGCCAAGGAAAATCGGGCTGACCGCCCACGCCCGGCGTGTGCTTTTGGCCTGTTCGGCTTGCTGCTGGCGCTGTTCGGCCACCGTGGCCGCGGACAATTCATAGACGCTCACCGGCGCCTCGCGCACGGTGGCGACGTCCACTGGCCAGGTTTGCAGCCATTCGGCGATCTCCGCCGTCGGGTTTGCCAACGTGCTCACCAGCAGATCGCGCGTGCTGGCGTAGTGAACGCCGGCGGTGTGCGCTTCGTCAAGTGCGCGGGTGAGCACCTGCTGCAGCGCAGGGTCGAGGCGTCCCTCCTCTTTGTTGCGGTCGTCGCCATGCCAACGCACCATCTGCCGCGAGTCAAATTGCGCTTTGATGCCGCGCTGCATCTGGTCGACGTCGAAGCCCAGGGCAGCCAAAACGCCGGTGGCGTCCGCGTCTTTCTGGGTCAGGACGCCATATAACACGTGAACCGGCGAAAGTGACAGGGCGCGCGTGCGCGAGGCAATGGCGCCTGCCTGTTGCAGCGCCTGAATGGCCTGTACAGAGAATTGTTCGGGTGACAGCGTCTGCATGGGTGCTCCTGACTGGACGGCGACGGTGCGCTTAGCGCTTCGGGGCGGCGGCTCTCGTCGCACCGCCATGACTATTATAGCTGCAACGCGCCGATCTCGCAGAAACAAGAAGATGCGTCCCAAAAATTTGGCAGCCCAATCGTAGGTCGGGCTATCAGCCCGACGTAGCTTCCATCATCTGGCTGAGCGTTGTCACCCTCGTCGGCCCGACCTACGCGGTGCGTCCCAAAAATTTGGCAGCCCAATCGTAGGTCGGGCTATCAGCCCGACGTAGCTTCCATCATCTGGCTGAGCGTTGTCACCCTCGTCGGCCCGACCTACGTGGTGCGTCCCAAAAATTTGGCAGCCCAATCGTAGGTCGGGCTATCAGCCCGACGTAGCTTCTGCAATCAGCAGCGGGGTAAGGCGCGGTTGTCCCGCAGGCGGCGCGTCGATCCTGGCTGGCGCAGCCGATTCGGGTATAATGCTGCTGCTGCACCCACCTGATCAACTACTCCGGGAGCACCGAGCATGACTGACCGCAATAGAAACCGTGCGCCCTTGCCGTCATGGCTGCCGCTGCTGATTACCGGCAGCGCGCTATTGCTGTTGATGATGTTGGGCGTGTGGAGCATCGTCGGCGGGTTCAACGCCTATTTCTGGCGTGACGCCGGCTTGAGCCTCAGCGTGCTGGTCGTTGCGGGTTTTCTGCTGTGGCAAGCGGGATTGCCTGCTAAATCTAGCGCAGCACAGCAAGCAAACCCAGCCATGTCTCAGACTGCTGTCTATCTTGTGACGCTGTGTGGCCTGCTGCTTGTCGTTGTCATTGTCTGGCTGCAAGTGACGAGCGGCTCAATGCCTGGCGCGCTGACTTCCAGCGTCGGGACGGTCGCCATGCTTGCCGCGGCGGCCGCGCAGGGACAGCTCCTGTCGCCCCTGGCGCACTGGGACACGCGCCGCTTGGGCTTGCGCGAAGTGAATGCGATCTTGCTGCTTTCGGTGGCTGCCTACTTGTTGCTGCTGCCGGCTGCACCGGCAACCCAGCCGCTTTGGCTGTTTTCCGCTTTGGCGACCGGGGTGGCCCTCTTTGCTGGACAGGCGGCCTTGCAGATGTTGCGTCGCCCCGGCGTGGCGGTGATGGTGTTTGCCGCGGTGCTCTTCTATCAGGCGTTGGCCAACTTTGCCCTGGCGCAAACCGGCGCTGCGGTCGCTCCCAATGGGATCGCCCCCAGCGCCGCTGCACAATTTCTGGCATTGGCGCCCGCCGCGGCCATGGATGCGCTCTACATGCTGCGCTTGCCCGACGCCGATGCACGCCGCACGCTGTGGCTGGCCATGGCGGCCGGCATCGTGGTCTCCGGCAGCGCGGTGGTATTTTTTATGGCGCAGCTTTCCGGCAGCGCGAGCTTTGTCAGCACAGAAATGTTCGGTGCGCTCGTGGCAAGTGCGGCGGTGGGTCTTTGGTGCGGTTGGTGTGGCGCACATTTTGGGCAGTGGCGCGCGTGAAAAATTCAGTAGTTCACGATTTGGTCTCACACGAAGACACAAAGTTAAAGATAGCGTGCTTTGTGCTCTTCGTGGCTTTATGTGAGTTTCGTGAAGTACTGAAATTGATTGATTTTGTCCAACTTTACCTATCAATGGAGCGATCCCATGGCCTGCTTGCAGTGCAGCTTCTTCTCTAATGTGCTAAACCTGTCCGTCGCCATGAACGTTATCCTGCCGCAGCCGCCGGCAGGCGCAAGTCACGGCGAGCACAAGCTGCCGGTGCTGTGGCTGCTGCACGGCCTCTCCGACGACCACACGATCTGGCAGCGGCGCACCTCGATCGAGCGCTATGTCGAGCCGCTGAATCTGGCCGTCGTGATGCCGGCCGTCGACCGCAGCTTCTACACCGACATGACGCAGGGCAATCGCTACTGGAGCTATATCAGCGAGGAATTGCCCCTTGTGGCGCGCAGCTTTTTCCCGCTTTCGCCGCGGCGTGAGGATAACTTTGTGGCCGGGCTGTCGATGGGCGGCTACGGCGCGTTCAAGCTGGCGCTCAGCCACCCGACGCGTTATGCCGCCGCGGCGAGCCTTTCCGGCGCGCTGCATGATTTCGCCGAGGATGCGGCCGCCAGCACGGATCCGGCCTGGGCGGCGGAACTCGGACGCATCTTTGGCGACCTGGATCACTTTACCGGCGGCGCCAATGATCTCTACCATCTGGCCCGCGGTGTAGCGCAACGACCGGTGACGCAAACGCAAGGGCCGGCGCCGCAGCTTTTCCAATGTTGCGGCACAGAAGATTTTCTCTATACCGGCAATCTCAAATTCAAGGCGCATGCAGAGGCGCTCAAGCTGCCGCTGACCTACGAAGAAGGGCCGGGCGACCATGTATGGGCCTACTGGGACAAGATGATTCAGCGCGTGCTGGCGTGGCTGCCCATCCAGAAAGAGATTGGTTGAAAAGCCAAACCACGAAGACGCAAGCGCACAAAGCGCACAAAGCGGCGCAAAGTAATTTGATCGTGTTTTTCTTCGAACATCTTCGAGCCCCTTTGTGGCTTTGTGATGGCTTTTCAACCAGCGTTTTGAAGAGGAGACGACCATGAGTAGCTCACCGAAGACGCCTGCCCTTGCACCGCGCTCGCGCAAAAGACGCTACCCGCGCAATGTCTATGTGACGACGGCCGCTTCACTGCTGACCGACATCTCCAGCGAGATGGTTGTCTACCTGCTGCCGCTCTTCCTTTCCGGCGTGCTCAAGACCTCGACGCCGCTCATCGGACTGATCGAAGGCATGGCGGAGACGACGGCCAGCCTGATCAAGCTGGCGTCCGGCTATCTCTCCGACCGGCTGGGCAACCGCAAATGGCTCACCGTGGCGGGCTACAGCCTGTCGCTGGTGGCCAAGCCGTTGCTGGCAGTAGCGGGCGCGTGGCCGGCCGTCTTCATCGCCCGCTTTGCCGACCGGTTTGGTAAGGGGGTGCGCACCGCCCCGCGCGACGCGCTGATCGCCGACAGCGTCAGCGCTGACCGCCGTGGTGATGCCTTTGGCTTCCAGCGCGCCGGCGACACGCTGGGCGCCTTTATCGGGCTGGCAATTGCCATCGCTGTCGTCTATTGGACGCAGCAGCGCGATGTCGAACTGGAGCGGGCCACCTTCACCATGCTGGTCTGGTTGTCGATGATTCCGCTGGCGCTGGCCGTGGCGCTGCTGGCGTGGGGATTACGGGAAGTTAAGGCGCAGCGCCAAGCAACAAAAACGCCGGCGCGCCTCTCACTTATGGCGTTCGACAGGCGCTTTCGCTTTGCACTGCTCTGTGTCGCCATCTTTACGCTAGGGAACTCCGCCGATGCCTTTATCGTCTTGCTGGCGCAGCAGCGCGGGGCAAGCGTGCTGACCACGCTGCTCATGGTGCTGATGTTCAACGGCGTCTACACGATCTTCGCCCAACCCTTTGGCAAACTCTCGGATCGCATCGGCCGGCTGCGTGTGATCCTCTTTGGCTGGAGCTTCTACGCGTTGGTCTATCTGGGCTTTGCGCTGAGCCGTGACATGTGGCAGGTTGGCATTCTGTGGGCGCTCTACGGTCTCTATTACGCCATGACCGAAGGCGCCATCAAATCACTGGTGGCCGATCTGACGCCGAGCGCGCAGCGCGGCGCCGGCTATGGCTGGCTCAACGGCACGATCGGGCTGATGGCACTGCCTGCGTCACTGATCGCCGGCTTTCTTTGGCAAACGATCGCACCGTCGGCCGCTTTTCTCTTTGGCGCGCTGATGGCCGTGGTGGCGATCGTGTTGATCTCGCGTATGCGCGGGATGGCAATCTCTCATGCGTAGAGGCTGCCCGAAAAGTAACCACCAAGAGCCGAAGAACACGAAGCGGCGCCACGATACACAGGAGGACAAGATGAGAACACGCAAAACGGGGGCAACGCGGGTAATCGGCCTGGGCGTCTTGATTTCGCTTGTCGTTGCGATAGGGTTAGCCCTGCCTTTCCTCTCTTCGCGCCAAATGGGTGAAAGAGAGCGCCTGGCCCTGCCGTCACGCGCCACAGACAGTGACGTGACGCGGCTGGCCGTGATCGGCGACTTCGGCATGGATAACCAACCCGAAGCGGACGTTGCCGCGCTGGTGGCAAGTTGGCAGCCCGACGCCGTCATCACCACCGGCGACAACAATTATCCTGACGGCAAGGCGGAAACCATCGACGCCAACATTGGGAAACATTATCAGGCGTTTATCTATCCTTATCGGGGCAATTACGGCGCGGGCGCCTCTACCAATCGCTTCTTTCCGACGCTTGGCAATCATGATTGGCATACGACCGCAGGTTCGCCGCCGCTGCCGCAACCCTATCTCGACTACTTCACGCTGCCCGGCAACGAACGTTACTATGATGTTGTCATCGGCCCGGTGCATCTTTTTGCCATCGACAGCGACCCGCACGAACCTGACGGCATCGAGGAGAGGTCGGCGCAGGCCGATTGGCTGCGCAACGCGCTGGCCGCATCGACCGCACCGTGGCGCATCGTGGCGATGCACCATCCGCCCTATTCCTCGTCGTCGCGGCATGGCTCCACATCTTCGTTGCAATGGCCCTTTGCGGCCTGGGGCGCGACGGCCGTGCTGGCCGGCCACGATCATGCCTACGAGCGCATCGTGCAAGATGAGGATGATATCGTCTATTTTGTCAACGGTATTGGGGGCGCAGATCGCTATCCGCTCAGCACGCCGGTGGCAGACAGTCAGGTGCGCTTTGACAGCGATTACGGCGCCATGCTGATCGAGGCCACCACCAGCGTCATCACCTATACACTGGTGGCCCGCACAGGCGTCATCTATGACACCTATTCCCAGTCCGCGGCTGACTTTCCCCATCCTGCTGCGCCGTTGGTCTCCGGGATCGAGGCGCGCGTCGTCGGCAGCGAAAACGACGCCGAAGAGTCGCTGACCACCCACGCCGTCACCTTGAAGAGCAGCGATCTGGAGATGACAGGCGACCTCGACGATCCGGGGAGACAAGTGGTCGGCATGCGCTTCACCGGCGTGAACATCCCGCAAGGCATGACCATCATAACGCCTATCTCGGGTTCACAAGTGGACGAAGCGGCAGACGAGCGTACATCGCTCATCTTTGCCGGGGAGGCAAGCGACGCGCCGTTGCCCTTCCAGGCTGCACCCGGCGATCTATCAAAGCGAGAGCGCACCGCGGCGCATGTGGCGTGGGACAATATCCCTGCCTGGTCAGTCGTTGGCCTGCGCTGGCGCACGCCCTACCTGACGCCGATCGTGCAGGAATTGGTCAACCGTCCGGGTTGGCAGCCGGGTCAGTCGATGGTCTTTCTCGTCGAAGGCAGTGGCCGGCGCACTGCCGATTCCTTCGACGACAGCCCGGCGACTGCGCCCTTGCTGCGCATCGAAATCGTCTTACCGGAGCATGTATATTTGCCGGCGACGCTGCGCAACTAGTCGATCGCCTGGCATAAAGATCGCCATTCGTAGGTTGGGCTACCAGCCCGACAGGGTGTGAGTCGATCGCCTGGCGTAAGGATCGCCATTCGTAGGTCGGGCTACCAGCCCGACAGGGTGCGCCAACCCTTCAGAATCCTGCGAGCAATTATGCGTACAGCCATCTTCGCCGATCTCCACGACAACTATGCGGGTCTCATCGCGGTGCTCGACGATGCCGCCGCGCAAAAAGCGGAGTGGTTCGTTTTTCTGGGCGACGCCGGCCACGCGCCCCGCATCCTCGCCGCGCTGCAAGTGCGCAAGATTCCCTGCGTCTACGGCAACTGGGAGGTGAGCGGGCTGCGCCGCTTGAAGGAGCCATTGGTTGACTGGGTAAGCACATGGCCCGCGCTGATCCAAGAGGGCGACGCGGTTTATTGCCACGCCACACCCGATATGCCGCTCGCGCTGCCGACCACGGCCAGCGCCGCCGCCTGGATGAAGCCGGGCATGAGCTGGAGCGCACTCTTCCCCCGTCTGCACCAGAACACCGACGCCGTGTGGAACGCCTTCGCCTGGATGGAAACTGCAGGGGTGAGCGTCGCCTTTCACGGCCACACCCACGTCCAGATGGCATGGGTCTGGGAGCTGGCGTCGAATCACTTACGCACATTTACCAGCTTGACGCGCATACAGTTAACCCCAGGCACGCGCACGATCGTCAGCGTCGGCAGCGCCGGCGCGCCAGATGATGGCCCCTGGCCGCGCTATGCTATCTACGATGACGCGGCCAGACTTGTGCTGCTGCGTTGTCTGCGTGAGGCTTAACAGAGTAGGGGATTGGGGGATTGGGGGATTGCTGCGCTGCGTACGCGAGGTGTGACAATTTGTTGTGTTTTGTCTGATCCCAATTTCAGTAGTTCACGATTTTACCTCACACAGAGACGCAAAGTCACAAAGGTAAAAATGGTTCCCCTTTGTGCCCTTGGTGGCTTTGTGTGAGTTTTTAGTGAAGCACTGGATTTTTGACTTTTTATTCTCGTGATATGCTGGATTGTCTGTTTGCAGCTTGGCGACAGATTACAACTGAATCTGTTTGATTATTCCAATGGGTTGCCTGACTCACCTGGGTCGGGCGCTTTTCTTGTCAGTACTTTCGTGGCCGCATGTGGGGTCGCGCAGCCGTTGGCGGTAATTGGGGGCGGGTCCGCAAGGACAGCGCCGCGCAGTGGAGTCATCGAAACAGCTACGTACACGCTGCCTGGGCAGCGATAGGAAGCACGATGACTACATTTTCCCAATTGAACCTGCACCCGCAGTTGGTGCAGGCCGTCGAGGCGCTTGGCTTCACCGAGCCGACGCCCATTCAGTCCGCCATGATCCCGGTCATGCTGGCGGGTCAGGACGTGATCGGTCAGGCGCAGACCGGCACGGGCAAGACCGCAGCCTTTGCGCTGCCCATTCTTCAGCGCCTGCAGCCGGACGCCAATCACATTCAATGCCTGGTGCTCACGCCGACGCGTGAGTTGGCCGTGCAGGTCGCCAAGGCCATGCACGACTTTGGCCGCCCGCTGGCAACCCGCGTGTTGCCTGTCTACGGCGGCGAACCTTATGGCCGCCAGATCAGCCGCCTCAACAAGGGCGTCGATATCGTCGTCGGCACGCCGGGACGCCTGCTTGACCTGATCGAGCGCGGGGTGCTCGACCTGAGCCGCGTCCAGAGCGTGGTGCTCGACGAAGCCGACGAGATGCTCAGCATGGGCTTTATCGAGGACATCGAGGCGATCCTCACCGCAACCCCGGGCGAGCGCCAGACTGCGCTCTTCTCGGCTACTGTCTCGCCGGAAATTCGCCGGCTGGCCTCGCGCTATCTGCGCAACCCGGAATCAATCTCGATCCAGCGCGAGCAGGTCACCGTCGCCGCCATCGAACAGCGCCACTATATCGTCTACGAGGCCGAAAAATTGGGCGCACTCACGCGCCTCTTTGAGGTCGAGCCGATCACCAGCGCGCTGATCTTCGTGCGCACGCGCGCCGGCACTGGCGAATTGGCCGCCGAACTTTCCACGCGTGGTTTTCCCGCCGAGGCGTTGAGCGGTGAATTGGAGCAGGAAGAACGCCGAACGCGTGATGAACCGCTTCCGGCGCAACCTGATCAAGGTGCTCGTCGCCACCGACGTAGCTGCCCGCGGGCTGGACATCGACCATATCTCGCACGTCTTCAACTTCGACTTGCCCGAAGATCCCGAAATTTACGTCCATCGCATCGGGCGCACGGGACGCGCCGGCAAGAGCGGCATCGCACTGTCGCTGGTTACGCCCAACGAACGCTGGCGTGTGGGACGCATCGAGGGCTTTATCAAGACCTCCGTCCCGCGTGCGACCATCCCAACCGTCGAAGCCATTGAGGCGCGGCGCGAGGCGGAATTGATCGAACGCGTGAGCGCAGGTCTGACCAAAGGACGGCTAGGCCAGGAGCGCGCCCTGGTCAACACGCTGCTGGAGGCTGGGCACGATCCCGTCGAGATCGCGGCGGCGGCGCTGCGGCTTGTGCGCGGTGACGAAGCGCAGCGCCCCATCCTGCCGGTCACCGAGGTGCAGGAGCGACGACCGCAGCGCGACCAGCGTCACGCAACGCCACGCTTCGAGCGCCAGGCTTTCGAGCGCCAGCCACGCAAACGCCGCGCACACGGGACGTCCGAAGCCGGCATGGTCAGCCTGACGCTCAGCAAAGGCAAGGTGCACGGCGTGCGCCCCGCCGATGTCGTGAGCACGATTGCCTACCACGCCAATGTGCCGGGCGGCGAGATCGGGCGCATCCACATCGAGGATCAACACACGTTGGTCGATGTGCCGGAACGCTTTGTGGCGCAGGTGCTGGCGCGCTCGTCCGCCTTCCGCATCCGGCGGCAAGCGTTCGACGTGGCGCTGGCCTAAACATCCATCATTTACGACCGGTCACGGATCGGGCGGAAACAACCGGATAGTTCTCGGATGAAATCCGTGAAAATCCGCCTAATCCGTCCGATCCGTGGTCTGTTTTTGCGATCACCTAACCTGCATTCAATTAGCAATCCGATGCAATTGCGTGCATACTATGAAGTCTATGTCCACGAACACTTGTTCGGGACGCCGCTGGCGGAATCGTCCGTCAGCTAGTTTCAGGGCTGAGAGTGCGACTTGGCTCAATGAAGTCAAGGAGTACTTTTGTGAATTTTGAACAATTTTCCCTCGACCCGCGCATCAACGCGGGCATTAAAAACGCGGGCTACACCACGCCCACACCGATCCAGCAACAGGCGATTCCCGTTGTACTAGAAGGTCATGACATTTTGGGGCTGGCGCAGACCGGCACCGGCAAGACCGCCGCGTTCATGCTGCCCATCTTGCAGCGGTTGACCAAAGGCCCGCTGCGCAAGGTGCGCGTGCTGATCGTGGCGCCGACGCGCGAGCTGGCTGAGCAGATCGCCCAAACCAGCGTCACGCTGAGCAAACAGATGAAGATCAGCACGGTGACTGTTTACGGCGGCGTCGGCAAGATGCCCCAGGTGAACGCGCTGCGCCGCGGCGCCGAGATCGTCGTCGCCTGTCCGGGGCGCCTGCTCGACCTGATCGGCGAGGGGCAGATCGACCTCTCCGGCGTGGAAGTGCTGGTGCTGGACGAGGCCGACCACATGTGCGACATGGGCTTCTTGCCCGACATCCGGCGCATCCTCAAGCACGTGCCGGCGAAACGGCAGACGCTCTTCTTCTCCGCCACCATGCCCGACGACATCCGCGGCCTGGCCAGCGACATTCTCAAGCACCCGGTCACGGTGCAGATCGGCATGATCGCGCCGGCGGAGACGGTTTCCCACGCGCTCTACCCGGTGCCGGACGGCCTCAAAACCAAGTTGCTGCTGACGATGTTGCAGCAGTCGGAGATCGAGCGTGCGCTGATCTTCACCCGCACCAAGCGCCGCGCGCGTTCGCTGGCCGAAACGCTGGGCAAGAGCGGCTATCGCGTCTCTGCGCTGCAGGGCAACATGGCGCAGAACCGGCGGCAGGAGGCGATCAACGGCTTCCGCAGCGGCGAGTACGACATTCTCGTCGCCACGGACATCGCCGCACGCGGCATCGATGTGGCCTCGGTCTCGCACGTCATCAACTACGACATGCCGGATACGGTCGATGCCTACACCCATCGCATTGGCCGCACCGGCCGCGCGCAGTTGACGGGTGAGGCCTTCACCTTCACCGAACACGACGACGAGCCGATGGTGCGTGCGATCGAGCGCGTGCTGGGCAGCCCGGTCGAGCGGCGGAAGGTGGATGGCTTTGATTACGGCGGCGCTTTTGTGCAGACCAGACCGGCCAGCCAGGGGTACGCCAGTCGACAACCGCAATCAAGCCGCAACGGTGGGCAGAACAGCAGCCGTGCTCCGCAAAATGGCTCAACTCGCGCCGGGGCGGTGACGGAAACCACCACCCCGGAAAGCAAGCCGGCAAAGTCGCGCCGTCGGCGCCCGTATTGGCGGCAGCAGGGCACGCAGGCGTAAAGGATCAGGCCCGGGGGCAGGATGAGCAAAGTCTATCGCCATCTCTTCCTCCGGGTTTGCGCCTGGGACAACCTGATGACGGCGTGGCGCAAGGCGTGCAAAGGCAAGCGCGGCCAGCCGCCCGCCGCCACCTTCGAGCTACGCGCCGGCGAGCACCTGCTGGAGATTCAGTCCGAACTACAGGCGAAAAGCTATCGCCCCGACGCGTATGTCAGCTTCTACATCCACGACCCCAAGCACCGGTTGATCAGCGCAGCGCCCTTCCGCGACCGCGTCGTCCACCATGCACTCTGCAACGTGATCGAGCCGCTCTTCGAGCGGCGCTTCATCCACGATTCCTACGCCAATCGACCCGGCAAGGGCACGCATGCCGCGCTGGATCGCAGCCAGCGCTTTGCGCGGCGCTATCGCTACGTGCTGCAGTGTGACGTGGCGCAGTTCTTCCCGGCTATCGACCATGCTCTCCTGCTGGAGACGCTCGGTCGCGTGGTCGTCGATCCGGACGTGCTTTGCCTGTGCGCTGCCATCCTGGCAAGCGGCAGGGATGTATTGGCCGGCGAATATGACATGCATTACTTCCCCGGCGACGATCTGCTGGCTGCGCTGCGCCCGCGCGGGCTGCCAATCGGCAACCTGACCAGCCAATTCTGGGCGAATGTCTATCTCGACCGGCTGGATCACTTTGTCAAGCGCGAGCTCAAGTGCCCTGCCTATCTGCGCTACGTGGACGACTTTCTGCTCTTTGCCGACGACAAGCCGACGTTGTGGGCGTGGCGCCGCGCCATCATCGACTATCTGGCGGGGCTGCGTCTGACGTTGCATGAGGCGCGTTGCCACCCACAACCGGTGACCGAGGGCATCCCGTTTCTGGGCTTTGTCATCTATCCTGATCACCGGCTGCTGAAGCGGCGCAAGGGCATTGCTTACCGGCGGCGGCTGCGCGTGTTGGTAGGCGACTATCGGGCGCGGCGCATCCCGCTGGCGCGAGTCACAGCGTCGGTGCAGGGATGGGTCAACCATGCCCGCTATGCGGACACGTATGGGCTGCGCAAGGCACTGCTGCGTCAGGCGCTCGCCAAGTGAACGTCACGTCTGCGCGCGCAATCTTGCAAGAGGCGCCAAAACTTCCTGCAGGATGTCAGCAATCGAACGGAGTCAACCCATGAAGGAATCGCCAATCTTCACCCGCACCCATGATCTGCTGCGTTGGCTGCTGACCGCGACGCGCAAGTTTCCGCGCGAGCAGCGCTTTGTGCTGGCCGCGCGGCTGCAGAATGCGGCCTTCGACCTGCAAGCGGCGATCACTGCCGCGGGGCAGGATCGCCGCCGTGCCGCCGAGCATCTGCTGCAGGCCGACATTGCCCTGGCGCTGCTGCGCAAGCATCTGCTGTTGTCGCAGGAACTCCACCTGCTCACGGGCGATCAGTATCGCCACGCCAGTGAGCAGACCGCCGAGGTAGGCCGGCTGCTGGGCGCCTGGCGCAAAAGCGCCGGTTGAACGACCTTCCAGGAAGCTCCAAGCTTCCTGGAAGGTGACGGCTAGAGCGACAAACGATGGCCCGACCCAAGCGCCGTGTTGCAGGCGCAGGGGCCGGGCCGCTTCGATATATGCCCGCCGCAAACAAGCTGCGGCGGCCAGGATCAGGCTGCGCCATCTCTCGCTTTTGGCCGCGGCGCGGCGGCGTACAGGACGGCGCCGCGCATTTCTGGCCGGGGACGATGTAGGGAAACTGCATAGAAACCGAGTTTCTTCAAGAAACTCGGTTTCTGGTTCCAGCCTCGCGAGAGGCGTGGACGACCACCACCCGAAACCCGTTGTTGTCGTTCCTGTTCCTGGCGTTGTTCCTGTCGGCGGCGGACGCTTCAGCCTGACCCCGCAACAACGGCGCGGATGCGCCGGGATTGCCGAAATGGTGGGGCGATTTGCCAAATCGCCCAAAAAAATCGATCGCTGCGCTTGCCGCAGGCAAGCGCAGCGAAGAATTCAGAAACCCGGTGGGGCGAACGCCCCACCGGATCAGAACACAGAACACAGAATCCAGCAACCAGAACTATTGGGAGCGAGAGATGGGGACGACCACCACCCGAAACCCGTTGTTGCCGTTCCAGGGCCTGGCGAGGTACCAGTCGGCGGCGGACGCCTTGGCGCTGTCTGCGCCCCACCAAGCTGAGCCGCCTTTGACATAGTAAGCGTCCATGTAATCCTTGTGTACGTCGCTCGTCCACTCCAAGACGTTCCCGCTCATGTCCCACACGCCATCCAGCGTCTGCCCGTCAGGATACATGTGCACGGGCGTCGTCTGGTTCACGTCACTCTCCTCGGTGTTGGCGCGCCACGGCTCAAAGGGGCCGCGCCAGGGATAGTCCATAGCGTCGTCTTCGGGCGCAGGCTGACCGCCGCGCGCCGCTGCTTCCCATTCGGCCTGCGTGGGCAGGCGCACGACTTCTTGCGAGCGTGCGGTCAACCAGGCACAGTAGGCTTCCGCCTCGTGCCAGCTCACGCCGACGACGGGCTGCGTGCTGCGGTTGCGTTCATTGTCATCCCAGAAGCGTGGCTCGGTCCACTCATACTCCTTGCGATAGCTCCAGCCTTTCTCGCTCCACCAGGGCGGGCGCTCCTGCTCCTGCTCGCCATAGCCGCCGGCGTCGATAAACCGCTTGAACTGAATGTTGGTGACCGGGTACTTGGCGATGCGCAGATCGGCGCCGGGCACGGCGACCAGGGCGTCGAGGTCATCGGGCAGCACGTCCAGGTCGGCGAGGAGGAGGCCGGCGGTGAGGCGGGTGCGGGCCTGCGCTTTGGCGTCGTCCAGATAGGCGGTGAGGGCGGGCTGCTGCATGATTTGCGTAAGATGGCCGGTCGCCATGCGTTGGAGGTCGCGTGCGGTCTTGCGATACTCTACATCCTTCAGGCGCGCGGGGCCAAGCACCCAGGCCAGCGCCTCGCCCAGCAGCAAGGCGCGGCGGACGTCGTCCGGCGTCTGCACGGCATCCGGCCACAACTCGTGAATCAGGGTCACGGTGCGGTCGTAGGGCGGTTTGCCGACGCGACATTGGTAGCCGAAGGCCAGCAGTATTGCCTCGCGCCAATCGCCGTCGTCGATATGCGCGACGAACTTGCGCTTTGGCTGCACACCGAGTGCAATCCAGCGTGCAGCCATGTATTCCTGAAAAGTGCGGTGAGTGAATTTGTAGACATGGGCGTCGGTGTCCACCAGGTTGATCAGCCCCGACCGCTCGCCGATGAGTTTCATGACCTTGATTGCCCAGGTTTTGGCCTTGCCGGCGCGTTCGGCGTCGTCCAGTTCTTCCGGGTCTTCGGCGTCGTCCAGGTCGCCGAGATAGACGGCCATCAGCGTTCTGCGCAGCACTTTGGCCGGAATGTCGACCGTGTCGCGTGAGGCGCCGGCATGAAGCGTAAACGCCAGCCGGTTCAGATGGTATTCGAGCCGGTTGCGGCTGGCGCCTGCCTCGGCGAGCAATCTCTCCAGCGCCGGCGGCTGGCTGCGATCCTCTTGTTTGGTGCGTTCCCATTCGAAGAGCAGTTGATCGACAAACTTCTCGTAAAGCTCGGCGCGGCTTTCCGGCAGCTCATCTTTATAGTTGACCTTGAGCATCATCGTCAACAGGAGTGGCGTGCCGGCCATTTCCGCCAGCTCCGGGCGCTGACGGCTTGCCAGCTCTGTCTCAAATTTGCGCCGTTTTGGTTCGGCCAGCACTGCGTCCCACAGACCGGCTGCGGTCAACTCGGCGTGCCACCGCTCGACGAAATGATCGATATCGACATTGGCGAGCCGGTCGAGGATGGCGCTGGGCAGCGGCAAGGCTGCGCCGCGCGTGCGCAAGGCTTCATAGGGGCGCACGCGGCAGGTCACGATCAGCGGCACGTGTGGATAGCTGTCCACAAAATGGCGCACGGATCGCAATAAGGCGTCGCGCTGCGTCTCGTCGGTCACCTCGTCCAGCCCATCGAGAAGCACGATGACGGCCGGTCGTGGGCCGGTGAACTTCTGGAGAAAGCGATCCTTGGCTTGGGTTCCATCCGGGCGCGCCACGGTTTGCCAGATGCGCCAGCACTCGTCCACCAGATCGGCGGCGCAGCCTTCGCAGCCGCTGGCGTACTGCGCCCAACGGTTGAGCACCACACGCACCGGCAACAGCCAGCGGCCAAAGGTGCGCAACAGCGTATCGGCATAGAGCCGTTCATCTTCCACCCATTCCGGCGCAGCATCGGCCAGGCGCAGCCCGGCAAAAATGCCGGCCACACGCCGCGTCACGGTGCTCTTGCCGCTGCCGGGGTCGCCCAGCAGCACTATCTGCGGCCGCGACAGGGTCGCCAGTAGGTCGATCGGCGTCAGGTTGTGCAGCGCCTTGCGCAGCG
Organism: Candidatus Caldilinea saccharophila; assembly: GCA_016710365.1. Classification (GTDB taxonomy): domain Bacteria; phylum Chloroflexota; class Anaerolineae; order Caldilineales; family Caldilineaceae; genus Caldilinea; species Caldilinea saccharophila. The sequence continues at coordinate 329,345 of JADJVW010000002.1, read as the reverse complement.
CGCTGTGATCGACGTCGAGCTTTTCAGCGAAAGCGAGCAGCTCGACGTCATCCATCTGGCGCATGACTTCAACCCAGGCCGCGTCCTCATCACCTGGCGGCGGAAACGTCATGCGCCCGATGCGCCGCTGTTGTTCCTGCTCGGCAAACGTCCGCTGTAATTCGCGTTTGGCGCGGCTGGTCCAGAATCGGAACAGCCCCAGGCGTTCTGCCACATCGCGAAACAGGGCGGGAGCATCGGCCACGCGCACATCGACAAAGACCCGCTGCATGCGCGGTTGGGGCTGATCCGGCTGCGCATCCGCCAGCGGCAATTCGTTGCATTCCTTATAGAGCGCCTGGAGGTAGTTGCGTTCCAGTTCTTCCAGGTCGAGCGGCGCCATTGCCTTCAAAATGTCTGCCATCGTACGTGCGGTGCGGATGCCGAGGATGCCTTGCAGTTCTTCCTGGCTGGCGGCTGCGTTGACAAACGCTCCCGCCAACAGGTCAACAACAGTGTCGAACGGCTGGCTCAGGCTCTCCGGATCGAAGTCCATCACCTCGAATTCGGCGCGCAGGATCGCCAGATTGATATCGCTGTCCGGATCCGGCGCAATCAGATTCGCCAGTTCGGTTGTCACCTTTGGCCGTTTGAGCCACTGCCCAAACATCGACAGATAGTGCGTCATCTGGTCTTCGATTTCGCCCAGAGCAGGCAGAATCTGCAGCAGCGCATCTTGCAGCGCGCGCTGGATCGCCGTCTGTACGGCTGTCTGCTGTTTCTGCGGCGTGTGGCGCGCATCGAGCCGGGTGCGCGCCGCGGCGTAGATTGCCGGGCCGGCCAGCCCCGCATATTCGGCGGCCGCACCGATCAGCAGTTGTTGCAGCGAGTCGGGCAGTGCGTCAAACCAGTCCATCGGGGACTCCTTGCGTGTGAAATGGCGGGTAGTGTTCGCCGCAGTATAGCGGGCGCCGGATGCTGCTGTCAACGGTGGTCTCCCACGCCGCATCAGTCGCCACATCAACCGGGCTTTAGCCGGTCTCTCCTCTCAGCCGCCGGGTTTCAACCGGTGGGTGTGACTTACCGTTGGGCGGTTCTACTCAAACATTGCTCAATGGGTGAACGACTGACGGCAGCTTCGGGAAGAGTGTGTCGAGCAGCAGGGCTGCCTCCGGCTTGGCCCACACATCAGGGAAGAAGGCGCGCAGTTCGGCGAGGCTGCGGTAGCAGAAGAGCAACTGCAGAAAGACGAGCGGCGGAGAGCCGGCGTCCGCTTCGTCGCCGTACGCCGGCGCGCGCCACGGTTCGATGACGGCCAGCTTGCCTTGGTCAAACACAAGCCGCAAGCCGCCGGAATAGAAATCGAGCTTCAGTTCACCGGTGTAGCCGCTCAGAAGCGAGCGCGCCAGACGATCTTCCAGCACCGGTGCGATGTGACGAAGAAAGGCCGGCGCATCCGCCACGCGCAGATACCAGGCGTAGGGCGGTTCGTAGCGCTGCGCCACGCCGTCGCCCAGCACGGCGTAGAGCGGATGCGAACGGCCAAAGTTGAACTTGATACTTTCCAACGCTTTGTCGTTGCTTTCGATGGTGGGGAGTTGACGCGCGTGCCGGCAGAACGCGCGCAGCAGGCTGGGCGTCGCCGCCTGCCAGTTCACATCGGCGGCCAGTTGCAGCGCAGCGACCTCCAGCTTTTCGTCCCAGCGTTTGGCGGCCAGCCCGACATAGCCAACCGGCGCGCCGCTGCTGTCGAGGATCATGTGCAGGCGCATGGAGAGGATCGTGCCGAGCGGGCCGTTGCGCTGCACGAACGGATCGTCCCAGCTTGCGATAAAGTGTCGCCAGAAGGCTGCGGGCGCTTCATGCCAGACCAGGCTGCCGCCGCGCGGCTGCGCGTAGAGCGCCATCACCTGCGGCACGTCGTCGAGCGTGGCGAGGCGCAGGGTGTAGGCCTCGGCCGCGTTGTCGGGCTGCTGCGGCACGGCGGTCAGTGGAATCGTGAGGTTCCCATCCAGGTCAAGCACAAATTCATAGCCAAACAGCCGGTAGAAGTAGGGGATGCCCGTGATCGCCTGCACCAGGTGACCTTCGGCCGCGCTGCGCGCGTGCACCATCGCAAAGAGCGCGCGCACCAGGCCACGGTTGCGATAGTCGGCGTCGGTGGCGACCATCTCCGGCTGGCCCACGTCAAAGGCGATCCCGCCGTAGCTCCAGCGCAGCCGCCAGAGACAGGTGTAGGCGACGACCGGCTGATCCGGCTTGTTCGTGTCGATCACGATGGCAAAGTCGTCCGGCCCCATGAAGGGGAAATCATCGGCCATGAGCACGCGGGCGACATCTGCGGCGCGGCCGATGGGCGGCGCATCCGCGCTGTCGCGAAAGATATGGGCCATGAGCTGCGCAATCTTCGGCTGGTCGGCGGCAGTGGACCAGCGGCGGATCAGGCCGTTGCCGAGGTCGTCTGCATAGGTTGCTGCATGGAGTGGTGTGGACATCTGTTTGGCTTTCTTTTGTCTGTACAGCGTGGGCGGGCTTAGCTGGATTCGACGCTGATCAGCGCCTCGGCAACCTGGCCGAAGGGCTGTCCATCGACCGTTAGGTCGGCGGCGATCGGCTGGCGGAAACAGGCGGTGGCTGGCGTGATCTGGAGCTTTGCGCTCACCTCGTCCCGCGCGTCGGCGTGCACCGTTGCCGAAGAGCCAGTCCAGCCGTCCGGCCCGACCAGGCGCACCGTAAGCTTGGCCGGCCGCGAGAGCGGGTTGCGCACGGTAACGGTAAGGGCAACGGGGGCGGGCTGGGCCAGCGTAACGCGGTAGGGCCAGATCCAGCCGCCCCAGCTATCCAGGTTGAAATGCACGGCGTCGTCGTCCAGCGGCATGATCTGCCGGTGCAGCGCCTGGTACTTCTCTGACCATTGTGAGACAAGATTAAAGAAGGTGGCGTCGGTCAGCATGGCCTTCTGATGGCCGCTGAGCACGATGTCAGGATGCCAGGCGCGCAGCCAATCGCCGCTCTGCGTGTAACCGTCGAGCAGCGCGCCGTTGCGGTAGACGTGATTCTGGAAGATGACCTTGTCGTCCCAACGTGCGATGGCCCCATCGGCGGCTTCGGGCCAGGCGCCATCGGGACGCATGAAGAAATACTGGTCGCCGGTGTGGGCAAAACGCTGGCCGTCGGCCTCGAAGCCGATCAGACTGGCAAAGCGTGTGTGGCCGCTCATCGGTGCAAAGCAGAACTCGAATTCCTCCCAGCGCACGATTTCATCGAAGCCGATGCGCCGGTCGATGCGGATCGGCTTCGGCCAGTCGCATGGAAAACAGTGCGCGTCCGGTTCAGCCAGCAGATCGGCGAAGGCCTCTGACGCCCAGCATTGTGTGCCATGCAGACGCTGCAACAGCGGCACGCCACAGACATGGTCGTCGTGAAAATGGCTGATGAGGGCGACGTCCACGCGGTCGATGCCGAACTGCCGCTGCAAAGCATCCAGGCTGTGCAGCAGCGCGCGGCGCCGGTACGGCTTGGCATACTGGGCAGCGAGCAGACCGCGCCCGGCGTCATAGCCGTAGTCGATCACCAGCGCTTTACCGGCGTCGCTGATCACAAACCAGTTGATGCTCTCGGTGTGCGTGGTGCACCAGACATGGTCGGTCACCTTCTCCAGCGCGGGTTTATCAGCCGCGGCGATCTGCATCGCCTCGTGCGGGCGTCCGGCGCACAACGCCTTTAGATTTTCCTGCAACGCGTCCAGTGCGGCGTCGCATTCGGTCAGCATCGGCGCGCCCAGGCTGGGCAGGAGGACGTCCGGGCGCAGGCGGCGCAGATCCGCGGCCGAATAGTAGGCAGCCACGGCGCCGCCCAGGTCGTTGTAGTTGTACTGATAGGGCGCCACGCGCGCCACCCGACCCGGCGAGTGGATGGCCTCGCCACAACACACGGCGCGTCGATCGCTTCCGGGCACGGTGAAGGCCAGCCCGCATTGCGTGACGGTGACGCCGGGCAGCGGGACAACCTCGATGTCAAGTCCACAGAGGCGGATCTGCGCGTAATCGTCGAGCACGCCGGCGACCGGCGTCGGCTCGATGGGTGCGAAGAGATCCCAGTAGTTGTCGTAGATGATGTAGTCGTCGCGCTGGCGGAAGTGCTGCACCGGATCGGCAAAGATGGCGCGCTCGCCGGCCGGCGCGTAGACCGGGATGCCGGCCCGCGCGGCGCGGGTCGCGCCCGCCGCATGGTCGCGAAAGAAATGGGTGCAGGCCAGCGCCTTCACCGGCGCCGGCAACTCGGCCAGATGGTCGAGCCACGCGCCAGTCCCGGCGTCCACGATCAGCACGCCGTCCGGCCCGACGATCGCATAGACATTGCAACTATCGGGAAAAAGAAGAACATTGGGTAAGATTGGTTTCCAGTGCATGCAGAAATCTTACCATCTACAGCACCAATCGCATAGGTCTTTCAAACCGAAGATGTGTCCGCGCAACAACTTGGTGCGCTGCGATAACCCTGCTATAGTTCTAGCTTAACCTCGCCATAAAAGGAGACATTTCGATGAACGAGATCTATCAGACTATTGCAGCAGGCGATTTAAAGGCGAATACCAATGCAGCCTTTGCGATGGCGGAAAAGGGGCCAGTTGTTGTCTTCAGCAAGGCAACGCCCAAAGCCGTACTGATTTCTCCAGACGAGTGGAATCGAATTGCAAAACGGCTAAAGATGTTGGAGACATTGGTGGAAGCACAGCGCATCGAAGCGCGAAATGAAGTTAACCAAAGTTGGATCACCGGCGTCGAATTGAAGGAACGGCTGGCGAAGCGAGGCGTGAATGTGGGAAGTTCACTATAGCCAAGAGGCAGCGACGTATCTGGAAGACAATGCCGCGTTGATCACCAGCCTGTTTTTCGCCATAGAATCATTGGCTGGTTCGGCAGGAAAGCCCTCGGTTGGCGGCTTTCAGGAAGTTGAGGGAATCATCTTCTGGAATATCCAAGATCATCTGGTAGTGTTGCGGAGAATGGAATCCTTGCATATCGTACGCGTTCTTTTTATGAAGCCTGAATAGCGACATGCTCGGGTATAATGCTGGCACCGTCAAAGGTTGTGAATATCGTTGCCGAGAGTGCACTGCTGTCCGTGCGGCACCGTGTGAAGAAAGGAAGCTGCCAGGATGATAAAGCTGCGAGACCGCCAGAATTGACCATCATCTATTCCTTTGGCGAATGGATTAAGCAGCGGCACATGAACCTGCGTTTCACACAAGGTGCCATCGCCGAGCAGGTTTTTTGCTTCATCGCATGATCAAGAAGATCGAGGCGGACGAACGCCAGCCCTGCCGGAACTTGCCGAACTGCCTGCCCAGGCATTGGAGTGGTCGAAAGCGGCCGGCAGATCAGCCTGGAAGCGCTATTCGCCACCTACTGAGCGCACCGCAGGCATCGGTCAAGCATTGCCGAGCGGGCGGTGCAGGCGACGATACGGCCAAACAGGATTTGCGCGCGCCTACCGGTTTACACCGTGGTCAACGCTGCCAACGCCGCGCGCATCTGAGCGGCGGAGGGCTGGTTGCCCATACTATCGAAGACGAGGATCGCCTCTTGATAGAAGACGGCCGCCTCGGCTGGTTTGTTTTCTTTGCGCGCGATCCTGGCCAAAAGTTCCAGGATCACCCCGAGGCTGTGTCGATGCCCGATCTGCCTGCGTAATGCTTGTGCTTCTTCTGCCAGATCGCGCGCCGCCGCAAGGTCACCGGCCTGCAGCTTCAGATTGGCCAGCGCACCCAACGTCAAACCCGCCCCCCAGGCGTTGCCGATCTGCCGGAAGCCGGCCAGACTCGCCTCTGCCGCGGCCAGTGCGGCGACACGGTCGCCCTGGGCTGTGTGGACAAATGCCAGCCACTGTTGAGCAAAAGCCACGCCCCACACGTCCCCAACTGCCGCAAACAAATCCTCGCTGACCTGGAAAGAGTGCAGCGCCGCCATCAGATCGCCCGGCGCGCGCAATTCGGTGCCATAGAACGCCATGCCCAACGTGTGGCTGGCATAACCTGCGCCGCGGCGTCCCGCCGGGCCGAGTGATTGCCACAAACGCAGGCTTTCCTGCGTGCGCGCCTGCGCCCCCGCGAAGTCATCTTGCATCCAGGCTAAATGGCCGGCGTGGTAGAGCACGCCAGCGCGTGTTGCCGTGGTCAAGCCGGGTAACCGAATGGCCTGTTCCAACCAGATGAGACCTTCTAACACATGGCTGCGGATGCGCCAGAACCATGCCAGAGCGATCACCAGCCGGGCTACCGCCTCTGTCAGCACTGACTGAGCCAGTCCCCAGGTCAGGGCTGCACGCAAGTTGTCGTGCTCTGTCTCCAGCCGCTCCAACCAGACAATCTGCTCGTTGCCAAACAAACGCTCGGCGGCGGTTTCGGCCAAAGTCAGGTAGTACTCGAAATGCTGATGCTTCACAGCGTCAAGCGCTTCTGTAGCAGCAAGCTTCTCCTGGCCATACTGACGCAGCACCTCGTGGAGTTGATAACGCTCAAGCGCTGGCTGGAACTGGAGGAGAGACTTGCCAATGAGTTGCGCCAGCATGGACAGGGTTGCGCCGGCAACCTGCCGCGCCGCTGCGCGCGTCAAACCACCACGAAAGACACTCAACCGCATAAACGCTTCCTGCTCTGCCGGCTCCAACCGCCGCCAGGTTGCATCAAAGGTGGTGCGAATGCTGCGATGGCGCTCCGGTAGATCGACGAGATCGGAAGCCAAAAGGTCGAGACTGCCTTGCAGTTCGGCGGCGATGCCGCTGAGCGACAGGGTATCCACCCAGGCCGCCGCCAACTCCAGCGCCAGTGGCATGCCTTCCACTGCTCGGCAGATTTGCCCCAGGCTATCCATTTCTCCCGGCAAGAGGACGAAATCGGGTCGCAGACGGCGAGCGGCAGCCAGCAAGAGTGTTGTAGCAGCAAACCCTTCGTTGGGCATGCTGTTTGCCGACCCCGGTTCCACCGGATAGTGCAAGCCTGCCAAGGCGTAGAGTTGTTCTTCGCGTAGATTGAGCCGCTGCCGCGAAGTGGTCAAAAGCTTGATGGACGGAGCGCCGTTCAGGAGATCCAGAACCAGGCTGGCAACGCTGTCCTTGAGCAGGTGTTCCAGATTGTCCAAGATCAGCAGCAATTGCCGCGGGCGCAGGAACTCCAGCAATTGCTGGATGGGCGAGCGCGTGTCGCCGCGCCGGGGCGCCAGATCGATGCCCAACGCGGCAGCTATGGCCAGCACGACGAAGTCGCGAGAGGCGACCGGGGCCAGGTCGACGAAGACGATGCCGTCGTTGAAGGCGCGGGGCTGTTGTATTTGCTGGGCCTGGGCTATAGCCAGCGCCAGGCGCGTCTTGCCCATGCCGCCTGGCCCCACGATGCTGAGCAGGCGCACGTCGGGGCTGGCAAGCAGGACGGCCAACGCGGTCAGCTCTGCCTGGCGACCGATCAATGGCGCTGTTAGCGCCGGCAGCCGGTTCAGTGGCGCCGGCCGTAGCACAGGCGCCTGGTCCAGTAACAACGCGTCGACGCGCTGTTGGCCGCGCGCCGCGGCGAGGAAATCCTTGCGCTCGCCGGCGGTCAGGGCCAGACAAACGGCCAGACGCTCAGCCAGCGCTTGCGAAGGCCGGCGCACGTCGCTCTCGATCTTCTTGATCATGGCCAGGGAGCACGGCATCTGTTGTGCCAGCGCCGCTTGTGACAAATCAAGCGCCCGGCGCCGGCGTCGCACCCAATAGCCGAAGGAGTCGGTATTGTCGATCATACCTGGCGTCCAGATGAGATCCGATTGAACCAAAAGGTGTACAAGAAAGGTGCACGGAACTGTATACCAAAGGGAGACCCGGTGCAAACGATTGTATGGTTTATTGGTGCAACTTGCGACCGGCTTCTCACTGGCGGCGCTTGCGAAATGTTCGACGCTAGTTATGCATGAACCGAGGAGAGAATGAGATGAACCAACTTGCCAAAATCGTACGACAAGCCCTGTTGGCTGCAGCGTTGTTGACGCAGGCGGCTTGCGTCAGCCCTGCCGCGCTCACACCGGCCACACCGACGAGCACATCACGCGCGGACGCCGCACCAGAATACGTCCTCGATCTGACCGATGCGGTCCAGACGGCGCCGCCCACGTTGCCGGCCGGGGTCAGAAGCATCACGGCCAAAAACATCGGGCAGGAGGTGCACGCGGTCATCTTCAAACGCCTGAACGAAGACGTGACGATGGAACAGTTCACCGCCGCATTCTCGGAGAATCCCTTTTTCTCGCTGCGCCTGACCACCCAGTTGGGCGGCCCTGATACCGCGCCTGGCACGAGCACAGCCGGTTATTACCAGTTTCAACCGGGCGCCTATGTGCTGACGGATAACGCGACCCAACCGCCGCGCTTCGCCGCCTTCACCGTAGAGGCGAGCACGGTGGCCGACGCCCAACCGCCCGCTGCAGCGGTCACGGTCGAGATGCAGGACGGCGAGTTGGTCATGCCTGCTGAGATCAAGCCCGGCGCACAATGGTGGCAATTTACCAATGCCAGCCAGAAAATGCACATGCTGGGCATCGTCAAGTTGGCAGCCGGCAAGACCGTGGACGACATTGTCGCTTGGGACAAGTCCGGGAATGGGACAGAGCCGTTCGAGTGGATTGCGTTTTGGAACCTGATGTCACCTGGGGTCACAAGCTGGGGTGAACTGGATCTGCCACCCGGCGCCTATTGGGGGTTGGACTTTGCAACTGAACCGACCGAAGCGGGTATGACCCCGCCCGCGCTTGGCACACTGAAAGCGATCACCGTAACCGAATGACGTCGCGTGGAGCGGTTGTCTGAGCGCGGCGCACCAGGCATCGTGAAGCGGTTGCGTGAGCCAACCGAACGTGCCTGGTGCGTTGCAGACTGGATGCCAGTCTGGAGAACCAAGGAGCGTGTGAAATGACGAAATGGGAAATGCTCCAGTTGCCGCGGCGGGGGACCTCCGCTGTGTGCGAGCAATTCTTTGCCTTCATCTGTCAGTTGGAATGGGGTGTTTCGCCGGCCGAAACCGCGTACCTACTCGGCTACAAGCACCTGTGCCCCCAGGGGAGGTTGACAGAGCAGGGTCTGGTGACCGGCGTCAAGGGGGAACGCAAATGAGCGCCTTGACACTCCCAGAGGTAGAGCCGCTGTCTGCGCTGTACCGTTTGATCGATGCCGATACCCTGAACCCTGTCGTAACCAGGCTGCTCCAGGCGCCGCTTTGCGTGAATAGCTGGACAGTGACCGTGCTGACCGACTACGCCCACGATGTGAAGCCGAACGCAGCAGGCGTCTGCCGTATCGCTGGCACAGCGACGACACCAACCGGCGAACAACGTGACTGGGCGGTGATGCTCAAGATGCTGAAGTCGCCGGCTGGTATGGTCATGCCCAATGGCATCGTCATCACCCAATCGATGGCCGACGACCGTCAGTCCTTTGGCTACTGGAAACGCGAAGTCGCTGTGCATCAGTCCGGATTTCTCGCCAGTTTGCCCCACGGATTGGCCGCACCTGACATCTACGGTGTGCTGGATACGGGCGACCAAGTCTGGCTCTGGCAGGCTGAGGCCGTCAACACCGTCACCTGGTCATGGGCGCATTACCGCGAAGCCGCCTATCGGTTGGGGCTTTGGCAAGGACAATACGCCACGGGAGAGCGAGCACTGCCGGCCTTCGACTGGCTATCGCACAACTGGCTGCGGCAATGGGTCGACCTGCCGGTGGCGAAGATCCTTGAAATGCTCGACCGGTTCGGCGGCCTGGAACTACCTGTCGTTCGCAACCATTTTTCGCCGACGGACATCATCCAGGTTCGCCAGTTGTGGGCAGCACGCGAGCAGCACCTGGCACGTCTGGCCCACTTGCCGCAGGTGCTCTGTCACCTGGATGCCTACCGCGCCAACTTCTTTTGGCACGGCAACACGCTCACCTTGATCGATTGGGAGTTTGCCGGCATAGGCGCCCTGGGTGAAGAGATGGCAGCGTTCGTGGGCGCCACGCTGCTGCTGGACCATGCACCGATGGCGGAGGCGCCGCACCTGGAGGCTGTCGCGCTGGACGGCTACATTGCCGGGCTGCGCGCAGTTGGTTGGGACGGCGCAGCCGACACGGTCTGGCAGACCTATCGCGCCGCCATGCCTCTACGCTATGCCGTGATGTCGCTGGCGAGCATGTGTCGCACGACGATGGAGCCGGACTTTGCCGAAAACTGGTCACAGAAATTGGGCAAGCCCCTGGATGCGATTCTAGCGCAACGGGCAGCGTTCGTGCGCTTCATGCTCAACCGCAGCCTTTGATGGCGCCCTGGTGATCGTCATGCCACCCGCTGACGCTCATCAGGCCAGGAGCGCGCCCGGTTCAATTGCTCCGTTTCAGCCAAGGGCTTGAGGGAAATACGTGTCCTTGCTTCGTGGAACCAATGTCGGCGACAATTGGGGCGCCAGGATCGAGAACGCAACGAACAGTAGCCTACTGTGACCGTCTGGATTCAGAAGACCATCACCCTTGCACCCAAGCCACATGGCTTCCATGTCATCACATCGGAGGTCACAGTAAAGCTATCACAACTATAAACGCTCAGAGCCGGCATCTGCCACCTCTTCATCCAGCATACGTCGGCTGGGCTGGCGCTGAATGAACGCGTCGAACCGGAAGTGAGATCGGACATGGAGAGGTTCTTCAATCTACTTGTGCCCGAAGAGGCCCACTATGACCATGCTTACGAAGGGTCCGACGACATGCCCGACGACATGCCCGACGACATGCCCGCCCATAGTAAGTCCTTGCTCGTGGGCAACAGCATCACGATTCCAGTGACCGCTGGGCAATTGAACCTGGGCACATGGCAGGGGATCTATCCGTGCGAATACCGCAACGCCGGCGGGCCGCAACGCCTGGGGTGTAACTTAGGCCAGCTTGGCGCCTAGGCCGCGGCAAAGAAGGTGGCGTCGCGCCTTAACATTTTCAATTAACGATTTCTAAATGATCAATCTGTAGGATAGACGCAGCACGGGAAGCGCCGATGGCAGACTGGGATAGTAATCGTCGACTTTCTAGGCAACTGTTGTAAACGCATTCGTTGCTCATTACTATCTGAACAAGGAGTAAACTCATGTCTACCACCACCGTCTTCCGCATCGCAGGCGTCTCAGGCATTCTGGCCGCTCTCGCCATGTTGGCGCTCACGTTTGTTAGTGACCCCAACAGCGGGATGTCTCCCGTGTATGCAGTGCCAAACGCCGTACTCGGCATTATTTTCGTGGCCGGCCTCTACCTGCTTTATCGAGACCAGGAATCGGCTTTGAGCCTGGCCGCAGCCGCGGCCTCTGTCATTGGCTATTTGCTGTTCCTGGCCGGCAGTTTTATGCAGCTCACGTATCCCAGCCCAATTCTTCAGGCCGGCGACATTCTCATTTACATCATAGGGCTGTCGCTGTTCAGTTGGCTGGCCTACCGCGCGCACAAGATGCCGCGTATTCTGGCCATTGTCGGGTTTTTGACCGCGCTTGTTGGGATAGGCAGCTATCTTGTGATGTGGTTTACCGGTGCGAGCTTCACCAGTATGGAAAATCTCCCGCCACTGCTCATGGTGCTGTACACCGCCTATCTGATCGGGGTGGTCGTCTGGCTGGCCTGGACGGGAGTTAGCCTGCTGCGCGTGAAGGCGGAAGCAGCGTAGGCACAGACGCAAGCCTTGGCGATCATTTAGTTTTGGAGAAACTCATGATAATCAAGCCCTTCAACTCCCTTGCCGATAGCGCCGGGTGTGTCACCCGTATCCTGTTCAATCCTGCACGCGCAGCCATTGCCGGCGTCGAGTTGCGCACCCAGCAAAACGCGCTGGTCTATGCGCTGCCGATGGCCGGTTCGATCCAGAATGGCTTTCAGATCACCTTTCGCCGACTGGACCTGAGCAATCCCCAGAACAACCAGCCCGATACAGGCGTGGTTGTCTATCGCATTACAACGAACAAGAGTCCAACCATCACACAAGCCGCCGGCTCGCTCAGCTTTCGATATGCAGTCGCAGCGCAGGTCTATCAATCGCAACTCGGCGCCCCTGCGTTGCCGAAATCCGACGCCATCAATGTAGATGTCATCCTGACTGTCCCTGGCGGCGCGGCCAGCAAGGGCTGGGTGGATTTCGACCTACAGTTTGGCTATCCGAGCCAGATCGTTTCGGGCGATCCCAACTTCGCCTGGGAAACCATCGTGAGCTATCCACAGGTGGCGCTGCCCAGCGCGGCCGGCGCAGCGTACACGCTGCTCAGTCCAACCGGCCTCGCTGGTCGCCTGGACGACATGCAGCAGTGGCAGGCAGAGGCCTGGCCCGCGGGCGTCACCCTGCCTGCACAGTTCACCGCCCTCTATCGCCTGTCCACCAACGGCGCGCGCGCTGTGGCGCAAGGCGTCGCCTTTGCAGCTACGGACGAACTTGGACACGAAAAGCGGCTGACGCTGCAATGAGCGGCTCGAGGCCGCCTGCCAGCGTGCGCTCCACTTTGGCGAACCATCCTACCTCACCGTCAAACGGATCTTGATGGGCGAGTTGGATGCTCAGCCGGCTGTTGCGTCATCGTCCTCGCCGTCATCGCCTTATCTCTTTGCCCGGAGAGCCTACGAGCTGCTTGGTCATCTCTTTGGCGGTGCCACATGGAACTGAATCACCAACTCACCCCCTATCTGACCAAACTGCGTCTCTCCGGCATCCTCCAAACGCTGGAGACGCGCAATCGCCAGGCCATCGAAGGTCGCTGGTCCTATACTGAGTTTCTGGCACGCTTGCTTGAAGATGAGGTCGAGCGACGCGCACAGAAGCAGCTCACACTGCGTGTGCGTCGTTCACAGGTCAATAGCACCAAGACTTTGGAGACCTTTGACTTTGCCTTCAATCCTACTGTCAATCGCCAGCAACTCTTGCATCTCGCCACCTGCGAGTTCGTCCGCCAGCGCCGCAACGTGCTCATCTGCGGTCCGACAGGAACCGGCAAAACCAATCTCGCCCAGGCCCTGGTCCACGAGGTGTGTCGTCAAGGCTTTGACGCACACTTCACCTCCGTCGCCAGAATGCTTCAACATCTCAACAGTGGCCGCGCCGATGGCACCTTCGAGCGTCGCCTGCAAGGTTATCTTCGCCTCGGCTTGCTTGTCCTCGATGATTTCGGTCTCAAGCCCCTGCAACCGCCGGTGCCAGGTGACCTCTACGATGTCATCGATGGACGCTATGAACAAGGCAGCATTATCCTGACCAGTAACCGCGCCCCAACCGAGTGGCCCGATGTCTTTCTCGATCCGCTCCTGGCCTCTGCCGGTCTTGACCGCCTCGGCGACCGGGCCGAAGTCGTCGTGATGACCGGCGCCAGCTACCGCGCACGCACCGATCTTCACCCAGCTCCCGCTGAGTGAAACGATGCTCCGATATGCTCCTATCTATAGTTGTCTGGTTCTGTTGGAAAACGAAGAATGAGTTTATCGCTTTGGGTGCAGTTGACGCACATCGCAGCAGGAGGACAGAGTGAACCACTCTGTCCCCGTCACGCTGCACCCTGTGACGGCGCTAAGGTCGCGCTCCCGCGTTGCCCTATCCTCCGCACAGGTCTCGTCAGTTTACACGATCCATCTCAGCCTGTACACCGTTTATTTCAGGAGGCGCTTATCGACTTGAACCGCTGATTTTTTTGTCTCCGTGCAGGAGGCTATGCCTGGCACCCTTTGGCCGACCATCGCTGGTACACTACCGGGCGGCATTTGACAGGCGGTGGGCGGCGGCTCTGTGGCGGTGAGGGTTCCTGGGTTCGTTGGTTGCCTATGGGCGATGCCGTGGGTATGTACAACATGTCGGATCAGACCAAGGCGCTGTCCGGTATCCAATCGGCAACTCGTAGGCGTCTTCCAGTGCCTGAACAGGAGGAGGCGGGCCTTACGCCCGCCTCCTCTATGATCTCAGTCACGCCGGCCTCGTCGAGCAGCCATCCGGGGATACAGTCTGAGCGACCTGTCAACTGGTGTCCATTGCTTCCGCACGTGTGAAGAAAGGGTCCTTGTCGGGAGAGCCTGCGTTCAGGAATGCCGGCTAAGATTGGATGAGAAAGCCCGCAGGTGGTTCGTGGAGCCGGCCAGCAAATTGCTATAGACACGCTGGATGTCGGAACTGTCGGTCTCGGCGATGCGCTGCTCGAGGTCGGTGATGTCCAGTTCCTCGATGGCAACGCCCACCTTCAGCGCCTCTGTCACCGAGGCGCTGCCCTGCGCGACCAACTCGTCGTAGAGGGCCTGCAAGTCCGGATTGGTGAACTCGCCGACCCCGTTGCCAATGGTGGGGTCGGTAAGCCCATAGGCGTTCAGCAGCGCGGCGATGGCATCGGTGTGTTTCTGTTCGCTGGCTGCGATGTTGTTGAAGACCCGCAGCCCCCACTGATCGTAGAGTGTCACGTACACGTCGTGAGCCAGCTTCTCCTCCTCGCGCATGAAGAGCAGCGATGCGCGTTCATCTTCGCTCAGCGCGCCGGGCACGGTCAGCGTGACGGTCGGCATACCAGGCGTGCCGGTGGTCTGGGTGACATTTGCCGCATAGGCAGGGACAGCGCCAATAAAGAGCGTGGAAAATACCAGTGCGCCGGCTGCCAATTTTGTCTTCAACATGATGATCCTCCTCAGAATCTTGAGTGTTGTTGCGAGCCTGTTGGCTCTTGCTTGATTGGCTCTAGTGTAGGCGTAGCTTGTGAAGAAGTTGCGAAGAGAGTGCAAGGAGATTGTGTGGATGGCTGTGGACTTACGGCATTCTGACGATTGAAGACGGCCCGCATCAGTGATCCTGTTGAGGTCAGGACAAAAAAGTGATCACGAGAAAGCGCGTCAAGTGAACGTCACCGCGCGATACCTGGTTTGTCGTTGGCGGCCGACGTGGTGTGTGTTCGTGGAGAGTGACAACTGGGTTTTTCCTCCTTCCAAGAAGCTCTTTGATCCTGGATTTTCAGAGGGTGGCTGCAGATCAGTGTCAATAGCCGGGTGATAATGGTTCTCCCCACATTTTGATGAAGCTGGCGCAAGCCAGTCAAACGCAGGTAGAATGGCCCTCTTTAGTCGGACAGGATTCATGCCAGGGAGGCGTCATCGATGAACATGGGTCTGCTGCTGCCAGCAATTGAGGGGCTTGATTTGGTCGATGTGCAGTGCGAAGACGGGCAAATCCGGGTCGAGGCGCAGACGACTTGCTCGGCAACAATCTGCCCGAGTTGCGAACAGAAGACCGAGCGCGTGCACAGCTTCTATGGTCGCACGATCCAGGATCTTCCCTGGAGTGGTTGCCCGGTGACGATCAACCTTCGCGTGCGTCGCTTCTTCTGCGACAATGCCAACTGCAAACGACTCGTTTTCTGCGAGCGATTGGCGCCACATATCGCATCCTATGGCAGACACACCGATCGCCAACGCAAGTTATTGCAGATGCTGGCAGTCGCCATGGGCGGAGAGATGACCGCACGACTTCTACCCAGGCTCGGCTTGAGCGGGAGCCCGGCCATGCTGCTCAACGCCATTCGTGCCATGGCATCGCCGGTGTCGCAAGCGGTATGCGTTGTGGGTGTGGATGACTGGGCAAAGCGCAAAGGACATGTATACCGCAACGCAATTGAACTGGTGCAGCAACAACTCCTGGCAGTATCCGAACCCGTCGCTGCGCAAGCTGGCGGCAACTTGAGCGTGACTGAGTCAGCCAGGAAGGAGCAGGGCAAGACCGGGCAGGCCAAGGCCAGCCAGCGCACCGTCAAGCACTTCGAGAAGGTCAAGCAGCTTCAGGCCGAAGGCTGTACCACCTACGCGGCGCTTCATGCCGAACTCATCGCAATGGGATACAAGGGAAGCTACACATCCGTCCGCCGCGCCGTGCTATTCCTCTCTTCAGTATCCGATTGTGGACTTCGCCCAGCCAACCGTGCCACACCGGTGCGTCCCCGTTCAGCCCGTCAGGCGGCCCGGCTGCTTGTTCGGCTCAGCGACAAGCTGGCGCCTGAAGAGACCCAGTTGCGTGATGCCCTCTGCTCGTCAAGCGCACAAGTCGCCACGGCGCATGAGCTTGCCCAGACTTTCTGTCGCATCGTGCGCCAGCACCGCGCCGACGACTTCGATACATGGCTGACATCAGCGCACGATTCTGGGGTGACTGAATTGCACAACTTCGCCGACGGCCTTGTCCGAGACTATGCGGCTGTCAAGGCGGCACTCACGCTGCCCTGGAGCAACGGCCCTGTCGAGGGTCACGTCAACAAACTGAAGGTGCTCAAACGCCAGATGTACGGCCGCGCCAACCTTGACCTTCTACACTTGCGGCTTGTCCATGCGCAGTGACGTCTGCTTCATCAAAATGTGGGGAGAACCAGATCCAGGCGCTCGTGCGCGCCAGCGACCCGATCTACGAAATGGGTTGTCGCGTCGGGGTCGCCCACAAGTCCGAGGATGCTTTCTGGCACGGTACGCTGCGTTCGCTCGCCGCGCGTTTTGGCGTCAATGGCACAGTACAGCAGCGCACCACCCTGGTCGACCCACGCATGCAGTGGTCCGCGGCGGGCGACGTCTGGCACAATGCCGCCGTGCGTACGACGCTCTATGCGCCGGTCAACGCGATGCGACGGCTGTTTCAACCTGGCTAGGCAGCGCGTCCCCGCCAAGATGTAGCCGTGGGTGAAATTGCAGACGCCTTGCACGTTGTCCAGGTCGATGATCTCGGTCAGGCTCATCTCGCGCTTACCGGCTTGCGGGAGCACACGACCGTCGGGATCGACGATCAACGATCTCCCGCCGCCCCACGCCCCCACGCCGTTGATATCCACAAAGTAGCACGGGTTGAAGATCGCGTTGGCCTGGTTCACGACCAATCAGGGGCGGTCGGCGTCATCGTCGGATGGATGATCACCTGGCGTCAGGCCACGCCCCGCACGCCTGCGAGACGATCTTCTGCCGCAGCATCTTGGCCGTGGCCGCTGAGCGCAGCCACTTTCGCCTGCCTCGCAATGCTCCCCATTCGTCTACCGGCACGGAGCAAGGCTGACAGAAAACCCACGCCAGTTCAGTTTCAATGGAACGTGTTGACTCATTCACCGGCGTGCGCGCCGTTGCTCGTCAGGAAGGTAGGCATTCATGGAGACGGTGATTGTGCTTGGTGGTTCTGCCGGTGTGACAGCCGCGCGGTGGGCGTGCCGTGGCGCGCTGAGGTCACTACCCGCGGCGCCGGCGGCGGTGTGGGAACGAAAGGATGCCCACGCGTGAGCTACGACGCAATTGTCATCGGCTCTGGCCCGAACGGGCTGGCGGCGGCCATCACGCTGGCGCAGGCAGGGCAGCGCGTGCTGGTGGTGGAGGCCAATGCTACGCCCGGCGGCGGCATGCGCACGCAGGCGATCACGCTGCCCGGTTTCCAGCATGACATCTGTGCGGCGGTTCATCCGCTGGGGCTGGCATCGCCTTTCCTGCGCAACCTGCCCCTGACCGCCTATGGGCTGGAGTGGATCCTGCCGCCCGTGTCGTTGGCGCATCCACTGGACGATGGCTCGGCGGTGGCAGTGACGCGCTCGCTGGACGAAACTGCCGCCGAATTGGGCCAGGATGGCGCCATGTGGCGGCGGCTTTTTGGCGCGCTGGTTGCGAATTGGGAAGATGCTATCGACGGCCGTCGAGCATGGGCAGGTGCTGCGGTTGCTGGTGGACAGCACGAAGGTGGGCAATGGTCATCAATTGCTGATCGTGACGCTGGCCTATCGCCGACGCGCCCTGCCCATCGCCTGGACCTAGGTCAGACGCACGCGTGGCCACAGCTCGCTCAGAAACAATGCGCCTTATTAGCCTATGTCCACAGCCTGCTCCCCGTTGGCGCTTGCGTCGAGCTAGCCGGAGACAGCGAGTTTGGCGCCATTCCTGTGTTGCGCCTGCTTGCGCAGTGGGGTGGGGCTACGCACTGCGTCAGCTTCGACCTCGAAGCCTCTCGCCTGGGTCATTTCCAACGCTTGTCCCGCTTGACCCTGGCTGTGGCTCTGCTCTATCTCTGGATCATCGCCTTGGGCTCCCAGACTATCAAAAATGGCAAGCGCCGCCTCGTCGACCGCTCTGACCGCCGCGACCTGTCTATCTTTCGCATCGGTTTTGACATGTCGGCAAGATATTTGGTCAATCAGCAAGCTTTTTCGTTACCCTCTTTGCCCTACCTCCGCAAAGTGTACGGTACCTAGTACAGGTGGGCGTAATTCTGCCAGTAGTAGGGACAGGCCCCCGTGCCTGTCCGGCCCCCGTGACTGTCCGGCTTCCGGGCGCACACGGGGGGTGCGCCCCTACCAGGCAACCAATGAGGTATTTTAGCCCGTGTGTACTAGTCTCTTTTCTACTTTTCTGCTCGCGCAGGCTATGGATTGCGGGTCAAGCGGGTCTCGTGTGGTTACGTGCCGGGGACGGGCTTGCGGTGCTTCGGTCGAGCAGACAACGATCAGCCCGTCCCCGGCGCGTAAGGCCCGACCACGTGAATTCCGGTTGAGCCTGGATTGCTTTCTGGCCGGGCCAGAGACATCAAGGCAATTGTCCCACCATCCACGAGCAACGTGTGGCCGATGATGAAGGCAGCGTCGTCCGAAGCCAAGAACGTACATACCTTGGCAACATCCAGCGGAGACCCCATTCTGCCCAGAGGAATCTGTCGCCCGCCTGCTTCCGCGCTGTAGTCCGCGTGCTTGGTATAGTAGCGCGGCACCTCGATCCAGCCGGGCGCCACCGCATTGACGCGGATATTTTTCGCGGCCAGCTCGATGCTCAGTTCGCGCGTCCAGGCGATGATCGCACCCTTGGTGCCGGCGTAGACGGAATGGCCGGGCATGCCGGCGAAGCCATGCACCGAAGTCATGTTGATGAGGACGCCTGCCCCGTGCTCCAGCATGTGCTGCACTGCGCGCTGCGCGCAGAAGAATTGGCCGCGGATATTGACATGATACAGATTGTCGAACTGCGCGGGCGTCACGTCCAAAAAGTCCACGGTATCGGTGACGCCTGCATTGTTGACCAGCACATCCAGCCCGTCCAGAAAGCTGACTGCCTCATCCACCAGTTGCCGACACTCCTCTACACGACCGAGATCAGCCTGAAAAACCGCGGCGCGTCTGCCCGCTGCCTGGATCTCCGTCATCGCGGTTTCGGCGCCTTCCCGGCTGCTGGCGTAATGCAGGACGACATCCGCACCCTGGCGCGCAAATTCCAGCGCGACTTCACGCCCAATCCCGGTGCCCGATCCAGTGACCAGCACGCGCTTGCCCTGCATCTTGTTGTCTGGCATAGATATCCTCAGATCATAAAATAATATGAAAAAAAATCTGGATGAACGAAGCTGCTGGCACGGCCATCCGCACCCCTCCGCTCTCTCGACAAGCACAGGCGGTGGCGGATGCACTGGATTGGATGCAACCTGGACGTCAGTGCTATCGTCAAGCGCGTCAAGGCAGCGGCATGGCCGCGTTGCGCCATTCCGGCTCCAGGATCGCGTATAGCAGCGTGTCCCACCAGCGGCCTTTGAAATACTCCTGCTCGCGCAGCCGGCCTTCCTGGCGCATGCCCAGCTTCTCCAGCACGCGCGCCGACGCTGCGTTATCGGCGATGCAGTGCGCCCAGATGCGATGGACGCCCAGTTCCGTGAAGCCAAAGGCGACCATCGCCCGCGCGGCCTCGCTGGCATAGCCCTGCCCCCACTGTTCGGGATTCAGTTCGTAGCCGATATCCGCTTCCTGCGCGCCAGGCGCCTGCAAGCGCACGCCGCAGTTGCCGATCAAGGCGCCGGTGCGCTTGAGGGTGACGGCAAGCTGAAACTTCAGGCGCGGTTGGGCGTGTTGCTGCGCCAGAAACATCGCCACAAAGTCGCGCGCACCTTGCTCGGTCGGCGCGGTCAGGTCGTAATAGCGCTGATAACGTGGGTCTGCTTGATAGGCCAGCACGGCGCGCCAATCCTCAGCTATAAACTCGCGTAGGTGGAGACGTTCGGTGACGATTTGTCTTTGCAACTTCATGGCCGCGGTTAGCTTTCTTTTTTCTTCATCAACGCGGTGCGCTCGAACTCGATGACGACCACGCCATCCTGGTTGCGCCCGGTGTGACGAAAGCGTACGATGCCCTGGCTGGGCCGCGAGCGCGAGTCCCGCTTTTCCACAATTTCGGTGGTCATGTAGAGGGTGTCGCCGTGAAACATGGGGTGCGGGTGCAGCACGCGTGCATAGCCCAGGTTGGCGACCAGCGTGCCTTCGGTCAGTTCGGGCACGGTGATGCCGACCGCCAGCCCCAGCGTGAAGATGCCGTTGACGATGCGCCGGCCAAACTCCGAGTGCCGCTGGGCGTAATCCTCGTTGAGATGCAGCGGTTGGGTGTTCATGGTCAGCGCGCTGAAGAGCACGTTGTCCATCTCGGTGATGGTGCGCGCCAAGCTGTGTTCGATCACGTCACCGATCGTCAGATCCTCGAAGTAACGACCAGACATAGTCTCACCTCTCGTTTGCATGGTCAGGGTAGCTATGTCACCATAATAGTAGACATCAATGACAAGCGGAAATTTTCCACCTTGCACACAAAGCCGCCAAGGGAATGTTTATGCGCTCTACTCAGCAGACTTTGCTCGTCCTTGACATCGGCACCTCTTCGACGCGCGCGTTGGCTTTCGACGAGCGGGCGCGCCCGCTGCCGGGCATCGCCGCGCAGGTGACTTACGATCCCGAGATTGCCGCAGCCGGCGATATGACTTACGCAGCGGAGAAGCTTTTCGAGGCTGTTGTCGAGGCGGTCGACCAAGTTGTACAGCAGTTGAGCGTCACGGACAGGCGAGTAACTGCGGTCGCCGGTTGCACCTTCGCCACCAGCATTCTAGGCATCGACGCGCAAAATCAGCCGGCCACACCGGTGCTGACCTACGCCGCGCCGGGCTGCGCCGACGCGGTGGAGACGCTGCGGCTGGCGTTGGGCGTCGGCGGCGTGCAGGCGGTGCACGAACGCACGGGGTGCGTGTTGCACAGTTCCTATTTGCCGGCGCGCTTTGTGTGGATGGCCGCCGAGCACCCTCAATGGCTGGAGCGCAGCGTGCGATGGATGTCGATCGGCGACTACGTGCTGTGGCGGCTGACCGGCGAGCTCTGCACGAGTTACAGCGTCGCATCGTGGACAGGTCTGCTCAACCGCCACACCTTGCAATGGGACGACGCATGGCTGTCGCGATTGCCGATCACGGCCGGCCAACTGTCGCCACTGGTGGACGTGACGCCGCGTCCGGTGCGTTTGTGCCCGGCATGGCGTGAACGCTGGCCGGCGCTCGCGTCCGCGCAGTGGCTGCCCGCGGTGGGCGACGGCGCGGCCGCCAACGTGGGCAGCGGCGCCGTTGACGGGGAACACATCGCGCTGACCATCGGCACCACCGGCGCGCTGCGCGTCGTCGTACCGGCCACGCTGCCCGCCGTGCCGGATGGCCTGTGGCTCTATCGCGTCACGGCGACCGAAGGATTGCTCGGCGGCGCAACGACGGAAGGAGGCAACCTCCTGGCCTGGCTGCGCACAACGCTCACCCTGCCGCCGCTGGATGAGTTAGAAAGGGCATTGGCGCGTCGCCAGCCGGGCGAACATGGGCTTCAGATGCTTCCCTTCATTGCCGGCGAACGCGCGCCCGGCTGGCGGGACAATGCCCAGGCTGCGCTGCAGGGTTTTACCTTAGCCACAACACCGCTCGACATCTATCAGGCCGCGCTGGAGGCCATTGCTGATCGCTTCGCCCTGATCTACCGACGGCTGGCGCCGTTGCTGCCTGAGGGCGGCGTGACGGGCGCCATCGTCGCCAGTGGCGGCGCGTTGGCCGGCTCGCGCGCCTGGCAGCAAATCATCGCCGACGTGCTGGGCCGTCCGCTGCTCGTCACGCAGGAGACGGAACTGTCCGCGCGCGGCGCGGCGTTACTGGCGCTGCGCGCGTTGGGCCAAATTACAACCTTGTCGGATCTGCCGCCCGCGCCGGCGACAGTCATGCAGCCAGACGCGGCGCACCATGCTCTCCACCAGGCCGCGCTCGCAAAGCAGGAAACTTTGTATCGGCAGTTGGTAAAGTAAGCACCTAACCAAAGGAGAAGAAAATGGGCTTTCCAGGATTGAACATGGGCATTGGCGGCCTGTCGCAGCTATCGAACGCGGTCACGCGCTCGATCAGCGCCGAAAATTTTGATGGGCGCAAGGGCGGCGGCGGCCGCTCGATGGAGGGTACGGGCGAGGTTGCTGGCCGCGAGTTGGGTCAGGGTTGGAAGATCTCCCCCTCGATCCACATTCCCGGCCGCACCACCATCACCCTCGCCGACATCGACGGGCCAGGAGTGATCCAGCATATCTGGCTGACGGTGCATCCTTCGGCGTGGCGGCGGCTGGTTTTCCGCTTCTACTGGGACGACGAGGCGACGCCTTCGGTGGAGACGCCGCTGGGCGACTTTTTCGCCAACGGGTGGGGCGAGCGCTGCAACATCACGTCGCTGGCGGTGGCGGTCAACCCTGCGGGCGGCTTCAACAGCTACTGGGAAATGCCCTTTCGCAGCCGGGCGCGCATCACCGTGGAGAACCTGTCGCCGGAGCCGGTGAATGGCTTTTACTACCAGATTACCTATGCGCTCACCGAGGTTCCAGAGACTTCCGCCTATTTCCACGCCCAGTGGCGGCGCAGCAATCCGCTGCCTTATCAGACGGTGCACGCGCTGCTCGACGGCGTCACGGGACAGGGGCACTATGTCGGAACGTACCTGGCGTGGGGCGTCAACAACACGGGCTGGTGGGGCGAGGGCGAAATCAAGTTCTATCTCGACGGCGATGACGAATGGCCGACGATCTGCGGCACGGGCACGGAGGATTACTTCGGCGGCGCGTGGAACTTCGAGTTCCCGCCCGGGCAGTACGGCGTCTTCAGCGGGCCTTACACCGGTCTGCCCCAAGTGATCAAGCCAGACGGACTCTACCGCAGCCAGCAGCGCTTTGGCATGTACCGCTGGCACATCATGGATCCGATTCGCTTTCAGGAGGATCTGCGCGTGACGATCCAGGCGCTGGGCTGGCGTGCGCCGCTCGAAGGCAAGCCGCGCTATCTGACGCTGCAGGACGACATTGCTTCGACCGTGTTCTGGTATCAAAGTGAGCCGCACGCGCCGTTCCCGGAGTTTCCGGAGTTGAACGCGTGTGAGGTGGTGTGAGGCGGAAGGGGAGACAGGGAGACAAGGAGACTGGGAGATAAGGGGGAAGGGGGAGACAAGGAGAATGATGATGGGACGTGAAGAACGAGATCGGAAGATTGAGGCCTACGGGGCCGCTTATGCGCAACTGGTCGCGGCGCTGGGTCGCTTTCCGCGCGAGATGTGGCAATATCGGCCCGCGCTTGGCCGCTGGACGATCCACGAGATCATCGTGCACATCACCGACAGCGAGGCCAACAGCTATGTGCGCTGTCGCCGCCTGCTTGCCGAGCCGGGCAGTATGGTGCTGGGCTATGACGAAACCAAGTGGGCGCGGGCGTTGAATTATCACGACCAGAACATTGATGACGCGTTGCAACTTTTCCAGTGGCTGCGCCGCACTTCCTATGAA
The DNA here is from genome assembly GCA_016710365.1 of Candidatus Caldilinea saccharophila. Lineage (GTDB taxonomy): Bacteria > Chloroflexota > Anaerolineae > Caldilineales > Caldilineaceae > Caldilinea > Caldilinea saccharophila. The sequence continues at coordinate 305,732 of JADJVW010000002.1, read as the reverse complement.
CTGATCAAGGATGCACCTGAAGCAGTCTGGTCGCACACAGTTGAGCATAGCGAGGACGGTGCGATGACAATGGATGACTGGCTCGACGTCTATGAACGACATGTGCGCGAGCATATCGAGCAAATGGAGGGCGTGTATCAGGATTGGCTGGCGCGATGATCGACCTCGACCATCCTGTAGTGAAACGCTGCATCGACGGCACGCGCGCCGAGTTTGAAGGCCGGCGCGCCGACGCCCATGCGCTCTACCAACAGGCCTGGGACGCCGCGCAGGATGACTACGCGGCGTGCATCGCCGCACACTACCTGGCGCGCTTCCAGGCCACGCCCGACGCCATCTTTGCCTGGAACCAGGAAGCCTTGCGTCGCGCCGAGGCTGTAGACGACGCGCGTGTGGCAGCTTTTTACCCTTCGCTCTACTTGAGCATGGGTTATGCTTACGAACAGATCGGCGACCAGGCGGGGGCGCAACATTACTACGCGCTTGCCGCCAGTTTGGGCTATGCGCATCAGGCAGGGGCGGCGCCGCGCGGGCGTGGGTAAGAGAAGGGCGGACGGGACGTCCTCGCTCCAAGCTGGCGCCTGGCGTTCCTGAATATTCAGTTTCTGGAGGTATGAGGATGAGTGAACCTGGTCGCGTTGTCATCCTGAACGGTGCGCCGCGCAGCGGCAAGTCGAGCATCGTCGCGGTGATCCAGGCGTCGTTCGACGGCCTGTGGATGAATCTGGGCGTTGACCGCTTTATGCAGATGACGCCGGCGCGCTTTCAGCCTGGCATTGGCCTGCGCCCCGGCGGCGAGCGCCCGGACCTCGAACCGCTGATCGTGCAGCTCTATGCCGCGCTCTACGCATCGATTGCCGCGCACAGCCGGCTGGGCGTCAATGTGGTGGTTGATGTGGGGCACCACGACAGCTACTCGCGCCCGCTTGGGATTCTTCCCAGTTGCGTCCGTTTGCTGGACGGCCTGCCCGTGCTCTTCGTCGGCGTGCGCTGCCCCATCGAGGTGATCATGCGGCGGCGGCGGGCGACCGGCTGGAACGCTGACTTGCCTGCAGACGCGGCGGCCCCCGCGCCCGTGCAGCGCTGGCAGCAGGCCGTGCACGATCCTGGCATCTACGACCTGGAAGTCGATACGTCGGTGCTGAAGCCGCAGGCGTGCGCCGAGTTGATCCGGCAGCGGCTCGATGACGGCGCGCCAGCGACGGCATTTGTCCGGCTGGCAGTTGAGCAAGCTTGACGCAGAGATTTTCGGCTCAACCGGAATTGATGGGGTCGGGTCTTACGTGCCGGGGACGGGCTGAACGTTGTCTGCTCGACCGAAGCACCGCAAGCCCGTCCCCGGCACGTAACCACACGAGATCTGGTTGACCTGGATTTTCGTTGTGTCTTTGCCTATCCGCGCCTCTGCGTCAAAAATATCGTACTATACAGCCATCGCAAAAAATAGACCACGGATAGGACGGATTAGACGGATTCTCGCGGATTTATCTGAAAATTATCCGGCTTTGTCCGTCTAATCCGCCTAATCCGTGGTCTATGGAAACCAAACTGAACAGGTGCAAAATATCTTTTCAGTTCGCCCTCACCGCCACGCCATGTTCAAACGCACGCCACAACATGGAATAGCGACCGTTGCGCGTGAGCAACTCGGTGTGTGCGCCCATCTCGGTGATGCGGTCGCCGTCGAGCACGATGATGCGGTCGGCGCGCGCGGCTGTGCTCAGCCGATGGGCGATCACCAGCGTGGTGCGCCCTTTGGCCAGCTCCTCCAACGCGCGCTGGATCGCCATTTCCGTTTCAGTGTCCAGCGCAGAGGTCGCTTCGTCGAGGATCAGGATCGGCGGGTTCTTGAGAAACATGCGTGCAATGGAGACGCGCTGCTTCTGCCCGCCGGAGAGCTTGACCCCGCGCTCGCCGATCAAGGTCTCCATGCCCTCCGGCAGGCTGCGGATGAACTCCTCCAACTGTGCGCGCCGCGCGGCGGTCCAGATTTCCTCCTGGCTGGCGTCAAGTTTGCCGTAGGCGATGTTCTCGCCGATCGTGCCGGCGAAGAGAAAGACATCCTGCTGGACGATGCCGATCTGTTGGCGCAACGACCGCTGCGTCAGCGTGCGCACGTCGATGCCATCGATCGTGACGCTGCCCGCGTCGACATCATAGAAGCGCGGCAGCAGGTTGCACAGCGTTGTCTTGCCCGCGCCGGAAGGGCCGACAAACGCCACGGTTTCTCCGGGGCTGATGGTCAGGTTGATATTGCGAATGACTTTGCGGTGCTGGTCGTAGCCAAAGGCGACATTGTGGTAGCGAATGTTGCCCGTAAGCGTCGCGACTTCTATGGCATCGGGCGCATCCTGGATGTCCGGCTCGGTTTGCAGAATCTCCATATACCGTTTGAAGCCGGCGATGCCTTTGGGATAACTCTCGATCACGGCGTTGATCTTTTCGATGGGCCGGAAGAAGACATTCGTGAGCAGCAGAAACGCCACGAATTCACCGTAGGTCAACTCGCCGTTGATCACAAACCAGGTGCCGCAGATCATGACAAAGAGCGAGACAAAGCGCATCAGCATGTAGCTGAGCGACATGCTGATCGCCATGAGTTTGTAGGCGGTTAGCTTGGTGGCGCGGTAATTCATGTTGTCGACGGCGAACAGGCGTTTTTCGTACTCTTCATTGGCAAACGCCTTGACCACGCGAATGCCGCCTACGGCGTCCTCGATGCGGGCGTTGAATTGCGCCACGTCGCTAAAAAGCCGGCGATAGGTTCGGGTCATCTTGCCGCTGAAATACATTGCCACCCAGATGATGATGGGGATGACCAGGAAGGTCAGCACGGTCAGCTCCCAGTTGATCCAGCCCATCAGCACAAACGCGCCGACCAGCGTCATGATGGCGACAAAGATGTCTTCGGGGCCATGATGGGCGATCTCGCCGATGTCCTGCAGATCGGTGGTGATGCGCGCGATCAGATGGCCCGTCTTGGTGTTGTCAAAGAAGCGAAACGACAGCTTCTCGATATGCTCAAACACTTTACGCCGCATGTCGGTTTCGATGTTGATGCCCAGCATGTGCCCCCAGTAGGTGACCACATATTGCAGGGCTGTGTTCAGGACGTAGACAGCCAGCAGCGCCGCGGTCGCCAGCAGGATCAGCGTCCAATCCTCGCTGGGCAGCAACTTGTCCACAAATTGATTGACGGCGAGTGGAAACGCTAACTCCAGCAGCCCCACGATCAGGGCGCAGCCGAAGTCGAGAAAAAAGAGGATTCGATAAGGTTTGTAATAGGCAGCAAATTGGCGAATCATGGTGGATATAGGTTCCGAAAGTATAAAACGTCCTCACGCTGGTCAACCGAAATGCGATCAAAGGGTTCTCGTAACCATACAGGATACACGGTTTTGGGCTTCGTCCGTAATGACGGACCGGTCAAGCGTGACAAGAGCCGACAACGGATGCAATGAAGAAGCGTATCTTTTTCACTCCAGTTGCGTCATCCCTTTTGATGCGGGCATTCCGCATCCAATCATCTTTCGCTCCGCATTGCTGATTACTTCACCTCCCTCGGAGCCCATTCGCCAGCGCGCTGGGGGCAACGTGGACAATCAAGGCAACCAGACAGGCTATTCGGGTCTTTTCTACGTGATGCTCATTTTGGGCATTATCGGCGTGATTGGTCTTCTCCTCGTGGCGGGCGGTGCGGCAGGCGGCGGCATGTAGCTTCAGTTCGCCTGCACATACGGCGCGTTGACATCGTCTACGCAAAAAAAGAGGCATGAGCGTTGCGCCCATACCTCTGCACGCGTTGCCGCGGGCGGTGACTATCCGCCCTTGACCTCGGTCCACACTCGATCGTAGAGCGGGGTGGCTTCTCCCACATCTTCGATATAATGTCCCCGCTCCAGCACCTCGGCGGGGATATTCGTGATGCTTGAATTCTGGTACGTGTCATACAGGTCGGGGTGGTTGGCTTTGGCGAAGTCCAGTGCTGCCTGGTTTGGGTTGGTGTAGGGGAATTCGTCCAACATCTTCCAGAAGAGATCGCCTTGCAGCGAGTAGTTCAACCACGCATAGGCCGCGTCGAGATGGGGCGCGTCCGCAGGAATGGCGTAGGTGTCCTGCCATAGAATCGGCCCCTCGGTTGGGTAGACGAACTCAATGGCGGGCAGCTCGCGCTGCGCAATTGCAGCCTCGCCCGTCCACGTGATGCCGAGATCGACATCCCCGGCAATCAAGGCGGTTTTGGGACTGTCACTGTCAAAGAGTTTGACGCCTTTGACCAGTTCGGCCAGCTTGACCTTTGCCTCTTCGAGCTGGGCCGGGTCTGTCGTGTTGACGTCGTAGCCCAGGGTCAACAGCGTAGCCGCAATGACGGCGCGCGAATCATCCAGCATCACCAGGCGACCCGCGTAGTCAGGATTCCACAGATCGGCAAACGATTGCGGCGCGGTTGCCACTGCATCCGTGTTGACGACAATGGCGTCGGCGCCGGCCTGGTAGGGCAGCGTGTACTGATTGCCGGGGTCAAAGGCGAGATCCAAGTAGTTGGGGTCGAAGTTGTCGAAGATTGGCAGCTTGCTCCTGTCCAGCGCCTGCAACAAGCCCTGCCGGATCATCAACCCTACGAGGTAGTCCGTCGGCTGGACGAGATCATAGTTGGCGCCGCCCGCCGATAGTTTGGCGTACATCTCCTCGTTGCTGGAGTATTCATCCTTGTTGACGCGGACGCCGTAGACTTCCTCAAAGCAGTCGATGATGTCCTGTGGAATGTACTCCGTCCACACAAAGAGATTGAGCTCGGTCGAGGTGACCTCTAGGCGTGGATCTGGCGCCGGGCAAGCAGAGCCACCCTCGTCTGCGCTCGCTGCGTCCGGCGCTTCCGCCGCGCCGCCACAGGCAGCCATGCTCAGCATCACGATAAACAGGGCGATGAGCACGCCCCAGCAACGTCGTCCAGTCATTTTGCCATCCTTTCACAGTGTTATTCGCGAGTTTGAAACCATTGAGAAATCCCAACCACGATCAAAACGACTAGAATCCAGATCGTGGAAAGCGCGTTCACCTCGGGCGTGACGACGCGGCGCAGCAGGCCGTAGACGTAGATCGGCAGCGTCGTCGCGCCGGGGCCGGTGGTGAAAAAGGTGATGATGAAGTCGTCGAGCGAGAGAGTGAAGGCCAGCATGGAGCCGGCCAACACACCGGGCGCAATCAGCGGCAACGTTACCTTGCGAAAGGTGGTAAGCTCGTTGGCGCCGAGATCCATGGCCGCCTCTTCCAGCCGGTTGTCGAAGCCGTGCAGCCGCGCGCGCACGACAAGCGTCACAAAGGGGATGCTGAAGGCGATGTGCGAGATGATCACCGTGCCTAGCCCCATTGTCAGCCGTTGCGCGGGCGCCAAGGCCAGCAGGCTGTTGATCCAGCCAAACGCCGCGCTGAAGAGCACCAGAATGCCGATGCCCATCACGATTTCGGGCGTCACGATCGGGAAGTAGAGCGCCGTCTCCGACGCGCGCTTGCCGAAGAAGTCAAAGCGCTGCAGGGCAAGCGCCGCCATCGTGCCGATGATCGTGGAGATGACCGTCGAGGTCAGCGCGATCACCAGTGTGTTGCGCGTGGCGTCCAGCACATCGCGGTTCCTGAACAACTGGCAGTACCAGTAGAACGGCCCGCACGGCCCTTGATTGACCACGCCCTCGAACACGACGTTCGTGCGCGAGGCGTTGAACGAGAAGACGATCAAGACGATAATCGGCGCGTAGAGAAAGCAATAGACCAGGAGTGAAACCAATAGTAGCCAGGGCGACCGCTTTGCGCTGCTCATCCTGCCGCGATCTCCTCCCCCAAGCCAAAGCGCCGCGTGTAGTACAAGGTCAGCCCCAGTGTCATCAGCAGCAGGATGATCGACGCGGCCGAACCGAAAGGCGGGTTGCGTGCGTCGAGAAATTGCCGCTGCACCAGATTGCCGACCAGGATCACCTGGCGCCCGCCGAGAATGTCAGAGACGACAAAGGTGCCGATCACCGGCACAAAGGTCAGGATCGTGCCGGCGACGACGCCCGGCATCGAGAGCGGCGCGACCCGGCGCAAAAGGTGCGGAAGGCGTTGGCCCCAAGATCGGCAGCCGCTTCGTACAGGCTCGGTTCGATCTTCTCCAGCGAGGTGAAGATGGGCAGGATCATAAAGGGCAGGAACTCATAGACCATGCCCATCAGCACCGGCCCCTGCGACGGATAGAGGTCGAGCGGCTGGAAAGGGATGCTGGAGCAGACCGGCGACGCCACCGAGCCAGCGTTGAGCACGCCCTGGGTGCGCAGGATCATCACCCAGGCGTAGATGCGAATGATGAAGTTTGTCCACAGCGGGATCAGCACCAGGAAGAGCAGGGAGTTGCGCCGTTTCTCCGGCGCTCGTGCGATAAAGTAGGCGAGCGGGTAGGCCATTGCGATCACGATCACCGTCGTCTGCAACGCCAGCCAGAGCGAACGCAGCAAGATGCGAAGGTAGAGATCGTCCCACCCCTGTTCGGTGAAGCCGATCAGCCGCCAGTAGTTTTCCAGCGTAAAGGTGTAGATCACGTTGCCGTCGGCGTCGCGTTGGCCGAAGCTGGTGACGACCGTCAGCGTCAGTGGGATGATCAGCATCACCACCATGACGAGCAAAGTCGGCAGGATGAGCAGAAAGCCTTGCAGACGCCGGTTCTCGCGGAAACGCTGGATCATGGGGAGTTACTCCGTCAGCACGCGGGCCGCTTCGATGGAAAAACGCACATTGACGATTTCCCTCTCGCGCGCCAGCAGCCGCGATTCCGCCGAGTAATTCTGCTCGCGCACGCGAATGCGCTGCCCGCCGCTGAGCGTCACGCCATAGTGCGTATCGGTGCCGATGTAGACGATATCGCTCACCCGCCCTGTGAGCACGTTGACATCGGTGGCGGTCGGGCGAATGTGCATCTTCTCCGGCCGCACGGTGACGGTGACAGTTTGCCCCAGATTGACCGGCTGCGGCGTGAGCGCCCACAGGTCGATGCCACCGGGTAGCGTGACGCACGCCTTGCCGCCCGCCACTTCGCCGATCGTGCCGACGAGGAAATTGGTGTCGCCGATAAAGTCGGCCACAAAGCGGCAGGTGGGATGTTCGTAGATGTCGTTGGCGTTGCCGACCTGCAAGGCAACGCCGCCCTCCATCACGGCGATGCGGTCGCTCATGGTCAGCGCCTCTTCCTGGTCGTGCGTCACAAAGATAAAGGTGATGCCCACCTCGCGCTGCAACTTCTTGAGTTCGAGCTGCATCTCCTTGCGCAGTTTCAGGTCGAGGGCGCCCAGCGGCTCGTCGAGCAGCAGCACTTCCGGGCGGAAAGCTGCTGCGGCTTGCGCCGTTCGTAGCCTGTCAGCCGCACCATCTCCAGCGCCTCGCCCACGCGGCGCTGGGTCTCCTGCTTGTCGATCTTCTTCATCTGCAAGCCAAACGCGATATTTTCGCCGATGGTCATGTGCGGAAAGAGCGCGTAGCTCTGAAAGACAGTGTTGATGGACCGCTGATAGGGAGGCGTCTTGCCCATCGGCCGACCGTGGAGGAAGATTTCGCCCTCACTCGGCAGTTCGAAGCCGGCGATCATACGCAGCGAGGTGGTCTTGCCGCAGCCCGACGGTCCCAGCAACGCAAAGAACTCACCGTCGGCAATTTTTAAGGAGACATCCTTGACCGCGGTGACGACTTCATTGCCGGGACCGGGAAAACGCTTCCATACATTGCGCAGTTCAACGGCGTATTCAGCCATTGCGTGAAACCTCCTACTTCATGGGTTGGTTGCAGATGCCGTCAAATCCAGCAGAATTTTTACGGGGCATGACGCACAAAATCGCAAAAGTTTATCGGCACCGCTTTAGAATGTCAAAACGTAACCCGTAAAAATGGTCAGGTGATGGCGGCTTTTCCGCGCGGGTGCGGCCGGCGATGGTTTTATGCAGCGGTGATTGCCACTTTAGCCACACATTACACGAGCGTCAAGGGTGCTACTGTGGCGGCGACGCCCTCTACCGTGGCCGCTGTTCCCGGGGCATAATGGCCGCGCTTGAGAATAGCGAGCGCTACCGGCGTCTGGAGTGTGGGGCTGAAGGCCGCGCTCGTCACTTTGCCCACCTCGCGCTCTTCCACCAGCACCGCGGCGCCAGGTGCGAGCATGGCGTTGCTGCGCAACCCAACCAGTGCGCGCGTGACCTTGTCGTAGGTGATCTGCCGCGCGATGATCTCTTGTCCTGTATAGCAGCCCTTGTTCTCGGCGCACGCCCACGCCAGCCCCGCTTCAAGCGGACTATATTCGCCGGTCAGCTCTGCACCCGGCGCGGGTCGCCCCAGTTCGATGCGTCGCGCGGTGTAGCTTGCCGCGTCAACGGCGACGGCGTCAAGCTGCGCGAGCAGAGCAGTGACCCTGTCGGCGGGTGCAATCAGCTCATAGCCGGGCAGATCGTAGACCGTCTGCTTGAGCACGACGAGGTCGTCCGCGCGTTGCCAGCCGCCTTCGATGGATGGCAACGCCGTGAACCCTGCGCCAGCCAGCGCGGTCTCCGCACGCGGGCCGGCGATGCGCAGCCGGATAAGTTCGGCCTGCGGTCTGGCGACGCGCACTTTGTCCATGAAAAAGATCTGGCCGCGCAGATGGCGTTCGAGCGCGGCGCTCTCGCCCGGCGCGGGCAGCAGCCAGAGTTCCTCCACATCGGCCAGCACCGTGAAAACGTGCACGATCCTGGCGGTCGGGCTGGTCAATACAGTCACACAGCTTGCGCCCGGACGCAACGCTTTGATGTCGTTCGTCGTCATCCGCTGCAGGAAGTCGACGCGGTCGGCGTCGAGCAGCCGCAGCACGCGGGCGTCGGGCGGCGTCCAGACGGCTGCCCCTTGGCGCAACGCCTCTGCGTAGGCAGCGGGATTCTCTGTCGTCGTTTGAGTCATGGCGATTCTCCATATCGTTTGGTAAACTCAGCGATCTGATAGAACATTGTACGGCCCGCGTCAGTCAGATTCTCTCCGATGCCCAGATAGTGGCTCACGTCTGCCGCTAGTAGTAGGTTTCGACGGGGACGCCGGCCGCCCGCACCGCGGCTTCCAGTGCAAACGCCTGGTCGATGGGCAGAATCTCATCCCGCCGCGGTGTGGATGATCAGCGTCGGCGGCAGCTCGCCTGCGCTGTAGACGGGCGAGTACATCAGAAATGGCAGCGGGTAGAGATTGGGCGGACCGAGCGCGGGCACGAGCCAGGTATAGGGCGCGGGCGCTGATGCGCCCGCAGCGTGATGCGCCGCAGTGAAAGCGTCGGCCAGCCCCCACCGTCACCCAGCCGGCGAGGTCATCGCCCGCCGCGCGCAGCAGCCGCGACAAGATGGCGCTGCTAAAGCTGCCGCCCATCGCCACCGGCCGATTGTCTCCCACTGCATCGCCCAAAGCGCCTGCACGCGCCAGCGCCAGCGCCACGCGCGCATCCTGGGCGTGAGCTTCGGCGTCTGTCCCGCGCGCCGCGGTCGGGGAAATTGCCACCACAGCGAATTGTTCGTCCGCAAACGCCACGCTCACCGCTTCCCAGTCGTCGACGGGCGATGGGTAGACCATAAACAGCAGCGGCAATTGCACCGCAGGATCGTGTCCCTGCGGCAGGTAGACGCGCACCGTATCGACGGTGGCGCCTGCGTAGTCAAACGCGTAGGCTGTCACGTCCGCGACCGCTTCGGCCGGAAAGCTCGCGGCTGCGGTGTAGACGCCGGTCGGTCGCAAATTGACGGCGGCGGCCAGCCGTCGGGGCAGGGGCGCCGGAGATAAGGCGCAAGCGTGGACGGCGGCGCGGTCGTCGTTTCATCGGCGACGATGGTGATGAGCTTGGGAATGTCCAACAGCCCGGCCAGCGCGCGCTCGGCATAGCCCGGCGCCACCGCGGCCGGCACATACTGTCCCGGCGGAATTCCCACGATGCGATAGCGGCCATCCGCATCGGTGATCGCCTGGTGCGGCGCGCCGTCCGCCTGTGCGACGAGGACCGTGGCGCCTGCAATCGGCTCGCCCTGCGCATCAACCACGCGTCCGGCCAGCGCGCCGGGAGATGCAGTGCTGACCGCGGGTGGCTGCGTCCCCAACCAGGTTGACAGCAGATAGCCCGCAACGTTTGCTTCGGGGGCGGGCCGGCAGCCGATCAACAGCAGCGCACTGGCAAGCCATGCAAGCACGCTGCAAAATCTGCCCCACAGCCAGGGAAACTCGATTGTCGCCACACCTCGCGTCTGCTTGCTGCATCTCATGCCGGCCATTATATCATCCTGCCCAGGCGCACCGACATTGATTGGTGACAGACGCCTGCTGCGAATGATAGAACGCGGATTCAACGGATCAGGCGGATGCGATTTTATTAGAAATAATCCGGTTTTTATCCGCCTGATCCGCACAATCCGCGTTCTATGCTGTGGATGTCTGTCTTAGCTTTTCTCGTCTATTGCCGCGGCGTGGTCGTCGAGGTCGCTGGCGCGGCGGAGTGCGCTTTCGCCATACCGCTTGCGCACTTCTTTGACGGCGGTGTAAAGATTTTCGGCGCGCGCATTCGGTGGCTCCCACAAGCTGAGCTGGCGCGCTTCGCTCAGTCCGCTCACGCCGACGCCGATCAGCCGCACCGCCTGTTGCTGCCACGCGCGTTCGAGCAAAATGCAGGCAGTGGCGTGGATCTGCGCGGCGTCATCGCTGGGCTGCGGGAGCGTCATCTGGCGCGTCAACGTGGTGAAGTCGGCCCAGCGGAGCTTGAGCTTGACGGTGGCGCTGAGCAAGTGCTGCCGCCGCAACATGGCCGCCACCTCCTCCGCCTGTTGCTGCAACGTGGCGCGCAGCAGCGCGGCGTCGGTGACATCGCGCACAAAGGTGTTCTCTGGCTGATCGACTTGCGTTCATGCTCCGTGACGACTGGGCGATCATCCAGCCCGCACGCGTGGCGCGCCAGCTCTTGCCCATGCTTGCCAAAGCGCTGCACCAGGTCGCGCTCCGGCCAGTGGGCAATGTCGCCGATGGTGTGGATGCCCAGCGCCTCCAACCGCGCCGCGGTCTTGGGCCCGACGCCCCACAACGCGTCTGCCGGCAGCGGCGCCAGAAAGGTTGCTTCGTCGCCCGGCGGCACGACCAGCAGCGCGCTGGGCGGCGCGTCGCCGCGCGCGGCGGCCTTGCCAACGTTGTTGGCAATCTTGGCGACGAGCTTGTTGGCGGCGACGCCCAGCGAGACGGGCAGCCCCAGGTCGCGACGAATGGCCTGTTGGAGATCGACGGCCAACGCCGCGGCTGCTTGCGGGCGGTCGGTGACATCGAGAAAGGCTTCGTCGATCGAAATCTGCTCGACCCGCGGCGTCAGCGTGTGCAGGATCGCCATCACCCGCCGCGACGCCGCCGCGTATTCACTATGGCGCACCGGCACAATGAGGAGCGTAGGGCAGAGGCGCAGCGCCTGCCCCATTGGCAGGGCGGAATGCACGCCAAAGCGCCGCGCCGCATAGGAGCAGGAGGCAACCACCCCGCGGCTTTCCGGTTGCCCGCCGACCGCGAACGGCTTGCCGCGCAGCGTCGGGTCGCGCAACTCTTCGACGGCGCAGAAAAAGGCGTCCAGATCGAGGTGAATGATCTTGCGCACGCGTTTTTCAATATCCCAGTTGTTTATCGACCTGATTGGGGATGGGCTGACCCTGCGCCGCCGCGGTGAGCAGCGATGCTAACTCCTGCCGCCGCCGCTCCTCGGCCTCTTCCAACCATCCGCCGCGATGGGGACTGAGCACCACGTTGTCGAGTTCGTGAAAAGGGAAGTGCGACGGCTGGGTATGGCCGCGCTCCTCCTCGCCGTGCGGATAGATGTACCACACGTCGATGCCCGCCGCGGCCAGATGGCCACTGTGCAGCGCGTGGTAAAGTGCGGCTTCGTCGATCACCGGCCCGCGCCCCACATTGACGACGATGCCGCCCGGCGGCAGCGCCGCGAGTTCCGCGGCGCCGATCAGCCCGACGGTTTCCGCGGTCTGGGGCAGCACGCAGATCAGGATGTCCGTCGCGGGCAGCAACGTTTTGAGTTCCGCCACCGGGTAAACGTTCACGCCAGCTTCGACAGCCTGCGGCGGTGTATGGCGGCGCACACCGCTGACCTGCATCCCGAGCGCCTGACAGACCGGTGCGATTTGCCGGCCAATGGCGCCGTAGCCCAGGATCAGCACCCGCTTGCCAGAGAGCAGGAGTGAAGGCGCGCCTTTGTAGCGTTGCCGCCAGTCCCCTTGGCGGAGGCGCTGGTCCAGCGGCACGACGAACTTGGCCGCGGAAAACAGCAGGGCGAGGGCAAATTCCGCGGTGGCGACGTCGTTGTAATGCAGGTTGTGCAGCGTGATCTGCGGATAGCGCTGGAGCAGCGTCTGCATCTCCAGCGAAATGCCCGCGTAAGGCACGATGACGGCGCGCAGGTCGGGGCTGGCGTCCAGCCACTCCGCCTTGACCGACCCGTTCACCAAGATGTGACAAGCCGCCGGTTGCGCGTCGTCCGGCCCCGCGGTGATGTGAACAGTAGGCGGCAGCAGTGCGCGCAACGCGTCGGCGCGTGCGGCCAGGTCGGAGGGTGGGATGTGAACGTTGAGGCACTGCGGCGCAGCCAAACCAGTGGGTTTTGTTGGTTCCATAATTTTTTGGCTTTGATGAATGAGTTTCTTGTGTGTAGAGTCGTTCCCATCATACCACGTTTGCCGGGTGGGCGGATGTCATCGGGTGTGTGGCGTGCATCCCAAAAATTTGGCGACCTGCTAGTCGGTCGGGCTACCAGCCCGACGGTGCTTCCACTGGTTGATGCCACCTGGAGTGTTGACGCAACCCCGTCGGGCTGATAGCCCGGCCTACTGGTCAAGCTCCCGCCACGCCGAATGAAGCAATTACATCGCCACAGTCAGCGTCGGGCTGATAGCCCGACCTACGGGAGGACGCGTCAAATCAAATAGCGTGCGCTGGTCTATCTCCTGAAGGCAGGCCATGCCTGGCTTGCACCCGCACTTGTCGAGATCGTCACGACCGTGTAGACTGGTGTGCATCGCTCCTCTCCGTTTGCACTCCTGGAGGCAAAATATGCAGGTCCTGGGTATTGATATTGGCGGCAGCGGCATTAAGGGCGCCTTGGTGGATGCTGAAAATGGCGAACTGATCGGGAAACGTCATCGTATTGCCACGCCCCAACCCTCTACGCCGCCCGAAGTCGCCAAGGTGGTGGTCGAGATTGTGCGCCATTTCGAATATACAGGGCCGGTGGGCGTCACTTTCCCCGCCATCGTTCAACACGGCGTCACGCTTTCGGCTGCCAATGTAGATAACTCGTGGCTTGGCGCGCCGGCGCAGGATATTTTTCGGGAAGCAACCGGCTTGCCTATCAACGTGCTCAACGACGCCGATGCGGCGGGCGTGGCCGAGATGACTTTCGGCGCCGGGCGTGAGCACCAAAAGGGCATCGCCATCCTGTTGACCTTTGGCACGGGCATCGGCAGCGCCATCTTCCACGACGGTAAGCTGCTGCCAAACACCGAGTTTGGTCACGTTCCCATGCCCACGCCGATGAAAGGCATCGATTCCGAATATTATTGTTCGGACAAGGTGCGCAAGGATGAAGATCTGAAGTGGCCGGAATGGGCCAAGCGCGTCGATCATTTTCTGGCGTTGATGGAAATGCTTTTTTCGCCCGACGTCTTTATCATTGGCGGCGGCGTCAGCAAAAAGTTCGATAAGTTTGCACCTCATCTCCGCCGCAAAGCCAAAGTCGTGGCCGCGCAGTTTTTGAACGAGGCCGGCATTGTCGGCGCCGCCATGACTGCACGTCAGATCGAGTAGCACTAGAAACTTATGCAGACGCCCTTCGAGCAGTGCGTCACTTTTCTATATACAGCCGATCTTGCTGCGACCGCGCACTTCTATACAGAATTGGTCGGGCTGCCTTTGGTGCTCGATCAGGGGAGTTGCCGCATCTATCGCGTCAGCGCGGATGGCTTCCTCGGTTTTTGCGAGCGCGCCGGTGCGGCCCCGTCGGGAGTGATCGTGACGCTGGTGACGCAGGACGTGGACAGTTGGCATGCACGCCTGTGTGCACGCGGCGCAAGCATCGAGCAAGCGCCCGCCTTCAATCCAACCTACAACATCTATCATTGTTTCTTGCGCGACCCCAACGGCTATCTGTTGGAGATTCAGCGCTTTTGCGACCCAGCCTGGCCGTCGCCAGCACCCGCAGGTCAGGACGTGTAACCGTTGCATGATGTCCCATCCCGCGAGTCGCTTTACGTGACGCTCCCCGTTGCCGGCTCGCACGGAGGTGAAGAGGAAAAGCAAGTGCGGCAGGCATCCCCTGCCACACTTGCTTTTAGTTGTGAAAGCGACTGAAACCTAGACTTTGACTCTGCGCACCTTTGCGCCTCCGCGTCAAATGCTCTCGTCTGGGACGCGAATGCCGAGACGTTGTGCTTCTTTGATCGCCCACGCGGGCACAGACGCGGGTGCGGCATGAGAGGGCACACGCAATGCCGCGTCGGAACTCATATCGATATGCATAGCCGCGCTCAAGGTTTCGACCACGGTGTGCAGCACTTGCACGCGCTCGAAGTATTTATCGTTGGCCGCGATGATCGTCCACGGCGCCTGCGCGGTCGTGGTTTTGATCAACATATCCTCTACTGCCTGCTCGTATTCCGCCCATTTGTCGCGGTTGCGCCAATCCTCGTCGGTCAATTTCCAGGCTTTGTTGGGCCGACTTTGCCGATCCTCGAAGCGGCGCAACTGTTCGTCCTTGCTGATGTGCAGCCAGAATTTGAGGATGATCGTGCCAAAGTCGACAAGCTGCGCCTCGAAGTCTCTGATCTCCTGGTAGGCGCGTTGCCATTCTTCCGGCCTGGCAAAGCCCTCGACGCGCTCCACCATGACGCGTCCGTACCAACTCCGGTCGAAGATGGCGATGTTGCCGCGGTCCGGCAGGCGCCGCCAGAAACGCCACAGGTAATGCTTCTCGGCATCGTCCCCGCGCGGTGCGGCGATCGGATGGACGACAAAGCCACGCGCGTCCAGCCGCGCGGTCAGGCGATTGATGGCGCCGCCTTTGCCCGCGGCGTCCCACCCCTCGAAGACGATCACGCAAGGTCGCTGCTGATGATAGAGATGATAGCCCAGCAAGCGCACTTGCGTCTGGTAGAGATCGAGCTGCTGTTCATACTCATCCTTATCCAGTTTCTGAGTGAGGTCGATAATCTCAAGCATGGTCCACCTCCATCACCGCATTGGCATCTGGCTCGGTTGCATCTGGCGCAGCTGGAACCGGCGCCAACTTGCGTCGCCTTGACGCCGGTTTTGCAGGCGTCATTTCTGCAAGGACGGGTGTAGGGAGCTCGATGGGGGGTGTCTGCGCCGCCTTGTCCTCCCCTTCCACACCGTTGTCAGATTTGCGCTTCTCTTTTTTCTTCGCTTTTGGCTTTGCGTTCGTCTCTGCAGCCACTTGCTCCGACTCGCTCTGCTTGCCATTCTTTGCTTTTTTATCGCGCTTGGCCTTTTTCTTCGATTTGTCCTGCAACTTGCCTTTGGCGTGCTTGCCTTCGCTCAATTCGGCAAGCGGCGGCCATTGCGTCGGGGTCAGACCAAGCGCCGCTTCCAGCCGCCTGATGATGGTATCGAACACGGTGTAGAGCCGGACTTCGCCGTCGGTGGATGGTGCGACGGTCCACGGGGCGATCGATGTGTTCGTTTTGTCGAGCATGTCTGCAACGGCTGCCAGATATTCATCGTATTTGCGATGATTTTCCCAGTCCTCCGCGGTGACGCGCCAGGCGTTCTCCGGTTCATTTGCCAGTTTCATAAAGCGGCGCAATTGCTCGTCCTTGCTGATGTGCAGCCAGAACTTGATAAAGATGGCGCCGTCGTCAGCCAACGTGCGCTCGAAATTGTTGATCTCTTCATAGGCTGCGATCCATTGCGGCAGCGGGGTCAACCCATCGACGCGCTCCACCAGCACGCGGCCATACCAACTGCGGTCGTAAATCGCAATCTGACCGTGGCGCGGCAGGTTCATCCAGAAGCGCCACAGCCACGGCTTGCGCTTTTCGTGCGTGCGCGGCGCCTGGGTGGAGAGCACCTTGAAGCCGCGCGCATCCAGCGGTGCGGTGAGCCGGCGGATCGTGGTGCCCTTGCCCGCTGCATCCCACCCTTCGAAGACGATGATGACCGGCCGCTTTTGCTCATAGATCAGCTCAGACAGGTCGAAGATGCGTTCGATCTGAGCCTTGCGGACAGGCTTGTATCTCTTTTTCTTCAACTTCCGGGATAGATCGGTTTGTGATAAGTCGATGGTGTCAGGCATAGGACGCACCTTTTATTATGCTCACATAGGGAAGTGCTCAGCGGAAAGGCGATATTTAGATTTTGGCGTGAAGTGCGCTGGATGTCAAGCGGCTAGACTGTAAGGCAAACAACAAGCAAACCCATTGACATACCGCGCCCGCAATGGTTGAATAGGAAACTTGAACCGCAGTTTTCGCCGCCAGCACCGCAAGCCAGGAGCTACAATGTCCGCACATGCCGAGCCGGCCACACCCGTTATCACCCCTGACGCTTTGGTTTCGCTGCGCCCGGTCACACCCGACAACCTGCGCGCCGTGATGCGCCTGAAGGTGAGGCCGGAACAGGAGCAATTTGTTGCACCCAACCCGGTCTCCCTCGCTCAGGGCGCCTACGAGCCGCTAGCCTGGCTGCGCGCTATCTACGCCGACGAGACGCCCGTAGGTTTTGTCATGCTCCACGACGATCCATTCAAACCGGAGTACTACCTCTGGCGGCTCATGATAGACGCCCACTACCAGCGCATGGGCTTTGCGCGGCAGGGGATGACGCAGGTGATCGAGTATGTGTTGGGACGCCCCAACGCCACACAGATGTTGCTCAGCTATGTCCCAGCCGCCGGCGGCCCGCAAGCTTTCTATGCCAGCCTCGGCTTTGTCGACACGGGCGAGGTGGACGATGGCGAAAATGTAATGCGGCTCGATCTCACGGGACGCGCGCGTCCCGCATCGCTGCCTCCGCGACCGTTGACGCACGTCGTGCTGATGAGATTCCAGGAGCCGGCGCCCACCGTATTGGCAAAGGCGTCGGGGCTGCTGCGCGGGTTGAAGGGGAAAGTGCCCGAACTACGTGAGATCGAAGTTGGCCTGGACATGCTGCATTCCGGTCGCTCCTACGATCTGGCGCTGATCACGCGCTTCGACAGCCTGGCTGACATGGAGCGCTATCAAGCGCACCCGGAACACGTGGCTGTGTTACAATACCTGCGCAGCGTGCTCGCGGCTTCTGTCGCGGTGGATTATGAACAGCCGTAGAAAGAGGATGGATTTGATGAGTAGTTGGTTGACCCGTAACTTCTGGCGCGCCGGCTTTATGGCGCTTTTGTGGATGGCGCTGGCCGCGACGCCGGCGTTTGCCCAGCACGATGGTGTAATTTCCTTCCCGGCGCCTGGCGCCACGCTTTCGGGAACAGTCAACGTGGAAGGCATGGCCTCTCATCCGACGTTCCGCAAGTGGCAGCTCGACCTGTTGCTTGGCGGCGATCCCCAACACGCGACCTTTCTGGCATTGGGCGAAAAACCTGTCGCCAGTACGGACGATCTGCATACCTGGGATACGACGCTCTATCCCAACGGCGACCACGTACTGAGGCTGCGCGTCGTGCACAGCAACCTCAATTATGACGAAATTTTCGTGCCGGTGAGCATTGCCAATGCGGGTGCGCCGGCTGCGGTGGAGAAGCCGGAAGTTCCCGCTGCGGAGACCAAACCCGACGCCACCGCCGAAGACAAACCCGCACCCGCGCCTGCACCAACGCCCGTTGTCTTCCGCACCGACGCGCCCGCCGATGGCGAGCGCTGGATCGAAGTAGACATTTCCGACCAGAAACCGGACGGCCTGGCAGGGCGATGTGGCGGTTTTCGAGACGACCGTGAGCACAGGCAAGCCAGGCTTTCGCACGCTGCCCGGCGAGTTTGCCGTTTATCTGAGATTTGAAAAGGCGCGTATGCGGGGCATCGACTACGACACGCCCGACGTGCCCTGGACCATGTACTATTCCGGCGACTTTGCCATCCACGGCGCGTACTGGCACGATAACTTTGGCAGGCCGGTCAGCCACGGCTGCGTCAACCTGCGCGTCCCCGAAGCCCAAGCGCTCTATACCTGGGCCGACATGGGCACGCGCGTCGTCGTCAACGAATAGTATCCACGCCACACTAATTTTTTAATCTCCCAATCTCTCAATCTCCAATCTCCAATCTCTACTCTCGATATCAGAGAGTAAAGATTGGAGATTCTCTTTGTAAGACGTAAGATCACCCCATGTCGTCAATCGACCCTGCCACCATTGTTCATCTGAACGTTCACTCCTGGTATTCGCTGCTGAGCGCCACGGCGCCAGTCGAAGCGCTGGCCGCGCGCGCGGCGCAGGATGGCATGGCGCAGATGGCGCTGACCGATGCCAACGTGCTCTACGGCGCGGTGGCCTTTCAGCGCGCCTGTCTGGCCGTTGATGTCCAACCTATCATCGGTATGACGGCGACGGTCGAAGCGCCCCATGGCATGGCTATGCACCGTGCGCCTGGCGAACTGACATTGCTGGCGACCGGGCCGGAAGGCTATCGCTCGCTCTGCCGCCTCTCCTCCACACTACAAGGGACGCCCGCCCGCGCCGGGACTTCCGCGGCGCGCCTGACGTGGGATGAACTCAAGGCGCATCAAGAGGGGTTGCTCTGTCTGTCGGGCGGGCGCCGTGGCTGGGTGGATTATCTGCTGCGACGGGGCGAGCGCGCGGCCGCGGGGCGCGTCGTGAGTTGGCTGGCGGGCGTCTTTGGCGAGCGCGCCTGGCTCACAATCGACTGTTGTCACGCAGCGGCTGAAACGTTGGGGCGCGAGATCGCAACGCTTGCTGGCCGCTTCGGGATCGGCACAGTGGCCGCCCAAGCGATCTACTGCCTCGACCCTGACGAGCGCGCACGGTTGCACCTGCTTGCAGCGATTGCACGCAACGCACCCCTGGACGCGCTGGCCGCGGAGGACAGACTGGACGGCGGCGACCCGGACGTCACTCTCCACTGGCTGTCGCCGCAGGAGATGGTGGCATGTTATGCTGCTTTTCCCGGCGCGCTGCACGCCACTGCATCCGTCGCCGCTGCCTGTCAGCCTGCCTTGCCCGATGGCCGGCCGATCTGGCCGGTGCTGGCGCTGCCCGCGGGCCAAACTCCTGACCAGGCGCTGACCGCCCAGGTGGCTGAGGGGCTGCAAACCCGCTACGGTGCAGCCTTGCCGCGTGCGGATTGGGAGGATCTCATGGCGCGGCGAGACGCCGAGCTGGCTGCAATCAGCAGCCATGGTTTTGCCCCGCTTTTCCTGCTCGTCGCCGACATCGTGCGTTATGCGCGCAGCCGCGACATCCCCGTCTCGACGCGCGCAGCGTGGCGAATTCGCTGGTCGCCTATTGCATTGGCATCACCACCGTTGACCCCATCGAGCACGACCTGCTCTTCGAGCGCTTTCAACCCCGCGCGCACCAGTCTGCCCGACATCGACCTCGATTTTTGCAGCGTGCGCCGCGACGAGGTGCTGGAATATGTGCGCCGCACCTACGGCGCGGACCGGGTCGCGCTCGTCGCCACGATCAGCACGTTGCGGCTGCGCTCCGCACTGCGCGAGACGGCCAAAGCCTACGGGCTGGATGAGACGGCGACCGCCCGGCTGGTCAAACGATTGCCCGAAGATTGGCATCCCGATCCACGCCGCCGCACCGCGCAGACGCTCGAAGCCGCACTGGAGAAAGTCGACGACCCCGCGTTGCATCCCGTGGTGCGCGCCGCCTTTGGCCTGCTGCGCCAGCCCGACCACCTGAGCGTGCATCCGGGCGGCGTCGTGATCACGCCGGGGCCGCTGACCGACGTCGTGCCGGTGCAGATGGCGCCCAAGGGCTTTCTGATCACCCAGTTCGATCACGGCGACGTCGAGGCGCTGGGACTGCCCAAGATCGACCTGCTCGGCATTCGCGCGTTGACTGTGCTCGCCGACGCCGCCGAGATCGTGCGCACGCAGGCCGACCCCGCGTTCCGCGTCGATGCCATCCCGCTGGACGACGCGCTGACCGGCGCGATGCTGGCGCGCGGCGACGCGATCGGCGTCTTCCAGTGCGAGTCGTGCGGCGCGCAGCGCACACTGCGCCAACTCGCCGCACGCACTGTGCAGGATCTCGCGGTTGCCAACGCTTTCTTCAAACCGGGGCCCGCGCTGGGCGGCATGGTGCAGCACTTCATTCGCCGCTATCGTGGAGAAGAGCCGGTGAGCTATCTGCACCCTGCGCTGGCGCCGATTCTACACCGTACGAAGGGAGTGCTGCTCTTCCAGGAACAGATCCTGCGCATCGCACGCGAGATTGCCGGGCTTTCGTGGCAGGAAGCGGAACATCTGCGCAAGGGGATGAGCAAATTTCAGGGCGCGGAAATGGCCGCCATCCGCGCGCGCTTTGTGGCCGGTTGCCAACGCCCCGCGCCGGACGGCCCTGCGTTGAACGAAGCTCAGGCGCGCACGTTGTGGGAACAGGTGGAGCCTTTCGCCGGCTATGGCTTCAATCAGGGTCACGCCACCGCCTACGCCGATGTCAGCTATCGCTCGGCCTATGTGCGCGCCCACTGGCCCGCAGCCTTTCTCTGTGCGCGGCTGGCGAACTGGGGCGGCTTTCATCATCCGGCTATCTACATTGCCGAAGCGCGACGGCTGGGCATCGATGTGCGGCCGCCGCATGTCAACTTCAGCCAGGGGGAGTTCACGCTGGTGTACGAAGCTGCGCAGGCTGTGCTATACATGGGGCTGAATCAGGTGCGCGAGTTGCGTCAGACCAGCGTGCAGACTATCAGCGAGGAGCGTAGCCGCGCGGCCTTCAGCGATCTCGCCGACCTGCTGCGCCGCGTCCCGCTGCAACGCAAGGAGATCGCCCATCTCATCCAGTGCGGCGCGCTCGATGGGCTGGGCGCCAGCCGGGCGGCCTTGCTCGCTGCGGCGGAGAGCAGCGCGCGCGGTGAGATGCAGCAATTCTCTTTTGATTTCATGACGCGTCCGGTCGAGGCGGAAAGCGCCGCGCAGCGGCTGGCGTGGGAGGAGCATATCCTGGGGCAGCCGATCAGTGTACACCCACTCGACCTGCTTCAACCTGCTGCCGAGGGCGTCACGTCGCTGGTCACCGTCGCGGATTGGCCTCGGCGGGCTGTGCAGATCATCGGTGTGCGGCTGCCCGGCTGGACCGGGGGCAAGGGTTTTTTCCTGAACGACCGCACGCACTTTTGCATCGCCATCTTGCCGCGTGGAGTCAGCAATCCACCTGTGTGGGCGCCGGTGCGTATACGCGGCCGCTGGCTGGAGGATGAGTGGGGCAGCGGCCGGCTGCAGGTCGAACAGATGGAGAGATTGTAACCCGGATGGCAAGTCCGGATCGCGGACATCTCGTCCGCACTCGCGCCAGGGCGGACGAGATGTCCGCGATCCAATAGCAAAGGAAAGAGCAGCACATGGAAATCAACCTGCATCCGCGCAATGTGAAGATTGTCGGCGCGCCGATGGATTTAGGCCAGCAGCGCCGCGGGGTCGATATGGGACCGAGTGCGGTGCGTTATGCCGGGCTTTACGACCGGATCGAGCAGCTTGGTCACACCGTGCATGATGTCGGCAACATTCCGGTTGCAGGCCGTGACGAGGACGATGTGCGGCGCGAGCGTTGGGTGGAAACAGAGGGGGGCGGGCTGCGCCATCTGCACGCGGTCACGGCCGCCTGTCACGGCATCTATACGTTGGCAAGCGCGTGTGACGCCGCTGACTTTCCGATCTTTCTGGGCGGCGACCACTCGATGGCGATCGGCACGATCAGCGGCATGGCGGCCAAAGGCCCGCTCGGCGTGATCTGGATCGACGCGCATGGCGATTTTAACACGCCGGATACGTCGCCGTCGGGCAACATCCACGGCATGCCGATGGCGGTGCTGACCGGCTTGGGCCATCCTGACCTGGTCAACCTGGGGACGCCCGGCGCCAAGTTACGTGCGCAGGACATCGTGATGATCGCCATCCGTGACCTCGATTTGCAGGAGCGTATTGCGCTGTCGCACAGCGGGATTATCGTCTACACGATGCGGGATATCGACGAGCTGGGCATGGCGACGGTGGCGCGGCGGGCGCTGGCGCGGCTCAACCGGCTGCCGCGCATCCACGTCAGCCTCGATATGGACGCGCTGGAGCCAGCCGTGGCGGCCGGCGTCGGCACACCGGTGACAGGCGGGCTGACCTTTCGCGAGGCGCATCTGCTGATGGAGATCCTGGCCGAGTCGGAAAAGGTCTGTTCGCTGGATATCGTGGAGGTCAACCCAATTCTGGACGAGGGCAATCGCACGGCAGAGGTGGCGGTGGCGCTGACTGCATCGTTGCTCGGCCAGCAGATTCTATGAGATCGCGGAAAATAGAACGCGGATGGCGCGGATTAAACGGATTTAGCGCGGATAAAACGAGTTCGTGCAGAATCTCGTCTGATCCGCGCTTCATTTTCCTCAATCACCAAAATGAACGACAGGTTATGTGGGGCGGCGGGCGAAGTTTCACGCCGCAGCGGGTCAGCCTCCGTTATCGTTCTCCTGCATGATGCGCGCAACCACCTGTCTCAGCACATCCGCCGGCTGTGCGCCGGAGACCAGATATTTGTTGTCAAAGATCAGCGCCGGCACTCCGTTTAGGCCATACCTGCGCGCGGTTTCGACGTCAGCTTGCACCCTATCGTCATAAACCGGGTCGTCGAGCGCGGCCAGAAAGTCGCCGCGTGTCATGCCCACCGCTTCGGCCAGATCTGCCAGCACATTGCGGTCAGAGATATCGCGGGCATCGGCCCAGTAGGCGTGCATGACTGCGTCGTGAAAAACGGCTCCGCATCCCATTGCTTCGGCGTATTTTTCGCCGACCAGCGCCGGGCGGCTGTCGATCCCGAAGGGGCCGGGGTTCATTTCGCGTTGATAGCGCTCGCGCGCGGTGGCGTACAATTGCGGACGGCTCGCCTCGATGCGCTCGCGGTATTCTGCCGGGAGCGGCGGCGCGCCGGCAGGTCGCAGTTCAAAGGCGTGCCAGCGCAGCGTGATGGGCGGCAATGTGTCATCCTGTGCTTGGGTGAGTTGCTCCAAACTGGAGCCAACCAGATAGCACCATGGTCAGACAAAGTCAGACCAGACATCGATGGGAATGGGATTGGTCATAAGGATTCTCCGTGAGTTATAAAAAGGAGTCGAGATCAAAATTTTTGCTGTTGAACTCGACAAGTTTGATCCAATCGATTGCTCCAGACGGTGCGCAAAACCGCTGCATGAATTCGATGGTAAGGCGGTTCACTAACGCCCCGCGCTGCTCATGAAAGCGTTCATTGTGTTCACGCGCTTGATAGCCCAAAGGCTCGATAATCTCCGTGTACAGTTCCTTGTTCTCGCTGATCATGTACCAAAAGTTCTGGCCGACGACTTTGAGATAGCCCGTTTTAGTATAGGTGGTTCTGGTTTTCCCATAACAAATGCCGAGAACAGGCTGGATATTGGCAGCCACACGTGCCTGTTTGAGGCGTACGACAGCATTTCGCAGATCCTGCGCCAGTTTGCTTTGCTGTGAACTGTTGCCCCAATTAGACCCAGATTTGATGGAAACTACAAAATGAGTATTGAGATGAAAGAATTCCAAATCTACACCTGGCGCTGTGGATTTGTGCCCACCGACGGTCTCTTGCGCCACGAACAAAGCAAGATTTTCCAGAAAGTCGCCGAAAATTTTCTCCTCAGATGAAGACAAAAATGCTTCGAGCAGGCTGCCGATTAGATCGCTGGCAACTGTCAAGTTCTTAGCACGAAAAAGGTAAGGGTTCTTTTTGAGTAACTGGTTGAGCGTCAGGTTTTCGACGGTGACAAGTCTTCGGCGATGGAAATCATCAATGTTTTCGTTCACATAGTATTCGACCTCTTTCATCTCAATAAAATTCATGAACGGTCTCCGGCGGAATAATCTTCGGTTTCTTCCAGCAATCTTGGCTGAATCGTAGCTAATCGATTGCGTGCAAGTTCACAATAGGTAGGATCAAGGTCGACGCCGATGTAATGACGATTTAGCATCTTGGCCGCAACAGCAGTCGTTCCAGACCCAACAAACGGATCAAGCACTACATCTCCGCTTTGCGTAAAGAGTTTCATAAACCATGTGGGCAGATCGATAGGAAATGCGGCGCTGTGGTTTCGGTTCGTGCATTCGGTCGCCATGTGAATTACGTTGGTAGGATAAACCATTTCCCGCCCTATCCAGTTAGACACATTTTTGCCAAATCCGCTTGCCACACGTGACTCGTCCCGAATTTTATCGGTCTCACTCAATTTACTCAGGCGGTCTTGCGCCCAACTGCCTACGGGCACCATGACTGCATCTTGATACATAGTAAATGCGCGCGCCTTGTTGAACTGGATCAGACGCTCCCACGAATCGCGAAATCGGTTTGGCCACTTGCCCGGATAGGAGTTTTTTTTGTGCCACATGAACTCCTCTGTCCAAAGCCACCCCTGGTTTCGCATGTTCAGGATGAGATCGATCACGTAGGTGTGGCGCTCACCATTTACCACGCGCTCCTTAATGTTGAGCACAAAGGTGCCAGTAGGTTTAAGCACGCGTAAAAACTGCTGCGTTTTTGGCAAGAACCACGCAACATACTCATCGGGCGTCACGCCGCCATACGTATGCCGGCGTTGATCGGCATACGGCGGTGATGTGAAGATCAGATCGACTGAATTATCTGGCAATGACTGGAGAATCTCCTCACAGTCACCCTGCATAATTGCATCCAATTCAAGCATTCCAGTTCTCCTTTAGAGCCGAACACCTATTCTACCGGAATGCGCCGCAACGTCAAGCCCGCCCAAAACGGAATCGGACTGTGTCTCACGATTGGCAATTGCCGCATCTGCCATAATAATGAATACCATACATATTTGCCAAGACACCCTCGTTTGACCATGATGCAAAGGATGCCTCTATGTCCCGCCAAATTTCTTCAACCGAAATGATCCAGCGCGCCAAAGCGATGCAGGAAGACCTCCGCACCTGGCGCCGCACGATTCACCGCTACCCGGAGCTGACCTTCACCGAGCAGCGCACCGCCAGCCTGGTCACCGCCACACTGGTCGATCTCGGCATCGAGACAGAGACGGAAGTCGCCAAGACCGGCGTCGTCGGCCACATCCGCGGCGGCGACGGCCCAGTGATCGGCCTGCGCGCCGATATGGACGCGCTGCCGATCCTGGAGATCAACGGTACAGAGTTCGACAGCACGCGGCCTGGTATTATGCACGCGTGCGGCCATGACGCGCATACCGCCATGCTGCTCGGCGCGGCTACTTTGCTCAAGGATCTGGCCAAAGAAAGTCGGCTGCCCGGCTCGGTGCGCCTGCTCTTCCAACCCAGCGAGGAGGCGCAGGACGCCGAAGGCAAATCGGGCGGGATGCGCATGGTTGAGGAGGGCGCGCTGCAAGGTCTGGATGCTGTCTTTGGGCTGCACGTCGATTCATTTCACGACGTCGGCTATGTGGCGACGCGCCCCGGCCCGATGATGGCCGCGGCCGACAAATTTGACCTTGTCGTCACCGGTTCGGGCGGTCACGCCGCGCGGCCGCAAAGCACGATCGACCCCATTGCTCTCGCCGCGCATGTGATCAACGCCGTGCACCAGGTTGTCAGCCGGCGGCTCGACCCGACCGAGCATGGCGTCATCACCATCGCCACGATTCACGGAGGCACGGTCGACAACGTGATCCCCGACGCGGTGACGATGACCGGTACGATTCGCTCGTTCACACCGGAGGCGCGCGCGGTGCTGCACGCGGAATTGCAGCGCGCGGCCAGCATCGTCGAGCCGCTGGGCGGACGCGCCGAAGTGACCATCTTTCCCGGCTACCCACCCACCATCAACGACGCCACAGCCACCGAACACATGCTGGCGACGATGCGCGACCTGCTCGGCGCGCATCATGTCGCTGACAGCGAGTTGATGATGGGCGCCGAGGACTTCAGCTACATGGCGCAGGCCGCGCCCGGCTGCTTCCTGCGGCTGGGCGTGCATAACCCGGCATGGCAGGAGTACTATCCGGTGCACCGCGCCGACTTCCGCCTGGATGAAGACGCGCTGCCGATCGGCGCCGCGGCGTTGGCATTGACGGCGTTGCGCTGGATGGAAGACAAACGATGAATCGATCAGAAACGTCTGTATCCTGCCCCGCCTCCATCCATGTTTTTACCCAACGCTGGTGGTTTGTCGCCGCGCTGCTGGTCGTCAGCCTGGCGGGGGCGTGCAGCCGACCGACGCCGGTGGCGCTGCTCTTCAACCCGGCGCCGTGGCGGGATGGTGAAACACATATCTTCCACGTCACCGATGTGGATGGCAAACTGCCGGCCAAGCCACCTTTCATGCTGTGGCCGGCGCCAACGATGCTGATGAGGAAATGTGGTCGCTGACGCGCACCCTCCAAACGCAGGGCGACACCGAGGAAATCACAGCCAAAGTCTCCGCTGCGGGTTTTCGGCCTGCCTCCTCCTATCTGGTGCGCTCGAATGCTGCGGGTACGGAAACGGTCGATGCGCAATACAACGGCCCTGCGGTGGACATGGTGCTGACCACACGCGCCGACGTAATGACGAATCAGCGCGTCGAAGTTCCCAGCGACGTGCGTGAAGCGGCCAACATTGGCCAATGATCGTGCGCGCGCCGGCCCTGCCCGCGGCTATGCCACGCAGTTGAATGCGTTCCTCCCCATTGTCGGTCAGCTCGACCGTGTGACGGTCAGCGTCGTTGGCGACGAACAGGTCACGGTTCCCGCTGGCGCCTACGATGCCTGGGTGGTCACGCTGGACACAGGCGATGCGGTCAGCCGCCTCTGGATTGCCAAAGCTGCGCCCTATCCGCTCGTCAAATACATTGACGGTCGCAACAAGGCGACGTTTGAATTGGAAAGCTTTGTAGCGGATCAGTAAGGCTGTAAAGCACCCGATCATTGCACCCAACAAGCCCGGAATCTTCAGAGATTCTGGGCTTGTCATTACCTCTACCTCTTTCTCTGTTTTTTCCTCTTTGCTTCTCAATGGAACAGCCCGCTTCAATGTCACGTCTCATCGCTGGATGGTGCATTCAATGGTACACAGTTGGGGGTTGAGAAGTGACAAAGGATGCGCTACGCTATAGACGATAAAAACTGAAAAACAAGGAGGTTTACTGTGAAAATTCGCTTCGATAAGTTTACGCTGGTTGTGCTGGCGATCGTGGGTCTGCTGATGGTGACGGCTGTCTTTACTGTCAGCCGCAGCGGCGGGCTGGAGATGCAGGAAAGCTATCGCACCGAGGACGCGCCGGACACGCCTGTGTTCAATGCGTTTCTGGCGCTGAAAAAGGGCGACCTCGCCACGGCGCGTGCACAATATAGCGCCCAGGTGCTGAAAGATGCAGCGGGCGACAAGGGTTATGGCCCGCTGCGCGGCGAAACCTATGGCTACGGCGACGCCGCGCGCCGGTTACGCGTCACCGATGTCAAGCTCGACCCGCAGGACGCGGACCGCGCCTACGTGACGGTTGCCATCGACACGTATTCCACCGGCGGCATCTTCAACAGCGGCTCGACGTGGACCTCCGAACGCACGGTGGAGGTCGTCCGAGAAGATGGCGCATGGAAGATCAACGCCCAAGAGTATTTCTGGTAGACAGCGTGGTCTTCACCGCGGAGGGAATGATGATAACGCAAACGACTACACAAATTGAACGTTCTAAGTCCAACCGGCTGGCGGCAGTACGGCGCTTCTATGTCTATCTCGTTGCCTTTGTCAGTCAAATTGCCATGCTCTTTGGCATCAACGACCTGATCGACACGATCAGTCGCGCCTGGCTGCAAAGCGACGGGCTGCTGCAAGGCTCATTCGTGCGGACGGCAACCGCACGCTCGGTCGGGCTGCTGCTGGTCGCCACGCCGCTCTTTCTCATTCACTGGTGGCTTGGCCAACGCCATCGCAACGAGGCGGAGGAGCGCAGTTCGGTGTTGCGCAAACTCTTCCTGTACGGTTCGACCGCCGCCGGGCTGATGCTCATGCTGACCAATGCCTATCGCTTGATCCGCGAGATCACCTGGCTGGCCGCCGGCGCTCCCATCAGTGCAACCGAATTATTGCCTGCCGGCTGGCTGCCCTGGAGCTTTATGGGCATCGTTGGCATTGGGCTGGTCTATTACTGGTATACGGTGCTGGTCGCCGACGGTGACTTTGGGCAAGAGGCCAGTGCTGCCCGCTTTGTGCGTCAACTGTTCCTTGCCATCGCCGGGTTGGTCGGGTTGGGTATTGTCGTGTGGGGTGCGCGCACGCTGCTTCAGCTTGGCCTGCAAGTTGCCGTCGACCAGCTTGCCGGCGCGCTCGACCTCAACTGGTGGCGACTGCCGCTGGGCGGCGCCGTAAGCCAGGTGTTGGTAGGGCTGTGGCTGCTCCATGCGATCTGGCAGCAATGGCAGGAGATCGTCACGCTGCGCGCGGCGGAAGGGCGCGCGGTGCTGCGCCGCATCTATCTTTACATTGGCGTCCTGACCGGTGCGATTGCAACCTTGACGCCGGCTGCGCTGCTGCTGCGCGAGGGCTTGCTGATCCTCTTTGGCTCAGGCGGCGGCTCGCTGGCGGAGTTGCTCGAGCGGATGGTAAATCCAGTCTCCTTCATTCCAGTCGGCGTGGTCGTCTGGTTCTGGTACTGGACGACGCTGCGCAAAGAGACGGACGCCTATGGCGACAGTGGGCAGATCGCAACGGTGCGGCGCATCTACGCCTACCTAGTGGCGGCGACAGGGCTGGGGCTGCTGTGGGTCGGCGCCGTGGAGTTGCTGCACGCGATCATCGATGCGGCGCTGGTCGGTGGCGTCTGGGACGAGCCACTGGCAAATGGGATCGCGCTGCTGGTGGTCGGCGCGCCGATCTGGGCGATCTTCTGGCGCCGCGTCCAGCAGCTCGCCGAACGTGATGACGCAGAAGGCGAAAACGAGCGAGACTCGTGGCCGCGCAAACTCTATCTCTATGGCGTGGCGTTGGTGGGAGCGCTGGTGCTGCTGGTCACGCTGGCGCAAGTGATTTATCGCGTGCTGCTCACCCTTTTGGGGGAGCCGGGACTGGCGCTCTCTTCCAACGAATTGGCGCACCGGCTGGCCGACAGCGCGGTGGCGGGCGGATTGTGGGCGGTGCACCTGCTGGCAATCCGCGCCGACGGACGCTTCGAGAAGACGCCGGAAACTGTCGCGACGCCGGCTGCACCGCGCAGCGCGGCGGAGCAACGCGCGGCGCTGGAAGCCCAGATCGCACAGATGGAGCAAGCGCTGCACGCCGCGCGCGCCGAGTTGGCCGCGCTGGAAGATATTCCATAAAGGGGCGCGATCAATAGACCACGGATGGAACGGAGTAGACGGATTCGCACGGATTTCATCCGAATTTATCCGTCTACTCCGCCTAATCCGTGGTCTATTAGTATTTGTGTTGGCTAGAAGAACTCGATCTTGCGATGGCGCATGGCGACGCTTTCTGCCAGCCCAATCGCAAAGAGCATGGAGACCAGCGAGCTGCCGCCATAACTGATAAAGGGAAGGGTGAGACCGGTCACCGGCATGACTTTGAGGTTCATGCCTACGTTGATAGTAACCTGAAAAAAGACCAGTGCGGCTACGCCGGTCGCCAGAAGTTTACCAAACTGGTCTGGCGCCTGGTCGGCAATGCGCAGCACGCGCCACACCACAAGGAGCAACAGTAGCAGAATCAGCGCTGCGCCGATCATGCCCAACTCTTCGGCAATCACGCTGAAGATGAAGTCGGTGTGACGAACCCGCAGGAAGTGAAGCTGATTTTGCGTGCCCTGCGTCCAGCCCAGGCCGGTCCAGCCCCCGTTGCCGACGGCGATCAACGCCTGATCCACATTGTAGGAGGCGGCTGTGTTGGCTTCCGGCTGTATGCACTCGCTGGGCAGGCTGTCGAACGCGGAACGCAGAAACCCCAGGATCGGCGCGCTGATCTGGCCGGTGATCTCATCCGTAGGCAGAAAAATGCAGATGCGCGCCAGCATGTAGCCTTGCAGCGTGGAAGCCAGCAGCGGCACGACCAGCAGCGCAGTCGCAGCCAAAATTGCCAGGTGGCGATAGCGCACCCCGGACACCAGAATCAGCGCGCCGCCCAGGAAGGCGTACGTGATGGTCATGCCAAAGTCGGGCTGAATGTAGACCAGGATCAGCGGCGTAAATAGCAGAACAAGCGCCATGACCAGATAGGGCAACTTGTGCATGCTGTCACGGAACCAGCTCAGATACCAGGACAGGAAGATGATAATCAGGAATTTTCCCGCTTCCGTCGGCTGGACGAGTCTCCCGCCAATGCTGATCCAACTCTGCGAGCCGGACCCCTGCGTATCACCCAAAAAGTAGACGGCTACCAGCGAGATGATAAACAAAATGAACGAGGGCACCGCCAGCAGAGAAAGCTGCCGATAATCGAACATCGCCACCACAAAGAGCGCCACCAGCCCAATGCCGATGAAGTTCACCTGGAGCAGCCAGTAATCTGTCAGGTCTGGCGAATTGTGCGTGGCGCTGTAGATCATGGCGACGCTCACCCCGCACAACACCAGCACGACAAAGAGCAGCAGCCAATCAAAATGGCGCCAACTGATTCTTGCGAACATTTATCTCCCAAATAACCTTGCCAGCCACCCACGAAAGCCATTTCGATAGTAGTCGGTCAATGGCACATTGCTCCCCATGACGCGGCGGGCAATGTTTTCGTAGGCGCGGCGAACTTGCATGCGCCGGTCAAATGCAGCCGGCGTTCCCCGATCGGTGGAAAGCATCAAGCGCTCGTCCTCCGGGACGACGCCCATCAGGTCAATGGCGAGGATGTCCAGCACGTCGTCGATGCCGCGCATCTCGCCGCTGTTGACCAGCCGCGGGTTGAACCGATTGATCACCAACCCCGGCTGGCGTTGCCAGTCTCGCTCCAGCAGATAGATCACCTTGTCCGCATCGCGCAGCGCGCTCACATCGGAGGTGGTGACGATCAACACGCGGTCCGCCGGCGCAATCGCCGCGTTAAAGCCGTGCTCGATGCCCGCGGGCGAGTCGATCAACACATAGTCGGCCAGGTTGACCAGTTGTTTGCAGATCTTGCCCATCTGTTCCGGCGTGATGTCGGTCTTGTCGCGCGTCTGCGCAGCCGGCAGCA
Organism: Candidatus Caldilinea saccharophila; assembly: GCA_016710365.1. GTDB lineage: Bacteria > Chloroflexota > Anaerolineae > Caldilineales > Caldilineaceae > Caldilinea > Caldilinea saccharophila. The sequence continues at coordinate 274,382 of JADJVW010000002.1, read as the reverse complement.
GATAGAGAAACTCGGCGCGCGGGTCGCGCACCAGCGCCTGCTGCAAGGTGCAGCGCCCTTCCGCCACATCGACCGAATCGTAGACGATGCGGTTTTCCAACCCCATCACCAGGTCAAGATTGCGCAGCCCGATGTCGCCATCCACCGCAACAACGCGCTGACCCAACTGTGTGAGCGCGGCGCACAGATTGGCCGTTGTCGTCGTCTTGCCGACCCCTCCCTTGCCGGAAGTGACCGTAATGACGGTGCCTGTCATGATCTGCTCATCCTGCCCCGCGCCGCAAAGAGACCAACCCGCCCGGCCGCGCCGCATCCCACTCTTCGAACACGATGCCGTTCTCCACCAGGCGTGCGATTTCAGGGCGTTTGTGCTGTGATTTCTTCCAGAAAAACCGCCCAGGCTGACCCGGCTTGGGGTCGGGACCGATAGTCGTTACGTCGGCGATGCGCATCTGGGTTGGCTCCAGGTCGAGCGCGGCAATGATGGCGCGGCGGTTGCCGCCAACGCCGGCATGAACCACGCCGCGCAGCCGCCCCCACACCAAAATGTCGCCTTCGCTGATCACTTCTGCGCCCGGATTAATGTCGCCAATCACCAGGATATTTTCTTGGCGGCGCAGCCGGTGACCGGAGCGCAGATAGCCGCGGTAGACAAAGTAGCTCGCCGCATCAGTGTTTGCTGCGGCGGGCGCGGCCGCGGCCACCGGCGCGCCTTCGGGTGATTCCAGCGTCGCGGTGATGCCTGTTGCCAGCGCGGCTTGAAATGCGCGCTCAGAGCTGGTGCGGACAACGCCCAGTTTCATCTCGAACGTCGTCAGGACAGCGGCCACCTGCTTCAGTTCGTCCTCCACCACTGGCCGCGCGCCGACATCCAGCGCCACGCTGCCGTTGCGAAAGAACCCAGCCGATTGCTCCAGCCGATTGGTGAGTGTACCCAGGATCTCGTGCCACGCGCCGCGGCCAACTTCGACGGTGATGCCGTCGCTGCGCCCGCGAATATTGACGAGTTGGTTGGTGACCGGCTGCTCGACCGCACCCTGGTCAACTTCCGCTCGATCTGCCACAGTTTGATCTGCCACAGCCCGCTCCGCGGCCGGCGCAAGCGCAGGATCAGCGTCGATCGACGGCGCTGGCTGCTCCTCCGCGGCCGCCGGTTTGACCAAAAATGGAGGCAGGTCGGCAGGCAGCAGCGAGGAAGGACGCCGCGTGGGACTCACCAACCGCTCGCCGGGCAGCGCGGCGGTTTCTTCGCTTGGCGGCGCAGGTTGCGCTGCACGGTCAGGCGTCTGCGTGGCTGCATCTGGCATCGGCGCGAAGAAGCTCGACATCGCGGCCGGCGCGGCTGGCGTTTTCCGTGGCTGTGGCGCCACAGTCGGCGCATCATCGCCTGTCGCAGCCATGTCGTCTTGTTTGTCGATGACGGTGGCTGCTTTGTCGATGACGGTGGCTGCTGCCGGAGTGGCTGATGCAGCACTCTCGACTGTCACATCGTCAAGCAGATCGGCGATGCGCGTGTGGAACGCCCCCAAGCCGTTAGTGGACGGCGTGCGGGTGGCATCTTCAGGATTGGGCGTTGCGCTCATGTGATCTTCCTCACGGTTGCTGCACGGGTTCCTGGTCAGGGGCGGGTGGCTGCGGTGAGATCTCGGTGAAATAGGCCTGCAAGATCTTCTGAGTCACCGGGACAGCCACCGCCGAACCTTCGCCGGCGCCATAGACAAAGGTCACGATAGCGATCTCTGGGTTGTCATAGGGTGCAAAGGCAGCGAACCAGGCGTGGGTGGGCAAATTGTCCTTTTCATCGCGCCGGCAGTCCTCTTTTTCTGGAATGTATTCGCAGAACTCGGCGGTGCCGGTTTTACCCGCCACCACAACGCCGGGAACCTGCGCGGCCCGACCGGTGCCATAGCTGGCGTTCACGACATCCCACATCCCTTTGCGCACGACCTGAAACTCTGCCGGGTCAACGGGCAGTGTACGCTTGATCTCCGGCTCGAAATCCTTCTGCACGCCACCGTTGGCGTCAGTCATGTGGTGCACGACTTTGGGCACATAGATCGTGCCGCCATTGGCTACCGCCATCGTTTCAATCAGCACCTGCATCGGCGTCGCCAAGACATACCCCTGTCCGATCGCCATGTTGTAGCTGTCGCCTGTGGTCCACGGCTCGGCAAAAAGCTGGCGTTTCCATTGGTCGGTCGGCACCAACGATGTCACCTCGCCCGGCAAGTCAATGCCGGTCGTCTCGCCAAATCCAAACAACTCTGTCCACTTGCTCAACAGCCGCTGTCCCAGCCCCTTGAAGTCCTCCAGGTAGCCGCCGCCGAGATAGTAGAAGTAGATGTCGTTGGAAAGCGCCAATGCGCTCTCGATGGTGAGCTTGCCATGCACGGCGCCATTTTTGTGGTTCCAGCTCACAAACTTTTGCGCCTGACTTAAATCGTTGGGGAAATATTGGTTGGGCAGATAGATCGGGCCGGCGTCGACGACGACTGTTTCCGGTGTGATCACATCTTCCGCCAATCCGGCCGTCGCCGTCACCATTTTGAAGGTTGAACCGGGCGGGTAAAGCCCGCCGATGGCATGGTTGATCAGCGGGCGGAGCTCGTCAGCCTCAAGCTTCAGATACTCCTCGCCGATACGCTCAGCGAAAATATTATTGTTGTAGGAAGGCAGGCTGACCATGCCCAGCACCGCGCCATTCTGCGGGTTGAGCGCCACGGTCACCCCCACGGCGCCTCGAGTTCGGTCATCTTTTCTTGCAGGGCATCCTGCATGATTGCTTGGAGGCGGCGGTCAATGTTCAAATAGAGATTAAAGCCGGGCACGGGGCCGACTTCGGGGCCAACTGTACGCACGTCTACGCCAAGGATGTCGCGCTCCGAGTTGCGCACCCCCGGCTTGCCGCGCAGTTCGTCCTGGTAAGTGAACTCCAGACCGTTGAGTCCCACTTTCTCGTTTGGATTGTTGTAGCCGGCTTTCTGGTAATCTTCGGCGACAAACGCTGGGATCGGCCCCATAAAGCCCAGCACGTGACTGAGCAGGTCACCGTAAATATATTCGCGCACCGGCACCTGATTGATGCGCACGGCTGGGATGCGAAAGCTTTCTTCGGAAATTTCAAAGGCGCGGATGCGGTCGATGCCATCCAAAATCGGCACGGGGTCGGAGGCGCTGCCCTGGCTCTGGATGGCGACGGCGCGCTGCACCAGCGCCACTAAGCCTTCCAGCGGCAGCGGCTGTTCCAGGTCGGGGAAAAAAACTTTGCGTGGTTCGGCGACTGTGAGCCGACCCTCTTCCGTCACCGGCGTCACAAACGCGGGTTCGTCGAGGAAAGTGATCGGCACGTTGGCTTTCTGCACCGTGCGGACGAAGTCTTCGTAGCCCAGTTTGATGAAGAGGATTTCCGCCATGCGTAACGCCACATCGCGGTCGACGTCGGCGCGCAAGATGCGCAACACCTTCTCCACTTCCACGGCTTCCTCGTCGATCTCCTCGGTGTCAAGCTCATCGAAGGGGAGATCTTCCGGCACCAGGGCGACTTCGAAACTGGGGCGGTTGCGCACCAGAATCGTGCCGCTGCTGTCATAGATGACGCCGCGCGGGGCCGGCGTCTCGATGCGCAGCAAGCGATTGCGATTGGCCAGGGTCTCAAATTGTTGGTTTTCCATCACCTGCAACTGAAACATCCTGGCGATCATGACCACGAAGGTGATCAGGATCCCCAGGCGAAAGGCGATCATGGCAAAATTTGAGGTGTCACGGCTTGTGCGTTCTTCGAACATATTGACTCAATCAGCGACAATCCGCACCGCTAGGCAAGGCGTCGCAAGGCGGATTTCACAAATCCTGACTCTCCGGCAAACGATTCAACCAGGGAAGCGCCAATAACATCAGCGCTGTATTATACAACGTCACGGGGAGTACGATATCGCGTATCGTGTCGAGCAGGGGCAGATTGAGACTCGACATTCCAGTTCCCACCAAAATTGCCAAGATGGTCAGATACACCGCGGCATAGGCCAATGTGCCCAAGGCGGCGGCTGTCAACGGCACCAGAATATTGAAGCGCGACAGGGGTCGATGTCCCAGTCCGGCGACAAGCGCACTCGCCATCAGCGCCAGGCTGGAGACCCCGAGCGGCCCGCTACTGAAAATATCCAGCCCGATGCCGGCGATAAAGGCCCACAACACCCCTGGGCGCGCGCCGTAAACCAGCGCACCGATGATGACAAACAGCAAAACCAGATCCGGTTTGATGCCTGCCACCTTAAAGCGCGCCACTGACGTGGACTGCAAGAGACTGAGCAGCAACAATAGCGGCGCCATCAAATAATAGAGCGTGCCACGATTCATGGGGTTTCCCCTGGCTGCCCAGTTCCTGTCTGCTCAGGAGAGACAGGCGTCGGCGTGGCAACCTGCGCCGGCGGCTGCGCCAGGAAATCGGGCAGCGACTCGTTTGGTTCAAAATTAGTGATCACCATCACCAATTCCAGGCTGCCAAAGTCCACAGTAGGACGCACGCGCGCGGTCTGGAACACAGCGTTGGGCTGCGAATCGATCGCTTCGATGACCCCGATCGCCAGGTTTCTGGGAAATTTGCCGCCCAAACCAGAACTGAGCACCGCTTCCCCGACCTCAAAAGTCGGTCCTTGGGGAATAAAATCCATGATCAGGTCGCCGCTCGTACTGCCGTGGACGATGCCGTTGAGCCGGCTTTCCGCCAGCAGCGCGCTGGCCGAACTGCCAGAATCATTGAGCAGCAGCACTTTGGACGTGTTCTCCGTCACCTCGCTGATGCGCCCGACCAGACCCTGATCGGTGACCACCGGCATGCCAATACGAATGCCATGCACCTGTCCTAAGTCGATCAAGATGGTTCCAAAAAAGTTGGTGCTCTCTTCGCCGATGACGCTGGCGACGATCTGCGCGCCACGCAGTTCGAGGCGCGGGCGCGTCTCGGCAAATTTGAGTAGAGAGCGAAGTTGTTCATTTTCCCTCTCGACTTCGCGCAGCGTCTTGTTTTCTGCCTCAATCTGGTCGGCGCGTATCTGGATCGCCGCATATTCTTGCTCCAGGGTGCGCAGCCGCGTCAGCGAGGCAAAAAAGCCTTCTATGCTGGTGGTGACGCCTGTGGCGCTCAATTGGGCTGGTGCGGTCAACTGGGCAATGAGACTCTGCGCCGGGCGCAGGTTTCCAGAGATTTGGAGCGCCATCAACAGCACGGCGGCCAGCGCAAGCAGGCCGACGCGCACGCCAATATCGCTGAAACTCCGAGGTCGTCGTTCGGTGCTACGCATGGGAAGCGATCAAATCCATGAACAATGTTATCGAATCGTCGCCTTTCGTTGCATACTGGTCAACGTTTCGCGATAGAATTCCGGTTTTTCCAAGATCATGCCGGTGCCCATGGCGACTGCCGTCAGCGGGTTATCGGCAACGTAGACGTGCATCCGCGTCTCGTCTTGCAGACGCTGCGCCAGACCTTGCAACAGCGCGCCGCCGCCCGCCAGCACGATGCCATACTCCATCAGGTCGGCCACCAATTCGGGCGGCGTCTCGTCCAGGGTGGCTTTGACCGCATCGACAATCACCTGGACGGAGCCGGAGAGCGCCTCGCGGATTTCCACGGAGCTGACTTCGACGGCTTCGGGCAGCCCGGTGATCAAGTTGCGCCCACGCAGGATCATCGTACGCTCGCGTTCGAGCGGATACGCGGAGCCGATCTCGATCTTGGAGCGTTCGGCCATCCGCTCGCCGATCAGCAGGTTGTATTTCTGCCGCGCATAATTGATGATGTCTTCGTTCATCTCATCGCCTGCCACGCGGATCGAGCGCGACACCACGATGCCACCCAAGGAAATCACGGCCACTTCCGTCGTACCGCCGCCAATATCTACGATCATCGAGCCGATCGATTCCGTCACTGGCAGCCCGGCGCCGATGGCCGCAGCCATCGGCTCTTCGACCAGACCCGCCTCGCGGGCGCCGGCGCTGATCGCGGCGTCGCGCACCGCGCGTTTTTCCACTTCAGTCACGCCGGACGGGATGCCGATCACCACGCGGGGCCGGGCGGCGCCAAAACGCCCCCCGTGCACCTTGCCGATGAAGTGGTGGATCATCTGCTCCGTCACATCGAAGTCCGAGATCACGCCGTCCTGCAAAGGACGAATGGCAACGATGTGCGAAGGCGTCCGGCCCACCATCTCTTTGGCTTCGCTGCCGACTGCCTTCACCTTGTTGCGCCGCCGCGATGAAATATCGATGGCGACCACCGACGGCTCGTTGATCACGATGCCCCTGTTTTTGACATGGACAAGCGTGTTGGCCGTGCCTAAATCGATCCCGATATCGAGTGAAAACAGCCCTAAGAGCCAGTCGACCGGGTTATTCACACGTAATTTATCCCCTCAATGCGCCTGACGCAAACAACGTCACGGCATGTAAATGCAGCCCAATTCCTATAGGTCTACTATAGGAAAATTACACTTGAGTATACCATAGGCGGACAGCCACCAAAAAAGGCTTTACAACATAACGACTCTCTGCTTCCTTCCTGAGCCGTGACAATGCATTATAATGCACACGTGTCCCATTTAGCACCGCCACAACCCACGATGCCACCGTCGCCAGAACCGTTGCTTGCTCACATTCAGCAGGCGCAGCGCAGCCACGCTTTCTTCTTAGTGACGTCTGCGCCACGTCAACCGGTCGTCGTCGCGGTGAGCGGTGGGGCGGACAGCGTTGCGCTGCTGCACGCCCTGGCGCAGCTTGCCCCTGATTGGGACATTGACCTGCACGTGGCGCATATCGACCATGCGCTGCGACCCGACTCGGCCGAAGATGCAGCATTGGTGCATGCGCTGGCCATGCATCTGCAGGCGCCCTTTCACACCACCCGTCTCGACGGCGCCGTGCTGCGCCGCGATCCGGCCGGTCTCGAAGCGGCCGCGCGCCGCGCACGCTATCGCGCGCTGAGCACAATCGCCTATAACGTCACGCCGGCGGAACTGGTTCCTGTGATTGTCGTCGCCCATCACGCGCAGGATCAGGCGGAGACTTTGCTGCTGCACCTGGTGCAAGGCAGCGGACTGACCGGGCTGGCCGCAATGCGTCCGGTTACGTGGCTCGACGATGGCGAGCTGACGCCGCGGCCAGTGCGGGTGGTGCGTCCGCTGTTGGCAGCCGCGCGCGCGGAAATTCTCGACTACGCTGGCCGTCATCACCTGACTTGGCGCGAGGATGCCAGCAATACAGATGAGACGCGCAGCCGGAACCTGATCCGCCACGCGGTGCTGCCGCTGCTGGCGCGCATCAATCCGCAGGTGGTGGAGACGCTGGCGCGCACCGCCCCGCTGCTGGCCGACGACGCCGATCGGCTCGGCGCCCTTGACCGGCAGCGGCTGCAACAGCTTGCCATCGTACAGGATGACGCGCACGTGCTGATCGACCTGGCCGGATTGCAGCGCCTCACGCAAAGCGAGGTGCGCGGTGTGTTGCGTGCAGCGTTGCGCCATCTCCACGCCGACCTGCGTGAGATCGGGGCGGCGCAGGTGGCCGCGCTGGCCGCGGCCAGCGTGCAGCCGCGCGCAAACTCCGGGCCACACCCGCTGGCGGGACGCCTGGCGTGGAGCGTCGTGTCCAGCGAGGGGGCGCAACGGCTTTCCCTGCATCGTCAGGATGGGCTGCCGCTTCAACCCGACGTCCCTTGGCTGGACGCACGCTGGCGAGAGAGCGCTACGCGCCTCGCCCTGCCTAACCCCGGCCACGTTGCGGTGGGAAACTGGATGCTGGAAAGCAACATCCTCGCACGCAATGAGGTATCCTCGGCTTGGCGAACAAATGCTGCGCGCTGGACGGCCTATTTCGACGCGGATAAAGTGATGGCGCCGGCGCTGACGACGCCGCAGCATGGCTTTTGGCTTGCCCCGCTCGGCATGGCGGGAAAACGCAAAGCGGTCGGCGACCTCTTTACAGACGCCAAGATCGCGCCGCCGCTGCGCGCTGGCTGGCCGATCATCGTGGATGAGAAGGACGAGAGGATAATCTGGGTCTGTGGATTGGCGCAATCGCACACAGCCCGCATCACGGAGCACACGCACCGGATTTGGATCGTCCGGTGGCGGTTACACAAGGAGACATCATGCGCATCGATGTCAAGCCCTTGACCCACTGGGTCATCTACAAAGGCTACCGTGTACGGTTTACCAGCCGGAGCGCCGCGCGCGTCGCAGGCATTTTAACGACGCAGGACGGCGGTGAGATCGATTTCATCTACGATCCCGCCACGCGCATGGTGCAATTACCCGGCGCACACATCTGCATCAACGAATATGGTTGGGAATTGGAGCATCATTGTGACAAAACCAGCGCCAGTCAGTAAATATCCTGTGGTCGTCCTCAAGGCAGGACGTGAGAAACCGGTCAGACAGCGCCACCCGTGGATTTTCAGCGGCGCCATCAGCACGATCGCGTCTGCTGCTATCGACGGTGAGATCGTGGACGTGCATGACGCGCGGGGCGCATTTCTGGCGCGCGGCTACCTTAACCGGCACAGCCAGATCCAGGTGCGGCTATTGACCTGGGACGCGGCCGAATCAATCGACGCCAGCTTCTGGCTGCGTCACATCCGCGCCGCGCTGGCGATGCGCGCGGCTTTGCCGGAAGTGCAGGGCTGCACCGCGCTGCGCCTCATCAACGCTGAGAATGATTTTCTCCCCGGCTTGACCGTGGATCGATTTGGGGAGTTCTTGGTGATGCAGGCCGGCACGCTTGCCATTGACCGCCGCAAACAGGAGTTGGCCCAGGCGCTTCTGGCTGAAACCGGTTGCCGCGGCGTCGTCGAGCGCAGTGACATGGCAGTGCGTCGCCTGGAAGGGCTGACGCCGGTGAGCGGTTTGCTGACCGGCGACGCGCCCGCCGAAATCATAGAAATTTGCGAAGATGGCATGATTTTCCACATCGATCTGCTGCAAGGGCAGAAGACTGGGTTTTACACAGACCAGCGCGCCAATCGACGGCGGGTGGCCGCGTATTGTGCGGGACAAAACGTGTTGAATGCGTTCAGTTACACCGGCGCCTTTGCGGTGCACGCCTTGCGCGCCGGTGCGGCGCATGTCACCAATATCGACACGAGCGTGGAGGCGTTGACCCTGGCCGAAGCGAATCTGCGGCGCAATGGCTTTGACCCAGATACGGTCTCGGAGAATATCGCCGGCGATGTCTTCACGGTGCTGCGCGACTGGGAAGCCGAGCCGGAGCGGCTCTATGACCTCGTCATTCTGGACCCGCCCAAGTTTGCGCAGAACCAATCCGGGGTCGAACGCGCGCTGCGCGGCTATAAGGAGATCGACCGGTTGGCTTTGCGACGGTTGCGTCCTGGCGGCCTATTGGCGACCTTTAGTTGCAGCGGCCTGGTCAGCAGCGACCTCTTCCAAAAGGTGCTCTTTGGCGCGGCGATCGATGCAGGGCGTTCGGTGCAGGTGCTCGAAGCATTCCGTCAGAGCGCCGACCATCCGGTCGCCATCACCTTCCCAGAGGGTGAATATTTGAAAGGTTTGCTCGTGCGGGTAACGGCGTGATGTGACATGCAAGAAATTTTCGAGCCATTTCTGCGACAATTGCGTCACGACCTGCGCCAGCCCCTGCCCGGCCGCGACGCTCAATACCAGATGGCGCCGCGCCCTCGTCCGGGCGGTGAGTTCGCTGATGCGCCGCACGCCGATGCGCGACATGGCGGCGTCCTGGCGCTGCTTTACCCACACGATGCGCAGGTATTTCTGCCGCTCATCCTGCGTCCCACTTATCCTGGCGTGCACAGCGGACAAATCGGCTTTCCGGGCGGCGGCTACGAGCCGGCGGACGACGACTTGACAGCGACTGCCCTACGGGAAACCTACGAAGAGATCGGGGTGCACGCCAGCCGCTATACCGTGCTCGGCCATTTGACGACGCTTTATGTCTCGCCAAGCAATTATCTAGTCCAACCGACCGTCGGTTGGATCGACTATCGCCCAGAGTTCAATCTTGACCCCTATGAGGTGGCGGCGCTGATTGAAGCGCCGTTGCTAACCCTGCTCAACCCATCTGCACGGCGCACCGAACCCTGGACGCTGCGCGGGCGGGAAGTTGAGGTTCCTTACTTCGCGGTAGACGAGCACGCGATCTGGGGCGCGACCGCAATGATGCTCAACGAACTCCTTACGCTGCCGGCTATGCAAGTTGCGCCTGGCGTGGCGCGTCAACGCTCCCCCCGTCGCTGAATGATTTTTGCCACGCACACGCCGCGTGATACCATCGGTGGTTGTGAGCACCGAACTAATACGTGAGCCGATCAATTCGATCCCACCATGCCTGCTATCGAGGAACGCGCGGAGGGCGGGCTGCATCTAGGCTGGCGCATCCTCATTACCTTGATCCTGTTGCTGCTGGTGATGTTGCTCAGCGTGTTGTTGCAATATCCCAAAGCCGCCAGCGCCGCCACTGCGGCGCGTCCTGCCACCCAAAGCATCACCGACCGGTTGGTGTTGGCCTTCTATTACACTTGGTTTGACGAAGCCACGTGGACCTACGACCAGTTGAGCGACCTGCCCGCCGAACCCTACGTCAGCCGCGACCGCGGCGTGATGGGGCGCCACATCGACCAGGCGAAAGGCGCGGGCATCGATGCGTTTGTTGTGGCCTGGTACGGACCTGGCGGCGCAAGCAATCAGACAGAGGCCAATCTGACCGCGCTGCTCGACGAAGCGGCCGCGCGCGGCTTCAAAATCGCAGCCTTATTCGAGACCGATTCCCCTTTCTTGGGCGGCGTAGACGCCACCACCGGCGCGTTGCAACATCTGCTCGGCGTGCACGCCAATCATCCGGCGTATCTGCGCGTGGATGGCCGACCGGTTGTCTTCTTCTGGCGGCCAGGCATCTACAGCGTGGACGCCTGGGCCGCGATGCGCAGCCAGGTAGATCCCAGCTACAGCGCATTTTGGGTAAGCGAAGGGGTGGACACCTCCTTGCTTGCCGTCTTTGATGGACATCATCTTTACAGCAACACCTGGAATCCACCGGCGGATTTGCTTGCCACCAATCGCAAATTTGCGACGCGCGTCGCGGGCGCGGGAAGTGTATGGGTGGCCACGGTCATGCCTGGCTACAATGATGTCAAAATTCGACCCGGCAATGGATTTGCGAAAGACCGGGAGGGCGGCGCCTACTACGAACGCTCCTGGCAGGCGGCCATCGACGGCGGCGCGGATTGGGTGGTCGTCAACAGCTTCAACGAATGGCCTGAAGGCTCCTTTATCGAGCCAAGCGCCGCGTTTGGCAGCCAGTATCTCGACCTGACCGCAGCCTGGAGTGGCCGCTTCAAAGCTGCCAGCGCCTCACCTGTTGCAGCGCCTGCCGAAACAGCGCCTACGGAAACAATCTCTGCCGAAACAGCATCGTCAGCAGCGGTGGGGGAAGATGCACCGGATACGCCCACCGCCTTTGTGCGCACTGCGGTGCTCAACCTGCGTGCAGGGCCGGGGGTTGACTTTGACTTGCTGGGGTATGTTGTGGACGGCGACCGGCTGCCGATTCTAGGGCGCTCGCGTGATGCGGCCTGGTGGCAGGTCGAGGTGGCGGGCAGCGCAGCGTGGGTTTTTGGCGAGCTGGTGGAAACGGCGGGTCTGGCTGAGCAGGCGCCCACGGTTGAAACGCAAGCCATCGCGCGCACCGCTGGCGATCAAAGCGCCGCGGCGTCTGCCAGCAAGCTACAGCCCGGATCGGCCACGCGCGTCGAAGACGCATCGGGTTTTCCATTGACCATCGGCGATCGGGTAATCATCCTGCACCAGGTCAAATCATCTGCTCCGTGAGCACCACCACAGGACGGCATCAGCCATGAGCACCCTCCCACACCACCTCGGCTTTGACAAAATAAGTCTGCATCAAGACATCTCCAAAGTCCTGGTCGATGAAATTACCATTCGCAAACGTATTCGCGAATTGGGCGAAATCATCAACCGGGAATATGCCCACAAAGATTTGTTGCTGGTGTCGGTGCTCAAGGGCAGCATTATTTTTATGGCCGACTTGATCCGCTCGATTGCGGTTCCCCACGAAATCGACTTTATGGCGACCAGCAGCTACGGCTCGGGCGTCAGCAGCAGCGGCGTCGTGCGCATCTTGAAGGATCTCAACACCTCCATCGAAGGACGCAACGTCATCCTCGTCGAAGATATCATCGACAGCGGGCACACGCTCAGCTATCTGCTGCGCATTCTGCAAAGCGCGCCCCGCCTCGCTGCGCATTATGACCCTGCTCGACAAGCCGGAGCGCCGTGAAGTCGACATTCACGTCGATTGGGTGGGCTTCTCGATCCCTAACGAGTTTGTGGTGGGCTATGGGTTGGACTACGGTGAAGTTTATCGCAATCTGCCCTTCATTGGCGTGTTAAAGCCGAGCATCTATGGAGCGCCCGAGTAGCCTGGCCGCGGGCAAGCTAGTGGTTGCCCTGCTGCTCCTGCTGATTTTGGCGCGCCCTGTTCAGGCGCAAGAGGCGGACGCAACCTACACCGTAGCTGCGGGCGACACGCTGGGCGCCATTGCCGCTCAACTGGGCGTATCGCTTGACGCCTTGACCTCAGCCAACGCTATCGACGACCCCAACCGTATCCGCGTCGGTCAGGTGCTGCTCGTGCCGAACGCCGACGGTGCGCTGCCTGTCGCGTCCCTCGCCGCCGTCACGACGACGGGGCGTGTGCGCGCCAAAGCTGGCGACACGCTTGGCGCGCTTGCCACGCGTTACAAACTGGACCCCGCTCTCCTTGTGGAGTTGAACAACGCCCCGAGCACGCGCCGGCTCTTTCCCGGTCAACCGGTGAACGTGCCGGAGGATGTGCTGCCACCGCCGTCCATCAACTTCGGTGCGATTACAGCGTTCGACGCGTCGGCGACGATCATGCAAGGCCGCACCGGGCGCGTGTACGTCACCAGCAGCAGGCCGCTGGATCTGATCGGCCGCTGGCTGGGTCAGCCGCTGGTGTTTACCCCGCTGGATGATGCCGGTCTACGTCAGGCGGCCTTAATCCCTGTCGATGCGCTGCTCGAACCGGGTGAGTACGCGCTAGAACTGGGCTATACGACGGCACGCGGCGTTGACTTGCTGCGCACCTGGCCGGTCACCGTGGAAAGCGGGCCGTATGAGTATCAAGACATTGTCATCTCACAAGATAAGGCTGATGTGCTGACGCCCGATGTTGTGGTGGCCGAGCGCGAGCGGGTGATTGGGATCTGGTCACAAATCAGCCCCGATCTATGGTGGCGCGACGCCTTTCAACGCCCCATCAGCGCCGATTACCCCACGACCAGCCCGTTCGGCACGCGACGCACCTATTCGGTGGCCGACATCGGCAATTTCCACGCCGGTCAGGATTTTGGCGCGCCGGAGGGCACCTTGATCCTGGCGCCGGCGCCAGGCGTGGTCGTGCTGGCCGAGCCACTCGCCGTACGCGGCAACGCCGTGATGCTTGACCACGGGCGCGGCGTCTTTTCCGGGTATTGGCACATGAGCGAGATCAAGGCAACGCCAGGGATGCAAGTCGCTGCTGGCGATGTACTGGGGTTGGTGGGAACTACGGGGTTGAGCACAGGCGCGCATTTGCACTGGGAACTGCGCATCAACGGCGTCGCCGTCGATCCGATGCAGTTCACCGAAGAGCCGCTTTTTGTGACGCCACCATAAATAAAAAAGGCGAAGCCGCCAGATACTATCTGGCGGCTTCGCCTTTTTTATTTGAAACTTTCTCTATTCGTCGTCTTCGTCGGTCTGCTTGCCCTTCTTGACGACCTCAGGCTCGGCCTCGGAGCCTTCCATCTCTTCGCCACCCTCTCCATCTTCAGCCTCGCCGGCACGCGTCATCATCAAGGTGAAGATGACTTCATCCGAGTCGTCAAGGTACGTAACTCCCTTGATGGCCGGCAGGTCGCGCACATGGATAGGCGTTTCCAGCGTCAGCGGTGTGACATCAACTTCGATCTCGGCGGGGATGTCGGCCGGCAATGCCTCGATATGAATCATCTCTTGCGCCTGGAAGAACATCAACCCTGTCGTCAAGCCCGACGCCTTGCCCGTTGCGACCAGCGGCACCGTCACGCGCTGGGTTTCGTTCATATTGACGGCATAGAAATCAGCGTGCAACAATGCGTGGTAGACCGGCTCGCGCTGCACGTTCTTGATCAGCACATTGTGAAGGCCGCCGTCGCTCACTGACACCGCCACCACCTGAGAGGCGCCACCGCCGTGGAGCGTGCGCTCCAGGTCACGGTCGGGCACCTGCAGATTCACCGGCTCCGAGACGGCGCCATATACGACCACTGGGATCATCCCCTGGCGCCGCAGTTGACCAACCTTGCGCCCGGTGACGGTTCTTGGGTCGGCCATAAGTTTCAAATCAGACATTTTGGTCTCCTGCTTATAAAATCATTGTCATTTGTCGGCAATTTCGATAGTCGGAGCGATTGGCCTGATGGCGTCGCGCGACTGCTGCCGGCTTTATCGGTGAAATTGTGGGTCGGGCCCGCGTCACGTTTGCGAGAGACGACGCCCGATCATCTTGATTGCCCTGTTCATCAGCAACAGCGTCGTCGCAAAACCGGCGCCAATGGCGAAACCAGCCAAAGGCGACACTGTGCTGTGCACGTCGCCACGCACATTGACTGCCAGCAGCACTCCCGTCCGAATTTCATTGCCTTCCAATTGCTTGGCGGCGACTATACCGGCTTGCAGCGTATCTGCATGGACGGAGCTTGCCATGGCTACGCCGATGGCGACATCTTTTGCTTCGAGTGAGCTGGTCTTCACGACGCCTGCGGCCGCGTCTTCCATGTAAGTGGCGGAGGATTGCACAGATTGTGCAAACGACTCGCGCAGCGAAACTTGACCGCTTTCGACGCGCTCGACGCTGGAATTGTTGACATCGGTGGTGCGCCCAGCCAATTCGCGACTGGCTCTGGTGGCATAATCATCCAGAGGATTCTCATTTCGACCTGGTGCTTGACCGCCCATGTTTGCATCCATCGACAAAGATCACGCCCGAAAAATGGCGCGTCCCTGATTATACAGAAAGGTGAAGATGTGGTCAATTCTGCGGCAAGTTTGGGAGCGTCTCAAAATTTTTTTGGGTGGCGCCGAGTCCGGGCTGTCACCGTTCCGTTCGACCAGGCAGCTTGCGATTCGCCCTCGTTCGAAGCAGCCCAACTCCCTGAATGTGGGTTGAACCGTCGTTTTTTGCGTGATTTGACAGTAGCTAGACGGCATGCTATAGTCGCCTTACACCTGAAAGGCTTGAACGATCAAAAGCGTAGTTGTAAGCGTCAATCAGTTTCAGCATCCTTCGTATGCCGCTGGCGTTTCAACTTCTGCTTGATGGCGGGTGAATTCTGGACGTAAGTCTGCTCCCATTGTTGTTCATGAATTCAAAGTAAGCGCCGGGCGCGATCAACTGCTGATCTTGCCAATGGTGCTTGCTCGAAGCATCGTGCAATTTGCCATTTCAACCAAATCTTCAAGGCAGTATCAACACAGTAAAAGGAGTCTTTATGAACAAGCGTCTCACAATGGTGGGGATTTCCCTGTTAGTGATTGCAGTGATCTATTCGGCTTGCGCGGCGCCAGCGCCGGCGCCGGCCGCTACGGTCGAGAATGTTGCCGCGGCGCCGGCCGCCCAGGCAGGCAGCCTATTGGACACGGTTAAGACGCGGCAAGTTGATCTGTGGCGTCAACAACCAGGTGCCCGGCTTCGGCAATGTCGATGCCAACGGCAACTACGCCGGTTTCGATGTGGACTTCTGCAAGGCCGTAGCCGCGGCAGTGTTGGGCGACGCTGAGGCCGTCGAGTATCGCTATGCCAGCGGCAACGACCGCTTCACGCTGGTCAGCACAGGCGAGGTCGATGTGCTCTTCCGCAACTCGACCTGGACGCTCTCGCGTGACAGCGCCGAGGTTGGCATGGAATTCATGCCCGTCAACTTCTACGACGGTCAAGGCATGATGGTGCGCAAGGACAGCGGCATCGCCAGTTTGGAAGATATGGATGGCGCCACGGTCTGTGTGCAGAGCGGCACGACAACTGAACTCAATCTGGCCGATGTCTTCCGCGCCGGTGGGCTGGAGTTTACGCCCGTCGTCTTTGAAGACAACGACAAGACCTTGGCTGCCTACGACGAAGGTCGCTGTGATGGCTACACAACGGACAAGTCAGGTCTGGTTTCGAGCCTCACTAAGTTGACCAACCCGGCCGACCACATGATCCTTGAAGACACCATGTCCAAGGAGCCGCTAGCCGGCGCAGTCTATCAGGGCGACCCGGCGTGGGCCGATGCCGTGCGTTGGACCATCAATGGTCTGATCCAGGCCGAAGAGAGCGGTGTGACAAGCGCCAACGTGCAAGAGATGATGGGCAGCGACGACCCGACCATCAAGCGCCTGCTGGGCGCCGAGGGCGACATGGGCGCCAAACTGGGTCTGCCCAACGACTTTATGGCGCAGGTGCTGACACAGGTCGGCAACTATGGCGAGATTTATGACCGCAACCTCGGCCCGGACACCCCCTTCAACCTGCCGCGCAGCCAGAATGCGCAGTGGAATGAAGGCGGCCTGTTGTACGCGCCGCCGTTCCGGTAAAGCGAGACTAAAGACTTGGAGATTAAGAGATTAGAGATTTGGCCCCAAATCTCTAATCTCTTAATCTCCCAATCTCTTTTTGGCGCCTTTTCCTTCATTGTATGATCTGCGACGCCTATGACCAGTTCAACCCTTGCGCATACCCGTCCCCCGTTCTATCGGGACACACGCACGATCGCCATTCTGCTGCAAGTGCTCTTTTTGATCGTGGTGCTTGTGAGTGGTTGGTTTCTCTACAACAACATGGCGGCGCGCATGGCGGCAGGCAACACCGCAGCCGGCGGCGCCCTGAGTTGGAGCTTCCTCAATCAGACGGCTGGTTTTGGCATTTCGGAAGGCCCCACCTTTCGCCCTGAAGAGAGCTACAGCCGCGCCTATCTCATCGGCGTGATCAACACGCTGCGTGCCGGCATTGTCGGCGTAATTCTGGCGACGTTCCTGGGGCTTTTTGCTGGCATTGCGCGCGTCTCGAACAACTGGCTCTTAAACAAGTTGGCGTCGGTCTATGTCGAGATCTTCCGCAGTACACCGCTGCTCGTACAGTTGCTCTTCTGGTACGTGGGCGTCATCGCCGCGCTGCCAACAGTGCAGGACGCGGCGGATCTGGCCGGGATCGGCTATCTGACCAACCGCGGCATGTACCTGACCTGGATTTACCCGTCCGAAACCGGGCGCGCGCTGACGTGGTGGCTGCTTGGCGGCGTCATTGTTGGGTTGCTGGTCAGTTGGCTGCGACGGCGTCAGTTGGAGCGCACTGGCGTGCCTGGCAGCGGGGCGCTGGCCGGCGCCGCCGCGTTTGTGGTGGTAGTTGGCGTCGGCTATGCCATCGCCATGTTCACCACGGCCATGCCGGCGACCACCAGCTACGAGCTGCGGCGCGGCGACCGCGGCGTCCTCTTCGAGGATTTGAACGGCAACGGCGCCTTTGAGCTGAACGTGGATCGTGGGCTGGCGCATGTGCCGATCACCTTGTTCGATGCCGACGGTCAGCCCATTGCCACCGGCGCGACCGACGGCGACGGTGCGTTTCGCTTCGTCGATCTGCCTGCCGCAGCCACGCACATCGAATGGCGGACGCCGGCGCCGCTTGCCATCAGCGAGCCGGAGCGCCAAGGTTTCAACTTTGCGGGCGGCATCAGCCTGACGCCGGAATTTACGGCGCTGCTGCTGGCGTTGGTCGCCTACACCGGCGCCTTTATCGCCGAGATCGTGCGCGCCGGCATCAATGCCGTCAACAAAGGGCAGTGGGAAGCCAGCCGTGCGCTGGGGCTGAGCACCGGCGACACGCTGCGCATGGTGGTGTTGCCGCAGGCGCTGCGCGTCATCATCCCACCGCTGACCAGCCAGTATTTGAATCTGGTCAAAAACTCCAGCTTGGCCATTGCTGTGGGCTATCCCGACCTCTTCAACATCTCGCGCACCATCGTCAATCAGACCGGCGCCGAGGTGCAGGGCATCCTGCTGGTGATGGCGACGTATCTGAGCTTCAGCCTGATCACGTCGCTCTTCATGAACTGGTACAACAAGCGCGTTGCGCTGGTGGAACGGTAGGGCCGGGCTTTTGTCAAAAGCCAAAATTTGAGTTCCAAGGAAACGCACTGATGGCGACAGACGTCCATTCACCAAGCTGGGTAAACACGAACCATCCAGCGCCGCCACAAAGGCCGCCAGCCTCGGAGGTCGGCGCCCTTGGCTGGCTGCGCGCCAACTTATTTAGCGACATGGGCAACAGCATCCTCACGGTCGTGACGCTGATTGTGCTCTACTACATCGTCACCAGCCTTGTGCAGTGGGCCATCGGCGCGTACTGGGCGCCAATTTGGGCAAATCGCAAAATTTTTGCAGTTGGACTCTACCCCACGGCGCAGTTATGGCAGCCGGCGCTGGTGCTGTTGATGGTGAGCGCGCTGTTTGGCGTGAGCGCGGGGCAGTGGGGCAGCATGATCCGCGGGCTGGGCATCGGGCTGGGCGTGCTGTTGCTTGTCCTGGCGCTCATCCCGATCGGGCTGGAAGCGCAATGGGTGATGGCGGGCAGCCTGGCGCTCCTGGTGGTGGGCTATTTCATCGGCGCCCGGCTGCCTATCTCCAACAAATTGTTGTCAATTGCCTGGATCCTCAGCCTGCCCGCCACCCTGATCTTGTTGCTGGGCGGCCTCCATCTTCCCGCGTGGGGCGTTTCCTGGGACTTTGCGCCGCTGGTGGACACCAACTTGTGGGGCGGGTTGATGCTCACCATGCTGTTGGCCGTGGTCGGCATTGCGCTGAGCTTTCCGATCGGCGTGTTGCTGGCGTTGGGGCGGCGTGGCAACCTGCCGGTCATCAAGTACTTCTGCGTCGGCTATATTGAACTGATCCGCGGTGTGCCGCTCATCACGCTGCTTTTCATGGGGATGACGATGCTGCCGCTCTTTCTGCCGAGCAACTGGGGCAATCCATCACAACTGGTGCGGGCGGTGACGGCGATCACCCTCTTCAGCGCGGCCTATCTTGCCGAAAATGTGCGAGGCGGCTTGCAAGCCATCCCCAAGGGACAATACGAGGCCGCCGAAGCGCTAGGGTTGGGTTCTTTCGATAAGCTGCGCTTCATCATTCTGCCGCAGGCGTTGACCAAAGTGATCCCGGCGATTGTGGGTCAATTTATCGGCCTTTTCAAAGACACCTCGCTGGTCTCGCTGGTTGGGCTGCTCGAACTGGTCGCGGTCGGTAAGGCTGTCATCCAGCAGCCAGAATGGCTGGGCGTTCCCGGCGGCGTCGCCAAAGAGGTCTACGTCTTCATCGCCTTCGTCTTTTTTATTTTCAGCTATGGTATGAGCTTTGTCAGCCGCAAGCTGGAAAACAAGTTAGGATTTGGAAAGAGATAAGAGTATGGCAGGCCACGCCGAAGATTTCGACATCATTGTCGCCAAAAATGTCAACAAGTGGTACGGCGAGTTTCATGCGCTGAAGAACGTCAGCCTGGACGTCAAACGGTGCGAAGTCGTCGTGGTCATCGGGCCATCCGGGTCGGGCAAGTCTACCTTCATCCGCACGATTAACCGGCTAGAGGAGCACCAGAGCGGCGAGATCGTCGTCGACGGCATCCCGCTGACGCACGATGTGCGCAACATCGAGGCGATTCGCATGGAAACCGGCATGGTCTTCCAGCAGTTCAACCTTTTCCCGCATCTGACCGTGATCCAGAACATCACGCTGGCGCCGATCAACGTGCGCAAAATGAAGAAGCGAGAAGCCGAGGAACGCGCGATGCAACTGCTCGAACGCGTCGGCATCCCGGAACAGGCGCAGAAATATCCCGGCCAGCTCTCCGGCGGTCAGCAGCAACGCGTCGCCATCGCCCGCGCGCTGGCGATGCAGCCCAAGATCATGCTCTTCGACGAACCCACCTCGGCGCTGGATCCGGAGATGATCCGCGAGGTGCTTGAGGTCATGGAAGAGCTGGCCGAATCGGGCATGACAATGGTGGTGGTGACGCACGAAATGGGCTTTGCCCGCGGCGTGGCCGACCGCATCGTCTTCATGGACGCCGGCGAGATCGTCGAGATCGGCACGCCCGAGCACTTCTTCACGACCCCGCAGCACGACCGCACCAAGCTCTTCCTCGAACAGATTTTGAAGTGAGCGGCTGTTTATCCGTGCTCAGCATTGACACGAAAAACATGACCAACAGGCTACACGAGGAAAACAGAAAGCGCTGGGATGCTGGTTCCGCACAATGGGCCCGCGGTGCGGACTCGCGCGGGCTCTGGCGGCGGTGCCCGGCGGAGCCGGAACTCGTGCTCTCCCCAAGAGAACTGGCCTACCTTACCGATATACGTGGGAAGCACGTGGCTGTGCTCGGCAGCGGGGACAACCAGGTCGTCTTTGCGCTGGCCGGGCTTGGCGGCGCGGTGACCTCTGTCGATATTTCGCAGCATCAACTCGACGTGGCGGCGCGGCGCGCACAGGAACTTGACCTTGCGGTCTCTTTCCTCCGCGCCGATGTCACGGATCTTGCCAGGCTCGACAGCAGCACATTCGACATCGTTTACACCGGCGGTCACGTGGCCGTCTGGGTGTCAGACCTCGACCGCTACTACGCGGAGGCCGCGCGCATTCTGAAAGCCGACGGTCTGTTCGTGGTCGCCGAATACCATCCATTTCGGAGAATCTGGAAAGAATCGACTCATCAATTGATCGTAGCGTCCTCCTATTTCGAGCGAGGCCCGTTTGAATACGATGTGTCCGAGGAAATTCTGC
Source organism: Candidatus Caldilinea saccharophila (assembly GCA_016710365.1). Classification (GTDB taxonomy): domain Bacteria; phylum Chloroflexota; class Anaerolineae; order Caldilineales; family Caldilineaceae; genus Caldilinea; species Caldilinea saccharophila. The sequence goes on along the minus strand of JADJVW010000002.1, from coordinate 253,485 downwards.
ACCCAAAGCCAGGCGCCCTGAAATCCTACGAATTCCACTGGACTATCTCGGATTACATTAATGCGGTCCTGAAGGCTGGATGCCGTTTGCTTGAGGTAGATGAATTTGGGAAGGATGTCGCTGACTGGGAGGGGGCTCCTCTTAATGGACTGCCCGAGCACTTCCTGGTCGTTGCGCGGAAAGAAGCCGGGCAGCCGGCTTGACAAGGCGCTCTGGGTCAAAAGGGGTGGCTTTTCAACCAGTGTTTACGCCCCGGTAGCGTCGTAGGATTGCCTCGCGACGCTACCCGCCTATATTCAATGTCTTGATCGTCAGTAAACTCACAACAATCAAGACCGCTAATGAGCCGAGCACGGCCAGGGCAACAGGTCGGCCGACGACACGAAGCGCACGAATATCCACCCCGAGGCCAAGCGCGGCCATGGCAACGACTGTGAGCCAGCGACTCATTTCACGTAATGGTTCAGCAACCGTGGGCGGCAGTAAACCGCTTGAACGTGCGAGACCAAGCAGCAGGAACCCGACAATAAACCACGGCACATAACGATTCAACGAAACGCGCGCTGTGGTGTGCTTCTGCTGCGGATAGCGGAACGCGAAGAAGAGCACCACGGGGCCAAGCAACAGCACCCGCACCAGCTTGACGAGCGTGCCAACTTCGCCGCTGAGGGTGCTCACGGGAAAAGTTGCTGCGAGAACCTGCGGGACAGCGTACACTGTCATGCCGGCCAGGACGCCATACTGATATAGAGTCAACTGTACGAGCGGGATCAAGAGTGGCAAGAACAGCACAACGAACACGCCCAGCACCGCTGTGAGCGCAATCGACGCCACCACATCTTTATTATCCGCGCCGATCACAGGCGCGACCGCGGCAATGGCGGAGTTTCCACAGATCGAATTGCCACAGGCGACCAAGATCGCTAATTTGGGATGAAGACCCAGTGAGCGTCCGATCGTCATACTTGCCGCGATCCCCGTCACCACGACAAACATGATTGCCAACAACATAGTGGGGCCGGCTTTGAACAATGCCGGAAGATCAACCGACGCACCGAGGAGCACAATCGCTACTTCCAGCACTTGCTTCGCTGCAACGCTGACGCCCGCTGCATAGGAGGGCCGCAGCCCCCATGTCGTGCGGATGATCATGCCCAGCACGATTGCCATCACCAACCCTTCAATAATCGGTTGATTCCAGATATATACTTCGATGGCTTGCAGCACCATCGCCAACGCAGCAACCAAAATGGCAAGCATGAGGCCGGGAAGATAGCGCCGCAATCTGCCTAACGACCAGAGAGAAGTTGTTGCTCGATTTGCTTGTGGCATGTGTTCTATCCTTTATGCTTGCTCTCAAGCAACTCACGGTGCTGTCGATCCCCGTCTTGACCATAGACCGCACCCTGTATGAAATCGTGCTGACTGGCCGTCCATCCAGCCCAGTTGTCCAAACCTTTCTGCCATTTTTATCGCAATGAAGTGGAACGTCTCAAACAAATTCTATGCTTGTCGAAACGGGCGCCATTCCCCTGTCCCCTGTCCCTTTCTTCTTCCCTTCTCAAAATCCTGCGCCCTCTGCTATACTACGTGCCATGGTGGTTCAGGCAAAACCTACACCCAATCCGAACGCAATGAAGTTTACGTTGCCGGCGCGTCTCTTTGCCAGGCCGCTCAGCTTTGCCAGCCGTGAGGCTGCCGCCGCACATCCGCTGGCCGCCGCCATCTTCGCGCTCGGCCGCGTCTACAATGTCTTCATGGTGCAGGATTTTATCACGGTGAACAAACTGCCCGAAGTGGCGTGGGAAAGTCTGGTCGAGCCGATTCAGGAATGTATTGAAAATTATCTGACGTTTTATGGCGATGCTGCGTCGGAAGTATAAATTTCCCGACGCAGAGTAGCAGAGGTTCGCAGAGGAAGAGCCAAGAGGGTTCACACATATTCTCCGCAAGCCTCTGCATCTCGGCGCCTCTGCGTCAAAGGCTATTTCAATAAAAGATTCAAGCTTGAAACAAGAGGAGTCTCGCTGTGGGTGATATAGCTTCGTCGATGCCGGTGATGGTGGCGAGTGAGAACGGGCGGCGCGGGATGCTGGCCGCCATGGCGCTGCTGCGCGAGGGCGGCAGCGCACTCGACGCGGTCGAGCTGGCGTGCCGGATCGTGGAGGACGACCCCGACGACCACAGCGTCGGCTACAGTGGCTTGCCCAATGCCCTGGGCGAGGTGGAACTGGACGCCAGCATCATGGAAGGGACGATGCTGCGCGCCGGCGCGGTGGCCGCGGTCCAGGGTTACGGCCGGGCGATCACGTTGGCGCGGCGCGTGATGGAGGAGACGCCGCACGTGCTGGTCGTGGCGCGCGGCGCGGAGCGGCTGGCGGCAGAACTGGGCGAGACGCCGCAGGAGCAACGCACCGAGGAGTCGCTGCGCCGCTGGCGTGAACGCTTCGCCGAACGCGAGCTGACGCCGGGCGATGCGGAGCCTCTGCGCAGTGTGGCGCGTGCGCTGACCCGCCCGATCAACCTGCAGGACAAGCTACACAAAGCCGGGCGCGTCGATACGCTGGGCACGGTCAACTTTATCGCGCGCGACCGGCGCGGCGCGCTGGCGTCCGCGGTCAGCACCAGCGGGCTGGGCTGGAAGTACCCCGGGCGCGTCGGCGACAGCCCGCTGATCGGCGCGGGCAACTACTGTGACGATCGCTACGGCGCGGCGGCCTGCACCGGCATGGGTGAACTGGCGATCCGCGTGGCGACCGCGCGCAGCCTTGTCCTCTATCTCAAGTTCGGCATGTCGTTGGCCGCGGCCGGGCGTGAGGCGCTGCGCGATCTGCTGACGCTTGATGCGCCGGACGGCCAATATATGAACATCGTTGCGCTTACACCCGCGGGCGAAGTTGCCGGTTTTACGACCGTGCCTGGCAAGCGGTACCTTTACCAGCGCGGAGATGGACGAGCCAGCCCTGGCTGACCGCCTGATGGTCGCATAGCTCGATGGTCGCATAGCAGGAGGAAGCAACCTGATGTCCACCCCAGTCAAGATGCCCCAGTTAGGCGAGAGCGTCATCGAAGGCACGGTGTTGCGCTGGCTGAAACAGCCCGGCGACGCCGTGTCCAAACATGAGCCGTTGCTCGAAATCAGCACCGATAAGATTGACACCGAAGTGCCTGCGCCGATTGCGGGCGTCTTGTTGGAAATTCTGGTCGAAGAAGGCGCCACGGTCGCGGCCGGCACGCTCATTGCGCGGCTCGGCGCGGCGGGCGAGACAGCCACGCCAGACGCCACAGATACACCGGGCGCTACAGCCGCCACAGCCGCCACAGCCGCGCCCACCGACGAGGTTATTGCGACTGAGCCGCCGCTGCCTCAACAGGTTCAGCGCGCTGCGCCGCCGGCAGAAACCCGCCCAGCCGGCCGCACCTTTATCAGCCCGGTGGTGGCGCGCATGGCGGCCGAACATGCCATTGACCTGGCGCAGGTGACCGGCACGGGGTTGGGTGGGCGCATCACGAAGAAAGATATAGAGGCGCACCTCGCCAAAGGTGAGCAAAGCGCGGACGAAGACGGAGAAGATGAAGATGCGGCTGGCTTAGACAAGCCGGCCGCCGCAGCCGCCGGCGATGACGACGTCTTGCAGCCGCTCAGCACCATGCGCCGCGCCATCGCACAACACATGGTGCTGAGCAAACGCATCAGCCCGCACGTCACCAGCATCTGCGAAGTGGATATGACCGCCGTGGTGCGCCACCGCGAGGCTAACAAGCGCACCTACACTCGCGATGGCGCCACGCTCACCTATACGCCCTACTTCGTCGCTGCCGTCGTCGTTGGGTTGCGCGCCGTGCCGGAGGCCAACAGCCGCTTCACCGACGCCGGCATCCTGCTGCACCAACGCATCCACGTCGGCGTTGCGGTGGCGCTGGACAAGGGTTTGCTCGTCCCTGTCATCCGCAACGCTGACGCGCTGAATCTGGCCGGGCTGGCGCGCGCGCTGAACGACCTGGTTGGACGTGCGCGCACCGGTCAATTGCAGCCGGACGCGCTGCAAGGCGGCACCTTTACGCTGACCAATCACGGGACAGGCGGCAGCCTGTTTGCCACGCCCATCATCAATCAGCCACAGAGCGGCATCCTGGGCGTGGGCGCCATCGTCAAGCGACCGGTTGTGCGCAGCCGCAGCGCCTCGCTCCTGCCCAGCGCCGACGACGCCATCGTCATCCGCCCGATGTGCTACCTGAGTTTCGCCTTCGACCACCGCGTGATGGATGGTGCGCAGGCGGATCGGTTCTTGACAGCGGTGAAAGAAAAATTAGAGAATTGGGCAGAGTAAATCGATAGAGTAAACCGATAGAGTAAACCGATAGAGTAAACCGATAGGTTTGAAAGCTTCAAGCGATTGATGAAAGGGAATTTCTCATGACCGATCACGGTTACCAGTATGATGTCGTCGTCGTGGGCAGCGGGCCAGGCGGCTATGTGGCAGCGATTCGCGCCGCGCAGTTGGGTCTGAAAACCGCCATCGTCGAGCGCGAAACGCTGGGTGGCGTCTGTCTGAACTGGGGCTGCATCCCCACCAAGGCGCTGATTCACAACGCCGAGATCCTCGAAGAATTGCACAACGCAGCCGATTATGGCTTTACCTTCGATAATCTCAAGGCCGACTTCGGCAAAGCGGTCAAGCGCAGCCGCGACATCGTCTCACGTCAGACCAAGGGCGTCAGTTTTCTGATGAAGAAGAACAAGATCGATGTCATCGAAGGGAACGGCGTCTTTGTCGACGCCCACACGCTCCAGGTGACGCCCTCGGAATTCAAGCCGGAAGTCAAAGAGCAGAGCGTCACGTCGGCCAACTTTATCATTGCCGTGGGCGCACGGGCGCGCAGCCTGCCGGGCGCGCAGATCGACGGCGACCGCATCATCCAGTATCGTGACGCCATCGTGCTCAAGGAGACGCCCAAGAAGCTGATCGTCGTCGGCTCCGGCGCCATTGGCATGGAGTTCAGCTATGTCTACAGCACCTACGGCGCCGAAGTGACCGTCGTCGAGATGCTCGACCAGGTTCTGCCGCTCGAAGACGCCGATGTGGCCGCCGAAGTGCAGAAGGCATTCAACAAGAAGGGCATTACGACCCTCATCAGCACGCGCACGGAGAAGGTCGAGATCGGCGACGACGGTGTGACGGTGACGGTGAAGCATCTCAAGAGCGAAGAAATGCAGACGCTCACCGCGGACCGTGTGTTGATGGCGATCGGGGTGCAGCCCAACACCGAAAACCTCGGCCTTGCGGCCGCGGGCGTCAAAACGGAGAAACGCGGCTTTATCGAAATCGACGAAGTCATGCGCACCAGCACACCCAACCTCTACGCCATCGGCGACTGCACGGGCAAGTTGGCGCTGGCGCATGTGGCGAGCGCGATGGGCATCGTCGCCGCGGAGACCATCGCCGGCGCGGCGACCCAGCCGATCCCAAACGACCGCTATATCTTCATGCCGCGCGCCACTTACTGCGACCCACAGGTGGCAAGCCTCGGCTATACGGAGGCGCAGGCCAAAGAAAAAGGGTTCGAGATCAAGGTTGGCAAATTTCCCTTTATGCCCAACGGCAAGGCGCAGGCGCTCAATGCCAGAGTTGGCTTTGTCAAGATCATCGCCGACGCCAAATATGGCGAAATTCTGGGTGCGCATCTGGTCGGCCCCGGCGTTACCGAGCTGCTGCCCGAACTGAGCCTGGCGCAGATGATGGAGATCACACCGGCCGAGATCGCGCGCAACATCCATGCCCACCCCACGCTGAGTGAGGTGATCATGGAGGCGGCCCACGCCGTCGAAGGTCAGCCGATCCACATGTAACGAGGACAACGGTCAGGCGTTTATATGACGACAGTGAAAACAAATGGCGCTGGGGAAGCCGCCGCGCCCGCTTTCTCGCTCGATGTTCCCGTGCGCTTTGCCGAGACGGACGCGATGGGCGTGGTGCATCACAGTGTTTACATTATCTGGTTTGAGGCGGCGCGCGTCGCCTGGATGGACGCAGTCGAGATGCCGTATTGCGAATTTGCCGCAGGCGGCCATCACTTCTCGGTGACCGGCGTGCGCGGGGAGTATCGCGCCCCGGCGCGCTTTGGCGACACGGTGCGGGTGACGGCGACGGTGCGCCACCTGCGCAGCCGCCAGGTCAGCTTCGATTATGTGGTCACCAATGCTGTGACCGGCCAACTCCTGATGACCGGCGCCACCGACCACATCTGCGTCGATCTGGCGGGGTGCATGGCGCGCATCCCGGACGCGGTGATGGTGAGGTTGCAGGCTGGAATGGAAAAATTAGCAAAAGCGCAGGAAGCAGTGTTGGGGTAGTTGGCGGGGCGCACATGATCCACGTAGAGCAACATGGTTCGGTCACAGTGATACGGATGGCGCGGGCGCTGCTGGGGCGACCACTCTACTGGACCGCGGCCTACTGGCTCGACGGCCTGTTGATCGACGCGGGGCCGCGGTGTACGGCGCACGAATTGGTGCGCGTGCTGGATAAAGTCCCCCTCCAGCAGATCGCCATCACGCACGGGCATGAGGATCATATCGGTGGCCTGGACGCGCTTTTGCAGCGTTTCCCGGACGTCAAGGTCTACGCTGCTCGACAAACGCTTCCTCTGATCGAGCATCCAGAACGCCTGGGGATGCAGCGCTACCGCCAACTGGTCTGGGGTAAGCCGCGCGCATGTTCTGGTGTGCACTCACTCGACGCGGTGGAAGACGTCATCCGCACGCCGCAATTCACGCTGCGCGCAATCGAGACGCCCGGACACAGCCGTGACCACGTCAGCTACTTTGAGCCGGCCTTCCGCTGGCTTTTCTGCGGCGACGCGTTCATCGGCGGGCGCGATGTGGCCTGGGCGCCGGAGTTCGACATGTTCGCCATTGTCAGCAGCCTGCGCACGCTGGCGTCGCTGCGGCCGGAGCGCCTGTTCCCCGGCAGCGGCACGGTGCGTCGCACGCCGCTGCCTGATCTGCTCGGCAAAATCGGCGATCTGATCCAGCTTGCAAGTCAGGTGCAGAAACTGGAAGATAGTGGGCGCGCCACCGGCGAAATTGTCGAGATGCTTTTCGACGGCGAGCCAAAGCTGCGTTGGTGGACGCTCGGCCATTTCTCCGCCGCCAACCTGGTCGAAGCCTGTCGCGTCTACAACGACCTCACCGCGCCAGCGCCGCGCACCGCCCCCACTGCCGGACGCACAGGCAGCCATCGCGACGACCTGCCTGATCCTCCGTCAAACCGCTCCATCGACCCGGATGATCTGCGCCGTTGACAGGTCTATTCTTCGCTCTCGATTGTCTCTGTGCTATGCTGGGAACATTCCCGACGACTCGCCTCTGCGCGTGGTCAGGGCGGTCGAGCGTATAGTTCAGAAGGAGTTCACCAGACATGCGAGTCCTTATCACCGGCGGCGCGGGGTTCATCGGCGCCCATTTAGCCAACCGGATGGCGCTGCGCGGGGTGGGCGTCCGTGTGCTGGATGACCTGAGCAGCGGCAACCCGGCGAACCTAGCGGCGGGCGTCAACTTCAACCGGGGCGATGTGCGCGATGTGCCCAAACTCTGGGCGCTGTTGCAGGGCGTCGATGTGGTCTTTCATTTAGCGGCGCTGGTCAGCGTGCCGGCTTCGGTGCTTTATCCGCGTGAATATAATGATGTCAACGTGGGCGGCACGGTTGCCTTGCTGGAAGCTTGCCGCGATGTCGGCGTGCGCCGCGTCGTGTTGGCAAGCAGCGCCACCGTCTACGGCGACCAGGCGCGCCAGCCGGTGACAGAAGAGATGGCGCCCAATCCCGCGGTGCCCTACGCGGTCAGCAAACTGGCTGCTGAGCGCTATCTTTTCACGATCGGCCGGCTGAGCAATTTCGAGACCGTGGCGCTGCGCATCTTCAACGCGTATGGGCCGGGCCAGCCGCTGCCCCCGACGCACGCGCCCGTAGTGCCGCTCTTCATGCAGCAGATCATCGGGCGTGGGTCGGTGATCGTCTTCGGCGGTGGGAACCAGACACGCGATTATGTGTACATCGACGATGTGGTCGATGCCTTGATCAGCGCGTCCACGGCTGGCGCCGTCAATCAGGAAACTATCAACGTCGGCAGCGGGCAGGAAACGTCGATGCGGCAGCTTATCGAGCAGATCGCCGTTACATCTCACGCACACGCCAGCGTCATCGAAAATACAGAAGCGTCGGGCGGCATCCAGCATCTTGTCGCCGATTTGACCAAAGCGCGCCAATTGCTGAAGTACAAACCGCGCACGCTGTTGAGTGACGGGCTGCGCAAATTATACGAACTTGACGAGCGCTTTGGCGCCAGGTCCTCGCTTGGAAAGGTGTCTACGCATTGAGGCGCCAAAGAATTTTTCGCCGGCTTGTTTGGCTGCTCCTGATCGTTTTGGGAGCAGGCCTCGCACTGGCGGCCTGTGCGCGCGGCGGCAGCGCCGGTCTGGAAATCTATCTTCGCACCAATCAGGCTGAGATCGACAAACCGGCCAGCGTCGATGACCGTCCGGTGCGTTTTGTGGTGGCGTCTGGCACGCCGGCGCGCGCGATCGGGCAGAATCTGGAACAGGCTGGCCTGATCCGCGATGCGACGCTGTTCGAAGCGTATGTGCGCGCAAACGGGTTGGACAATCGACTCGCGGCCGGAGAATTCACGCTGGCGCCCTCAATGACCCTGCGCGAAATTGCCGAATCGCTGACACGCGCGCAGGCGGCCGCGATCAGCATCACCATTCCAGAAGGTTGGCGCCTCGAACAGGCGGCCGACTATCTGAGTCGCGGCGGTCTGCTCGGCGAGCAGGAAGGCGCGGTCTACCGCGACAGGGCGCTGGCGGGCGACCTGACCGGTCTCGATCCAATCCGCTATCCTTTCTTGCAGCAGCGTCCTGCCGGTTCGAGTCTGGAAGGGTACCTTTTTCCCGACACCTATCTGCTCCTGCCTCTGCGCCGACGGCGCGTGATGTGTTGGCGCGCCAGTTGGACACCTTTGGCCAACGCGTGCTGCCGCTTTTTGAGGAAGCGCAGGCAGCCGGCCAGCTACGCTTATCGCTGCATGAGGTGTTGACGCTGGCGTCGATTGTGGAGCGTGAAGCCGTGGCGCCGGAGGAGCGCCCGTCCATTGCCGGCGTCTATCTGAATCGGCTGGCCGCGGGCATGAAGCTCGACGCCGACCCGACCGTACAATATGCGATGGGCTATCAGCCTGCGGCTGAGCAATGGTGGAAGACGCCGGTTTTCCTGGAAGAGTACAGCAGCGTGGACAGCCCCTACAACACCTACCTTTACGCGGGGCTGCCGCCTGGCCCCATTGCCGCGCCAGGCTTGAGCAGCATCCGCGCGGTGCTCTCCCCAGAGCAACACGACTACCTCTATTTTGTCGCCATCCCGGACGGCAGTGGCCGCCATGTATTTGCGACGACCTTCGTCGAACATGAAGAGAATGTCCGGCGTTATTTGAGCGGCGAATGAAGGATTGATTGCACAAAAACAGCCGGGAAGCTCCAGAGCTTCCCGGCTGTTTGTAAAGATCTGACTCTACCAGGATCTGCTGTTACTGCACCTGGTCGATGATCTCCTGCAACGCCTGCGAGAAGGTCTCCAGGGGAAGGGCGCCTGGAATGATGCGACCTTCTTCGTTGAACAGCACGATAAAGGTCGGCGTCCCCTGCACAAAGGGGCCACCTCGCCCGTGTCGACGAACTGCTCGTCGAGGGCCGGCTGGGTTTCCTCGACATGCTTGCGGCAGAATGGACATTGGAAGTCGGAAAACTCGACGACGACAACCTTGGCGTCTGGATCGCCGCGATACCAATCGCCAGCCATATTGGCGCCGGCGCGCTCGGGGTCGGGCTGCCAGCCTTCAGCAGTCGCCCAGAAGGGAATCTCGGCCGCGGCGCCATTGTCGGCCTGCTGTTGTTCGGCGCCTAACGGCGCTTCCCCCGCGACCAGGGCTTCGATGTAGGCGGCGAATTGCTCATAAGGTTGTGCGCCCACCAGCAGGTATTGACCGTCGGGCCCGCCCAGGAAGTTGAAACTAGGCGTGCCGGAAACGCCAGCGGCCTGCCCTTCGGCAATTGCCGCGTCGATGAACGCCTGCTTGGCGGCCTGGTCACTTTCCATACAGGTATTGTAGGCCTCGACGTCGGCGCCGCTCTCTGTTGCCAGCCGCTCGAAGATGGGCAGCGGGTCGGAGACATTGCTCCACTCCGCCTGCGCCTGGAAGAGCTTGCCGTGCATCGCCCAGTACAGCGGCGCGCCCTGGTCGGCGACGCAGAGGCTGGCGATATGCGCGGCGGGCGCATTAGGATGCAGTCCTTCGATTGGGAAATCGCGGAAGATCACCTGCACCTGGCCCGAACGCACAAATGAATCGTTGATGGCCGGTTCGGTCTGCACGAAATAGCGCGCGCAGAACGGGCACTGGAAGTCGCTGTATTCGACCATCGTCACCGGGGCATTGGGGTCGCCACGGAAAGGAAAGCCTTCCGGCGTGAAGCCGACAGGGAGACCATTGTAGATCTCGCCGGGGATGGGCAGCAACTCAGCGGCCGGCGCTTCGGTTGCCACTGCTTCACCCTCAGCCGCTGGCTCAGGCGCGCCACTTGGCAGTTGAATCGGTGCACACGCCGCCATCAGCAGCAGCGACAAGAGGCCGATAAGCCATAATACAGGAAAGCGGGTTGATATACTCGAACGAATTTTCATGGAAGCATTCTGCCCTTCTTGATGCTTGTTTTGGTTTTCACGGACAGGCTTCCTCTGTAAGGTGACGACGTCTGTCCAAAGTTAGATGACCTGGCAAAACACAGGCCGTGTTTTGTAGTTGTAATAGACTGACACTATAGCATAGGCTGACCCTGTTATGAAGTTAGAAGATTTTAACATGATGCGTACAAAAAGGCGGCTCGTCAGAGCCGCCTTTTTTGAAAATTACCACCAGTTGCCGTTTTTCGTTGCAATAGCACGCCCATCCTTGATGATGCTGAAAACGGATCAGCTGCCCATCGTCAGCGTCCATTCTGGAATCTCTGCGCAGCACCCTCTGCACAGAGGGGCGTCACGCGACCCCGCAAGCAATTTCTGGATGCAGATTTATTCCAATGCATGTTCGTAGCGGTGAGTGATCGCCGACTCCTGCGATTGAATGATCTGTCGAATCGTCTCAACACTGATGTGCTCCACGATGTCATGGTCGATCAGGTAGCGACGCAAGCGCTGCAACGACCAGCGCGAATAATGCAAGTTCAGCAGCCGAGGATTAGTATTTGCAATTGCGACGATCTCATTGCGCTGTTCGTCTGTGAACACTGGCGGCCGGCCGGGTGATTTCCCGCTGCGCAGCCCATCTAATCCGTAGCGGTTGAAGCGATGGATCCACTTCCGCACGTTGATTGGATGCAAGTGCACCTCTTCGCTGATCTCCGGCACGCGCTTTCCTGCGGCTGAGAGTACGATGATCTGTAGCCGATGCGTAGGCAGGTCTTCTTCAGGCAGGTCCAGATGGGATTCGAGGATTTTGCGTTCGTGCAGTTTGAGCTTCCGGGTGTATAAGGCCATGTTTGCATCCTTTCAGCGGTTGGGCAACGCGGGCCAAGAAGTTGTAGGTGGGAATCTACAACCTCACCCCCGTTGAATCTATGCTAAAGGACGCAGCGATTCTGGTGATCGTATAAATAGTGTATTTTTTGTTAGTTCCTCTGTGAGTAATGTGCTTTTTGCTAGAATATAGCAATTGCGCAGAGGAGAAGTGGAATGCTAATGGGATTGGATCGTGAATGGGCGCACCGATGTGCTTTGACCGAGCCGCCAACGTCTGACCAGAGCATAGCAATGTGCGACAATGACATCCCATGACATGGTCAGCGACATAACTGCATCGGCGCCCGCCATCAAGCCGGAAATCGTCCGCTCCGCACGCAACCCATTGGTAAGCATCACCAGCGGCGCTCGACTTCCCATCCGAATCCAATTCAATGCAGCCTGGTTTTCATTGCTGACAGGATCGAAGGCTTCGAATAAAATCAGATCGCAGTCGGCAAACTGGTCTGGGTCAAGTCGGTCGGTTGCCGATACATTGACGTGAATGGTCTGGATATCGAATCGCGCTAACAGGCGCAATACTCTGTCATTGGGATGTTGCCCCGTGTGCAAAAGGGCAACCTTCGCCGGGGTTAGCTCCATCTGGAAATATCCTGACCGGGTTTCGGGCACATGAAAGTATGCGTCTGTTCTAAACATTCTGAACCAGCGGATTCCAATGTTGAAATGACTATTGTTGAGTGACTACTGTTGAATCGACTGTTGATGATGACGAAGCTAACTCTGTACGCTCAGTCACAAGCGATTATAGGGGACGATCTATCGAGAATCAACGGCTTTCACTTACACTTTGCTGACAAAGGCTCTACGGTGTAGGTGCTGCGCCAGCAACGCAGATAGCACGGGGAGCGGGGTGAAAGGTAGGAGGCAGGCGGCGTACAATAGAAGCCAAAGCGGCAGAGCGGACGAATGTCACGCAAACACACGCTCAAAGCTGGAAGTTGCGTCCATTGTCTGATACAGCCTTCTGGCTGTAATTGGTGACGTAGGTCAATAGCTTTTCGTGAAGTTTCTTCCAGCCGGCGCTTTGCAGGATTTCCTGAAGTTTCTCCTTGCTCTCGACCGCACCCAACGTCAGCATTTGCGGGCCTTCTCCGTACATGGTATACAGAACCTCGCTTGGCTCGATGCCAAGTTGCATGAGGCGTGGGGCAAATTCACGCACGACGAACTCGGAGAAATCCTGTTCGCGGCCCATTTTGATATCCCATTGCATCAATAGGCGGACCATATTTATTTGTGCCCGATCCATGCGTAGAATGAGTGTAACTAATAACGTGCACGATACCAGAACCAGAAAGGAAACGCAACTTCGTCGCCAATTGCGGGTATATCCTCGAATTTTACTCTGGCTTGTGATTGCTGGAACACTTTTTCTGCCGCGTCACTTGTTTTCCGCTCCTCGGCTTCAATCCGAAACGAATAACGCCGAGATCACGCTTCCACTCCTTCGCCCTGCTGAGGCGACAGTCGCTACCCTCCACACACACGTCGCCACGATTACATTGGATGTCGATGCCCAGGGCGCTCCACTGCTACGCATCGACGCTACCTTCGACATTCGCAATGAAACCAAAGAGGACATTTTGGCGCCGCTTAGCCTTGACGGCGCCGCCCCCTTCGAGCTGACCCTGATGCAAGACGGCGTCCTGTTGACGCCCGCGGTTGCCGAGGATGGCAGCACTACGGTGCAGGTTGCCATCCCTGCGAATGCGCGCACCGACATCACATTGACAGGCAGCCGAGGATTGGGTGTTGACGCGCTGACCAGCATCGTCTATCCAACTGAATTGCTGCGCCAGTGGCGCGGCCAACGCAGCGTGCGCGTTAATTTGGCGCCTGGCCTGCAAACGAGCATCGCTAGCTGGCTGCATGTCGAACCGGATTCGTGGCGTTATGCTGCCACCGGCGATATCCAACTGGAATGGCTTTTTGAGAGTGACCTGCCGGTGCGCATTTCGTTTCAGGCCATTGCGCCTGCCTTCTGGCAGGAATTGCAACAATTGACCGCCGCAGCCACCGGCAATGCCCCGGACCGCTACGCCGAGCTCGGGTTGCGTTACCGCCAGTTGGCAGGCGCCGCCGCCCAGCTTGGCGACGCCGCCGCGCAAGAACGTTTCCTGGCGCAGGCCGCCGCCGCGTACACAGAAGGCATCCGTCAAGCCGAGGCTGCCGGCGCTGCTGCGTTTGATCTCGCCGATCTGCACGCCGGTCTGGCCGCCCTGTATCGCGCGTGGCCGCCACCGACCACGCCGATGACGCACAAGCGATGATGGTCGAGGCTGGGCTGGCGCTGCAAGGCATGATGGTCGACGACGCACGACGCAGCGAGTTGGAGCAATGGCAGGTGGATGGTCTGCGCCTCATGCTGGCCGATCTACGCCGGCGCGGGGACATCCCCGGCGCACTGGCGTTGATCGAGCGCCTTCAGGATCTGCCGGCCGGCGGCAGTGGCGCCGACTTTCTCGAACAGGAGCGCCAGGCGTTGGTCGTGCAGCAGGCTGTCCAGTTGATCGAACAGGGCGACCGCGCCACTGCGCTGGCGCTCGCCGGCGAGCTGATCCAATCCCCGGCGTTGCAGCCGCCCACCCAATATCGAAACCTCTTTGCGCGTTGGAACGTTTCTACAACAATGTCCGAACGCGGGGTGGAGGTGCAGGTTAATGTTGATGCCAACGAAGGAGAAGGCGAAGACGCGCAAGCAGCGATCGAGGCAGTTGTGCAGAACTGGCGCACAACGCCTGCGTTGCGCGCGATGGAACCGGAGGTGCGCCGCGTTTCTGCAGCCGGCGCGCCCGCACAGTTCAAGCTGACGCTGCATCTACCGGCAGGTTCGAACGGCGTGGAGCTTGCACGCGTGCTGCCCACCGACGCGGATTGGGCGCTGTTGCGCGTGCTGCTGGGACAGTTGGGGCCACAGATTCAGACGCAGAGCAATGGATTATGGCAGCAGGTGCGGGTGACGCAGCCTATCGATCTGCGCACAGTGGGCGAACAATGGCAGCGGATCGCCGCGGAGCTCGACCGGCAGGCCGCGGAATTTGAAGCCAATGCGACCGGCGCCACCGGCGCAGCGACCTTGCAGGCGTCCCAGGAGGAGCGGCTGCGCGCCGCCAATTACCGTGCGGCCGCGCACACATGGCGCACCCTGGCGCAGGACAGCCAGGTGGTCATCTCACTTTCGACGCCGGGCACAACCAATGAGGCGGCGCGCGCTTGGCTGGTGACTGTCTCCAGTCCGCCGCAAATGTTGAATGTCCAGGTAGGCGCGCTCAGCACTGGACGCGTCTTGTTAGCCGGACTTGCCGCGCTGGTCGCAATCTTCGGACTGACAGCCCTTTTGTGGCGGTTATTGTAAAAGCAATTGGATTCATGACACAGACAACGCAAACGATCTCTCCACCGTCTCCCATAAGACGACGATTTCAATATCGCGAAAGCGTCTATTTTCAAGATGGCCATTGGCTGGCGGCAATTCTTACCGGCCTGCTTTATCTGATCCTGGCCGCGGCGCTCGATGCGGCCGGACATGTCGGCAGTCTGGCCGTCGTCATCCCAGTCACGGCCGGCGCCTATTTGCTCGGCTTGCTGATGTCGTTCAGCCGCTTTGACGGCTTTTTTGCCCTGTCGCACAGCATGTTTGTCGGTCTGGCCTGGATTCTTTATTCGATGGCGCTTACTGTGCCTGCGGCTCAGATCGCGCCCTTTCTTGACAGCGCCCAGGTCAGCGACTTGCAGGCGCGCGTCTATTTTGTATTGCTGCGCTTGCTCGATTGGGTGGATGCGGCCATCAGTCGTTCAGCCAGCGCCGACAATTATGTCTTCGTCTTTGAAATCTGTTTTCTGGTGTGGTGGCTGACCTACCTGGGCGTCTGGTCGATCTTTCGCTATGGATACACCTGGCGCGCGGTGGCGCCCGCGGGTGTGGTGCTGTTGATCAACACCTACTACGCCCCGAATTCGACGCTGGGTTTCTTGGTGACATTTGTGCTGGTGGCGCTGGTGCTGCTGGTGCGCACCAATTTGTCCGAACAGCAACTGCGTTGGCGCGAGCAACGCATCTACTTTCAGCCCGACATTGTCTGGGATTTCTTGCGCAACGGCGTCCTGTTTGCGGCGTTGCTGGTGCTGGTCGCCTGGGTAATGCCCGGTTTGGGGCGCAATCCACAAATGCGCGCCTTGCTGACGCCGATCAATACAACCTGGGAATCGACCGCCGAAAATGTGCAGCGGCTCTACCAGGGGCTTAACCGCCAGCCCTCGGAGGTCGCCTCTTCGTTTGGCAATTCCTTGACGCTGGGCGGCGAACGTAACGTCAATGACTCGCCCGTCTTTCAAGCAGAATCTTCGCGCGCGCGCTACTGGCGCGCCGTGGTGTTTGACACCTATGCCGAGGGAAGTTGGCTCAATACAGCCGACGAGATGCAGCGTTACGACCCTGGCCAGATCGCACCGATCGCAAGCTGGCGCGCACGCACCGCGGTCAGCCAGACCATCACCGTGCTGGCGCCCGTGGGCACGATGCTGTTTGGCATGCCCGATGTGGCGCAATCTACAGTGGAGATCGACGCGCAAGTGCGTCCCCAGGCCGGGGCCACGGCGATCCCGGCTGCCGGCGCCCGCCGAAACGCCGCCGGTCGAGTTCACGATGATTCGCACCAATCGCGAGTTATTCAACGGCGATCGCTATGTGCTGATGAGCGCGGCCACGGACGCCACGGTGCGCGATCTGCAGAACGCCAGCCAGGAGTATCCGCCCGAAATCCTTGACCGTTTTGTGCAGATTCCCGAAGGTTTTCCCGAGAGCGTCGCCGAACTTTCCCGGCAGTTGACCGCCGGCATCACTACGCCCTACGACAAGGCGAAAGCCATTGAAGCCTACCTTCGCTCGATCCCGTACAACGATGCCATTCCTGCACCACCCGCGGGGCGCGACCCGCTCGAGTATTTCCTGTTCGATATCAAAGAAGGGTATTGCGACTACTACGCTACGGCGATGGCGATGATGCTGCGCGTGGCCGGCATCCCCGCGCGCACGGCTAGCGGCTACGCCGAGGGATTGTTTGATGAGGAGAGCGGCGCCTATTTCGTCACCGAGCGAGACGCGCACACCTGGGTGGAAGTCTTCTTCCCGGAATATGGCTGGGTCGAGTTTGAGCCGACCGCAGGCGAAAGCCCGTTGGATCGGCTGCCTGGCGAAGATCCCACGGAATTGACGGCGAACAGCCAGCAACCCGAACCCACGCCCGCAGCCGGAGACGCGGCGGCCGCACCGACGCCGCAGACCGGCCCCGAGGAGCTGCCGCCTCAGTTTACCGGCGAGGAATTGCTGGATGCACAGGAAAATGCCGGCGCGGGCGCGCCTGTCATGTCTTGGTGGCTGGTGCTGCTGGCGCTGTTGATCGTGATACCAATCGGCGCGCTGCTCATCTGGCGCGCGCGTAACAGCGGGCCGACGCTCTTTACCGCCGAGTTGCCGCTCCAGGTTTACGAGCGGTTGGAGCGCTGGTCGCAGCGGCTCGGCTTGCCGCTACGCACCAGCCACACGCCTCACGAACATGCTCGCGCGCTTAGCGGCGTGCTGCCCGAGGCCGAGCCGTATGTGCGTGAGGTCACGGATACCTATGTTCGCTACCGTTTCAGCGGGGCCGAACCGGCGATCGAAATGCAAGATCAGACAAGTGAGCCAGCGCTCTGGCAAACATGGCGGCAACTCGAAACAGTTTTTTGGAAAGCCTGGCGGCGCACGTGGCGACAGCGCCTGCGGCGGAAACCCGTCGATCCGCATACGCTTGTAGAGGAGCCGGAGAAGAAATAAAAGGGGCGAGGTGATGTCCACCTCGCCCCTTTTATTTCCCAAACTTTTTCAGAATGTCGGGTTCAGCAGCAGAATCTGTGTCTCTTCGGGCAGCGAACTCTTGGAAATCTTCAGGGTCTCCACCGGGTCAACAGTAGTGGCGCCAAACTCTTTGAGGAATTTTTCCACACTTTCCAACTGCGCGGCTAGGTCATCGGCCAGCCCGTCATGCCGATAGTGCATGGGGATGACGATGCGCGGCTCCAGCATGCCTACCAATTCCACCGCCCGCGCCGGGTCCAGGGTGGCGCCGCCGCCAACTGGCACCATCAATACATCGACCTCGCCGATGTTGAGCTCTTCGATTTCGGATTGCGCCGGCACTTCGCCAATATCGCCCATGTGCCCAATGGTCAGGTCGCCAAACTCAAAGAAGAAGGCGGTGTTGCGTTCCGCAGGTTGGCCGTCGCTACGCCGGTGAAAGGTCGTCAGCCCGGTGATAAAGACATTCTTGACTTCGTATTCGCCTGGCCCGGTCAGCACCTTTGGCTCGCCGGTGACGCGCTCCACCGCGTTATGGCCGGCTCGATCATGGCTGCTGGTGACGATGTCGGCGCGCACTTTGATGAGCGATGGGCCAACTGACTTGTCATAAGGGTCACAGACAACGGTCACTCCGCCTTCACGAATGCGAAAACAGGAAAGGCCGTACCAGGTAATATCCATTGCAATTGCACTCCTGATGCTCAGGTGATCGGAACATTTGTTTCGCTTCAATATACCGCAGTTCTGTCTTCCTACCAAACCACTCACCGGTGGTATCATGCCAATGGATCCACTGAAAATTGCTATAATCTCATCCGTTGAATCCGTGGTCAATTTTTGCCAGGGCCGTATAGTTACGATAGAGAAAGAGTGAATCTTGATGCGTATCGAACAAAAGACGTCGATCTGGTCATTGCAGTGGCGCGTAGCGCCAGCGACTTGGCGCGCAGGATGATTGCGACGGGACAGGCGACGGTCCGCGAAAAGTCCAGCGAGATCGATCTGGTCACGGCCGCGGATGTCGCCTCGGAAGACTTTATCCGCGCGGCGCTTGACCGGCTCTATCCAGGCGTGGCGTTATGGGGCGAGGAGAGCAACCAACCGCCGGCGCAGGACGACTTCTGGGTGGTCGATCCCATCGATGGGACGACCAATTTTGCCCATCATGTCGCCTATTGCTCCGTCAACATTGCTTTGCAGGAAGGCTTAACCACCTTGCTGGCCGTGACCTATCACATCGGGCTGGATTGCACCTATTATGCCCGGCCAGGCCGCGGCGCTTATGTGCGCACAGCGTCAGGCAGCGAACAGCCGTTGCACGTCAGCTCGACGTCCACGCTGCGCAAGGCGCTGCTGATCACCGGCTTTCCCTACCATCGCGCCGAGTCCCAGGACAACAACGGCGCCGAGTTTGCCTATTTCATGCCGCGCACCGCCTGTGTGCGCAATCTGGGTTCGGCGGCGCTGGATCTGGCGCACGTGGCAATGGGCGCGGCGGATGGCTACTGGGAAGGATGGCTCAATCCGTGGGACATCGCCCCCGGCGCGCTGCTCGTGCGCGAGGCGGGCGGTTTGGTGACCACCTACGCCGGCCGCGAATGGACGATCCGCGACAACAACATCATTGCCAGCAACGGAGACGCTGCCCTGCACGCTGCCCTGCTCGAAGGCGTGCGCGTCGCGCGCACAGGGCTGAGCGAGACGCGCCTCAACGTCTACGGATAAACCCATGCTCCAGCCTGCCGTTTTTGCTGAATTGATCCGCCTCTACCCGTGGATTGGCGAAATGACGCCCGACGCACAAGCCCTGCTGCGCGCGCAGCTTCAGCCCACGCTGGCGCCCGCCAACCACATTCTCTTCGACCTGGACACGCCCTGCTCGTTTTTCTTGCTGCTTTACGCTGGCTCGATCCGGGTCATTAAACCCGCACCTTCCGGGCGTGAGATCATGCTCTACCGGCTGGAGCCAGGCGATTCGTGCGTGCTGACGGCCAGTTGTCTGCTGGGCAAAAGCAGCTATCCGGCGCGGGGTGTGGCCGAAAGCGATCTCACTGCCTTTGCGCTGGCGCAACCGGTGTTCAACCAGTTGTTGGAAACCTCCACGCCTTTTCGCGCGTTGGTCTTCCATCACTTTTCCGACCGTATTACCGACTTGATGCAACTGGTCGAAGAGGTTGCTTTTGGCCAGATGGATCAGCGCCTGGCCGCCTATCTGCTCGACCGCGCGCCGCGCCTAAATGTCACACATCAGCAAATCGCCGACGAATTGGGCACTGTGCGGGAAGTCGTGAGCCGTCGCCTCAAGCAGCTCGAACAGCGCGGCCTGGTGCAGCTTGAACGCGGCCAGGTGCAGATGCTTGATGTCGCGCGCCTGCGCCAACTTGCCGACCTGCTGCGTGACCCCAGTCACTGACAGGCCGGCTTTTCTGCGCTATGCTGACAAGTTGTTTGGGATAACCGGATCGTGACGAAAGGAAATCAAAATGATCAAGGTCAATGAAGCGGGTTGGGATCGTATTGCGCGGATCGTATTGGGCATTGTGATGTTGGCGCTGGGTTGGGGCGGTTTTGTCACCGGCGTCTGGGGAGTGGTCTTGCAGTGGCTGGGTTTTGTCCCCCTGCTCACCGGGTTGATCGGCTGGTGTCCACTCTATTCGCTTTTCCACATCGGCACGAAATCCACGTCCGCCTCATGAAACCGGCGGAATTTCAGGCGCGCGTCCAGACCAACGCGCGCCCCATTGTGGTTGATGTATGGGCGCCCTGGTGCGGGCCTTGTCGCACGCTAAGCCCACGCCTTGACCAGGTTGGCGAAGAGTATGCCACGCAGGTCGATGTGTGGAAGATTAACGCCGACGCGGAGCCTGAGTTGGTGCGCTCGCTCGGCGTGAGAGGCATCCCCACGTTGATCCTCTATCGACAGGGTGAGGAAGTGGCGCGACGCACCGGGCTGCAATCGGTCGAAGCCTTGCATCAGTTGTTCGATGCGCTGGTGCTCGACGTCGCGCCGGCGCCGCAAGCTGGACTGAGCGACGCCACCCGTTGGCTCAGGTTGCTGAGCGGCGCGGCGTTGTGGGCGGTGGCAGCGTTTTCAGGCTGGCCGCCCGTCTTGCTCATCGTAGGCGCCGTGATCATCTTTAGCGGCATTTACGATCGTTGCCCTTTGTGGCAGGCGTTCACAGCAAGATTGCGTGGCTCGCCCCCAGCCGCAGCACAATAATCCTGCGGGCAGTCTTTGCCGGTGGAGTTTTCCCGCGCAGACTGCCCGCGGACACGGCAACGCCCGATTCGTTGCTTCCAGGATGCGCACCGCGTGGAGCGACACTCCTGTGCCCCCAAATCACCTCACTCAATCATCGGCGCCAGGCAGGCTTGTCTTAGCGACTGTTTGAAAAGCCCCACCACGAAGCCACAAGGGGCGCGAAGAGGAACGGCTTCCAGGCGCCCCTTTGTGCCCCTTTGCGTACTTCGCGTCTTCGTGGTTACTTTTCAAACAGTCTCTTAGGGCAGGAAAAGCTCTGCGGCCGGGGCGGCGGACTCTCGCTGCACGCCGTCCTGTGCGCTCGCTAAAGATGCTAACGAGGTAAGCAAAAGCGCCATTTGACTGGGATATTGCTACCCGCTCTAGACTGCTGCTATACTGTCGTCTATCATCCTCTAGACAGCCGCTCTAAACAACCGCCGGAAATGATAGATGAGAAAGGATAGAACAGTGAGCGACATCAAATTTGGCACGGATGGGTGGCGCGGCCGCATCGGCGACGATTACACGTACACCAATCTGCGTCGCGCCACTCAGGGGTTTGCAGCCTATCTGAAAACGACGGGCAGACAGGGGCCGGTGATCGTAGGCTACGATCGGCGCTTTTCCGCCAATCATTTTGCGGCCGCCGCGTGTGAAGTGCTGGCCGGCAACGGCTTTCAGGTGCTGCTGACGCCCGTCCCTACGCCTACGCCGGTGATTAGCTACAGCGTCAAGGCAAAACAAGCCATCGCCGCCCTCAATATCACGGCCAGCCACAACCCGCCCGAAGATTGCGGCTTCAAAGTGCGTGACGAAAATGGCGGTGCGATTGCCCCCGCTGGTCTGCAACAGATCGAGGCGCGGATTCCAGCGGCCGGCGATAGGCTGCGATCAGCGCGTGCCACTGGCCGAGGCGTTGGCGGCGGCCCAGGTCGCCTATTTCGACCCCAAGCCAGACTATCTGGCGCACCTTGCCGGTGATCGACATCGCGCCCATCAAGGCCGCGGGGCTTAAAATTGTCGTCGACAATATGTGGGGCAATGGCGCTGGCTGGCTCAGTGAAATTCTGGCGGGTGGGCGCACTGAGGTGATCGAAGTCCACGCCGAACATAACCCGCTCTTCCCGGAGATGAGCCGGCCCGAGCCGATCCCGCCCAATGTCGACGCGGGGCTGGCGGTCGCCAGGCAGGTGGGCGCGGATTGCGTCTGCATTTTGGATGGCGACGCCGATCGCTGCGGCTTTGGGGATGAGAACGGCCAATTTGTCGACCAATTGCGTGTTTACGCCATGCTGGCCTATTACTTGCTCGAAGTGCGCGGCGTGCGCGGCGCTATTGTCAAGACCCTCAGCACCACCACCATGCTCGATAAACTGGGACAGCTCTACGACGTGCCGGTCGTCAACACGGGCGTCGGCTTCAAATATGTGGCGCCGGCCATGATCGAGCATGACGCCATGATCGGCGGCGAGGAAAGCGGCGGCTATGCGTTCCGCGGCCACGTGCCGGAGCGCGACGGCATCCTCTCCAACCTGTATCTGCTGGACTTCATGGTGCGAACGGGCAAGCAGCCGACCGAATTGCTGCAATTGGTCTTCGACAAGGTGGGAGCGCATTACTACGACCGCATCGACGTGCGCCTGACCGACAACGCGTTGAAGGCGGCTGCCCGGCGGCGTCTTGACAATCTCGATATTACAAACCTGACGCTTGGCGGCCACCGCGTCCTGGATCTGGTCACGACCGACGGCTACAAATTCTTGATGGACGACGGCGGCTGGCTGCTCGTGCGCTTTTCGGGCACGGAACCGCTGTTGCGCGTCTACACCGAAACGACCGATCAACAGGCGGTGCCGGCCATTCTGACCGGTGGGCGCGCCCTGGCAGGCGTCTAAAAAAGGATGCAAAGTCGGTGCGCCCCGGCAGAACTGGTATACTGAGTGATAGCCGTCGCTGTGCGTTGGTGAGGGTTTGTGCAATCAGACCTACTTTTAGCGAGAAGCGTCTGTGATAAAATGAACAAACGGTTGCGCATAGGGTTTGAGTCTGGTTTAGGGATTATTTGTGCAGAGAATGTTCAGGGTTAGCCCGGTTACATTGGTTGATAGCCACTGCCATCTGGATTTGGATCAGTTTGATGCTGATCGAGATGAGGTGATGGCGCAGGCGCGCGCGGCCGGCGTAGGCTTGATCGTAAATCCCGGCATCGACCTCCCGCATTGTCGCCGCGCCATCGAGTTGGCGGATGCCAACGAAGAACTCTATGTGGCAGTCGGCATCCATCCCAACAGCGCCGACCAGTTTGATGACCACACGCTCGCCGACCTTCGCCATCTGGCCGCGCATCCAAAAGTTGTGGCGATCGGCGAGATTGGGTTGGATTTCTACTGGAACAAGGTGGCGGCAACGGTGCAGCAGGACGCTTTCGTGCGCCAGCTTGACCTGGCTGCCGAACTCGGGTTGCCCGTGATCATTCACAGCCGCGATGCCAATGACGCGGTCGCCGACGTGCTGCGCACTTGGGTGCACAGCGCCGCCTTCCAGCATTCCCGCCTGGCGCAACGCCCTTACGCGGGCGTGCTCCACGCCTACAGTGGCGGGTTGGCGCTGGCCGAAGAAGCTTATGACTGGAATTTCGTGCTTAGTCTTGGCGGGCCGGTCACCTTCCGCAACGCTCACGCCCTACACGCGTTGCTGCCGGCCCTGCGTCTGGATCGGCTGATGCTGGAGACGGATGCTCCCTACCTCACGCCGCACCCCTATCGTGGGCAGCGCAATACGCCCGGCTATGTTGCATTGGTGTGTGAACAAATCGCAAAATTGCGCGGTCTGACCGCGGCGCAAGTCGCCGCGCAGACGAGTGTAACGGCGCTCAGGTTTTATGGTTTGGAGGATCGGTTTGGTGTTGATTTCTCAACCCATCATGCCGCAGTCTTTCCCTAGCAAGCTCATGGATGCGACTGCACGACCAAACGTCGTCGAAATGACGCCACAGCCCAGTGGCGCGCTGGATGTAAACGCGTTGTTTGCACCGATTCGACCGGGGCTGCGCCAGGTGGAAGCGAAATTGTGCGGCGTCGATTCCGCGCTGTTTGCCCCGTTGGCCGATGCATTCATCAACCTGATCGGCAGTGGCGGCAAGCGGCTGCGTCCCGCCCTCGCCTTGTTGGCCGCGGAGTTGAATGGCGGCATGCAGGGGACGCCACGCTACAGCGCGGTGATCGCCCTGGGCGCGTCCGTGGAAATGTTGCACACCGCCACGCTCGTCCACGACGACGTGATCGATGGCTCCTTGCTCCGTCGTGGCGCGCCGACGTTGAATGCGCACTGGAGCGGCGTTTCGACTGTGCTTGCCGGCAATTATCTCTTCGGTACAGCCGCGCGCTTCTCGGCTGAAACACAGAATATGCGCGTGATCGAATTGTTCAGCGATACACTGCGCACCATCGTCGATGGCGAGCTGCGCCAACTGAAAGATCGCTATAATTTTGTCCAGAAAAAAGACAATTACTATCAACGCATTTATGCCAAAACCGCCAGCTTGTTCTGCGCGGCCACGCAGGGCGCCGCTGTGCTTGCCAAGCTGCCGGAAGAGCGCATCGCCGACCTGTATCAGTTCGGCTACAACTTTGGCATGGCCTTTCAGATCGTCGACGACATTCTGGATTTCATTGGCGACGACACAACTTTGGGCAAACCCGCGGGCAGTGACCTGCGCCAGGGCACGCTGACGCTGCCTTTCTTCCATTATCTGCACCAGCATGTCGATGCATCTTCGGTGATTGCCATTTTAGAGGCCGCCCAAATTGAAGCCGACAATGGGGATGGCGCCGTTTGGAATGAGGCCGTGACGGGTCTGGTGCAAGACCTGCGCGCGGGCAGCGCCGTCGAGGCGGCGCGTGAAGAAGCGCGTATCTTTCTGCGTCGCGCCGTCGACAATCTGGCCGGCCTGCCGGACGGTCTTTATCGGCATTCATTGCAGGGATTATGCGAGTTCGTCGTGAGACGCACCTACTAAACTGACGCCTGGCGACTCTCCCCGTCGCATGCTTCCTCAACCTATGCTCGCCCTCCATACACGAGGAGTGACTCGATGTCAACAGACGATCCAAGGATCCTTGGACTTCGCAAACGTCGCGCGCAGGCGCTTGAGGCCGGCGGCGCCGGCCGTATCGCACGCCAGCACGCCAAAGGCAAAGGCACGGCGCGCGAGCGATTAGCGCTTTTGTTCGATGCCAATACCTTTCAGGAACTGGGCATGTTGGCCACCGCGCGCTGCGTCGACGTGGACGAGCATTTCGCCGGCGACGGCGTTGTGGTTGGTTTTGGGCTTATCCACGGGCGCACAGTTTTCGCTTACGCACAGGATGCCACGGTCTTTGGCGGCGCACTCGGCGAAATGCATGGCCGCAAGATCTGCCAGGTCATGGATCGCGCGGTGGAGTCTGGCGCGCCCATCATCGGGCTGATTGATTCGGGCGGGGCGCGCATCCAGGAGGGCGTCTATGGTCTGGGCGGCTACGCCGAGATTTTCCGCCGCAACGCGCTCTACTCCGGCATCGTCCCGCAGATCAGCTTGTTGCTCGGCCCGTGCGCGGGTGGCGCGGCCTATTCGCCGGCGTTGACCGACCTGTTGGTAATGGTCGAAGGCCAGTCGTACATGTTTCTCACCGGCCCTGAAGTGATCCGCGCGGTCACGGGGGAGGAGGTCAACGCCGAACAACTGGGCGGCGGCCGGATGCATATCTCGACCAGTGGGCTGGCGCATTTTGTCACACAGACCGAACAGAACGCGATCTCTCTGGCGCGACGACTGCTGGGCTATCTACCCTCCAATCATCTCGAAAATCCCCTTTTGTCAGCGCCAGGCGTCGAGCTGCCCAATGCAGGCGAGGTGCTGAACAATATTGTTCCCCTCGACCCACGTCAGCCCTACTCCATGCACGCGGTGATCGAACATGTGGTCGATGCGCACTCGTTTCTGGAAGTGCAGGAACGCTTTGCCCGCAACGCCATCGTTGGGCTGGCGCGGCTGGCTGGCCAACCGGTCGGCATCGTTGCCCAGGAGCCGGAAATGCTGGCGGGTGCGTTGGACATCGACGCTTCGGACAAGATCACGCGCTTTGTGCGCTTCTGTGATGCGTTCAACATCCCGCTCGTCACCTTTGTCGATACACCGGGTTTCCTGCCTGGCGTCGATCAGGAGTATCATGGCATCATCCGTCATGGCGCCAAGATCGTCTATGCTTACTCGACCGCGACAGTGCCCAAACTCAGCATTGTAACGCGCAAAGCGTATGGCGGCGCCTACGTGGTGATGAGCAGCAAACAGCTTGGCGCCGACGTCACCTTCGCTTGGCCGAGCGCCGAAATCGCCGTCATGGGCGGCGAGGGCGCGGCTGCCATTCTCTATCGCAAGGAGATTGCAACGGCGCCCGACCCGAAAGTGGCGCGTGCTCGCTACGCCGAAGAATATCGCGAGCGTTACCTTAACCCGTACACTGCGGCTGAAGGTGGCTTTATCGACGAGGTGATCGAACCCAGGGAGACGCGCGCCCGGCTGATCGGCGCCCTGATCGCGTTGCGCCAGAAAGCGATCGTACCCCTGGCGCGGCGACACGGCAACATGCCGGCATAGCAGCCAGGCGCGCAGATGTCTCGTCCGCAGAAGTTACCGGAGCGCGGACGTCTCGTGCGCATCACACTGGCAACGTCCTCTTGAGGATAGTAGACGATGGAAAATTGGACCACCGTTCAACAAGCGTTAGTTATCACCGGCATCGGCATCAGCCTGATTTTTGCCGTGCTGATCGTCATGTGGGGGCTGATGGCGGCGTTGGTGCGCATCACGCCGCCGCGCGCCCGCCGGGAGTTGCCAGCCCAGACCGAGCTGCCGGCCATGACAGCCGGCGACGACGACCTGAATCATGCCGCGCGCCGTGGCGCCGCCGTGATCGGCGTAGCCGTGGCGCTGGCGCTCCAGGCAGAACGCAGCACATCGGCGCCGCTGTTACAGCCCGCGCAAGGTGCGATCTCGCCCTGGCAGGCTACGATTCGCGGCAATGCATTGAGCCGGCGCGCCGGCGCTTTCCATCGCAACCCACCACAACGATAAGACTGCATCCAGAAATTGGTTGCGGTGTCCTATGCGGCGCTCATCGGGAAAGTCACTCCGCAGAAATTTCTGGATAGACGCAAAGTCGTTATCCAGAAATTGGTTGCGGTGTTATATAGGGCGCTCATCTAGAAAGTCGCTCCGCAGAAATTTCTGGATAGACGCAAAGTCGTTATCCAGAAATTGGTTGCGGTGTTATATAGGGCGCTCATCTAGAAAGTCGCTTCGCAGAAATTTCTGGATAGATAATAAGTGAAGGAAACACAGCATGAAAGTGCGCGTGCAAGTTGATGGACAACTCTACGAGGTGGAGATCGGCGACTTGAACAGCCGCCCGATCCAGGCCACCGTCGACGGCGAACTTTTTGCTGTGTGGCCTGAGGAAGTAGCCGGCGTGGTCGCTACCATGCCTTTGGCGTATGAGGCGCCCATGGCCGACGTGAGTGCGCTGAAACAACCTGTCGCCGTGCCAGCGTCTGGCGATCAGGTGGAAACGATGACATCTCCCTTGCCGGGCGACATTCTCGTCGTGGCCGTGCGCGTCGGTGAAAAAGTCGAGGCCGGACAGTTGCTCTGCACGATCGAGTCGATGAAGATGAACAATCCGGTGCGCAGCCCGCGCGCCGGCGTCGTCGAAGAACTCTTCGTGGCCGTCGGCGATCATGTCAACTACGGCCAACCGCTGGTGCGTCTGCGCTGACGGCGCGCGGGCATGGGCGGACGCGACATCCGCGCGCCAGATGCGCTCAATAAGTGCGAAAAGGACCGCTATGGATGGGCAACAACTCGTTGCAGTTTTGACGGAAGGGCTGCGCGCCTTCACCTGGGCAAACGCCGTTATGCTGGCGGTCGGCACGCTGTTGATCTACCTGGCGATTGTGCGGCGTTATGAACCGCTGCTGCTGCTGCCGATCGGCGCCGGCTGTCTCTTTGCCAACCTCGGCATGTCGGCCTACACGCCCGGCTCCTGGCTGGCTACGATTTATGAATTTGGCATTACCACCGAGCTTTTCCCACTGCTGATCTTCATCGGCGTGGGCGCCATGATCGACTTTCGCCCGCTGCTGGCGCAACCCAGCCTGGTGTTGATGGGCGCCGCCGGCCAGGTTGGCATCTATGCAACGCTGCTGCTGGCCGCTTTGCTTGGCTTCCCGATGAATCAAGCCGCCGCCATCGGGGTGATCGGCGCCATCGATGGCCCGACGGCGATTTTTGTCGCATCCCAGCTTGCCCCTGAACTGCTCGGCCCGATCGCCGTCGCCGCCTACTCCTATATGAGCTTGGTGCCGATCATTCAGCCGCCGTTGATGCGGCTGCTCACCACCCCCACCGAGCGGCGCGTGCGCATGGCGTATGCGCCCCGCCCGGTCTCCCGCGCCGCGGTGTTGATCTTCCCGATTGCGGTCACGGTTTTTATCAGCCTGCTGGCGCCGGCGGCCGCGCCGCTGATCGCCAGCCTGATGCTCGGCAATTTGTTGCGCGAAGCATTGGTGGTTGAACGGCTCAGCCTTGCCGCGCAACATGAGATCGCCAATATGGCGACGCTCTTTCTGGGCTTGGCGATCGGCGCGACGATGACGGCTGATCGTTTTCTCTACCATCCGCTCACCGGTTTTCAGTGGCAGACATTGATGGTGCTGGCGTTAGGTCTCTTCGCTTTTGTGATAGACACCGTGGCGGGTCTGCTCTTTGGCAAATTTATGTACGTAGTATCAGGCCGCAAGATCAACCCGCTGATCGGTGCGTGCGGCATTTCCGCCTTCCCGATGGCGGGCCGGCTGGCCGCGCAGGTGGCGCAAGAGGAGGATTACAGCAACTTCCTGCTGATGCATGCGATGGGCGCCAACACGGCGGGGCAACTGGGCAGCGTCGTCGCCGGCGGCCTGCTGCTGGCGTTGGTCGTGGGGATGGGGATTGGATAAAGAGGGCACGTGGATGACGCGGATTGAGCAGATTAGCGCGGATCGCTTTTTGATCCGCGCCACTCGTTTGATCCGCGCCATCCGCATGCCATCCTTTTGCTTCTACTTTTCCGGCTCTTCTTGGCGGCCTTAGCCTGCGCATTGGGCACACTCACTACAGTTGACAACTTGCTTTTGGCCTGCGGCTTTTTGGCTGGCGTCGTTTTTGTCATGTCATCGATAAAATCGAACGTCATGGGCGCGCCGCCGGCTTCGACTTCAGCTTCAGCAGGTGGGGACGGCGGGGCAGCCCGCAGCTCGCGCGACTTGGCAGGTGTTTTGGGGGCAGATGTCGCTGTCTTCCGATCCGCCGGCTGCGCAGGTTTGGCATCCGTGGCAGACGTGCGGGATGATGGCCGCTTGGTTGCGTCGCGGTCAGGTTTTGGCTTTGTCGCCGCCTGTGTGGGAACCGCTGTTTCAGGCTGCGTTTTTGGCGCCGCCGATTTGTCGCTGCGCGCAGGGGAAGTCGTTTTTGTGTGGGCAGGCGCTTTGCTCGCCGCGGACGGTGTGGCGTCCGCCTTATGCGTATCGGCGCCGGCCGGCTTTTCCGCAGCTCTGGCCGGCGTCACCGTGCGCAACTGCAACGGCGCCGTCACCGGTTTTTTAGGAGTGGCAGGCGGCGGCGCGGGTCGTGGCGCCTTCTCCGTTGGCGGCGGGTCGATTGGCGGCTCCTCATCCTGGAGGCCAACGTCAGGCCGCCAGATCGCCGCCAAACCGTCTTGCGGCGACAGCTCGAGGATGGCCTTGCCCAACACGCTGCGCCCCATCACCGGCGTCTCGACCGTGAGCGCGGCCTTGGCGTTGCCCCGTGCGGTGATAAAGATTAGCCACGAATTCTCGACTTTGGGTGGCAGCACCAGCGCGGCCACGATCTCGCCCGTCCTGTCGTTGACCTTGTGCGTGACGATCCCGCCGCCGTTGCGCCCTTGCAGGCTGTAATCGGACAAAGGCGACCGTTTGCCAAAGCCCGCGGCCGTGACCGTAAGCAGCTCGCCGTTTGGATCGACCACGCCGGCATAGACGATACGATCCTTCTTCTTGAGCTTCATCCCGCCGACGCCGCCCGCGGCCAGCCCCATGCTGCGCACATCTTCCGCAGCGAAGCGGATCGACTGCCCCTGGGCGCTGACGAGGATCACCTCCTGATTGCCGCGCGTGGGCAGCGCCCACAACAATCGATCCTTGTCCTCTACATTGATCACCGCAAACTCGCTGCCGGTGTTCGACTGGACATCGACTATGCTGACGCGCTTGACCATCCCCTGCTCGGTCACCAAGAAAAGATAGCCGCCGTCGTCGCCGTTGCGTTCGCGCGGCAAAACGACGGCCGCGGTGATCGCATCGCGCCCCATGAACCCGGTCAGGTCGGAGACTTTCTTGCCGCTGTTCTCGGGGATCTCGTGGATGCCGATGCGGCTGCAGCGGCCATCCTTGCTGAAGACGTAGAGATAGTCGCGCGTGTTGGCCGTGAGCAGCGCCACCTGGCCATCCTTGCCGATCTGCCGCATGGTGGCGATGCCGGGTTTGCTCACTGCCTGGCGGCGCAAGTCGCCACTCTTGCCGACGCTCACCCACGCGGTCTGGTCGGGCAGCAGATCGGTGGTGGTCAACGTGCCTTTGGTGCGGTCGACGATCTGCGTGCGCCGTGCGTCGCCAAACTCCTGCTTGATCGCCAACAGTTCGTCTTTGATGACGCCGAGCATCTTGTGCGGGTTCGCCAGCAGATCTTCGAGATAGGCGATCTGTTGCTTGAGTTCGTTGTACTCTTCCTGCAACTTTTTACGCTCGAGCGCAGCCAGCCGGCGCAGTTGCATGTCAAGGATCGCCTGCGCTTGAATCACCGTAAACTTGAAATTGTTCACCAGATTGTTGCGTGCGGTGTCGACGTTCTGGCTGCGGCGGATGGTCTGGATCACCTCGTCGAGGATGTCGAGCGCACGCAACAAGCCTTCGACGATGTGGGCGCGGTCGCGTGCCTTGCCCAGGTCATATTCGGAGCGGCGGCGGATAATTTCCTGGCGATGCTGGATGAAGAGCTGCAACATGCGCTTGAGGCTGAGCAGCCGCGGGTGGCCATCGACCAGCGCCAGCATCTGCATGCCAAAGGTCTGCTGCAGCGGCGTGTATTTGAAGAGGTCGGCCAAGACATCTTTCGGCTCGACCGTGCGCGTCAGTTCGATCACCACGCGCATTCCCGTGCGGTCGGACTCGTCGCGCAGATCGGCGATGCCCTCGATCTTGCCATCGCGCACCAGGTCGGCAATGCGTTCGATCAGCGCAGTCTTGTTGGTCTGGTAGGGCAGCTCGGTGATGACGATGCGCGTGCGCCCGCGGCTGATCTCTTCGAAATGCGCCTTGGCCTGGATGATCAGCCGCGATTTTCCCACCGCATAGCCCTGGGCAATGGCGTCGGCGTCATCCTCGCCCTTGCCTTCCTCGCGGTAGCGATACAGAATGCCGCCGGTGGGGAAATCCGGCCCCTTGACAAAGTGCATCAACTCTTCGCCGGTAATCTCGTCGACTTTGTCGAAGCGATCGATCATAAAGGTCAGCGCGTCGACGATCTCGCCCAGGTTGTGCGGCGGGATGTTGGTCGCCATGCCCACGGCAATGCCGCTGGAGCCGTTGATGAGCAGGTTGGGCAGCGCGGCGGGCACGATATCCGGCTCGCGCAGCGTGTTGTCGAAATTCTCGTGCCATTCGACGGTGTCTTTTTCCAGGTCTTCCAGCATCAGGTCGGCGAGGCGGGCGAGCCTGGCTTCGGTGTAACGCATGGCTGCGGCGTTGTCGCCGTCGACGCTGCCGAAGTTGCCCTGCCCGTCGATCAGCGGATAGCGCAGGCTGAAGGGTTGCGCCATGCGCACCATCGCGTCGTAGACCGCGGTGTCGCCGTGCGGGTGGTACTTGCCGAGCACCTCGCCGACGATGCGCGCGCTTTTCTTGTGCGGCTTGTCGTGGGTGAGCGACAGGTCGTGCCACATCGCATAGAGAATGCGCCGATGCACCGGCTTCAGCCCATCGCGCACGTCGGGCAGCGCGCGCGCCACGATCACGCTCATCGCGTAGTCGAGATAGGCGGTCTGCATCTCCTGGGTGATGTCGGCGTCGCGCACGGCGCCGATATTCATGTCGCTTGCGCCGTTGCTGCCGTTGGGGGAGCCGGCGCCATTGGCTCCATTAGATTGAGCCATAAATTGCTCGCTTTATCTTTTTGTCTTTATGGAGTCATCCAGCGAATCCCTACCGCAAAACAGAGAGATTCTTCAACCTCCCGCATTCGTGCAGGTGAAAGAGTTGTAATGAATGAATCGATGGTTGACTTTTCAATTGTTTGAATGTTGTCAAGATTGACAACTGATGGACGTAGCACGCCATCGTCATCTGGACTTAACAGAACTTGGGTTGCTGACATGCGAATTGTAGTGGTGACAGGCGCAACCGTAATTCCTGTAAGCTTTGCAATTGCCGAATCGCGGGTCAGTATCAAGACCGGACGTCGCTTATCAGGCGCACGCAGCGTACACCACCGGATCTCACCACGCCTCATTCATCTCCCCATACTCTAACTTCGTCCCATTCAGTGATTTCTTCTATGGTTTGTGGTTGTGCTACATAACCTGCGATATGTTTCTCTTCCAGGCGCTTGATGTAATGAGAGTGCAAAGCTTCTTCGACGGCTTTACGCACAAAATCTGTCCGGCTGACATGAAGGGTTTGCACGATCTCGTCAACCTGCTTCAGCAATGTTTCGTCAAATGTCAACTGAATGGTTTTGGTTGTCATGGTTCATCCTGCTACGAACGTCATGCTATGGTTGCGTCGCCGAGATATAGTATACAAGATCGTCTCGCCAAACTAATGACAGCTACGCCCCCACCCTGCGCTCCACCTCGATGCGCCGCAGCTCGACCAACTGGTCGCGCAGCGCGGCCGCGCGCTCGAACTCCAGCGCCTTGGCCGCGTCCTTCATCTCCTGCTCGATCGACTTGATCAGCTTTGCCAGATCCTCCGGCGACAACTGTTCGGGCGTTACATCGAGCACCTGGCTGCGGCCACCGTCGTTCATCACCTTGTATTCGGGCTTGCTCTCGGCCATCACGCGCACGCGGTCGGTGAGGTCGCGGATGCTTTTGACGATGCTCTGCGGCTGGATGTTGTGTTCGATGTTGTACGCTTCCTGGATCGCACGGCGGCGGTTGGTTTCGTCGATCGCAAAGCGCATCGAGTCGGTCATCACGTCGGCGTAAAGGATCGCCTTGCCCTCGACGTGGCGCGCCGCGCCGATCGTCTGGATCAGCGCGCTGCCGCTGCGCAGGAAGCCTTCTTTGTCCGCGTCGAGCACCGCCACAAGCGACACTTCGGGCAGATCCAGCCCCTCGCGCAGCAGGTTGATGCCCACCACCACATCGAAGACGCCCAGCCGCAGGTCGCGCAGAATCTCCACGCGCTCGATGGTGTGAATCTCGCTGTGCAGGTACTGCACCTTGATGGTCAGTTCAGCCAGATACTCGCTCAGGTCTTCGGCCATGCGCTTGGTCAGTGTGGTCACCAGCACGCGCTGGCCGACGGCCGTGCGTCGCATGATCTCGCGTACCAGGTCGTCGATCTGACCCTTGGTTGGTCGCACTTCGACCACCGGGTCGATGAGACCGGTCGGGCGGATCACCTGCTCCACGATCTGTTCGCCATGCTCCCTTCTCGTAAGGGCCGGGGTGGCGCTGACATAGACGACCAGGTTCAGATGCTCCTCGAACTCGCTGAACATCAGCGGCCGGTTGTCGAGCGCGCTCGGCAGGCGGAAGCCGTAGCTGACGAGCACCTCCTTGCGCGCGCGGTCGCCGTTGTACATGCCGCGCACCTGCGGCACGGTCATGTGGCTCTCATCCATGATCAGCAGCCAGTCGGTTGGGAAGTAGTCGAGCAGCGTCCACGGGGTGGAGCCGGGCGGACGCCCTGCCAGCGGCCGGCTGTAGTTCTCGATGCCGTTGCAGTAGCCCACCTCGCGCATCATCTCGATATCGTAGTTGGTGCGCTGCTGGATGCGCTGCGCCTCGAGCAGCTTGCCCTGCGACTCGAAAATGGCGACCTGCTCTTCCATCTCCTTGCGAATGTCCTCGATCGCTTCTGCGAGTCGATCCTGCGGCGTGACGAAGTGCTTGGCCGGGAAGATATCGACCTGCTGATGGTCGGCGATGATCTCGCCGGTGAGCGTGTCGATCTCGCTGATGCGCTCGATCTCGTCGCCCCACAGGCTGATGCGGTACGCGCTCTCGCGGTCGGCAGGCTGCACTTCGAGCACGTCGCCGCGCACGCGGAAGCGTCCGCGCTGCAAGAAATTGTCGTTGCGGTCGTAGTAGATCTCGACCAGGTGGCGCAGCACCTGGTTGCGGCGCACCATCTCGCCCACGCGCAGGTGCAGCACCACGCGGCCATAGTCCTGCGGGCTGCCGAGGCCGTAGATGCACGAGACCGAGGCGACAATCACCACGTCGCGGCGGCTGAAGAGCGAACTCGTCGCGGCCAGGCGCAGGCGGTCGATCTCCTCATTAATCTGCGCGTCCTTCTCGATAAAGGTGTCGGTGCGCGGGATATACGCTTCGGGCTGATAGTAGTCATAGTACGAAACGAAATACTCGACCGAATTGTTGGGCAGAAACTCGCGCATCTCTGCATAGAGCTGGGCGGCCAGCGTCTTGTTGTGCGCCATGATCAGCGTCGGCTTCTGCACCTGCTCGATCACCTTCGCCATGGTGTAGGTTTTACCACTGCCAGTGACCCCTAGCAGCACCTGATGCTTCATGTTTTGTTGGATGCCGCTGGCAAGCTGGGCAATTGCTTGCGGTTGGTCGCCGGTTGGTTGAAACTCGCTGACAACTTGGATCGGTGGCATAGGCCTCGCACACACTCCTCTGCGCAACAGGACGCCCGGACGCGTCGAACATGGGTTCTAGTCTTGCTAGTATACCCAAAATGGGGCGGATTGTCCAAAGTTGGTGTGAGATTCTCATTCCAGACCCTTGCGATGAGGACAGGGGCGTCGGGCGCAGATCGGCCTTTTCTGTTCCGCCACGATCCTGGCATACTGATGGTGCGGAACAACTTGTCAGGTCGTTCCACGCACACACATTCATCAACCCTATTCAAAACTCCATTATCGGACTGGGAGACGATCTTCCATGACCACACACCCTCTACGCGTCGCCATCGCCGGCTGTGGCAACATTGCCGGGCCTTACGCTAAGACCATGCAAGCCTATCCACAGATCGAACTGGCCGGCGCCACTGATGTTTTTCCAGAGCGCGCCCGCGCCCTCACCGCTGAATACGGCGGTCGCGCCTATGCCACCCTGGACGAAATGCTGGCGGATCCGTCCATTGATTTGGTTGTCAACCTGACCATTCATCACGCCCACCCCGCCGTCATCACGCAGTGTTTGGAGGCGGGCAAACACGTGCACAGCGAAAAACCACTGGCGATGAGCTATGGTGAGGCGCAACAACTGGTAAACCTGGCGGCCGCGCGCGGGCTGCGGCTGAGCTGCTCGCCCATCACGTACATGGGCGAGGCGCAACAGACGGCGTGGAAGACGATCCGCTCCGGTCAATTGGGCCAAGTACGCGTGGTCTATTGCGAGGTAAACTGGGGGCGCATCGAATCCTGGCATCCCAATCCCGGCCCCTTCTACGAAGTCGGCGCGCTCTTCGACGTCGGCGTCTATCCGCTCACGCTGGTTACAACCTTTCTCGCACCGGCGCGCCGCGTCGTTGCTTACGGCAAGGTGCTGCATCCCGACCGCGTCACGCAGGAGGGCGCACCCTTCCACATCGAAACGCCGGACTGGATTGTCGCTGCGGTGGAGTTGGCTGACGGTACGGTCGTGCGCCTGACTACCAACTTCTACGTCGGCGGTCACGGCAAGCAGAAAGGGTTGGAATTTCACGGCGATCTGGGCTCGCTCTACCTGAGCAGCTTCCAGGATTTTCACGCTGCCGTGGAGTTTTCTCCGTTTGGTGAATCCTACGCGCCCGTGCCCTACGTGCGCGAACCCTTCCAGGGCGTGGATTGGGGACGCTCGGTCGCGGAGATCGCCGACGCCATTGCTGAGAACCGCGCGCAACGATCCAGCGGCGCGCAGGCTGCCCACGTGGTCGAGATCTGCGGCGCAATCAGCACGTCGCTGCAAACGGGTCGCCCGGTCGGGGTGGCCTCCAACTTTACGCCGCCGTGGCCGATGGAGTGGGGAGAATAAGGAAGCATCTCTATGACGCACAAAATTGTCTTGATCGGCGCCGGCAGCGCCAATTTCGGGCTGGGCATAATGGGCGACTTGCTCAAGAGCCAGGTTTTTGCCGGCAGCACGATCTGCCTGCACGACATCAATGCCGAGGCGCTGGCGCGCACTGCAACCTTTGGCCGCCGCCACATCGAAGCGCATAACCTGCCCTATACACTGGAAGTGACGACCGACCGCAAGACCGCGCTGCAGGGCGCCGATTTTTGCATCATCTCGATCGAAGTGGGCAATCGCTTCGAACTGTGGGAGCAGGATTGGCACATCGCCCAGCAGTACGGCATCCGTCAGGTCTACGGCGAGAATGGCGGGCCGGGCGGCCTGTTTCACGCGTTGCGCATCATCCCCCCCATTCTCGAAATCTGCGGCGATATCATGGCGATCTGTCCCAATGCCTGGGTGCTCAATTTCAGCAATCCGATGAGCCGCATCTGCACGACCGTATATCGCAAATATCCTGACTTGAAGCTGGTGGGCATCTGCCACGAAGTGGCCTCGCTGCCCGCGCACCTGCCGCACATTCTGGAGACGCCTCTTGCCAACCTGCGCTTTCAAGCCGGCGGGCTGAACCACTTCAGCGTCCTGCTCAATATCCATTACAACGACACCGGCGGCGACGCCTATCCTGACGTGCGCGCCAAAGCGCCGGCCTACTTCGAGCGGATCACCAACGTGCTGGGCT
The DNA here is from genome assembly GCA_016710365.1 of Candidatus Caldilinea saccharophila. Lineage (GTDB taxonomy): Bacteria > Chloroflexota > Anaerolineae > Caldilineales > Caldilineaceae > Caldilinea > Caldilinea saccharophila. Next base: position 216,718 of record JADJVW010000002.1, on the reverse strand, counting down.
GGGCGCTGCCAAGCATGCCGCCGGCGCATGTCGCCACCGTCGGACATCGCCCCTGGGCGGAGCGGGGCCTCTTTCGGGTGATCCTGGAGCGCTTTGGCTACCTGCCGATCACGGTGGATTCGCACTTTGGCGAGTACATTCAGTGGGCATGGGAGGCCGCGGACAGTGAGGGCATCCTCGACTTCTACCGCACCTACAAGATCTGGGTGGCGCAGAAGGCGTCGGAGGAAACGATGTTGCGCGGTTCTGGCGATGATTGGGTGACCTCCGAAATTCTGGAGAGCATCGCTGCCGGGCGGCCTGCCGCGGTGTTGGCGGTCAACCTGCCCAACCGTGGCTTCATCGACGATCTGCCCGCCGACATCGCGGTGGAAGTCCCGGCGCTGGTCGATGGCGCGGGCGTGCAAGGCGTAGCATTGGGTCGCTTCCCGCGCGGGATCGCCGGCCTGCTGCGCAATCAAGTCGCCGTGCACGATTTGACCGCCGAAGCTGTGCTCACACAGTCAAAGGCGGCTGCGTTGCAAGCGCTGCTTGTCGATCCAGTCGTGCACAGCGTGCGCGCGGCCGAGCAGACGCTGGAAATGATGCTGCGTATCCAGTCACGCTGGATAGGATATCTGCAGTAGAAAAACCGCTTTCCACCTCATACACCCACACAGCACGCTCACATCCCACGGGAAAGGCGACAATTCTTCGTCTTTCCCGTGCTGCATTTCCCATTTTTTGCGCAGCGGTTGGTATAATCCTGGCAACTTGTCTGATCTCACTTTTCGCTCACTTTTCGATGAAAGGGAAGCATCGACCGCTATGATGATTGCCCGTATAACTCCCGCCGACTTTGCCGAGGTGGCGCGGCTGCTCGAAGCCCACAATGCCAACCCCGCCACCCAATGTCTGCACAGCGGCGAACACGCCGGTGAGGTCGAGGCCGTTTTTCAAAAGCAGAAGTTACTGCACTTCGTCGTTGCGCGCGAAAATGGCGCGATCGTCGGGGCGATGGGTTGCGAGGTCGATGAAGGCCGCGGCTATCTTCAGGGGCCATTTGTCGAGAGCGGCGACTTCCTGTCCACCGCCGATGCCTTGTGGCGCGAACTTCAATCCGACCTGCCCACGCTTGAGCGGTGTGATGCATTTCTCAATGTGAAGAACGAACGCGCCGCAGCTTTCTATCTTGGCATGGGGTTCAAGCGCGGACAGGGCGCTCAGGTCTACGTACTGCCGGCGGATGCTCTGCCCGCACTCAACGGCGCGCGCCGCCGCGCTTTACTCCTGATTGCGCTGACGAGGTGCGCGCGCTCCACCAACTTGCCTTTCCCGACAGCCCTCACGTCATCGATGCCTTTATGGAAACGACAGATGACGAACGTTGCCTCTTCGTGTGCAGCGACGGCGCACGCTGTCTTGGCTACATTGCCGCGTCGATCAACGACAGCCCGCGCGAGGGCTACATCGACCTGCTCGCCGTCGCCGCGACTGTGCGCAACCAGGGCTACGGCCAGCGTTTGCTGCTGACCGCCGCGCACTGGTTGATCGTCGAACGTGGGATGCCCCAAGTTGGCCTGACCGTGCGTGACATGCGTGCGGACGCGCGCCGGCTCTATCAGCGCAGCGGTTTTCAACTCCTCTACGCCGGCGTCGGTTACTCGCGCGACAACGGCTCGGGGCGCAGAGGCTGACGGGCTTCACCTCTCCTTCTGCTCGTCGCAGTCAATGTATTTTGGCTCCACCGGAATTCATGTGGCCGGGTCTTACGTGCCGGGGACGGGCTTGCGGTGCTGCGGTCGAGCAGACAGCGATCAGCCCGTCCCCGGCACGTAACCACACGAGATCCGGTTGACCCTGTATTTTTTCGCTCTAATCCGGCGCTCTTTATAAGTAGGCCCTTCATTTGATCGGCTGTCATTCGCTTTGAAGCACCGGTCCTTCGCTGAGACCCCTCCTGTCTATAACCGGTGATTCCAAGCAAAGGAGTTACCCGTGTCTGAGCGTAAATGGCGGCCTCTTTTCTTGTCTTATCTTCTCCGGCAACGTGCTCTGGTGATCAGCATTGGTGCGCTGATTGGATTGGCGACGTTGCTATTTGTGAGCACGCTTTTGCTGACCAGCCCGCCGGTGCTGGCGCAGGATGGGAATCAGCTTTTTTTGCCGATCATCAGCGGGGGCGGCGCTGCACCTACACCGGGACCGACGCCCGGCGCGCCACCGGTCGCCAACGACGAATATGTGGTGCTCGGCTGGAACGACCTGGGCATGCACTGCTACAACCGTGACTTTCAGAATCTGGCCGTGCTGCCGCCCTACAACAATCTGTGGGCGCAGGTCATCAAGCGCGGAGACCCGCCGCAGATCATCACCGACACGCTGAACGTAAGCTATTCTTTTCCCGACAACACCTACTCGATGGGCAAGTCTAACTTCTGGGAGTTCGACCAGCAGCTCTTTGGGGTCGATCTGCCGGACAATGTTGGCTTGACGGGCAAAGGATTGGCGGGGGAGATGGACGCCGGCGGCAATCACTTTGTCGCCGAAGGCATCCCGCTGACCGAGTTCAGCGACAGCAATCCCAACCAGCCCGAACCGTACCAGCTTGCCGATGTGGTCGTCACCGATGCCAGCGGCAAAAAGCTCGCCAGCAGCACCGTCGTCGCGCCGGTTTCGACGGAGATGCACTGTGACAACTGCCACTACGACGGCGGCGTCGAGGGCATCCGCACGGGTTCGGTGGAGACCAACATCCTGCGCCTGCACGATAAGGAAAACGCCGACGACTATCCCAGCGGCCACACCGGCAACCTGATGGGTCGGCGGCCGGTGCTCTGCGCCGAATGTCATGCCTCCAATGCGCTGGGCGCGCCGGGTGTAGCCGGGCTGCCCAACCTCTCGCGCGCGATCCATAAGAAACATGCCGGCAAGGTGCAGAACACCACCGAAGGCTGCTACAACTGCCACCCCGGACCGACTACCAAGTGTCTGCGCGATGTCATGTCCGCCGAGTTCAACATGGGCTGCACCGACTGCCACGGCGATATGGAGAAGGTCGCCAAAAATCCCAGCCCGTGGCTCAACGAGCCGCGCTGCGACGCCTGCCACAAAGAGCCACAATACGCGCAGAACAACCCGCTCTTCCGCCTCTCAACCGGCCACGGCGGCGTCTACTGCGAAGGCTGCCACGACAGCACCCACGCCATCGCACCCAGTTCGCAGGGCCGCGATGCGATCAAGTTTATCGAACTGCAAGGCCACGGCGGCCCGATCGACGCCTGCACGGTCTGCCACGTCACCGCCCCCGCTGGCGGCAGCCCGCACGACGCGCCGTAGCTGCAACGATTCAGGCGGGACAGGGATCGGCGAATCAATGGCACGCGGATGATGCGGATCGGGCGGATTTTCGCTGATCTGATCCGCATATATCTGCCTGATCCGTATGCTCCGCGTGCTATTTTGACCGGGCTAGTCCAGGTGGGCGTAATTCTGCCCGTAGATTTGGTAGGGACAGGTCCCCGTGCCTGTCCGGCTTCCGGGCGCACACGGGGGTGCGCCCCTACCAGGCAACCAATGAGGTATTTCAGCCCGTGTGTACTAGTGGTCTGTCAACCAAGCAGCTTGGGTTTGGCTGATGGAAAGGGAACACAGATAAACGCCGATAGACCCAGATAGACGCAGATGCCTGGCTCTTATCTGCGCTGATCCGACTTCATCTGCGCCTATCTGCGTGCGCTTGCTGTCGCTCTACCCAAAGTTTTATGCTTGACGGTCTACTAGATAGCTATGCTGTAACTTTGATCAAGGGGTGCGGGCGCCGGCCTGCACCCCTTCTTTTATGCCTCGCCGCTTCCCCCTCCTCTGCTGTCTATCTCCATAATTTGATACAAAACACTTATACTTTGCTGACGCATTTCATAGCTCAGATCGCTATACTGTTTTCATAGATGGTGACAGGATGATTTAGTCCAGAAAGGAAAATCACATATGCGATTTGATAAATTTACGCAGAAGGCGCAGGCCGCGGTGCTGGAAGCCCAGAGCCTGGCCGAGCAGAACCGGGCGGCGACAGTCGAGCCGGAGCATCTGTTGCACGCGTTGATCCACCAGGAGGGCGGCGTCGTGCCCTCGTTGCTGGCGCGCGTTGGTGTAGATGTCGCCAGCGTGAGCCGCTCTATCGACCAGGCGCTGGCCGCGGCGCCGCGCGCACAGGGCGCCACAATGCAGGTGGGTTTCAGCCGTGCGCTGGCCGACATCCTGACCGACGCGCAGCAGATCGCCGGCAACATGAAGGACGAGTACACCTCGACCGAGCATCTGCTGCTGGCGATGCTTTCCAGCAACCACAAGGTCAAGCAACTCCTGGCGCGCCACGGCATCGACTATAACGGCGCGATCCAGGCGTTGGCCGCGGTGCGCGGCAATCAGCGCATCACCAGCGACAACCCGGAAGGGCAATACGAGGCGCTGAGCAAATATGGCCGCGACCTCACCGAAGAAGCGCGCAAAGGCAAGCTCGACCCGGTGATCGGCCGCGACGAAGAAATCCGCCGCGTCATCCAGATTTTCAGCCGACGCACCAAAAACAACCCAGTGCTGATCGGCGAGCCGGGCGTGGGCAAGACCGCCATTGCCGAAGGATTGGCGCAACGCATCATCAAAGGTGACGTGCCCAGTTCCCTGCGCGACAAGAAGGTCGTGGCGCTGGACATGGGCGCGCTGGTCGCCGGAGCCAAATATCGCGGCGAGTTCGAGGAGCGGCTCAAGGCCGTGTTGCAGGAGATCGCCAAGTCCGAGGGGCGCATTATTCTCTTCATCGACGAGATGCACACGCTGATCGGCGCGGGCGCGGCGGAGGGGTCGATGGACGCAGCCAACATGCTCAAGCCGATGCTGGCGCGCGGCGAGCTGCACGCGATCGGCGCCACTACGCTCGACGAGTATCGCAAGCATATCGAGAAGGACGCCGCGCTGGAGCGACGCTTCCAACCCGTTTTCGTGGGCGAACCGAGCGTCGAAGACACGGTCAGCATTCTGCGTGGGCTGAAGGAGCGCTACGAAGTGCATCACGGCGTGCGCATCACCGACGGCGCGGTGATTGCCGCGGCGACGCTCAGCAACCGCTACATCAGCGATCGCTTCCTGCCCGACAAGGCCATCGACCTGATCGACGAAGCGGCTAGCCGCCTGCGCATGCAGATCGACTCCAAGCCGCAGGAACTCGACGTCATCGACCGCGAGGTTATGCAGTTGGAGATCGAGCGCGAGGCGCTGAAGAAAGAGAAGGATGACGCCAGCCGCGAACGCCTGCAACAGTTGGAAAAAGAACTTGCCGACCTGCAGGAGTCCAGCCGGCAGTTGACGACGCGCTGGCAGTCAGAAAAAGAGGCGATCCAGCAGGTGCAGTCGATCAAAGAGCAGATCGACCAGATGCGCATCGCGATCGAACAGGCCGAACGCGCCTACGATCTCCAAAAAGCCGCGGAGTTGCGCTACGGCAAGATGCGCCAACTGGAGGCGCAACTCGCCGACGCTGAGGGACGCGTGGAGGCGCTGCAAAAGGGCGGCGCGCTGCTCAAGGAAGAGGTCGATTCTGAGGAGATCGCCGCCATCGTCAGCAAGTGGACGGGCATCCCGGTCGCCAGGCTGCTGGAGGGCGAGCGCGAGAAATTGCTGCACATGGACGCGCACCTGCATCGCCGCGTCGTGGGGCAGGATGAAGCCGTGCTCGCGGTGGCAAATGCGATCCGCCGCAGCCGCGCCGGCTTGCAAGACCCGAACCGGCCGATCGGCAGCTTCATCTTTCTGGGGCCGACCGGCACGGGCAAGACCGAGCTGGCGCGCAGCCTGGCCGAGTATCTCTTCGACGACGAGCACGCGCTGGTGCGCATCGACATGAGCGAGTATCAGGAGCGCCACACCGTGGCCCGGCTGATCGGCGCGCCGCCCGGCTACATCGGCTACGACGAAGGCGGCCAGTTGACTGAGGCCGTGCGCCGGCGTCCCTATTCGGTGGTGCTCTTCGACGAGATCGAGAAGGCGCACCCAGAGGTCTTCAACGTGCTCTTGCAGGTGCTGGACGATGGCCGGCTGACCGACAGCCAGGGGCGCACGGTCGATTTCAAGAACACCGTTGTGATCATGACGAGCAACCTGGGCAGCCAGTATATTCTGGATGTGGCGAACATCAATGAAGAAGTCGAGCGCCGCGTGCGCGAGGTGCTGCGCAGCCACTTCCGGCCGGAGTTCCTCAACCGCATCGACGAGATCGTGGTCTTCCACGCGTTGAGTCGGGCCCAGTTGAAGGAAATCGTGGAGATCCAGCTCGAACGGCTGCGCGGGCTGTTGCGCGACCGCAAGATCACCATCGAGTTGAGCGACGCGGCCAAAGAGTTGCTCGTTGGTGAAGGGTACGAGCCGGCCTTTGGTGCACGCCCGCTCAAGCGCGTGATCCAGCATCGCATTGCCGACCCACTGGCGTTGGAGATTCTCCAGGGCAAGGTGCAGGAGGGCGACCACGTGCTGGTCGATGCCCGCAACGGCGGACTGACGTTTGCGGCGGTCGATCTGGTGACCGCAAAACGCAGATCGACTCTTCTCAGTCATGGCTGCACGCGTTGGCAGGAATGGAGCTTCGTGCGCGGCTTCCGATCCGGACCCAGTTTGTCACGAACCGCGGCGCGGCGCAGCAGGGTGTGTTCGGCCATTTCTTGAAGTGCATCAGGCTGATGACGCTAGATCGTCCAACAACGCGTCGTCATCGCGTTCACGCAGAGGGGTGACATCCAGGGCGGCCAGCAAGCTGGTCAGTTGATCTGCCAGCGCGCGACGCTCGCCGTCGCGCAAGGTTTGCTGCTTGTTGACGAGTTGTGCGGCCTGGCGCACCAATTTCACCGCGGTGGAAAGCGCATCCGGGATGGGCTGGCCGCTCTGGCGCAGCAAGGTGTAGGCGCGTTCGAGGTCGCCGGCCTCGCGCGCCTGGTTGATCGCCAGATCGATCTCGCCGAGTTTCTCCCAGGCAAGCGACGCATCGTGTGGGTTGCCGTTGTACGCTGCAATAAACGCGCCGAAACGCAACACCGCGGCGTCTGCGGCGTCAGTTGTCCAGGTGGAGCCGGCCGCCAACTCGACGCGCTTCTCCAAATCCCACAGACGGTCGTCGAGCGCGGCATAACCGGCCTGGGCATTGAAGCGTTCGGCGCGCACCGCCCAGGCATAGTAGAGTGCGTACCGATCTTTCAACTGCACAAAACTCTCTTCGAGCCAGTGGGCGACAAAGGCATAGGCGTCCCCTTGCAGTCCAAGCGGGGCAAGCTCATGCAGGGACTGATCGATACAGTCAAGGAGGGATGGGATCTGCGCCGCGGTCAACCCAGTTGCATGAGGCAGCGTCGTGTAGCGTTGCACCACAACCGTCGCCAGCGCTGCACCTGCCTGATCCTGTTGCCGCTGCATGATGGCGGCAAGTTCGGTGAAAAGCTCGATCAGACGTGCACCCGCCCGTTCCACTTCTGAGGAGCGCAACGCCCCACTGCCAGCCGGTCGCCAGCGTGGCTTCGTCGAGGGTGCGGCGTAGACCAGCATCTTCGACCATCGCCACCAGCGGCTCAAACTTCTGTAAGCGGGCATAAAGCACAGCAGGATCTTCGCTGCGGACGCTCTTCTGCGGCAGGCTGCCGGTCAGTTGCGTGGCGACGGCGTCGCGCAAAGCCTCGCGCTGTTCGTCGGCCTCGTCGATCACCGCCGGGTCGCCGAACTCTGCGGCCAGCGTCCGCGCTCGCTGATTGAGGCGCAGCGCATCGGGCAGTCGGTCTTGCAGCAGGTGGATAGCCGCCTCCTGGATGAAAATTTGGACATATTGCGACTGCGCCTCGCGCTGGAGGGTGCGGTCTTCCATCTGCACTGCAAACTCGTGGGCGCGCCGATTGCGATTGCGCGCCTGTTCCCAGCGCCCACGTTCGATGAGATCGTCAACTTCGTCGAGATAACCCTCGACCACTTCGATCTCCGACATCTGCTCCGTGCGCAGCAGGTCGCGCAGCGCGCCCCAACTGACGGTGTAGTGGCCTTCAACGTTGTTGATGGCAAGCGCCTCCAGCACCGGTGCATCGGGCTGCTCGAACAGAATCAGCTTATCCGTCGAGCGGCTGAGCGCGACGCGCATTTCGTCGATCAGCCGCCGCGCCTCCAGCAGCGGCGGCGTGTCGCTGGTGTTGGCCGCCAGCCGCATCGCCTGCTGATAGGTTTCGTTGAGACCGGCGACGAGGATGGTGTTGCGTTCCAACCCCTTGATCTCACGCACGTCGAAGATCACTTCATCGGCCTTGCTCGCACCTGCTGACTCGCCGCCTGGTTCACTGCCTGTTGCCTCGCTGCGCGCCAGGGCGGACAAGCTGCGGTTCAGGTCGATCAGCGCACGTCCGGGCAGCTCTGCCAACTCCTCAACAAAGGTGCGCCACTGTCGCATCGCTTCCGCGTCAGCTTGCTGCATGGCGGCGGGCAGCGGACAGATGAGCAGTCGTCCATTTTCTTCGCTGCGATCCGGGCGATGCGTCGAGATGGAGAGTTCGACGTCGGCGTCGTCCAGAAAGCTTTGCCGGTTGGCGCTGGGTCGCAACGCTTTGGGCAGTTGGCCGTAGAAATTCCACGCGTTGTCGATCACATAGGCCAGGTTGCGTGGTGAGCGGCGTTGGTGGCGGAACTCGAACTCCTGGGGGTTGGCGCCAAGCACCTCGCGCAGCAGATCCTGGTCACGCCCCAGTCAAACCCGCTGGGCTGCACGATCTGCGATTCATCGCCCGCCACCACGACCGCCAGCCGCCGGCCCGCCGCGTGGATGCGCGTCCGCGCCAATTCGGCCAGCAGTGCGATCTGCAGCAGGGTCAAATCCTGCACTTCATCCACCACCAGCGCGTCGATGGCGCGCAGCCAGCCCGGCAGCTTGCGCGCACCATTTGGCGGCTGACTGGGCTGGGTAAGCAGCTTCAGCGCGCGGCCGGCAGCGATCTGGTCGAGAAAGAAGCGGTCGCTGCTCAGGCGTTCGGCCAGGCGCACGACGATGGCGGCCTCATCACGCGTCAGCCGCCGGGACGTAGCATAGGCGTCGAGGTTGAACGCGCCCTCGGTGAAGGTCGCTTCGGCCAGGCGCGGCGCCGGCAGCGTGTAGGCAGTGGGAAACGTGCGGCCCAGGAGATGCGCGCGGATTTCCGTGTAAAGCGCGGCAGGGTAGCGCCGCCAGATGCCCAGACTTGCCGCCGGCTGCATGTCAAGGAAACGCCGGAAATCGGCCAATTCGTGCATGGGGTCGATGTGGGCGGGCAGGCCGGTGATTTCTTTTTCCAGCTCAGTGAGGGTGCGAATGTGGATGCGCTGTTCCAACTCAGGCGCCTGCGCGGACAGAAATTGCGCATGGCGCTTGAGGCGCGGGTAAGTCACATAGAGCAGACTATCGATCCCGCTTTGCAGGACAAGGTCGCGCACGAGGTAGAAAAGTGCTACGGTCTTGCCGCTGCCGGGCAGTCCCTTGACAGTGGCCGGTGCGATTTGGTCGGACTCTAGATGGCGGCCCACGCTGCGCTGTTCGTCGAAGCGCGGGTCGAGGCTGGCGAGCGGCACTTCTTCAAATTCGTCGAGCGAAGCCAGGTCGATGGGATCGTCGGTCTCGTCGTGGTGGCGGATGCTGTGGACGAGAATCGTCTGGCCGGGCGGCCCGGCGCCGCTGCGTTCAGCTAATTCGCTCTCTGCAAGCGGGATCCACCAGAGGTAATAGTGATAACCCTGAACCGGGGTGCGTCGCCAGCGCGCGTTGTAGCCGGTGGTCGTCTTGACGTTCGGCGTGCGACCGCGCGTGCCTAGAAGCACCTGCGCCCACATCGCCTTGCGGCGGATCGAGTCGGGCAGGTGCTCGGCGTTGTGCTCATACTGGCGGTGCTTCAAAAGACGGTAGCCGGACATATTTTTTACGGTGTTGCGGTGTTACGGTTTTGGGGTGTTGGGGGTTCGGGGGAGGAAGCTATTGCAGCGAGCAGGTGCGGTATGGAAACCTCGCCTACGTTTTATCCCTATAACCCCAAGCCCCTAAGTCCCCAATTTTTTCACTCCCCTGCCTCTACTATACCAGAGTGGCCGAAAACAGCGTGCGCGTTGGCGGAATTCAGGCGAAAAGTCCTCCCAGTCGGTTGTGGTGACAATGGCCTGCGGCACGTCATCGATGACCGTCAACAACATATTGCGTCGCTCCGCGTCGAGTTCGCTCATCACATCGTCGAGCAGCAGCAGCGGGGCGGACCCGGTCGCCACGGTCATGGCGCTCACCTCGGCCAGCTTGAGCGAGAGCGCGGCGCTGCGTTGCTGCCCGCGGCTGCCATAGGTGCGCAGGTCGCGTCCGTTGGCGAGAAAGCGCAGATCGTCGCGGTGTGGGCCGTAGAGCGTCGTGCCCGCGGCGATTTCGCGTGCGCGGCGCGTCGCCAGTTTGCGCAGATAAAAGCCGGCCACCGCGCCGGCCTCAAGATTGACGACTGCTGGCGTAGTCATCAATCCATCGCGCAGCAATTCAAATTCCTGGTCGGAGTGCGGGCCGGGGTTGAAGCTGGGCAAATAATGGAGCGCCAACTGTTCGCGCTGCCCGCTCAGCTCGGCGTGACGCTCGGCCGCGATGCGTTGCAGCTCGATGAGAAAATTGTTGCGCCTGGCGATGACCAGCGCGCCGTGCTGCACGAGCTTCTCATCCCAGAAAGCCAGTTGCGCATCGACCCCCGCGGCTGCGGGGCGCGCGTCCTGCTCGCGCAGGCTCTTGAGCAGGCTGTTGCGTTGTAGCAGCACCCGCTGAAAGGAGGAGAGCGCCCGGCAATACCCCCGGTCGATCTGGCACAGCGCGACATCCAGATAGCGCCGCCGTTCGCTTGGCCCGCCGTCCACCAGCTTGATGTCTTCCGGCAAGAAGAGCACGGCGCGCAACAGCCCCACCAGATCCATGCTCCGTTTGGGCGCACCGTTGACCTTGATTTGCTTCGTATAGTTGATGCTATCCCCGCGCGGGGTCAGGAGCACTTCCAGGTCTAGCGTGCGCCCATCCACCTGCACCTCCCCCGCCACCCGGCAATAGGGGATCGGCTCGTCGACGGCCTGCCAGTCCACGATCTCGCGCTCCTGCCCGGCATGGACGGGCTTGCTGGTGGCGAGCAGAAAAATTGCTTCGAGCAGATTGGTTTTGCCCTGGGCGTTCTGCCCCTGCAGCAATGTGAGCGAGCCGTCGAACGCCAGCTCCAGGTGATGATAGTTGCGAAAATGGGTCAGACTCAAGCGGGACAGCAGCATGGCGCGCCTCAGGCTCGGGCCGGTTGGACGCGGCGCATGGATAGCTCGGCGATCAAAACATCCAGTTCCGTATCCTGGTCGGCGCCGGTTTTCATCGCCATGTCGACGTCCAGCAGGCGATCCAGCGCGTCCTCCAACTCTCCGAAGGTATATTGATGAGTAAGCGGCATCGCCTTCTGCACCGGATAGGCGCTGTAGCCAAGCTGTTTGGCAATGTCGTAATGGTTGGTTTGGCCCGCGTTGAGCAGACTCTTGATCTCGATCAACATGCGGTACTGGCGGGCGATCATGCTGACGAGATAGATCGGGCTTTGGTCGTTGCGTCGCAGCTCGCGCAGCGCGTGCATGGCCTTGGCAGCCTGACGCTGGCCAAGCGCGTCCGTCAGATTCCAGATCAGCTCTTCGCTGGTGTCGGCGACCATCTTGCGCACGTCCTGCGGCGTGATCGGGCGGCCGTCCGCGTAGAGCGCCAGCTTCTCCAGCTCATTGTCGAGTTGGCGCAGGTTGGCGCCGACGAAATCGCCGAGCATGGCGACCGCACCGCCCTCGATGGCGATGTTGCGGGCGCGCGCACGGGCTTGCAGCCAGCCTGGCAACGCCTTGGCATCGGGCGCGGCGAGCGTCTGCAAGTGAACGACGCCTGCCTTGATCAGCGCGTCCAAACCCTCGACGCGTTGCTCCAAACGGTCGCCTGCCGCCGGCAAGACATAACCTTTCCACAGTCCGCGCCGCTTATCCACAGAGTTATCCACAAGTACGAGGAGGCAAGTCTCCGGGACGTCACGTAAACCGGCCAGGAATTGCGCCATTTCGACATAAACGGCCGCGTCCGTGCTTTTGCTGGCGGCCATGCGTTTTTCATACGCGTCCAACAGACCACGCACGATCAACAGGCGGCGTTCGCTCAGAAAGGGCATCATCGACGCTTCGCCCAGGATGGACGCCGCGCTGCTCTGGGCGCCGGTCAACTCGACCGTATTCAACCCGGCCATTTCCGGGTCGCCCAAGGTCGCCTTCTGCACCGCAAGCCATTCGGCGGTCAGATATTCTTCTGCACCTATCAATAGATAAATCATGCCAGTGCAATCCGCGGGAATCCGCCTGATCCGCGCCGTGCGCGCTCTATTTTGCGCTAGGCAAAAATGATGCGAAATCCTCGCATCTCACCCAACTGCAAGGGACGAACTTCCTTGACCCAACGGTCGCTGACCTCCGCCGTCGTCGTGTAGCGTTGCAAGCGCATGCCCAACCCCGGGCTGATCACCAGCGCCGGCAGCACCAGGATCAGCGCCCGCGTAAAGCGGCTCAGGATCTCCTTGCGCGCGCCTGCGCCGCCAAGCAGCGCCGCCAGGGTGACGAGCACGCCTGTCGTCAGCAGGTTGGTGCCACAGTTTGGGTGGATCGCCAGGCGCGTCTCGCCGGCCTGCAAGCGCAGCATGGCGTCGGCCAACGCACGGCGGGCAGCTTCTTCTGGGACGTCTGCCAGCAACGTGAAGCCGACCGGGTCGCTGTATCCCACCATCCGCCGCTCTGGAAAACGTTCGGCCAGGATCGACAATGTAGCATGTTCGATGGCGTGATGCTGCCGGGTGCGGCGGAGAGTAGTTTGTAAAGTTGTGAGCATAGCGTGTTTACCGTAAGGGATGCAGGGAGAATGAGATTAAGAGATTAAGAGATTGGAGAGTAATACGCTGTGTTTTTTCCAATCTCCCAATCTCTTAATCTCCAATCTCTTAAGTCAACTTTTTCGCCGCGGCGACAACGTGCTCCGCCGTGATGCCGAACTCCTGATAGATGCGCTGGAAGGGAGCGCTGGCGCCGAAATGGTCGATGCCGATAATGGCGCTCTGCTGCGGGTCATTGCCCACCCAGCGCTCCCAGCCAAAGGGGGAAGCCGCTTCGACCGCGACTTTCGCCACGCCGTCCGGCAAGACAGACGCACGGTAGGCCGCGGGTTGCGCCTGGAAGAGTTCCCAGCTTGGCAGGCTCACCACGCGCACGCCGACGCCCTCGGCGGCAAGCTGTTTGGCCGCGGTATAGGCAATATCGAGTTCGCTGCCCGTGCCGATCAGCACAAGTTGCAAGCCGTGCGGCGCCTGCTCGAAGAAGACATAGCCGCCCTTGAGCAGATCTTCCGCCGCGCCCAGGCCCTCCGCCGCACGGTCGTAGGTGGGCAGATTCTGGCGCGTCAAGGCCAGCGCGGTGGGGCCGCCGGTGTTGAGCAGCGCCGCGCGCCACGCCTGGCTGGTCTCGTTGGCGTCGCCAGGACGAATCACGGTGAGGTTGGGCATCGCTCGCAACGCTGCCAGGTGCTCGATCGGCTGATGGGTCGGGCCATCTTCGCCGAGGCCAATGCTGTCGTGAGTGAATACATAGATGACGCGCAAACCGGATAGCGCGGCCAGGCGGATCGCCCCGCGCATGTAATCGCTGAAAACCAGGAAGGTGCCGCCGTAAGGGATCACGCCGCCGTGGAGCGCCATGCCGTTGAGGGCGCCGCCCATGCCATGTTCGCGCACGCCAAAATGGATGTTGGGGCCGCCAAAGTCCTCCGGCTTGATAAAAGGCGCGCCGCTGATCGCCGTCTTGTTGCTGCCGGCCAGGTCGGCGCTGCCGCCGATCAGGTTGGGCAGCACCGCGGCGAGGGCGTTGATCACCTTGCCGCTGCTGTTGCGCGTGGCGTCGCCCTTGGCGGAAGCAGGGAAGATCGGCAGCGCTTCCTCCCAGCCGTCGGGCAGTTCGCCGCTGAGGAAGCGAGTTAGTTCGTCGGCCAGTTCCGGGTAGGCGGCGGCATAGGCAGACATCAACTGGGCGTGGCTGTCCTCGCTGCGGGCGCCACGGGCAAGCGCCTGCCGGTAGAAGGCAAGCACATCGTCGGGGATGAAGAAGCTCGGCTCTAGCGGCCAGCCGAGATATTCTTTCGTCGCCTTGAGTTCTTCCTCGCCCAGCGCCTCGCCGTGCACTTTGGAGGTGCCGGCCCTGTTGGGGCTGCCGTAGCCAATAATGCTTTTGAGACCGATGATGCTGGGGCGCGGGTCGTTCTGTGCAGTCATCACCGCGTCAAAGATAGCGGCGCTGTTGTTGAAATCGACATCACGCTGCACGTGCCAGCCATAGGCATCGAAGCGTTTGGCCCAGTCTTCGGTGTAGGAAACGCCGGTTTTGCCGTCGATGGTGATCGAGTTGTCGTCGTAGAGATAGATCATCTTGCCCAGGCGCAGATGCCCGGCCAGGCTGGCGGCTTCGCTGGCAATGCCTTCCATCAGGTCGCCGTCGCTGACGATGGCATAGGTAAAGTGATTGACGACCTCAAAGCCGGGGCGATTGAAACGCTGCGCCAGCCAGGCTTCGACCAGCGCCATGCCCACGCCGTTGGAGAAACCGGCGCCGAGTGGGCCTGTCGTCGTCTCGACGCCCACGGTGTGCCCAAATTCGGGATGTCCCGGCGTCTTGCTGCCCCACTGGCGGAAGTTCTTCAACTCCTCCAGCGGCAGATCGTAGCCGGTGAGGTGCAGCATGGCGTAAAGTAGCATCGAACCGTGGCCCGCACTGAGCACAAAGCGGTCGCGGTCCATCCATTGCGGGTTGGCCGGGTTGTAGCGCATCACGCGCGTCCACAGCGTCAGCGCGGCGACGGCCATGCCCATCGGCAGGCCAGGGTGGCCCGAATTGGCGGCCTGCACCGCATCCACCGCCAACATGCGAATGGTATTGGCCGCTTTCGTTTCAAAATTGTGGGCAAGGGGCTTGTCCAGTGGCGGGATCAATTGCGTTTCCATTTGTTTGCATCCTCTTTCAAAAGTGGCGCTGTGATTTTGATGTTTATCACATTGACGAACTATCCGTAGGGAAATTGTCTATTAGACACTCTATGTTGTCAACTTGCGGGGAGGTGACGGCTGCCGGCCAAAGTTTTTGAATGCGCCCATGCAGTGTGCAACTTGTCCTCAATTTCGGCCTCTGCTATGCTGCATCGGATGATCAACCAAGCCGATCCACGACAAACCGAGTTACCTGGCGAAGTTCAACCTTCCTCCGCGCCGTCCGCGGCGACAAATTCGACCCTCTCCCCACTGTGGTGGGGCGGCGCGGCCGTGCTGGCCGGCGGCGCGGCCGCCGCGCTGGGCCTCCTGACCTATGCGCTTCAGGTCGAACCGCTCGATATCCGCCTGGAACGGCTGACCGTGCGCCTGCCGGGCGCGGCGGGACGGCTGCCCCAGGGCGGACTGCGCATTTTGCAGCTCAGCGATTCACATTTTCATGGCGGGAAGTACAACCGCCGCGAGCTGGCCAAGATTGAGCGTGTGCGCGCACTCACCGCGGGTCTGGACTATGACCTGCTTTTCCATACCGGCGATTTCATTCACTTCGACAGCGGGCTGGAAAATGTGTTGCGCCTGCTCAACGCCGTCCCGCGCCCGCGTCTGGGTTCGTTCGGCGTCTTTGGCAACCATGATTACACGCATTATGCGATGCAGGAAGCGCTGCCGCGCATGTGGCGCACCTTTCAGGCCGCGGAGCGGATGCGCGACCCACAGCGCGGCCCGCTGGCGCGCATCGCTGCTGCGGCCACACGCGGCCCGCGCTATCTGCGCTATGTGCGCAATACGCCGTTGGATGGCCGGCGCACGGGCGGCAACAATACCGACCGCCTGACCACAGCGCTGGCGCAATGGGGCATGACTTTATTGCACAACCAGGGATTTCATCTGGTGCGCCCCGAACTTGGGCTGGATGTTTATCTGGCCGGCGTCGATGACGTGATCGAGGGGCGGCCGCGCCTAGGCGATTCGGTGTGCGACATCCCGGATCATGCGCCGCTGATCCTGTTGAGTCACAACCCGGACATCATCGCCAGCCCGCAGTTGCCGCGCGTGGATCTGGTGCTGTCGGGACACACGCATGGCGGGCAGATCAGAGTGCCGTTTTGGGGGCCGGCGCACACGCAGGTCGAGTTCGTGCCGCGCCAACACGTTTCCGGCTTTTTCCGCCACGGCCGCACACAGGTGTACATCACGCGCGGCATGGGCGAAGGCATCCCGCTGCGTTTCCGCGCTCGCCCGCAGATTACGCTGATCGAGGTGACGACATGAGTATCAGCGTGTGGAACTGGCGGGAATGGCTGGTCGGAGAGATTCCCGGCGTCGTGCTGGAGATCGGCGCTGGGTCAGGCGCGAATCTCTCTCGCTACCGCCGCGCGGCGCGCGTCTTCGCGATCGAGCCGGACGCGGCGAGCGCCCAGCAGGCGCAGGTCGCGGCCGCGCACTGTGCGCTGCCGGTCAGCGTCAAGATCGCCGTGGCCGAGCACCTGCCGATTGCCAGCGCCAGCATCGATCATGTGGTCTCCAGCCTGGTCTTCTGCTCGGTGCAGGACCAGCGCCAGGCGCTGCGCGAGATCCGGCGGGTGCTGCGACCGAACGGCGTGCTCTCCATGATCGAGCATGTACGACCGCAAACGTCTGCTTTGGCTATTGCGGCCGACGCAGTTACACCCTATTGGCAGCGCATCGCCCACAATTGCCATCTGAATCGCCCAACCGTCGAGGTGCTGCGTGGAGAAAAGTGGGACGTGCGCGTTCTGCAACGACGCGGGGTGTTCGTCCACCTCGAAGCGCGTCCAATCTAAAAAGCCGCTTGTGAAACGCTACTCATTTTGACGCGGAGGCGCAAAGATGCAGAGAAAGCGCAAAGAATTGCACCTGGAAATGCCTTTGCTGTTCTCTGCGCACCTCTGCCACTCTGCGCCTCCGCGTCGAAAGCGCTCTGTCCAAACCGATTCTGAACTGCGTAATCTGCTGAATTTGTATCCTGCGGCACGGAAATCGCACGATTTCTGCGCGACAGTGGAGCATGGTGCGACTCAATTGGACATGCAATCGAAACCAACATACACAAGGAGGATTCCGATGGCTTTTACACTACCAAACCTACTCTATGCCGAGAATGCACTCGAACCGACGATCGACGAGCGCACGATGAACATTCATCACACGAAGCATCATCAGGCCTATGTCAACAATTTGAACAATGCAGTGGCCGGTACGGCATGGGAAAGCAAGAGCATCGAAGATATTTGCCGCAATATCGACCAGGTTCCGGAAAATATCCGCACCGCGGTGCGCAACAATGGCGGCGGCCACGCCAACCACAGCCTCTTCTGGAAGATTATGGGGCCAAATGCGGGCGGCGCGCCGACCGGCGCGTTGGCCGATGCGATCAACGCCAAGTGGGGCAGCTTCGACGAGTTCAAGGCCAAGTTCAAGACACTGGGCGCGGGCCGCTTTGGCAGCGGTTGGGCGTGGTTGGTCGTCAAGAGTGATGGCAGCCTCGACGCCTACAGTCTGCCCAATCAGGACAGCCCTTACATGCAGGGCGACACCCCGATCCTGGGTGTGGATGTCTGGGAGCACGCCTACTATCTCAACTATCAAAACCGCCGTCCAGATTATCTGGAAGCATGGTGGAACGTGGTGAACTGGGCCGAGGTGGCCAAGAACTACGCCGCCGCAAAATAGGCTGAGCAGACCATCCCTGTATAGCGTTGTTCACAAACCGAGTTTCTCAAAGAAACTCGGTTTGTCTTTTGTCGTTAACGACAAGGGGACGTCGCCAGCACCTGGCTGATCGCCTCAATTGCCTGTGGCAGCGTGTAAACCTGGGTGGCGGGCGCCAGCCATCCTGCTGCCTTGAGGCGTTCGGCGATCAACGTGACATCGGGCGCATCCAACCCCATCTGACGGAGCTCCGCCGCGGTTGAAAACTTCACCCGGCGTTCCCATCAGATAGGTGCGGCCGTCGTTGATCACATAGAGGCGGTCGCAGATTTCGGCCAGCTCCTCCATGTTATGCGAGACGATGACCAGCGTCATGCCTTCATCGTGCAGCGTCAAAATATGGCGCATCAACTGGCGGCGCGCCTCCGGGTCAAGCCCCGCGGTCGGTTCGTCCAGCACAAGCACTTCTGGCTCCAAGGCCAGCACGCCGGCAAGCGCGGCGCGTCGCATCTCTCCGCCGCTGAGCGTAAAGGTCAGCCGATCTTTGAATTCCTCGAACGACAGGCCGACCGTCTCCATCGCCCGGCGCACGCGCGCACGCACTTCTTCCCGGCTCAGCCCCAGTTTGCGCGGGCCGTAGGCCACGTCGTCGCCCACAAATTGCTCGAAAAGTTGCGCTTCGGGAAGCTGGAAGACCAGCCCCACGCGGCGGCGGATCATGCGCAGATCGAGATCGGGGGCGTTGAGATCCATCCCGACGACGACTGCCTTGCCCGCGTGCGGGCGCAGCAGCGCGTTGAAATGCTGGATCGCCGTCGATTTGCCCGATCCCGTGTGGCCGATGATGCCGACAATCTCCCCGCGTTGCACGTCGAGGGTGATGTCGCTGATCGCCTGCACCTCCAACGGCGTGCCGCGCATGTACCAATAGGCAACGTGGTCGAGCGAGAGAAGGGGAGCGGGGGAGATTGGGAGATTGGAGATTGGAGATTGGGCATTACGAGATTTAGAGAGTGAGGGATGAACCTCAGCATCGCCTTCCCTCTCTCCTTGTCCCCTTGTCTCCCCATCTCCCTGACTCGCCCTCTCCCCTGTCGCTCGTCGCAATACTCGATCACCGCTTCCGCCACCTCTGCCGGTGTGAGCAGGTTGGCCGGGAAAGCCGGGAAACGTCGCCGCAGCTCGATCCCCAGTTCGCTGACATGGGGTGCGTCGAGATGCAGGCTGCGCAGCCGATCCACCTGCTGAAAGATCTCCCGCGGCGCGCCGTGCAACACGACGCGTCCTCGATCCATGACGACGATGCGATCGGCATCAACAGCCTCACGCATGAAATGTGTGACCGCCACAATCGTGACGCCTTGCTCGCGATGCAGCCGCCGCACCACCTCCAATACTTCGGCGCGGCCAAGTGGATCGAGCATCGCGGTGGCTTCGTCCAGCACCAGGATGTCGGGCTGCATTGCCAGCACGCCGGCGATGCAAACGCGCTGCTTCTGCCCGCCGGAAAGCTGATGCGCGGCGCGCTGCCGGTAGAGTTGCATCTCCACGCTGTCGAGCGCCCAGTCGACGCGGCGCAAAATCTCCGGCCGCGGCACGCCCAGGTTTTCCGGGCCAAACGCGACGTCCTCCTCGACGATGGTCGCCACGATCTGGTTGTCGGGATGCTGGAAGACCATGCCGACCGTGCTGCGAATCTCGCGCAGGCGGGCGCGCTCCTGGGTGTTCCAGGTTTTGATCCACACGTCGCCGCTGTTGGGCAGCAGCAACGCATTGAGATGCTTAGCCAGCGTAGACTTGCCCGATCCATTGTGTCCAAGCAACACGACATACTCGCCCTGCTCGACCACCAGATCGACGCCGCGCAACGCCTGCACCGCGCCGCTGTCGCGCTGGTAGGTATAGTGTAGCTGTTCAACGCGGATGATCGGTGGCATTAGTATTTAAAGGAGATTGGAGATTTGTGCTGTCCGGCACGAACAATCTCCAATCTCCAGTCTCTACTCTCCAATTTCTAATCCGTCAACAGGATCATATCGTTGCGATGCACGGCCACATCGCCATAGGTGTAGCCGAGCCGCGCCGCGATGTCATCCGAGCGGTAGCCGGCGATCTTGCGCAATTCGGTGCTGGTGTAGCCGGCGATGCCGCGCGCCAACTCGCTGCGCGCGCTGTCCAGGATCAGCACGGTATCGCCGCGCAGGAAATTTCCCTCGACCTTGCGGATGCCGGCCGGCAACAAGCTGCGCCCCTTGAAGCAGATCGCCGCGCTGGCCCCTTCGTCGATGAGCAGCCGGCCCGCGGGCTTGGGGCCGGCCAGGATCCACGCTTTGCGGCTCTCCGGTCGCGTCGCCAGCGCGGGAAAGCGCGTGCCCACGGCCTCGCCCGCGGCCACGCGCAGGATGACATTCGGCTCGGCGCCTGCCGCAATCACGACATCGACGCCGGCATGGCGCGCTGTATTGGCGGCCTGCAATTTCGTCGTCATGCCGCCGGTGCCCAGGCCACTGACGCTGCCGCCGGCCAACCCCTTGAGCGCGCCGTCGATCTTGCGCACTTCCGGGATTAACCGGGCGTCTGGATGGTTGCGCGGGTCGGCGGTGAAGAGACCCGGCTGATCGGTGAGCAAGATCAGCAGATCGGCGTTGACCAGCGTCGCCACCAGCGCGGAGAGATTGTCGTTGTCTCCCACGCGGATCTCCTCGGTGGCGACCGCGTCGTTCTCGTTGACGATGGGCACGATGCGCTGTTCGAGCAGTGCGTTGAAGGCGTCGCGCGCGTTCAGATAGCGGTGACGGTTTTCGACGTCGCCGCGCGTCAACAGGATCTGCCCGACGCGCACGCTGTAAATGTCGAAAAGATGTTCCCAGACGCGCATCAGTTGGAGCTGGCCGACCGCGGCAAAGAGCTGCTTGCTGGTGATGGTGGCGGGCAGCGTCGGAAAGTTCAGATGCGCGCGACCCGCGGCCACCGCGCCGGAGGTGCAGACGATCACATCCTGCCCCTGTGCGTAGAGCGCGGCGCACTGGCGCGTAATCTCGACCATGCGCGCCTGGTCAAGATAACGGCCGCCGCCGGTGAGAATGCTGGTGCCCAGTTTGACGACGATACGCTTGTACATGGGGGAAAGTATAGCGGATGAGGGGGCGATCTGGTCAAACCATGAGTAGAAACTGAGCAGGGTTCGGCCTGGCGAAGCAGTGAGCGAACCCCATATACTGTAGACCTCGCTAGTACATACGGGCTAAAATACCTCAGTGGAACCCTATCTTGCCTACTGGCGTCGCCGAGAAACGGTTCGGCAAGCGCGCAGCGCACACCTCGCCGAGCAAGCGCGCGTCGAGGCAGAGCAGATTGCGACGATGCTGCGCAACCGTTTTGGCGCGCAGCGCGTGCTGCTCTTTGGCTCGCTGGCCCAGGGGCGCTTCGCCGCAACGTCCGATCTTGACCTGGCTGTCGCTGGCATCTCCCCAGCCGATTTCTTTCCCGCGCTGGCGCAAGCCGGCAAATTAAGCGATTTTCCGATCGACCTGAAACCCCTTGAGGCGCTGGCGCCTCATTTTTTAGAGGAAGTGCTACGCACCGGAGTGGATATCTGACATGAGCCAGTCTACGTCAAGTGTGGATGCGTTGCGCGAATGCCTGGCATTTCGCCACGTGCTGCATAACATGTACGGGTGCGAACTCGATCAGGTGCGCATTACGCAATTGGTCGACCGGTATCCCGCGGCTTGGCGACAAGTCGCAGCCGACATCCGCCAATTTGTAAATTGGCTGGAAGCCCTCGCCGATCAATTGGAGCAGCCCTGATCGCTATCCTCCCATCGCGCGGCGCCACAGCATTGCTGTCACCTATTGAATCCCACGTTTGAGATGGCGGCGTCTGGGCTGAGGTTGCGCAACGCTAAGGTGTGCACCGGCGGCAACCCCACCGATATCGCCGGCGCCGCCAGAAATGCTTCAGGGTAAGCCTCGATGTTGCGCGCATCGATCGTGAAAAAGCGGGTCTGCTGCGCGGCGCAGAGAGGCGCAAACTGGCTTTGCGTTACAAGGCGGATGTCCTGCAACTGCTCTATTGTTTGACCTCGCCTGGCCGAATGGTCGTGTGGTTGAGCAGACCCAGCAACCCGTCGTGTCGAAAGACGATGCGGGCGCGCTGCGCAGGGTTCTGCCGCCGTTCGAGCCGGCGCCAAAGCGGCGCCAACAGGCGCTCCTCGCCAAAGCCGCGTTGCGCCAATGCCATCTCCACCTGCATCAGCACGCGCGTCAGGAACTCCGGACTCGGTTGCGGCGCGTCCAACCCAAAGCGGATGACCTGCTGGTGATAGGTGCGCATCCGCGCCCAATAGTCGTCGCCAAGTTCGTGAACAATCAGCGCATGGATCGACGGCTCCGCCTCCACCAGCCCCAGATTGAGCGCGGCGACCGCCATTGTTTCCGTCCAGGGCTGCTGGCACGCCGGGCGAATTTCCAGCGTCCCGTACGCGGCGCGCAGCCGAGCGCTGTTCCAGATGTAATGCTCGTGAAACAAAAAAGCCGCATAGTCGGCGCCGTGTGCGCGCAGATACTCGGTGAAAGGGATCGAGCTGGGCACGATTTCGCCGTCCGCGCGCACGATCAGATAGGTGGCCTGGGCGATCGTCTCCACAAAGTCCGCCAGGTCGCGCATGGGCCGCGGCAACATGCCGTGCCGGTGCTCGTTGGCGCGGATCGCGGCCATCACCCCTTCGCGCGCGCTGGCGTAGGGACTTTCGCGGCCCGCGTAGACCGGCGAGTTGGCGCACAGCGCGATGATGATCGGCGTGATCAGGCTGCCATAGTTGAGCATCTGCACCATCTCGCCGCGGCTGATCGCCACGTGAAGCTGGTCCGCCGCGGTCACGGTGTACCACAGCCACGGCTCCGCCATGGCGCGGTAGAGGCTAAAATAGCGCTGCTTGGGTGACATGATGCGAAGCCGCGGCGGGCTGAGCGGCTGTACGCCATAGCCGAGCACGCGCCAGCCCGCACGCGCCGCCGCGCTCACCAGATGCGCCACCGCGTCACCCATCAGCGTCTGCAGCTCAAAAAGATCGCGACAGGGGCGGGTGCTGATCTCGATCGTGCCCACGCCGACCTCGAGCGCGTAGGTATAATCCGGCCCCTTGAGACCGACGATGAAATCGCGCTGGCCCAGCCCACCCGGGCCATATTCCGGCTGCAACTGGCTGTTGGTCAGCAGCGTCTGCCAGAGCCACCGCGCGTTGACCGCCTCTCCCGTGGCCGACACAATGGGAAATTCCGCCTCGCGCCCCACAGTGCGCACCGCAGGGCGCGCCACCGGAAAGCCCGCGGCGAAGCGGTCGGCCAGTTCTGCAAAGATCGGCGCCAGACTGTGGTCGGTGACAAAGGTCATGGTTATCGCATCCGCTTGACGAGGTAAGGTAGTTTGCGAAAGTCCGGGCATACGGCGTGGGCGCGCGTGCGCTCACTGCCGCGGTCTACGATGCCGTTGTAGAGGATGGCGCGCATTCCCACCGCCAGCGGGCCGGCCACGTCGTTGCTTTCGCGGTCGCCGACGTGGGCGATCCTGGCCGCGGGCAGCCCCAGTTCGAGCGAGGCGCGGCGAAAGATGCGCGGCGAAGGCTTCGATTCGCCCACTTCGTCTGAAAAGAGCAGGAGGCTGAAGTATTGGAGCAACCCCTGCTGATAGAGCAGTTGACGCACCCCGCGCCCGGTGGTGTGGATCGTGTCCGAGATGATGCCCAGCGTGTATTGCGCGGCCAGTTCCGCCAGCGTGACGTGGATGTGCGGCGCAAAGTCGGGTGCAATCCGCACCTCCATGGTTTCGATCGCGCGCGCCAGTTCGTTGACCTCGCGCACCAGCGCCGCGTACTTGCCCGGCGGCGGCGTCAACCCCAGCGAGTCGTAGGCGTAGCTCAGGCGGCGGTGCACGCTCGGCGTCTGCTGGTGGTTGCGCCACTCCTCGCGGAAGCGCGCGTTGGCCTGGCGATACGCGTGCGCGGCCTCGTCCGGCTCGATGTGCGGATAGCGGCGCACGATGTGGTCGACAAAGAGCACGACGCGCTCGTCCGCCTTGGAAGGCAGCCCCATCTGCGCCCGCTTTGGCTCGTCCGAATCGTCGGCCGCGATCGTGTCCCAAAAATCAAAAGTCAGCGCTTGAATCATGAGGAGGGATGATACCATGCGCGCGGGGAATTGGGGAGACAGGGAGACAGTAGGTCGGGCTATCAGCCCGACGGTTCGCGTCAAGACCCATACTCTGCCGCCACCCAATCCGTAGGTCGGGCTACCAGCCCGACGGTTCGCGTCAACCCTCAATATCTCGCGGTTGCCACCCAATCCGTAGGTCGGGCTACCAGCCCGACGGTTTGCGCCAACCCTCAATATCTCGCGGTTGCCACCCGATCCGCGACCATTCTTCTTGGCGTCTGGATGGCTTGGTGGGATAATCTCCCCATGCCTCCCACCCGCCACCTATCACTCACCCTGCGCTTTGAAATCCGCTGCACCGGTGGCGACCAATATCGCGTCGAACTGCACGATGGCTCTGCGGGCGGGCTGACGCATGACGCCGTCACCATCACCGCCGCGGAGGTGCGCAAATGGCGGGAACGCGGCCGCGTAGATCCCGACGCGGTGGGCGCGGCGCTGGCCGCCCGCATCTTCACGCCGAAAATCTCATCCTTTTTCCTGGAACGCCGCGGAGGCGCCATTTCCCGCCGCGTGCGCGTGGAACTGTGCATCCACGACGCCGACAATCCGCTGCACGGCCTGCCGTGGGAGCTGATGTACGGCCCCGCCATTGACGCCACGCCCCTTCCGCTCGCCGCGGACGAGGCGACGCCCTTCACCCGTTTCGACGCGTTGCAGGCCACGCTGGCCCCACCGTTGCCGCGACGACCGCTGCGCCTGCTCGTCGTCGTCGCCAACCCGTGGGAGCGAATCGAAGAGGGCATGGGCCCCGTGGCGGTCGAGCCGCTGCTGCGCGACCTGCTTGCCGGCCTGACCCAGCACAGCCGCGCGGGCCGCGTCCAGGTGACGGTGCTGCCCGGCGTGACCGAGCTGTCCGCCGACCTGGACGCGGCGCTGCAAAACGCCGGCTGGACGCTGGCGCGCGGCGCGGCCAGCCTCGACACGCTGCAGCGGCTGGCCGAGGCGTGCGACCTGCTCTATCTCACCGCGCACGGCCGCGACGACGGGCTGCTGCTCGAAACGGACGCCGGCGCCACCGAGCCGGTGGAGGCCGCCGCCATCGCCGACAGGCTGAGCGGGGCCGCTCACAAACCACACCTGATCTTCCTTGCCGCCTGTTTCAGCGGGCAGCGCGACGGCGGCGACGCTTTTGCCAGCGTGGGGTACGGCTGCACGCGTCGGCGTCCCGCGGTCGTCGCCATGCAGGACGCGGTGGCGATGGACGTCGCGCGGCGGCTCGCCGCGGATTTCTTCGACGCGCTGCTCGACCCCGCGCGCGGCGACGGGCAGGTTGACGTTGCGCTCAACCGGGCGCGGCGGCTGCTCTACGACCGCAAAACGCCGGTGTGGGCGCCGCCGGTGCTCTTCTGCCGGCTGGCGGCGGGGTCGTTGTTTGCCGCCGCTGCCCCTTCAGCGCATCCATTGCCCACACCGCCACTGCCGCCTGAGACGCTGGTTGGCCGCACGCGCTTTCTGCACGAGCTGGCCGCCGAACTGCCCACAGTGGCGCGCCTGGCGTTGCGTGGCCCGGCCGGCATCGGCAAGACCGCGTTGGCGTTGGCATTGGCGAACCACCCCGCCGTGGTCGATGCGTTTCCCGACGGCCGCGCCTGGAGTGCGCTCGGCCCGCGGCCAGACCTCTTCACCACCCTCAAACAACTGGCGGCTGAAGTTGGCGCCGACCCCGCCGCGCTGCAGAGCGTAGACGAATGCGCCGCGCTGGTGCGTCGCACCACGACGGGCAAGCGCTGGCTGTTGGTGATCGACGATGTGTGGGCCGCGGCCGATGCCCTGCCCCTGCTCGCTGCCTGCGGCGACGGCGCGTGCGCCCTGATCACGACGCGTTCGGCGCAGGTCGCCGACGACCTGCGCGCCGGCAACCACGAAGTCTATGTCCTGTCGCGCGGCGACGCCGTCGAGATGTTGTCCAGGGCCGGGAGCGAAGCGCGCCGCGCGGTGGACGCCGACCCTGCGGGGGCCGCGACGCTCGCGGCCGCGCTGGGCGATCTACCGCTGGCGCTGCATGTGGCCGGACGCCAGCTCAACCGTCAAGCACGGGCGGATGGCGCCCGCCACGCGGTGCAGCACCTGCACCGCCAGCTTCATCACCTGTTGGAGTGGCCTGCCGCGCTGCCGCGCCTGGGCATCCTCGCCGAGAACCCATCACTGGGCGCGGTCTTGCAGTTGAGTTACGCCGCGCTGTCTGATGGGCCACAAGCTGCGTTTCGCCGTTCGGCCATCTTTGGCCCACAGCCGCTCGATTTCGACGCGCCGCGCTGCACGCGGTGTGCGAGTGAGGCCGAAGCCGCGGCCGAGATGCGTGCGACGCTGGTCGATTGTGGCTTGCTCACGCGGCTGGAAGCGACCCCTGCCGGCGGCCACTCTAGCGAAGTGCGTTTTACCCTGCATCAGGTTGTCCACGCCTATGCCCGATCCTTGCTGGCGCTGAATGACGACGAGGCGCGCGCGGCCGGCCTGGCGCACGCGGCGCACTATGCCGGCGTGGTGGCCGAATATGACGCTGCCATCGCCCGTGGGGTCATGACCTATGATCGCCCGTGGGAGTGGGAACAGGTGGCGAATGCGGTGGCCTGGTTGGCGTCGCGCCTTGCCACTGACGCGGAGGCCGCCGCTGCCCTGCTGACCTTTGCGCGTACCTGGCGCAATGTCCTCACCAACAATTATGATCCGCGGCGCGTCACCTGGGTGGCGCTGGCGGTGGACGCAGCCACTGTCCTCGACAATGTGTGGGATCAGGCGAACACGCTCAAGGCGCAGGGCGACGTGTACGGCTTTCTCAAGCGCAACGACGAGGCGTTGGGGGTGTATGCGGAGGCGCTGGGTCTGTTCCGGCAGGTGGGTGATCGCCTGGGCGAGGCGAACACGCTCAAGGCGCAGGGCGACGTGTACCGGTTCCAGGATCGCAACGACGAGGCGTTGGGGGTGTATGCGGAGGCGCTGGGTCTGTTCCGGCAGGTGGGTGATCGCCTGGGCGAGGCGAACACGCTCAAGGCGCAGGGCGACGTGTACGGCTTTCTCAAGCGCAACGACGAGGCGTTGGGGGTGTATGCGGAGGCGCTGGGTCTGTTCCGGCAGGTGGGTGATCGCCTGGGCGAGGCGAACACGCTCAAGGCGCAGGGCGACGTGTACGGCTTTCTCAAGCGCAACGACGAGGCGTTGGGGGTGTATGCGGAGGCGCTGGGTCTGTTCCGGCAGGTGGGTTCTCGCCTGGGCGAGGCGAACACGCTCCAGGCGCAGGGCGACGTGTACCGGTTCCAGGATCGCAACGACGAGGCGTTGGGGGTGTATGCGGAGGCGCTGGGTCTGTTCCGGCAGGTGGGTGATCGCCTGGGCGAGGCGAACACGCTCAAGGCGCAGGGCGACGTGTACGGCTTTCTCAAGCGCAACGACGAGGCGTTGGGGGGTGTATGCGGAGGCGCTGGGTCTGTTCCGGCAGGTGGGTTCTCGCCTGGGCGAGGCGAACACGCTCAAGGCGCAGGGCGACGTGTACCGGTTCCAGGATCGCAACGACGAGGCGTTGGGGGTGTATGCGGAGGCGCTGGGTCTGTTCCGGCAGGTGGGTGATCGCCTGGGCGAGGCGAACACGCTCAAGGCGCAGGGCGACGTGTACGGCTTTCTCAAGCGCAACGACGAGGCGTTGGGGGTGTATGCGGAGGCGCTGGGTCTGTTCCGGCAGGTGGGTGATCGCCTGGGCGAGGCGAACACGCTCAAGGCGCAGGGCGACGTGTACCGGTTCCAGGATCGCAACGACGAGGCGTTGGGGGTGTATGCGGAGGCGCTGGGTCTGTTCCGGCAGGTGGGTTCTCGCCTGGGCGAGGCGAACACGCTCAAGGCGCAGGGCGACGTGTACGGCTTTCTCAAGCGCAACGACGAGGCGTTGGGGGTGTATGCGGAGGCGCTGGGTCTGTTCCGGCAGGTGGGTTCTCGCCTGGGCGAGGCGAACACGCTCCAGGCGCAGGGCGACGTGTACGGCTTTCTCAAGCGCAACGACGAGGCGTTGGGGGTGTATGCGGAGGCGCTGGGTCTGTTCCGGCAG
Organism: Candidatus Caldilinea saccharophila; assembly: GCA_016710365.1. Taxonomy (GTDB): domain Bacteria; phylum Chloroflexota; class Anaerolineae; order Caldilineales; family Caldilineaceae; genus Caldilinea; species Caldilinea saccharophila. The sequence continues at coordinate 188,674 of JADJVW010000002.1, read as the reverse complement.
GTGGGTTCTCGCCTGGGCGAGGCGAACACGCTCAAGGCGCAGGGACAGCTCGCGCTGGCAGCCGGCGCGGCCGAGCAGGCGTTTGCGCTGTTGGCGCGCGCCCGCGCCTTGTATCTGGCGGTTGGCGACCGCGTGGGGCCGGCCAACCTGGGGATCACGTTGGCCGCGTACGCGGCTGAGCGCAGCGATCTGACCGCCGCCATCGATTATCTACAGCCCGCTGCCGACTTCTGTCGTGAGATCGGCCATCCCTTGTACGCGACGCTTCAGGCGCGCATCGAGGGCTGGCGCGCGCAATTGGCGCCGTAAGACACAACAGCGGATGCGAGGAAACAACGGATTTGCCCTGCTGTCTAACGGGCTGATCTTGCTCTAGCGTTGTCTGCTCTTAATCCGTTGTTTCCCTGAATCCGTTGTAGTGCTTGAACGCAAAGACACAACAGCGGATGCGAGGAAACAACGGATTTGCCCTGCTGTCTAACGGGCTGATCTTGCTCTAGTGTTGTCACGGACAACGTCCCCGGCGCGCCGCAGACATTGTCCACAGCGCAAATGGGGGGCGACGCGCCAGGCGCTTTACCTGCTCTTGCCCTGGCGATAGACAAAATCCGCTGTTTCCCTGCATCCGTTGTCGTGATTAGAACGCAAGGTCCACTCATGCACCCACCACACACCATCCGCACCGCGCTGATCGGGCTGGGCAATGTCAACCGTAACTTCCTGCGCATCCTGGAAATGAAGCACGCGGCGTTGGCGCGGCGCTATGGGCTGGCCTTTGTGGTCGTCTGCGTGGCGGACAGCAGCGGCGTGGCCGTTGCGGCAAACGGTTTCGACCCCGCGGCGACGCGCCACTTCAAGGAAGCGGGCGGCCGCGTCTGCGACTTGCCGGGCTCTGTCGCGGGCGCAGCGCCGGCCGCGGTGCTGGCGACGCTGGCCTGCGACCTGGTGCTGGAAGCCTCGCCCGTCAACCTCACCACCGGCGAGCCGGGGCTGAGCGTGGCGCGCGCCGCGCTTCAACGCGGCATCGCGGTGGTGCTGGCGAACAAGGGGCCGCTGGTGCTGGCCTATTGCGAACTGCACGAGATCGCCGCGGCCAGCGGTGCGGGGCTGGCCTTCAGCGCCACCGTCTGCGGCGCGCTGCCGGTGATCAACATCGGTCGCCGTGACCTCATCGCCGCGGAGGTGCTCAGCCTGCGCGGCATCTTCAACGCGACGACCAATTTCATCCTGACGGAGATGGCGGCGGGGCGCGGCTACGCGGACGCACTGGCCGAGGCGCAGCGCCGCGGCATCGCCGAAACCGACCCCACGCTCGACGTGGCGGGCTGGGACGCGGCCAACAAGCTGGTGATCGTCGCCAATAGCATGTTGGGGAGTGGGTTGGCGCGCGCCGTCACGCTGGCCGACGTCGCGGTGACGGGCATCACCGGCGTGACCGCGGCGCACCTGGCGCACGCGGCCGCGCAGGGCGCCACGATCAAGCTGCTCGCGACCGCTGAACGCACCACCGATCACACGGGCGCCGGCTACGTGCTGACGGTCGCGCCCACACCGGTGGCCGCGGACAGCTTCCTGGGCCAGTGCCACGGCTGGGAGATGGGCGTGGAGATCGAGAGCGACCTGTACGGGCGTATGTATCACAAAATCTGGGAGCGCGAGCCGCTCCCCACGGCCGCGGCCATGCTGCGCGATGCGGTCAATTTATGGACGCGCGGCGGCTCACCTGCATGGCCAGGATGAGCTGCACCAGATTGGTGAGATAGTGCGCGACCAGCGGCGCCAGCAGGCTGTGCGCGTAGAAAAAGAGCGCGCCCAGCACAAGGCTCGCCAGCCCGGCGCCGGCCATGCCCACGGGGCCTTGCGGCAGATGCAGCGCGCCGAAGAGGATGCTCCCGCCGATCAGCAGCAGATACACCGGCAGGATCGGCGTCAACCCGCCCAGCAGCAGGCTGCGAAAGAGCAGCTCTTCGAGCATCACCACCGGCGCCAACGCCAGCAGCACCAGCCAGAATTCCGCGCGGCTGTGCGGCGTGATCAGGGCCGCGAATTGCGCGTTGTAGAGGCGCGTCCCGGCCAGGCGCTGCGCCCCCCGCGACAGTGCGTAAAGGCTCAGCCCCAGCCCCAGCCCCACCCCCATGCCCAGCGCGAGTTGCCGCAGCGGGCGAGGCAGGGTCCAGCCAAGCGTGGCCCAACTGAGCTGGCTCAGCACGCCCAACCCGAGGCACAGGCCGATCAGCGCAAGCCGCAGCACGACGTCGCCGCGCTGGAGCAGCGGATTGCCCGGCGGCTGCCAGCGCCGGAGCAGCACGGCGGTCGCCACTGTGGAGTAGCCTATCAAGGCGGTCAGCGCCGCTGTCCCGATGACGAAAAGCGCATAGTGCATCGTCCAAGCATCTCATTTCCGCTACTTTGTCGCTTTCGACAAGCCGTGATATAGTGTCTCACAAACGAGAAGATACCATCTTCTCTGGGCGGGAACAAAGGCGTTCTCGCCCTTTTTCTTTTCTGCAAAAAACTTTTCGCCATAAAACTTTCTGCAACAGAACGTCAACAGCTTTGCAACGCATGGCTCTATACTGAAGAAACGCCCGTTCCCGGCGCGCACCGATCCTGCCCCGATTTCCAGGGGACGGAAAGGACGCGATAGAATGACATTTGTCCCTACATTTTCTGTAGATCGGGGCGCATAGTGTCAAACAGACATTTTTTAACCCTTTGATTGCTGGATGCGGCGTCAGATTATTTTTGACAGACCCAACAGGAGGTCAAAACGTGAAAGTAGTAGTGCTCGTTAAACAAACGCCGGACACGGCCGAACTGCCCAAAGTGTCGGCCGACGATGTCCGCAGCGGCAAGGTCAAGGCCACCATGGTGATCAACCCGTGGGACGAGTTTGCCGCGGAGGAAGCCCTGCTTTTGGGAGACCGCTACGATGTCGATACTGTTGCCATCAGCATGGGTTCGCCGGATGCCGTCGATGCGCTGAAACACGCGTTGGCGATGGGCGTCGGCGCGGCTTCGCTGGTCGATAACAGCGACGTCACCGGCGGCGACATGTGGACCACGGCCGCGGCGTTGGCCGCGGCGGTCAAAGCCGAAGGCGCGGACCTGGTGATCACCGGCAAGCAGAGCGTCGACGACAACAGCGGCGCGGTTTATGCCGGCGTCGCGGTCAAGTTGGGCTGGCCGCTGGTCAGCGCCGTGACCAAGGTCGTCGACGCGGCGAATGGCCAGCTCACGGTCGAGCGCATGGTCGAAGGCGCGCAGGAAACCGTCAGCGTCCCCCTGCCCGCCGTCATCAGCGTCGGCAAAGAGATCAACGAACCGCGCTATCCCAGCTTTATGGGGATTCGCAAGGCCAGCAAGGCCACCATCCCCGCCACGCCGGCCGCCAGCCTGGGCATCGCGCCTGGCAGCGGCAAGACTCAGTGGACCAACATCCGCAAACCGGAAGAACGCAAGACCGAATGCGTCATGATCGATGGCGCCACTGTTGAAGAAAAAGCCGCTAAGCTGGCCGACGCGTTGATGGCCGAAAAGGTGATATAGGAGAAGCACCCATGTCTGTATTGGTTTGGATTGAACAAAGCAACAGTAGCCCGGTCGGCAGCTCCTTTGAAGTGCTCGGCAAGGCGCGTGAGATCGCCGGCGCGCTGGGCACGCAGAGCGTGGCTGTGCTGATCGGTGCGGACGCCGCGGCCGCGGAAACGGTGCGCACCTACGGCGCCGATACGGTATTGACGGTGTCAAGCCCTGTGCTGGCCAATTATCGCCTGAGCGCGTACGTCAAGGCGTTGCGCAAAGCGGTCGAAGCGGCCGGCGCTACGGTCGTGCTGATGGCGGCCACGGTGCGCGGGCGTGAAGTCGCCGCGGTGCTGGGCAGCGAATTGGACGCCGGATACGCGCCGGACGCCGTTGACCTGCGCGTGGATGATGGCAAGCTGGTGGCGGTGCGCTCGGTCTACTCCAACAATATCCTGGCCGACGTCACGTTCAACAGCCCGGTGCAGGTCGTCAGCGTCCGCCAACGCTCCTTCCCGATGCCGGAGCCGGGTGCGGCCAGCGGCGAAGTCAAGGCGGTGGACGCAGGCTTGAGCGAAAGCGATGTCCTGGAGAAGCTCGTCGAAATCAAGTCAACCGACACCGGCGAGGTCAGCCTGACCGACGCGTCGATCATCGTATCGGGCGGGCGCGGCGTTTCTGCAGACCCGGCCAAAGGCTTCGAGTTGGTGGTGCAACTGGCGAGCGCGCTCGGCGCGGCCGTCGGCGCCAGCCGCGCGGCGGTCGATGCGGGCTATATTCCCTACAAGCATCAGGTGGGTCAGACGGGCAAGACCGTCAAGCCCGACCTCTATATTGCAGCCGGCATCAGCGGTGCGATTCAGCATCTGGCCGGCATGGGCGGCAGCAAGCTCATCGTCGCCATCAACAAAGACGGCGAAGCGCCCATCTTCGAGAAGGCGAACTACGGTATTGTCGGCGATCTCTATCAGGTGTTGCCGGCGCTGACCGCCGAGTTCAAGAAGCGCCTGGGCAAGTAAACAAACGATTCTGGCGAAAAGGAGGGGCGAGATTATCTCGCCCCCCTCCTTTTTAGCAGAACACGAATGGTGCACAGCTTTAGGGCGCAACCAGCGGTGAAATCGCTTTTCTCTGCGCACCTCTGCATCTCCGCGACTCTGCGTCAAGCCGTTTTTAAGTTGCTACTCGAATTTTTCACGCTGCATCGTGACAATATAGAGCACGATGATGGCGGGCAGCAGCGCGCCAAAGAGCAGGAAGAGATCGCCGCTTGCCAACACCGCGACAACTGCGGCGCCAATCGCGGCCAGGCCGTAGAGATAAATGCCCCAGCGTTTCCAGTACCACATGGCAATTGCCGCCACCACATCCGCCACGCTGGAGAGCAGCATGACCCAGACGGCGACGTTGCCCAGGTTGCGCTCGACGTCAGGACGCACCGTCCAGAAGATCGCGGTCATCAAGAAGCCGTGGAGCAGAACGATAACCAGGGCAATAGTGAGCAATGTGTTGCGGTGTTTGCGGGCAGGGAGTTGCTTGGTCTGTTTTGACATAATTTCTCCAAAGAAGCGTTTATAAAGCTGGAATGGGCGTTGGCTGCGTTGTGCAGATGACGATCTCAGTATACCAGAGCGCGTCGATTGTAGGCGGTTGCAGCAGGGTAGTTCACAATACCAACTGTTCCAGCAGCGCCAACGTCAGCCGCTTGGTCTCCAACTGCACGGGCTGCTCGTCCAGCACCGGGCCGACGCAGGCGGGGCAGCCGCGCGCACAGGAGCAGCCGCGCACGATTGCATGGGCCGCGGCAAGGAGTTGCTCGTGCAGTTCGTAGAGCAGGGCGCTAAAGCCCAAGCCGGCCGGGATGCGCTCGTAGAGATAGACGCGCGGCCTGAGGTCTACTGGCCGTCCGTCGTCAGGCGGCGACGCGGCGGCGGGTGCACCATAGAAATCGACATCCTGCCCGGCGCGGTGCGATCTTCCCGGTGCGCGTGCGCCAGTTGAACGCGCACCGATCGCGACGCCGCGCGCCACGTATACGCCCAGGTCGGAGCGGTCGCACATCAGGTGCAGCGGCGTGAGGTTGCCCAGCACATAGGCCAGCCCATCCAAACCGGTGGCCAGGCGCCCCGCCGTCTCCAGCCGCCGATGACACGCCCGGCAGAGCAGCATCAGGTTCTCCAGCCGGTTCGCCATCAGGTAAAAATCGTTCAGTCCCGGCACATAGCCGTAAATGCGGAACGGGATCTTGTGGTGCACGTCATGTTCGCGGCCGGGCGGCTCGGCTGCGCCGCACGCGCTGCACCGGTAGTGATCGCGCGCGCGCACCGCCGCGCGCTGCGCCTGCCAGTTGAGGCCGTAGTCGTTGACCGAATCGAACCAGAGGCCGGCCGCCTCCAGCGCCTGTTGCACTTCCGGCGCGATCTCGCACCAGTACGCGCTGGTCTCCAGCGTGCGTCGTGCGTACTCCAGCGGATAGACGCCGAGCGTTTCGTGCGTCACGCGCTTGATGCGCCGGTAGCCGACCACCTGGGAATGAACGGCGACGTCACCGTGTGCGGCCACGCTGTGCGCGGCCGTGCGCGCCGCATGGCAGACAAGCGGCTCCACTGCGGATTCGCCGATCGCCTCGGTGTAGTAGTCCACATCGACGGCTGTCACGTCGGCGTGCAGCGCGTCCAAATCGAGCCGGCGCACCAGATAGCTCTGGCCTTCGTGCAGATAGATGGCGCCGTCATGCACCAACACCTGCGCACTCGCCTGATCCACCTCCCCAATCACCTGCACCCTTGTCTCCTCCTCTCCTTGTCTCTTTGTCTCCCCCTCTCCCCCTCTCTGCCCCGCGTAAGTACGTACAGACTGCACCGTGACGCTGTCCGCCCCCGCGCTGCGCAAGCTCACCTGTCGCGCGGGATGGCTGGCGCCACTCCAGAAGAAGAGATCGCCGTGCCGGTGCACTTCGCCCTGTTCTTGCAGCAGCGCGAGCACATCGCCCGTGTGCGGGCTGGCGCCAAATCTCTCGTGGGCGCCAACAGGAAGTTCGGACGCGGCGCAGCGCACGTGGTCGACCAGCAGCATCAGGTTGTCGGGGTTGATCAGCGCGTGCTCCGGCGACTGCTCGAAGAGAAACTCGGCGTGCTGGATGACATATTGGTCGAGCAACCCGGCGGTGGCGACCAGCATGGCGACCGCGGCGTCGGTCGTGCGGCCGGCGCGCCCGATCTGCTGCCAGGTGCTGGCGATGCTGCCCGGATAGCCGCAGAGGATGGCGGCCTGCAACTGGCCGATGTCGATGCCCAGTTCGAGCGCGTTGGTGGCCACTACGCCGCGCACCGCGCCGCTGCGCAGACCGGCTTCGATCGCGCGCCGCTCGGTGGGCAGATAGCCGCCTCGATAGCCGCGCACGAGTTCGGCGCCTGCTGTGCGACTTTCCCCCGGCTTCGATGGGTCTGTCGCCTCCCCTTCCGGCTGATCCCACGCGGACTGACGGCGGCGCAACAAACCGGCGCGCAGATAGGTCAGCAGCAGTTCGGTGGTCAGCCGCGAGCGGCCAAAGACGATCGTCTGTAGATCGGCCGCGATACAGTCGGCGGCCAGGTCCGCGGCCTCCAGCGTGGCCGCGCGGCGAATGCCCTTCTCGGCATCGACCAGCGGCGTGTTGAGCAGGATCACGTGCTTTTCCCCGCGTGGCGCGCCCGAACGATCGACCACCTGCACGGGCTGCTCGATCAGCCGTTCGGCAAGCTGGACGGGGTTGGCGATGGTGGCGCTCGTGCAGAGAAAGTGCGGCGCGCTGCCGTAATGGCGGCAGAGACGTTGGAGGCGGCGCAGCACATTGGCGACATGGCTGCCAAAGACCCCGCGATAGACATGCATCTCGTCGACCACGACCCAGCGCAGACCGGCCAGAAAATCGGCCCACTGCGTGTGGTTGGGGAGAATCCCTACGTGCAGCATGTCCGGGTTGGTAAGCAACAAACGGCTGTGCTTGCGGATGCGGCTGCGCTGTGCGGAAGGAGTGTCGCCGTCATAGGCGGCGATTGTCCCGGCGATGGCCGGCGCAAAGGAGCCGTCTCCGGCGCCCTGATCGACCGTGGCGGCCAGGCGGTTCAATTCGGCCAGTTGGTCGTGAGCAAGCGCCTTGGTGGGAAAGAGATAGAGTGCACGCGCAGTGGGTTCCGTCAATAAAGCGTGCATAACGGGCAGATTATAGCAGAGCGTCTTGCCGCTGGCGGTCGGCGTCACGACCGCGACATTCCTCCCCTGCAACGCCGCGGCGACTGTCTCTGCCTGATGCTGGTAGAGTTGGTCGATGCCACGCAGTGCCAACGCCGCCGGGAGCGCGGGGTGCAAGCCGGTGGGCAGCGGCGCGTAGCGGGCGGCCTGGCCCGGCACGGTGCGCCAAGCCGCGACCTTGCTCATAAAGCGCGCGTCCGCACGCAGTTGCCGCAGAAGTTCGTCGATGGTCATCACAAGGCGGCTGTTATACAGCAAAGATCAGGGAGCAAGACGCTCGCGCAGCCAAGCGGCGTCTGGTTGCCGGCAGTAGCGCAGGCGGTCGTGCAGGCGATTGACGCCGCCTTGCCAGAACTCGAATTGTTCGGGAACGAGCCGGTAGCCGCCCCAAAAGGGTGGCCGATCCGGGTGCTTGTCACGATATTCCGCCTGAAGTTCGCCAAGGCGCGTGTCCAGCACCGCACGGTTGGGGATCACTTTGCTCTGTTGTGAAACCCAGGCGCCCAGGCGGCTGCCCAGGGGCCGGCTGTAGTAATACTCGTCGGATACGGCGGCGGGCAATTTCTCGATGGCGCCTTCGATACGCACCTGGCGCTCCAACGGCTCCCACCAGAAGAGCAGGGAGGCAAAAGGATTGATCGCCAGTTCGCGTCCTTTGTGGCTGTGATAGTTGGTGAAAAAAGTGAAACCAGTGCGGTCCACCCCTTTGAGCAGCACCATGCGGATCGAGGGCCTGCCGTTGGGCGTCGCCGTCGCCAGCGCCATGGCGTTTGGCTCATGGATGGCGCTTTCGCCGGCCAGTTGCAGCCATCTTTCAAAGAGCGCAAAAGGATCGGCCCCGGCGTTCTCCTCCGAGAGATGGTCGTATTGATATTCTTTGCGGAAATTTGTCATATTTGTAGACATCGTGCGTCCTTTCCCGGACTACGAAGGCAGATAGAATGGAGGTTCGTCAGTCAGAGTGCAGCATACGCCGCTTGGGGAAAATCGTCCATAAGCGATGTTACTGTTAGGCTGCAACCAGTGACTGTCGCCTCTTGTTTACGTAAATTTGACGCCCTCTGTTTGGGCTGTCCTTTTGACAATGCTACAATGCACCGCTATGCGCGCCCTGGTAATCAGCGATAAAGTAGAACCGATCTTATACAGCGCCGGCATCAATCGGCATGTCGGCAAGATCGATCTGGTGCTCAGTTGCGGCGATCTACCCCATTATTACGTCGAATATGTGATGACGATGATGGGGCGTCCCACTTACTTTGTGCATGGCAATCACGCGCGCGAAGTGGAATATCACAGCGGCAGCGGCGATGAGTGGCGCGCGGTGAGCGAGCCGATGGGGGGCGTCAACCTGCATGAACGCACGGTGCGTGAGGATTCACTCCTGCTGGCTGGCTTGGAAGGGTCGATTCGCTACAACAGTTCGCCCCTCTTTCAATACACCGACACGGAAATGATGTTCAAAATCCTACGCATGGCGCCGCGGCTGGTGCTGAATCGCGCACGTTACGGCCGCTATCTCGACGTGTTGGTCGCGCATTCGCCGCCGTGGGGCATCCACGACCAGCCAGATCGACCGCATCAGGGATTCAAGAGTTTTTTGACCTTTATGCAATGGTTTCGTCCGCGTTATCTGCTGCACGGTCATATCCACCTGTACCGGCGCGATGTGGTTACACAGACGCGCTACTTGGAGACGGAGGTCATCAACGTCTATCCCTACCGAATTTTAGAATTGGAGCCAAAGATATAATGTCCAATCGTTTGACGTGGCAGGAGCACTGCCGCGCCGAAGCGCAAGCGAGCGCAGACGCGGAGGCGCGGGCGCGGCTTGGCTTGACAGGCGACGAACCTATCCCGTTCAGCCACCGGTGGGAACATGTGCAGCGCGTGGTGCAGATGGCATTGTGGCTTGCAGACAAAACCGACGCCGACCGCGACATTGTGGAGGCCGCGGCGTGGCTGCATGACATCTGCAAAAGCGAGCCAAATCATGGCAAGGCGGGCGCGGCCGCGGCCGAAGCGTTGCTGAGCGTCACAGATTTTCCACCGGAGAAGATCCCGGCGGTGGCCGACGCCATCGCTAGCCATGTAGGTCTAACCCGGCCATCAGACGCTGCGGCGATGGAGCCGCTTGAGACCGCGGTGTTATGGGACGCGGATAAATTGACCAAGCTGGGCGTCAATGTGCTGGCGTACAACCTGAGCCTGCACCAGTTTGACGGCATGACGTTGACCGAGCGGCGCCAAGAGTTGTCGAAATTTACGCGCAAGGTGCTGAGTAAAACGGTCAAGAGTATGAATACTGCGCCGGCGAGCTATCTTGCCCAGGAGCGATACCAGGCAATGAGCTGGTTTTTAGAACTGTGGGAAAGCGAAGAAAAATTGTGAAATATCATCTGGTTACATTGGGGTGCCCCAAAAATAAAGTCGACAGCGACGGCATTGAAATGCTGCTGCGCGACGCCAACTATCGGCCCACCGACCGTCAACAGGACGCCGATGTGCTGATCGTCAACACGTGCGGCTTTCTGGAAACGGCCAAAGAGGAGTCGATCGGCGTACTGCAGGAGTTGGGCCGGCGCAAGCGTAAGCATCAGTTGCTGGTGGCGGCGGGCTGCCTGGTGCAACGCAACGGCGCCGAAGTGATCGAGCGCGTGCCAAAAGTCGACGGGCTGCTCGGCACGCGGCGCTGGATGGACGTGCTGGATCTGATCGGCCAGATGCGCAGCGGCAAGGCGCGCCGCCGTCTCGAACGGTACACCCTGCTGGGCGAGGCGGAAAATGACGACGCCTCTGCGTGGCTGGGCGACAAGCGCGTCCCGGCGCTGTTGGGCGACCCATCCCAGGCGTTCACCGCGGCGACGCCGCGCCCGCCCGTCGTGGCCGGCAGCGCTTACCTCAAGATTTCTGACGGCTGCAACGCGCCGTGTGCGTTCTGCACTATCCCTTCCTTCAAAGGCAAATTGCGCAGCCGCCCGTTGGAAGCCATTGTCGACGAGGCGAGCGCGCTGGTGACAGCCGGCGCGCGCGAACTGGTCATCGTCGCCCAGGACACCACGGACTATGGCCGCGATTGGGGCGAGCCGAACAGCCTGCCGCGGTTGCTCTCGGCCCTCTGCAACCGCACCGACGCGCGGCTGCGCTGGGTGCGGCTGCTGTACGCCTATCCCGGCCACGTGAGCGATGAATTGATCGAAGTGATGGCGACGCAACCCAAGATCGCGCCCTATCTTGACATGCCGCTCCAGCACGGCGACCCGCGCACCTTGCGCCGCATGCACCGGCCCAGCAAGCTGGAGATGGTCTATGATCACGTGAGCAAGCTGCGCGCGGCCATGCCGGACATTGCGCTGCGCACCACCTTTATTGTGGGCTATCCTGGGGAGACCGAAGAAGAGTTTCAGGGGCTGCTCGACTTTGCCAGGGCAATCGAGTTCGACAAGGTGGGCGCGTTCCCCTTCAGCCCGGAGCCGGGCACACCCTCCGCAGCCTTGCCCGATCAGGTGCCTGACGAGGTCAAGCAGGCGCGTTACGCGCGGTTGATGGAGTTGCAGCAACCCATCAGCCTGCGCAAGAACCAGGCGCAGGTGGGCAGAGTGCTAGAGGTGCTGGTCGAAGGAGAGGGTCGGGTCGAGGGCAGTGGCGAACCGTTGCTGCTGGCGCGCTCTTACCGGGATGCACCCGAGATCGATGGGTTGGTGCTCGTGCCCGGCGTGCGCGGCGCGCCGATCGGCGAGATGATGCAGGTGCATATCAATGGCGCCATGGAGTACGATCTCGTCGGCGAGCCGCTGGTTGGGGAAGTTTTTTCCAGCAAACGACCGAATCGCGCCCCAATTTCCCTGGGCTAGATCCGAATTGCGCTTGCAATAAACAATGTGTGATAAAAGCCGAGTCTCTTCAAGAGACTCGGCTTTTAGACTTTGATCTTATCTGCGCTTCAGTTCAGGCTTGGCATGGCAGCGTCGGCGAATTCAAACCGGTAGCCATAGCCGCGGTCGTTATGAATGTAACGCGGGTTGTTGGGGTCCAGCTCGATCTTACGGCGAAGATGCCACACATAGCGGCGCACATAACCAATGTCCTCCAGATATTGCTCGCCCCACGCCTGGCGCACCAACTCTTCCTGCGTGATGACACGGCCTGCTTGACGGATCAACACGGCGAGCAGCTTGAACTCGGTCGGCGTCAGGTGGATCAGCTCGCCGCCGCGCCAGACGCGCTTGTCGGTCAAGTCGATAGTCAATTCGCCATAGATCTCGACGGATTGTACGGCCTCGGTGCGGCTGACGCGGTTGAGAACCGCGGTGATGCGCGCCGTAAGTTCGGCGAAGGAGAATGGCTTGGCAACATAGTCATCGGCGCCCAGCGCAAACCCACGCAACACATTCTCCTCTTCCGTCTGTGCCGTCACCATCAGTACAGGCACTGTAGACAGTTCGCGAATCCGCGCCAATACATACCAGCCGTCGCGCACCGGCATCGAGACATCCAGCACGACCAGCGCCGGCTGATAAGCATGAACCATGCGCACTCCTTCGGCGCCGTTGTGCGCGATCCGCACGGCATACCCGCGCTTACCCAGATAATTGCCGAGAAGTTCGGTTAAATTAGCGTCATCATCGATCAGGAGTAAATCAATCATGTTCTGGCGTCTCCTGGGCCACCGGAAGCATGATGGTGAAACAAGCCCCCGGAAAGTGTGCGTCATCATGAACTGGTGATGTTAACGTCAAACATCCCCCTTGCGCTGCGGTCAAGGTGTGTGCAAAGAAAAGCCCAAGACCCCAGCCGGGAGTGACGCCGCCCTCTTTGGACTTGACACGATAAAAGCGGTCGAAGATATGTGCTTGCGCTTCAGCCGCGATGCCTGGGCCGTGGTCGGTGACAGCAATCTGGACAAATCCTGGTCTGGCAGTGGACTTGCAGACGCTGATCTTGACCGGGCTGTCGGGCGGTGTGTACTTTTCGACATTCACCAGAATATTGCGCACTATTTCTTCCACATAAATTTCATCCGCCCACACCGGAGGCGTCTGCGCCTCCATATGCCAGATGATAGGACGGTCCGTGTGACCGAGCGAGGAGGCGACGCTGCGCGCCAGCATCGGTTTGACCGCGATCAGACCCGGGTTGAATTTGATCTTGCCTGCCTCCAGGCGTGACAAATCAAGAATGGTGCGCACAAAATTCGTCAGGCGGGCGCTTTCGGAGGCCATGACCTGGAGCACGCGGCGGGATTGTTCCGAAAGCTCATGTTGTGAATGGAGCGTCATCTCGATCGCGCCATTCAGGTTGGTGAGCGGCGCACGCAATTCATGACTGACCAGCGCCACGAAATCGGACTTCATTTGATCCAGCTTTTTTAGATCGCTGTTCATCCCTGCCAGTTCAACGTTGGCGCGCGCAAGCTCTTCATTGCGCAGCGCCAACATGGCGGTGCGTTCCGCCACTTGCTTCTCCAGCCCTTGATTGAGCGCAGCCATCTGCTTGTTGGCGAGGTTCAGCTTTTGCAGCAGGATGCCGACATACGAGACCCACGTGAAAACCAGGATCGGCCCCAACACGCCGAAGATCAGGATCTCGCCGAGCAACTGGAGGTTGAGCCGGGTGATCTCCGTCCAATGCTCGTAAACTTCAAAGCCGTTGGCGACGACAAATAATAAGAGAGGCAACACCACGCGCAGAATATTGACATGGCGCAGGTACCGATCCCCAGGCGCTTGAATCAGAATTCTCCCACGCTCCTTGTCAAAAACGTTGTTGGAGTGGTGGTCAATCGGCGGCTGTTTTGGAGGTGCAAGTGGGGGCGCCAGGTTCTCAATCATTTTTTACGCTTTCGTAAATTCGTTTGGGTATCCGTGGGCAGATTATAGCAAATGTTTAGCTGACGTTAGCTTGCAAAACGCTGACATTTTGGCACAATCGCGACATTATCCAAACACAAAATTGACTTCGCACCGCCGAAAATCATGCTACCCTTGCCTAGCAATACCATAGGGAACACGACCACCCTGTCACTCAAGGAGGACGCATGTCAAAACAGAAATGGTGGATGTCCACCCGACGCCTGCGCAGTGTGCGACGCATTGTTCACACACTTGTTCAGGCATCGCTCGCCCTCATTATCGTACTTTTGCCGCTGTTGACGCCTGCTGCACCGGCAGCCATCGCCGCACCGGCGTCATCCGCGCTTGTTGCGCCCACGCAGCAGACCACCACCACGGTGTTGTCGCTGAATGTCGTGAGCGCGCGCACGGAGCCCGACGCACCGGGCGGCCCTGTCCAAGAGGGGCAGGAAATTCCGGTCTATCGTTATCTGATCAACGAAGATAACACCGGCGCCCCCACGCAGCCGCGTGAGCCTTCCTGTGCACCCAGCGACCCGGCCTATCCCAGCAATTGTGACTGGCCGTCGTTGCGTGAAGTGCCGGGTGCGGCGCCGATCGCCACCCAAGGCACGCAGGCCGACTTTGCCAATGGCGGCGTTGATCTGCCACCGGGCAAATATCTCATTTCGGTGCTGGCCGAAGGCTACAAGCTCGGCGGTGAACATTTTACGGCGCCGCTCACCGGGCCGGTGACGGTGCGGTTGCACCCGGATCCACTGCCAACCGCCACGATGCGCGTCAAGGTCTTTGAGGACATTTCATCGGTCAACGGGCAATTTGACGCGCCGGCTGAAGGCGGCCTTCCTGGCTTCCGCGCCACGATCAACGATACGCTCGGCCAGGTCTCCGTTGACATGTTCGGCAACCCGCTGTGTACGACTTACGATGCGGCTGGCGAACCAAACGGCCGCACCGATTGTCTCATCAGCGACGCCAATGGCGACATCGTCATTCCTAACCTCGGCCCCCTCCGCTATGACGTGTTCGTCACCCCACCGGATGGAACCGACTGGACCGAAACCACTACGTTGGAAGGCTCGCCCAGTTGGGACACCTGGCTGCAGGAAGGCGGCACGGGTCTTGACAATGAATTTGTCGTGGCCGGCGAGCCTTTCCCGTGGACGGTCTTTGGCTTTGTGCGACCGACCGATGAGTTCAATGACAGCAACGTGACGGGCGGCGTGCGCGGCACGCTGGTCAGCGCGTCGGTCTATCTGCCCCAGCAGGGCGGCCTGCCCTGGTATGGCGACATCTGGAGCGGCTTCAACGGCGCTAAGATGACCGGCGCCATCGAAAACGGGTGGGTCGCACTTTCCGACCTGCAGAACGGCGACACTGTGGTCTATGCCCAGCCGGCCAACCCCGACGGCTCCTTCGAGATCAACAACGTGCCCGACGGCAACTACCTCTTTACGTGGTGGGATGTCAACATCCACACGATCCTCGATTGGATGCAGGTGACGGTCGAGAATGGGCAGATGTACGACATGGGCAGCCCTTTCCTGACCAGTTGGTTCACCAAGTACGACGGGTATGTGTATGAGGACGCCAACGAGAACGGCAAGCGCGACCCCGGCGAGCGCGGCATCGCCAACTACCTGGTGGTGCTCAAGGATCGTGACAACAGCGAAATCGACCGCATGTCGATTGCCGCCACCACCGATATCAACGGCTACTACGTCTTCGAAAAGGCGTATCCGATGGGTTCGTGGATGATCCTGGAAGCCTACAATGACCGCTACTATACCACCGGCATCACCTTCCAGGTCGAGAACCAGCCGGAGCCGACCACCGTGCTCGGCGCGGGCGTCGATGTGGGTGTGCTGCCGATCCTGAGCCAGGGTGCACAGTTGGATTGGGGCGTCAAGCCTTACGATGCTACTGGCGCCCGCGGCGGCCCGCGCAACGGCGGCATTGTCGGCACTGTCTCCTATGACACCACGCGCAACGAACTCGACCCGCGTTTCGCCGCCGTCGAACCGTGGCAGCCGGGCATCCCCAACATCCGCGTCAATCTGTACGAGCCGGTGCGCTGCGGCGCGAACGCCAATGTCCCCTGCGATGCGCGCAATCAGTACGAGTTGAATGCAGATGGCTCTTATGCCCGCGGTCGCCTGCTTAACACCGCCCTCACCGAGACGTGGGATCAACCCACCGACTGCGTGGCGCGCGATGCCAACGGCGTCCCGCTGCCGTGGGGCAACGGCAATCAGGAGTCGCTGCCGACCGATGGCAACGGCAATCAGGAAACCGTCGGTCGCCGTTGCATCGAAGCGCCGCTGATGGGCACCCAGGTGCAGGCCGGCTTTGCCACGCTTGACGGCAACTACGGCTTCACCGACGGCTGCTTCGGGCAAAACGGCATGGACGCCGAAACCGAGAGTTGCGCCGACCCCAATGTCGAACTGACGCCGCTCCCCGCCGGCGATTACGTGGTGGCGCTCGACATTCCCAACGACACGATCTTCGGGCGTCCGCTCTACCAGGTGACGCGTGAAGAAGACATCAACGTTTTTGACGGCGACCAGTTTGTGCCGCAGGCGCCGCCGCCAGCGTGCGCCGGCGCGCTCCACACGGTCGATGTCGCAGGCGTCGGCGCCGATGGCCCCAACGCCACCTACAATCCAAACTTCGTGGATGCGGGCGGCACGATCTACGAAGGTCAGTCGCGGCCGCTGTGCGACGCCAAGCTGGTGTCGCTCAACAACGGCAAGTCGATTGCGCCTACGTTCAATCTCTTTACCGATGTGCCGATTCCGGGCAAGTGGAAGGGCTACATCATCGACGACCTGACCGTCTCCACGGACCCGACCAGCATCAACCTCGGCGAGAAGGCGGGCATCGGCAATATGCCGATCGGCGTCTACGACTTTACCAACAATCTGGTGACGACGATCACTTCGGACCCGAACGGCGTCTATGAGATTCTGCTGCCGTCCACGCATTCGGTCAACTGCCCGATGCCGGCCGGCGTCTGCTCTGGCTCCTATTACATCCTGGGCAACGACCCCGGACAGCCGGGCGCGCTCAACCCGAACTATAACCCGCAGTTCCGCACGATCGGCGCCACCTTCGAGATCTACCCAGGCTTGATTATCCCTTCCGACCTGGCGCCGACGCAGATGGTGCCGGGCGTGCTGGCGGGCGGCTCGCAATACGCCATCCCGCCGCAATGTTTCCTCGACGATACGACGCCGCAGTTGTTTGCGGTCTCGCGGCCTTTCGTGCGGCTGAACCAGGCGTCGGACAATCGCCAGTTCACGATTGAGGGGCAGGGTTTTGGCGCCGCGGCGGGCCAAGTGCTGTTGGACGGCGCGCTGCCGCTCCAGGTGACCAGTTGGAACGACCGCACGATCAACGTCACCGCGCCCACGACGATCCCGACCGGCGTCCATCAACTGGGCATCCGCGCGGCGAACGGCAACGGCACGGTCAACGGTCTCTCCTTCCATGTGATCGGTTCGGGCTACAACCCGCTGCTCTTCGAAGTGGGGCCGGGTCGCACCTACGCCACCATGCAAGCCGGTGTGGACGCAGCAGCGAACGCCAACGGCAATCGCCCGCGCGTCGTCATCATCTATCCGGGCGCGCCGGAACAATGGAACCCCACCGGCACCTACTTCGAGAACGTGGTGATCTACTCGCCGCTGACGCTGCAAGGCGTGGGGCCGGGTGGTGTGCGTGCGGATAGCACCTTTGCGCTTGGCTCTGTGATCGACGGGCGCGGCGTGGCCGGCGACACCGAGTATGCATCCACCTGGCGCACCTTTGTCCAGGGGTTGACCTATGCCGGCAATCAGGCGCTGTACGAAGGCGCGGTGATCTACGTGCTCGCCGAAGCCAACGAAATGACCGCCGCGCGTTCGGTCACGGTCGATGGCCTGACGATCCAGGGCGGCGACCAGCAGGGCTTCCCGAACAATCTGCAACCGACCGACCCGACGCAGCAGGAGTTTGCCGCGGTGCAGGGTGGCGGCATCTTCGCCAATGCGTACGCCCGTTACATGCGCATCACGAATAATATTCTGCGCAGCAACGGCGGCGCTTATGCGGCAGCCATCCGGCTGGGAACGCCGCATCTGCCGGGTGCGCTCAACGACAACCAGAACGACAATATCGTCATCGCCTACAACCGGATGATTGCCAACGGCGGCACCAACCTGGCCGGCGCGATCGGCGTCTTCTCCGGCGCTGAGAACTACGAGATCGCCTACAACGATATCTGTGGCAACTACTCGGCGGAATACGGCGGCGGCATCAGCCACTACGGGTTAAGCCCCAGCGGCGAGATTCATCACAACCGCATCTACTTCAACCGTTCCTACGATGAAGGCGGCGGCATCATGATCGCCGGCGAACTGCCTGCGGACCCGACCCTGTTGACGCTGGGCGCCGGCGCGGTGGACATCCACGACAACTTGATTCAGGGCAACCTGAGCAACGACGACGGCGGCGGCTTGCGCTTCCTGATGGCGGGCGACTTCCCGTACAACGTCTACAACAACGTGATCGTCAACAACGTCTCGACCCACGAAGGCGGCGGCGTCTCGCTCAACGACGCGCCCAATGTGCGCTTCTACAACAACACCGTGATGAAGAACATCACCACGGCGACGGCGATGACGAGCAATGGGCAGGCGGCGCCGTCCGGCCTCGCTACCGCACGCAACAGTGCCTTGTTGCAGGTGACGCTGCCGAGCGGCGCGCCGATCTTCAGCAACCCGCTGCTCTTCAACAATCTCTTCTGGGACAACCGGGCCGGCGCCTTCACCGGCGGCGCGGTCGTCGGCATCGGGCTGCCGGGCGATCCCTTCCCGATCAACCGGTGGGACATGGGCGTTTCCGACAGTGTGGGGATGCTGGCGCCCACCAGCACGCTGATGCAGACCACGCAAGGCACGGTTTCGTCTGCCACGAACATTGTCAACAGCGCGCCGTTGGTGGTGACCGAGTATGACATGACGGTGCGAGTTGCACCGTGGCGCGGCAATCCCCGCTTCGTGGACACCACCATGGTGACCGCGCTGGCGACGCCGAATGTGCTGGGCGACTATCACATCGCCACCGGCTCGCCGGCCATCAATGCCGGCGCCGACAGCCGCAGCGGCGTCAACGCCCCAGGCGCCGACGTTGACGGCGAGGCGCGGCCATCGGGCGCAGCCATCGACATCGGCGCGGACGAACTCTACGGCACGGTGGTGGCCTTCCCCTACACGCCGATGCTGGACAATTTCAACCGGGCGAACGGCGCACTGGGCGCTAACTGGGGCGGTCAGACCAGCCGCTTTGCGATTCTTAACAACGTGCAAAACGTGACTGGCGCTGGCGTCTCCACAGCCTGGTGGATGAGAGACAGCTACGGCCCCAACCAGGAAGCTTTCTTCACCTTCAACAGCATCGCCGCCAATGCTGAAGAGCTTGGCCTGCTGTTGAAGCTGAACGGGAATGCTGCCAGCGCCAATGTATCCATGATCGATGTGAACTATGACCGCCGCCCAGGCCAGAACAACGTCCAGATCTGGACGCACGACCCGGCCAATGGCTGGCGGCTGCGGGCGGTCTTCCCGGGCATCACCTTCGCCGTGGGCGACCAGCTCGGCGCTCGCACGCTGGCGGACGGGACAATCAACGTCTACCGCAACGGTGTGCTGCTGGGTGTAGCCAGCGTGATCGGCGTCGGCGGCAACACCTGGCCGATGAGCCGTGTCACCGCAGGTGGGCGCATCGGCGTCTACATGGTTACGCCGGCCAACAGCGCCCGCTTCGACAACTTCGGCGGCGGCGATGTGCCTCCGGTCTTTATCCAGATCGCCACGGAACAGGACGGTGGCCTGATCGAGCCGGTCTACCCGACAGAGTACACGGTCAGCCCGCAACGCATGATGTACGAGGAAAACACAATCTACTTGCCGGCCATTTCAACGTCCCGCTAACGCATCTTCTCTTGAACGCGAGACCGGGTTTCTGACCACAACCCGGTCTCGCGACCCAGAGAAAGAGGCATGGACGTGCGGTGTGGAAACTGCACCTACACAGGAGAAAAAAGATGCGAAAGACACTCTCAAGACGGAACTTATTCAAGATCGCTGGCGGGGCGGCATTGGCTGCGGCAGGGGCGAGTATGCTGCCCCGTTTCACGAGTAAGGGGGGCTGGCTCTCCCCGTCGTGGAGCGCGGATGCCCAGCAAGCCGCACCAAACCTGTCGATGGCCGCCACCGACGGCTGGATCGCACTGCCGCCCGACTCGGCCATGGCGCCCTATCACCCCGACAGCCTGGCGCCCGCGGGTCTCACGACCTACATCTTTGGCTTCCGCAACGTCACCGGGTTGACGCCGGAACAGATGATGGCGCAGAAAATGCGGGCGCAGCACTCGGCGCCGCTCTTCTGGGTCAATCAGAACACACAGTTTACGCTCCAACTGACCAACCTCGGCCTGGCGATGCGCCCGGACCTGGTTGATGCGCACACGCTGCACTGGCACGGCTTCCGCCACGTTATCCCCTTCTTCGATGGCGAGCCGATGGGTTCGGTGTCGGTGCCGATCGAGCGCAACTTCACCTATGCGTTCCGGCCACGCGACCCAGGCACCTACATGTACCACTGCCACGTGGAGGACATCGAACATGTCCACATGGGCATGACCGGCATGGTCTTCGTGCGTTCGGCGCAGGATGGCACAACCCTCAACTTCAACGGGCGCGATTATACACGCTTCGCCTACAACGACGGCGACGGCTCGACCGGCTTTGACCGCCAGTTCTCGCTGCTGCTTTCGGAGGTCTGGAACGAGGCGCACTGGGACGACGCGCACATCCAGCTCCCGCAGTGGACGGACTATCGCGTGGATTTCGGCCTGCTCAACGGGCGCGTCTACCCTGACACCATCGCCCCGAACTCACCGATGATCGACTGGACGGCCAACAACATCGATCCGGCGACCTTCAACGCCATGCCGGTGCTCACGGATGGCACAGGCGATCTGATGGCGAATGCGGGGCTTGAGTCGCTGCGCTACCAGCCACTGTCGTCGTTGATCACCTGCAACGCAGGCGAACGGGTGCTGTTGCGCTTCGCCAACCTGGGCTTCACCGAAGCCGCCATGACCGCGACCGGGCTGAAGATGCAGATCATCGGGCGCGACGCCACGCTGATGCGCGGTCGCACCGGCGCGGACACGAGCTATCTGTCCAGCACGGCGACGTTCAACGCCGGGGAAAGCGTCGATGCCATCTTTACGGCGCCGCCGCACAGCGGGAACAGCCCGTACGACGCCTATCTGCTCTATAACCGGGCGATGACGCACGGCAACGGCAGTCAGATGACCGAGATCCGCGTTTACCCGGCGAACACGCTGGCGCCACAAGCGCTGCCCAATACCTAGGTGTGGTGTAGCATGACAAGGAGCAATCACATGACTATTTTCAAGCTCAAATGGATGCGGTGGGGGGCGGCGCTCGGTATTGTGCTGGCGCTGTTGATGACCACCTCCGCCGTCAATGTCCAGCCTGCCGTGGCGCAGAGTGCAGCGGCGGACGGCATCGTCTGCACGACCAGCGCCAACGCAACGTTCACCCTGCGCACCGAAAGCGGCTACATCGGCATGTCCGACGACAACACGGTGTTTATGTGGGGTTTTTCCGTCGCGGGTCAGCCCTTTCAGCACCCTAGCCCCACACTCTGTGTGAATCAGGGCGACACGGTGACGGTGATCGTGCAGAATACGCTGGCCGAAGACATTTCGCTCGTCTTCCCCGGCCAGGAGAATGTGGTGGCGAATGGCGTGCTGGCTGCGCCCCAGTTCACGGGCGGCGCCCTGACTTCGCTGGCGCCGGTGGCGACCGCCAATGGCGGCGCGATGACCTACAGCTTTGTGGCGTCGCGCGCCGGCACCTTTATCTACCAAAGCGGCACGAACCCGGATCGCCAGGTGCGCATGGGATTGTTCGGCGCATTGATTGTGCGCCCGGTGCGCCCGGACAGCCCGCCGGCCGGCGCCAGCTTCGTCTATGGGGAAGGCAGTGCGGTGTATAAGACCGGCCCCGAGTTCATGATCATGCTCTCCGAGGTCGATCCCTATCTGAACCAGGCGGTGGAACGCGGCCAGCCCTTTGATATGAGTCTCTACAAGCCGCGCTACTGGCTGATCAACGGCCGCGGCTTCCCGGACAGCATCGCCTCGAACTTTGCGGCATGGCTGCCCACGCAACCCTACGGCGCGCTGGCGCGCATCAACCCCTACGACCCGACCGCGAATCCCCATCCGGCGTTGGTGCGCTATCTGAACATGGGGACGATCGAGTTCCCCTTCCATCCGCATGGCAACAATGGACGCGTGGTGGGACGCGACGGCTACCCGCTGGTCAACAGTGATGGCGCCGACCTCTCCTTCGATAAGTTTGCGGTCAACGTCGGCCCCGGCCAGACCTGGGACGTGACCTTCGACTGGCGCGACAACGAGGGCTACAACGAGACCACCAACCCGGTGCCGGTCACGATTCCGAATCTGCAGAACATGGTGTTCGGTATGTTCTTCAGCGGCAGCCCGTACCTCGGCACGGATGGCGTCAAGCCAGTTGGCGACACCGCCATGACGCAGTGCGGTGAGTACTACATCATCGCCCACAACCATGCACTCTTCCAGTTAGATTCCTGGGGCGTGCCCATGACCGGCCCGGCGACCTTCACACGCGTCGATCCGCCGCTGCCCAACAATTGCCCGCAGTAAGGAGCGATCATGATGACCAAGTTTATTAAGCAACATCTATGGATCGGCGTGTTGGCCTTGCTGCTGGTGATGGCTTTCCATCCGCAGCCGGCAATGGCCCAGGCGCCTGACGTAACGTTCGAACTCTGCGCGACCACCGGCTCCACCACGCTGCCGGATGCGACGACGCTCCCGGTGTGGGGCTACACGCTCGGTGCGTGCGCGGGCAACCCCACGGTGACGCAATCCGGCGGGCCTGTGCTCACGGTCACGCAGGGCGATGTGGTGCAGGTGACGCTCAACAATCGCCTGCCGGCCGCAACGGGCATCTTCTTCCACGGACAGGCTTTGCCGCTTGACCGCACGGGAGCGCCCAGCAACAGCTCGGTGACGTACACCTTTACGGCGGGTGAGCCGGGCATCTTCCTCTATGAGGCGGGGCTGCTGCCGGGCTCGCTCTATCAGACGGCGATGGGGCTGCACGGCGCCTTGATCGTGCGCCCGGCCACGCCCAACCAGGCTTACAACAACGCGTCCACCGGCTACAATGTGGAGGCCGTGCTGGTGCTCAGCGAGATCGACCCGGCGCTCAACACCAGCGCTACGCCGGCAAGCTTCAACATGAGCAACTTTGCCACGCGCTACGAGCTGATCAACGGCGTCGCCTACCCGGCCACCACGCCGATCACAGTGACGGCGGGCGACCGTGTGTTGCTGCGCTACATCAACGCCGGCGCGCTGCATCACTCGATGGGGCTGCTCGGTCTGACGCAGCAGGTGATCGCTACGGACGGCAACCTGCGGTCGAACAACGCATCTACTGTGAGTAACGCCTACACCGTGATCGCGGAGACGGTCGCGCCCGGCACGACGCTCGACGCCATCGCCACCGTGCCCGCTTCGGCCCCGGCTGGCGCGCGTTTTGCCGTCCATGCCGGCAGCCTGCTGCTGCACAACAATCGTGCGGCCGGCTACGGCGGCATGATGACGTTCGTCGAGATTCCCACGGTCGGCCCTGGCGGCGGCAATGACGCCACCGGCCCAACTGCGGCGAATCTGGCGCTCACGGCAAACGGCGGCGACATCATCGTCAGCGCCCAAATCAGCGACGTCGACAGCGGCGCCAGCAACATCAGCGCGGCGGAATTTGTGATCGACGACACAATGGCCGCCCCCACCGCGATGGCCGCCGACGACAGCGCCTTCGATACACCGGCTGAGGCTGTCAACGGCACGATTCCAGCGGCGACGCTGCGGCGCTTGGCGCCGGGCAATCACTCCGTCTACGTGCGCGGCCAGGACAGCGCCGGCAACTGGGGCGCCTACAACCTGGTGCTGCTGAGCGCCGACAATGCCGGCCGGCCACTTCGGCGCTGACGCTCTCGCCCAATCCCAGCCAGGGCAATGTCAACGTGGCGCTTGGGGGCACGGCCAGCGACGTCGGCAGCGGCAACAGCAATATTGTGGCTGCCGAGTATTACATCGGCGCGGTGACGCCGGGCGCCGGCGTCGCGATGGGGCTGAATGTCATGGCGCCCGTCGCCAGCATCACCGCCACCATCCCGTCGGCTACGCTGTCGGCGCTGCCCGAAGGCGTCAACACGATCTCGGTGCGCAGCCAGGACGCCACCGGTTTGTGGGGCGCGCCTGCCACGATCGATCTGCTGATCGACCGCAGCGGCCCCGCGACCAGCAATGTCACGGTGGCGCCCAGCCCGAACAACGGCGCAACGGGCATCAACCCCAGCCGGCCCGCGGTGCGGGTGGACGCTCGGGTCACCGAACCCGGCGCCGGCCCCGTCGCTTCGAACATCCAGCGCGTCGAAGGTTTCATCGGTCTGATCGGCGCTGACGGCGCGGGCTTCCCCTTCACGCCGATCGATGGCCTCTACGACAGCCCCGCGGAGGATGCCTATGCCTTCATTCCGCTGATCAACCTGAGCCAGCTTGCGGAGGGCGCGCATCAGATTGCCGTTCACGGTCAGGACATCGCCGGCAACTGGGGCATGACCAGCACCGCGACGCTGCTGATCGACCGCACGCCACCCACGGTGAGCAACGTGGCGGTGACGCCGAATCCGACCAACTCTGCGTCGTCTGTGTCGCTGACCGCCAGCACCGTCGAAACGCTGACCACAGTCAGCGCAGCGGAATGGTTTGTCGGCGCCGACCCGGGCCAGGGCAACGGCGCGGCGATGACGCTGACGCCCAACGCGCGGCGATGACGCTGACGCCCAACGCCAACGGCGCGGATCTGGCAGCCGCGGTCGATGTCTCGACCTGGCTGACCGGCGGCTATGTCCTCTCGGTGCGAGCGCGTGACGCGGCCGGCAACTGGAGTTTGCCGGTCAGTGTGACGCTGAGCGTCGATGACCTGCTCTTCACCGACAGCTTTGAGAGCGGCGGCGTGAGCGCCTGGAGTGCATCCACCGGCCCCGTCAACGTGACGCCGGGCGCCGCGATGAACGGCGGCGCGTGGGGGATGCAGGTGGCGATCGCGCCGGGCGCGTTGGCCTATGTGACCGACGCTACGCCCGATGCGTTGACCAGCTACGGTGCGCGCTTCTACTTCCATCCGAATGGTTCGCGTGCGCCAAACGCCGGCGTGACGATCTTGGCAGGTCTGAACGCCAGCAATAATACGATCTTCGCCATTCAGTACCGGCGTCCCAACCCGGCCAGCGCCCCGCAGATTCGCGGCGTGGTGATGCGGGCGGGCGGCTCCACCAACACCGGCTGGGTGACGCTGGCCAACGCGCCACAGGCCGTCGAGGTTGTCTGGGAGTCTGGGAACAGCACTTCCTTCGCCCTCTACGTCGATGGGGTGCGGCGCCAGGTGCGCAACAGCCTGAACACCAGCGCCTACACGCTCGAATCCGTGCGGATGGGGCCGGTGGCGGGCTTGGCGGGCACGCTGACTGGGACGCAGTACTTCGACGAGTTCACCTCGAAGCGTTCCACGACCACGATCTTTGGGCCGTGAATCGGACGTAGATGAGCGGACTGGTCACACGCTGCCTCCACGCGTGTGACCAGTCGGTGTATTCGCAGAACACGGATGTAGACAGGACGCAAAGCCTTCTGCAAATGGCAGGAGGTCACACTCAGGAGCAAGCATATGAGTGAAATGATTACGGAAACGAAATCCACCCCGGTTATCAGTCGACGTGTTTTCTGGCTCGTCCTGATTGCTGCACTGGCCACAGCAGCCATTGCGGCAACCAGTATTTTTGCATATCGATTGTGGTTTGCGCCGGCGCCTGCTGTTCCTGTGCAGACCGCTAACGAATTGATCGCCTTCTCGGTCAGCGATTACGCGACGGTGGATGGCGTCTTCTGCAAAGCGCCGGTGACAGGCGTCGCGCGCGTGCTGACGCCGGCGCAGTTGGAGGAAGAGTTCGGGATTCGCATCCGGCTCGTCGGCGTGACCGCGAGCGGCGGCCTGGTCGACTTCCGCTACCGCGTGGTCGATCTCGACAAGGCGCTGCCGGTGCTGGGCAGCCATGAATCGATGCCCAACCTCGTTGACGAAAAAAGTGGTACACTCTTACTCGCGCCCGAAGGGATGATGCATCACAAGGCGCTCGAACAGGACCGCACCTACTTTATGCACTATCCGAACGCCGGCAACAACATCAAGCCCGGCTCTCAGGTGGCAGTGGTGATGGGCGACCTGCGCGTGGAGTCGGTGACGGCGCAGTAGAGCGAGGGGCAAGTTGCGAGGGGCGAATTCATGCCATGGGTGTGGAATTATTTAGGATGAAGGGGAGATCGGTGTGAGGCGAGTTATAAGTACAGTGTTACTTTGGGGCGTGTTGGCGGCGATTTCTGGGCAGCACGCCTCCGCAGCACCTCTCCCTGTCCTGTCTATCAACCGGGTTTCGCAGAGAAACTCGGTTTCTGCTTTTTCTGCACACCCTTCAACCCCTTTGGCGTCGCTGCTGCAGACGACCGGTGACAGTAGGAAAATCGACCCGGCAGTGTGGACGACGCTCGACGCGTTACAGGCAGACGAGCAAATCACGGTGATTGTGACTTTGCGCGAACAGTCCGGTGTGACCAGCGCGGGCGCGCACGACCAGAACTTTCTGACTCAGCAACGCGAATTTGCCGCCGACAGCCAGGCCCGCCTTGAACCTCTGCTGGAGAGCCGGCGCAGCCAGGGCATGGTCAGCCGTGTCATTCCTTTCTGGATTTTCAACGGCTTTTCTGTAACTGCCACGCCTGCTGTCATCCGTGAGCTATCCAGCCAGCCGGACGTGCTCGCCATCTCACCCGATGCGGTGGAATTGTCGCTGGCGCAAGGTGGCGGCGTGGAAGCCAATCTCGCCGGCGTCAACGTTCCGGCGCTGTGGGGGCTAGGCTGGCAAGGGCAGGGCGTGGTCGTCGCCCATTTGGACACCGGCGTCGATCTCAGCCATCCCGAACTGGCCAGTCGCTGGCGGGGCGGCGCCAATAGCTGGTTTGATCCCTACGGCCAGCGTGCGGCGCCTGTGGATTTCAACGGCCATGGCACCTGGACGATGGGCGTGATGGTCGGCGGCAATGCTGGGGGCAGTGCGATCGGCGTAGCGCCGCAGGCGCGTTGGATCGCTGCGCGTATCTTCAACGACCGCGGCGACTCGACGGCCACCGCCATCCACCTCGCTTTTCAGTGGCTGCTCGACCCCGACGGCAACCCGGCCACGGATGATGCGCCGCAGGTGGTCAACAACTCATGGACGTTGACCTCACCCGGCTGTAACCTTGCGTTCGAGTTGGATTTGCAGGCGCTGCGGGCGGCAGGGATTTTGCCCATTTTTGCCGCGGGCAACAGTGGCCCTACATCTGCCACCAGCCGCAGCCCGGCCAACAACCCATCGGCGTTTGCCGTGGGCGCCATCGCCGACAACAATCAACTGTATGCCGGGAGTGGCCGCGGGCCGTCGTCTTGCAATGGCGCGT
This sequence comes from Candidatus Caldilinea saccharophila, assembly GCA_016710365.1. Taxonomy (GTDB): domain Bacteria; phylum Chloroflexota; class Anaerolineae; order Caldilineales; family Caldilineaceae; genus Caldilinea; species Caldilinea saccharophila. Next base: position 161,374 of record JADJVW010000002.1, on the reverse strand, counting down.
CGGCCATCTACCCGGCTTTGATGGCGCCGGGGGTTGCCATCCGCACCACCGACCGCAGCGGGGGCTATGTAGATAACAGCACGGGCACCTCGCTGGCGGCCCCGCATGTGGCGGGTGGAGTGGCGTTGCTGTTGAGCGCCTTCCCCAATCTGAGCATTGCCCACCAGGAAGACGCGCTGCTCAGCAGCGCGTTTGATCTGGGTGCAGCCGGGCCTGACAATGAGTACGGCGCCGGCCGGCTCGATTTGCTGGGCGCTTATCAATGGCTGCTTGCCAGCGGCGTTGCGCCCCAGACCGGCGCGCCAATTGTGGTGAACACTACCAGCGACGTACTCGCCGAAGATGGCGTCTGCTCGTTGCGCGAGGCTGTGCTTTCCGCTAACACTGATACGGCTGTGGGCGGTTGTGTGGCCGGTGGCGGGGGCGACACGATTACCTTTGACAGCGCGCTGGCGCGGCCAGTCACCATCACGTTGGCGGTTGCCGGCGCCGATGAAGAGGCCGCGGCGACCGGCGACCTCGATATTACCGGCACACTCTCCATCGACGGCATGGCGATCGGGGCTGCCGCGGCCGCGCTTGCACCGACCATCGTGATCGACGGCGGCGCACTGGATCGCGTCTTTGACATCCAACCGGGCGCGCATGTCACGATCCAAGGCGTCGCGATCCGCAACGGCCTTTCGGCAATTGCAGATGCGGGCGGCGGTGTTCGTTCCCGCGGGGAATTGACCTTGCGCCACGCCACCGTCAGCGCCAATCAAGGCGGCGGCCTTCGCAACGCCGCGGGGAGCATGATGCTGAGCGACGTTGCCGTCAACGACAACCTCGGCGGCTATGGCATTGTCAATGTCGAGCAAGGTGTGCTGACCATCGCCGACAGCAAAGTGAACGCCAACCAGGGCGGCGGGTTGTACAACCAGGTCGCAAGGGCGACGTTGAATCGGGTGGAAGTGACCGGCAACAGCGGCAGCGCTCTTGTCAACACAGGCAGCACGCCAAGCAACCTGACCGTGACCTCCTCCACCGTGATGAGCAACAATGTGACCGGCAGCGGTGGTGGGCTTCTGAACAACGGCGTCGGCGCCACCACCACGCTCGATACGACGCGTGGCTTACAACACCGCGACGGCAGCGGGCGGCGCCATCTTCAACAGTGGCATCCTGGCCATCAGCGCCAGCCTGATCGACCACAACCAGGCCAATATCGGCGGCGGCATCGACCATGCCAGCGGCGCGTTGACGATCGCCAACAGCACCATCAGCCAGAATCGCGCCGGTGACAACGGCGGCGGGCTTTCCAATCGCGTCACTGCCACGGCGCGCTTTGTCACCTTCAACGCCAACCGCGCGGCGGGAGCGGGCGGCAACATTTTTAACGACGAAGGTTCGCTGGCATTGTCCGGAAGCATCGTCGCCAACGCGCCGGCTGGGGGCAATTGCGCCAACAGCGCCGGATTTATCAACTCCGACGGCTACAATGTCGAGAGCACCGACACGTGTGGGCTGCGCGGCGCCGGCGACCTGGTCAACACCGATCCTTTCCTCGGCCCGCTGCAAGATAACAGCGGCCCCACGCTGACCCACGCGCTGCGCATCGACAGCCTTGCCATCGACCGCGCCCCGGCCAACACCATCGGCTGTGGCGCTCAGTATACGCGCGACCAACGCGGCATCACCCGGCCACTGGGCAACGGCTGCGATGCGGGCGCGTATGAAGCCACCAGCGGCCTTGGCGACATCATTCCCATTTACACGATTCAAGGCGCCGGTCACACTTCCCCGCTGGCGGGCGCCACGGTGACGACGCGCGGCATTGTCACGGTGTTGAGCGGCAACGGCTTCTACATGCAATACGCCGCGCCTGACAGCAATCCGGCTACGTCGGAGGGCATTTTCGTGACCACCGGCGTTTCGCCCACCGCGACGGTGGGCGATGATGTGCTCGTGCTCGGCCAGGTCGCCGAGGTGAAGCCGAGCAACCGCGCCGATGAACTGACAACCACGCGCCTGATCAACCCGACAGTGACGCGGATTTCCGCCAAGAATGCGTTGCCCCCGGTGATGGTGATCGGGCGCGCCGGCCGCGTGCCGCCCAGTCAGGTCATCGAGAACGATGCGCTGGCCGTGTTCGATCCGGCGACTGACGGCCTCGATTTTTACGAGAGTCTCGAAGCAATGCAGGTCCAGATTGACAACGCGTTGGTCGTCGGCGCCACGGATGCCGGCGGTGCACTCTGGGTGGTGGCCGACGGGGGCCTCGACGCGGGGCCGCGCACCGCGCGCGGGGGTGTGCTTGCCCAGCCGGACGACGCCAACCCGGAGGTGATCCGGCTCGACGCGCGGCTCTACCCTGCCGGCGCCGTCTGGCCGGTAGTCGATGCCGGCGCGGTCTTCACGACGCCGGTGGTCGGCGTGATGGACGCCTTCGACGCCAGCTATCGGGTGCAGGTCACGGCGCCGTTGACTGCTGATGTGGCGGGTCAGGTCAGCCAGGAAGTGACGACCTTGGCAGGCGACAGCCTCTATTTGACGGTGGGCGAGCTGAACGTCGCTGCGCTGAACGGCGCCGATGCGCAGACGGCTTTCTCCACGCAGGCTGCCCTGATGGTGGAGCGCCTGGGCAGCCCTGACCTGCTCGTGCTGGAAGAAGTCGGCGACGACAACGGCAGCCTTGACGATGGTATAGTCGCGGCCAATGTCACCTTCAGCCGGCTGATCACGACGGTGCAGAGTGCAGGCGGCCCAGCTTACAACTTTGCGCAGATCGACCCGCTCGACGCCGAAGATGGCGGCGCACCGGGCCACAATGTGCGGTTGGGTTTTCTCTATAACCCGGCGCGCCTTCAGCTTGCCGCACGTCCCGGCGACGCCACCACGGAAAATAGCGTGTTATGCAGCGATGGGCAGGCGGCCCTTGCGCTCAATCCTGGGCGCATCGGCGTCAGCGCCCCCAGTTTTATGGATGGTCGCAAGCCACTCGCAGCGCAGTTCAGTTTTGGCGGCGAAACGCTCTTTGTCGTCGCCATCTATTTTGACGACAAGGGGATGGACAGCCCACGCTATGGTGCGATCCAGCCGCCGCTGCTTAACTCGGCCGCGCGACGGCTGGGGCAGGCGCAGGTGGTGCACGACTTTGTCCAGCAGATTCTTGCCTGCGAACCGGGCGCCAAAGTCATCGTGACGGGCAATCCACAAGATGATCTCTTTGCGCCGGCGCTGGACGCGTTGCAAGGGACGATCCTGACCAGCCTGATGAACCTGCTGCCATCCAATGCTGCGTACAGCGAGGTCGATGAAGGCGTGAGTCGCGTGGCCGGGCAGTCGCTGGTCAGCGCGGCGCTGTGGAATAACCACCCTGGCTTCGATGTAGTGCACGTGCGTGCAGAGTTTGCCGGCGCGGCGACGCAGGATCCGACCGTGGCGCGCATCTCGCTGCTGGAGATCAGCAACACCTTGTATCTGCCATTAGCCGTCAGGTAAGCGTGAGGGGAAAATGGGGTCTTGAGGGAGTTGGGGGCGTTAAGAAGTGCTAGCCTCGCCCCCTTGTCTGTCATCACTTCAGGAGGTCTTTTATGCCCAGAGGACGTCGCCGTCTTCCTCCTCAGTGATTTCCTTTGGCACATACATCGCCGCGGCGCGCCCTCCTGCGCCGGGCGATCCTGCTCGAACCACCGCATCCACTCTGCCGGCGCGTCCAGATCCTGCCCGCCGTGCTGGGTGATGCGTTTGCGCACCTTGAGCATGACCGGCGTGTTGACGCTGGCGCCGCTGACGATCACCTGCCCTTTGCTCAGGCTCGGCAACTCCTTGAGCAGATCACGCCCCACACTTTCCACCGATTCGGCAATGCGGTTCTGGTCGACGGGGTTGGTGATGCGCATGATGCACTGGGTCATGCACTGGCTGAGCACGTCGCCGTCCAGCTTGCCCGGCCGCTGCGTGATCAGCCCGATGCCTACGCCAAACTTGCGTCCCTCGCTCAGGATCGTCTTGAGCACGTCAGAGCTGACCGCGTCGGCGTTGGCGGGTGCGTAGTTGTGCGCCTCCTCCAGCAGGCAGAAGACCGGATAGGCCAGATGGCTGGGGTCGCCGCGTTCGAGCTTGCCTTTGGCAGTGTCCATGCGCGCCTGGTAGACGCGGCGCAGTAAGGTGGCCGCGATCACCTGCTGCTCGCGGCGGTCGATCTCGTTGAGCTGGATGATCGTGCACTGGCCCGGTTTGAAGAGTTCTTCGAGTTCCAGGTTCTCGAAATCGTGAAAGATGCGGCTGTTGCTCAGCGCAGCGTGAAGACGCCAGGTCAGGGCGCCCGTCGTCGGGTCGTCTTCTTCAGCGCCGTTTTCCTCGCCCCGCTTTCCCTCCGCGGTCTGGCGCACCGCGTAGAGCAACTGTTCCAGCGTGTAGTGGCCATGCTTGGCGCTGCGTTGGGCAAAGCTGTAGGCACGGCCAAGCTGATAGTGCATCTTTTCCGAGAGATTGGGCAACAGATAACGCAGATCGGCCACGGTTAAGGAATCGATGCGGACGCGCAGTTGGTCGGGGCGGAAGATGCGCACGCGTGGCTTGTAGTTGCCCTCGCTGAACTCGCTCAGATTCATCATTTCCTGGAGCGTACTGTATTCGCCGTGCGGGTCGATCACCAGCACCGCGGCGCGGTTGTGTGGCATCAACATCTCTTCGATCAGCACGCCGGCCAGGTAACTCTTGCCGCTGCCCGTGCTGGCGATGATGGCCAGGTGCGTGCCCGTGAACCCGCGCACGTCGAGTGCAATCGGCACCGCGCCTTCGACCCGGCTGAGCAGGCTGCCGATGTAGGCGCCGCCGCGCTCTGCCCGGCGGCGTTTGCTCAGCACCTGCCCCAGCAACGCATCCGCCGCGATATAGACCGGCGCGCCCCCGATCGGCGGCACGCGCGGGTTGATGAAGTCGCCCATCTGGGGGCTGTGATAGCCGAGCACCGTGACGGTGATCTCAAAGAGTTCGGTCGCGTCGCTTTCATAACCGAGCAGCGCGGCAACGGAGGCAGGCGGCACCGCTGGGTCGGCCAGGAAGCTGTCGGGCAGCAGTTTGACCGGGCGTCGGCCGGTGACGCGCCCCAAAATTTCGCACTCGGCGCCATCGACTGTGGCGAGATAGTAGACGAACTCGCCATGCTTGACCCGTCGCTCCGGGTCGGGCGCAATGAAAAGGTAGTCGTTAGGCGTTTCGCCGGGACCTTTGACGGTGCCGACAGCAACTTCATCAATGATCATACTGTAGAGGTGGTCTCTCCATACTTTAATTTTTTGGCGGCATCGAGCCAGGCGTCCTGATACTGCGACCAATTTCGTAGAGTTTCTGGATCGAAATCTGCGCCATTGGGCCATACAAGTGTGCGTGCATCAGGGTCAAGTTTAACCTCTTTGAAAAGCTTTCTATCGCGCAGTGTCCCGTAAATTTTGCCGTGAAGAATCGGCTCAAAATCGATTTCTCGACTCGTGCCATCATCGAACTCGATGAAAAGTGTATAGGCGCCAACGATCTCGAAACCAGTCACCTCGTAGAGTTCATGAATCATGATGTCTCCTATTCCAGCGACGCAATTCTGATTGGTGGCTCGTCGTGCTGCAACCGCTCCCAATTCACCTGCAACTCATCGCGGTGCAACTCCGCCCACGCCTCCACCAACCTTCGCTGACGTAGAGGAAGGTATCCGCCCGATGACCTCAGCCGTATCAATGCGATATGCCGCACCCTTCCCCTGATACAACACATGAAAATGGGGTAGATGATGGCGCTCGCCGCGTTCCACATACATCCGGATTGAGAGTCCATAAAAGCGGGATATTTCGGGCAAAGCCAATTCTCTCATTACTCAGCCAGCCGGCTGCACGATGCTCTTCCACGCTACATTGTTGCGCATGACGGCAAGCCGGCCGCGGCTCTGCGGGAAAAGCTCGCCAAGCCGGTCGAGCACCGCGAGCAGCAGCGGCGCGACCAGCGCGTGATTCTGCGCCAGCAACTGGGGTGCATAGCGTAATTGCGGCTGACCGTTTTTATCGGCGTGAAAGTCGATTACTTCGTCCGGCGCAAGGGGCCGCACCGGGCAGTTGACCGTCGCTGCCAACGCCGGCACCCCTTGATGGGCGCGCCCGGCCGCATCAAGCCAGCCAATGCTGATGACGCCGAGTAGCGTGGCGGTTTCGGCCAGGTAGTCGGGCGAGAAGATCTCGACCTCGTTGCGCGGGCTGAGGCGTGGGCCAAGCGCGCCAAACTCCGGGTTCATCAGCAGCGTGTTATAGATCAGCCCGACCAGGGTCGCGCCGGCGCCGCTGGTCGTTTCGAGTTCCACCGCCACAAAGGCGCCAAAGCAGTAATCCTCCGGCGTGGGCGGCAGCGGCGTCTCGCCAACGCCAAAGACCTGGCAGACATAATCGATGTGGGAATTGGACTTGACAATCTTGCCGATCGGCGTGTGCAACATGGGTCAATCAAGTTCCGGGTCGATGCCCAGTGCGGCAAGTTTCGCCGCTAATGCAGCCGCGCGTCGTTCAGCCTGCTCGGCGCGTTGGCTCGCAAAGGCAAGTTGCTGCGACTTTTCGGCAAGCGCTTCCTGTCCGGTCGCCAATAAGACGCCTTGCTGATCGCACCAACGCAGCCATAAGTCTGTCATGTGTTCGTATTCGCCTTCCCAGAGCGTCACCCCTATCCCCACCTCTGCCAACCATGCGTCGGTGATCTCGGTGTAGCGCAGCCCCTGGCGCGTAAAGATACGCAGCGGGTGTTGGCTGACAAACTGACCGGGGTCATACACAATATAGTAAGCGACGCCCAGCCGCGCATAGTCCAGCAGCTTGTCGCCCAATTCTTTGCCGACCTTGTTAGAGACAATTTCCACCACAATATCGGGCGGTTTGCCATACTCCCAGACAAAGTAGGAGCGATGTTCTTTCCCACGGCCCCGACGGGCAGGGTCACATCCAGGCTGACCAACACATTGGGCACGAGCGGTGGCTGGTGCAGATGAAAAAAGAGACCGACATTCGCCATCGCCACAAAGGTGCGACCCTCGCCAGGCCGCCCATGAGGTGTACAACGATTCTGCCAGCAAGCGCATCTGACGTTCGGAGAATAAGTTATCCACGGGAGTATCATTTTCGGTGACGATGCGCGACAGATCGAGTTTGGTAATGCGGAATTCGTCGATTTCTTCCTGTTCTTCCTGCGCAACAAGTTCAGTCATGGCATTTACTCCTGAAACTGTGCCAGCCGATCATGCCTGGTGAATGCGCATCTGCATTCTGTCGCCCATTGTATACCGCACAAACGTTCTGTGCAACCGGGACGCGTCAAAGCGGGTCTACTTCACGTTTGCCCCCAAGTTGAATTGCACCCCGTCAAAGCCGGTGAGCGCCTTCCTTACCCTTAGCGCCCACCCATGCCGCTCAGCGTGATGCCCTTGACGAACCAGTTCTGTGCGATGATGTAGATCAGCAACACAGGCAGCAGCGCGATCACTGCGCCGGCCATGAGCAGGTTCCAAGAGGTGACGTATTGGCCCACGAACGCGGCGAGACCCACCGGCAGAGTGCGCATCTCCTCGGACGTAGTGACGACCAACGGCCAAAGAAAGTCGTTCCAGACACCCTGAAAGTCGAAGATCGCCAGCGTTGCCAGCACCGGGCCGCTGAGCGGTACAATTACCTGCCACCAGATGCGCAGGCTTGACGCGCCGTCAATGCGCGCTGCTTCGTCCAGGTCGAGGGGCAGGCTGCGGTAATATTGGCGCAGCAGAAAGACACTCAAAACGCTGAAGAGACCCGGGACGATCAGCGCTAGATAGGTGTCGTACCAGCCCAGATTCTTGACGATCAGGAAATTTGGGATCAGCGTCACCGGAAAGGGATCATCAGCGTGGCCAAATAGAAGAGAAAGATTGCCTCGCGCCCGCGGAAGCGCAGGCGGGCAAAGGCAAAAGCTGCCAGCGACGAGATCAGCACGCGACCAACAGTCACCGTCACAGTGACAAAGATGCTGTTGAAATAGTAGCGACCAAAAGGTACGGCCTGGAAGGTCTCGAAGTAGTTATCCAACGTGAGTATAGAGAGGCTGAACTCTTGGCGCATGAAAGCAGTGAGCGGCAGCAGTGAGACTAATACCATCAGTAAAAAGGGCGCCACCATGATGATCGTACCCAGAATTAGGATGGCGTGAAGCGCCAGCCGCGCGGGTATCCGCATCTGGTTGGGCGACTTGCGGGTGACCAGGTCGGTTGTAGCAGTCATGGCGCGTTTATTCCGTCTCGTAGTGCACCCAGCGCCGCTGCATGCGATTCTGGAACAAGGTAAAGACAAAGATGAAAACAAACAGGAACCAAGCCATAGCCGCGGCCTTGTTCATGCGAATATCGCGGAAAGCAGCATAGTAGATGTATTGCACTACGCTTAGCGACGAGTTGGCCGGCCCGCCGTTTGTCATGACAAAGGGCTCAGTAAAGAGTTGGAACGCGCCGATGGTCTGATAAACGAAGAGGAAGAAGGTTGTCGGGCTGATCAGCGAGACGGTGATGTGGCGGAAGCGTTGCCTGGCGCTGGCGCCATCCACCGCCGCAGCGTCGTAGAGTTCCTGGGGCACACCCTGCAATGCAGCCAGATAGACGACCATCGTAAAGCCAGTGTTCTTCCATAGCGTCAGGATCACCACCGACCACTTCGAGAACTGTGTGCTGCCCAGCCAGTTGGGTGGCGCAAACGGCAGCCCGGCCGCCCCATAGAATCCAACCAGAAGATTGTTGACCGGTCCGTTGGTGGCGAGCAGCAGGCGGAAAATGATGGCGCCGGCCACGATGGTCGTCACCACAGGCATGAAATAGATCAGCCGGTAGAAGATGCGCCCCCGGATCGCCTGGTTCAGCCCGACAGCCATCGCCAGACCCAGCGCCAGTTGCATCGGTACAATCATGACGATGTAAAAGAAGGTGTTCCAAACCGCCTGCCAGAAGATGGGATCGCGGAACAACTGCTGGTAGTTGAGCAGCCCGGCAAAGCCCTTGAAGCCCGTCAGTCCCCACTCAGAGAAGCTGATGCCCAGCGACATGACCACGGCGAGCACAATGAAAATCAAGAATCCCAGAAAGCTGGGCAAGATGAAGAGATAGGCCTCCCACTGCTGGTCAGGGCGCCAGCGCAACAGGACGCGCCTGCTTTGGGTCGAATGAGATGGGACTGATGCGGAACGTGTCGCCATGAGTACGCAAGAAAGGTGACAGGGTGACAAGATGATTGGCAACGCGGGAAAATCTCGCTGCACCATTACCTCATCCTGTCACCCTGTCATCCTGTCACTTATTTCGGATATCCGTTATCGGCCAGGAACTGATCGACCTGGGTGCAGATGTCGGCCAGACCGCTTTCGACGTCAACCTCACCCGCCCAGATGGCCTCCATGCCCGGTTCGATGATCGAGCCGCTCAGTTCGCCCCATTCCGGGAAGTAGCCAAAGCCGCCCACGTCGGACGCAGCCGCCTCGGTGATGATCGCCTGCTTGTTGGCCGGCGGCTGGTCGGTCATGAAGGCCGGCGAATTGGCGACGCTCTGCAGCGCCGGGAAGATTTCGCCGGCTTCCGTGTAGAGGGTCTGTCCGCCGCCGTCGCTCTGCAGCCACTGGATGAAGGTCCACGCCGCATCTTTGTTGTCGCTGCTGCTGCTCATCACCCAGGCTGCGCCGCCCGCACCGTTCCAGCGCTTGCCGTCAGCCGGGGTCGGCGCAGGCGCGACGTCGTAATTTATACCGACCGCGTTGAAGGCCGAGACGCGGCTGGTATTCTGCAGAATCATGGCCGCCTGTCCGCTGGAAAAGACGCCGGCATCGCCGCCCGCCTGGTTGAGGTCGGCCGGACGCATAGCATAGCCCTGCTCCATCAGATCGGCGAAGAACTGGACGCCCGCCACCGACGCCGGGTCGGTCAACCTGCACGTGGAGGGATTGGTGTAGTCGTCGAGAATGCCGCCGCCGTTCTGGTTGACCCATTTGGTCCATTTGCCGCCCTCGGCAGCGAGCGCATAGACCGTCGTCATGCCATTGGCATCCTTCTGCGTCAGCGCCTCGGCTGCAGCCAGGAAGTCATCCCACGTCCAGTCGTCGCTGGGATAGGCCACGCCCGCGGCGTCGAACATATCTTTGTTGTAGTAGATCACGTTCGCTTCGATGTCGCGTGGGAAGCCGTAGACGCTGCCCTCGAACTTGGCCGACTCGAGCAGCCCCGGCCAGTAATCGTCGAGGTTGTAGCCGGAGGCTTCGATGTACGGATCCAGGTTTTCCAGCACGCCTTCCGCGGCATAGCGTGGGGTCGGCCATAAGAATGCCACATCCGGGATCACCTTGGAATCGCCGCTGGCCCACAGCGCCTGGATCTTGGTGAAGTAGTCATCCCAGGGCTGGTTCCAGACTTCGATCTGGATCTCGGGATGTTCCGCCATAAACGCGTCGGCCACACGCTGGTGCGAAGCTGCTTCTTCCGGGCTGCCCCAGAAGGCCCAGGTGATGACCGCCGGCTCTCCTGCCATTGCCTGCTCGCCACTGGCGGCGGGGGCAGCCGGCTGTTGCGCAACCCCTGTGCAGGCTGATAAAACCAGCGCCATCATTAGGACCAACGCGCCGATTCCCATCATTCGTTTGAGCTTCATACGCTCTTCTCCTTGATCGTTTGAAACGGGTTCATAGTGTAGACTTTGGGGATTGCGCTGACGCAGATGCCGCCGTCAACGCAACTCGTGCACGATGATAGCACGATGAGGGAAGGGCGGCAAATGATTTGAAAGGTTGGGGGTTCATCTGCCAGCCCGGATCGCGGACGGGGACGTCCGCGATCCGGGCTGGCAGATTGAAAGGCAGGCAGAACAATGGTGATGATCAAGGCCGTGATCTTTGACGTAGGCGGCGTGCTGGTGCGGACTGAAGACCCTGCGCCGCGCCGCCGGCTGGAAGAACAGCTCGGCTTGCAGCCGGGTGAGGCGGAGTATCTGGTCTATAACAGCGAAATGGGGCAGCAGGCGCAGCGCGGCGAGATTGCTGCGGCGGAGCTGTGGGGCTGGCTGCAAACGCGCCTTGGCTGCGACGATGCGGCGCTGACGGCCTTCCGCCAGCAATTCTGGGGCGGCGACCGCCTCAACGCGCCCCTGCTTGCGCTCGTGCGCCGCCTGCGACCGCATTATCAAACAGCGATCATCTCCAACGCGATGGACGATCTCTTGCAGACGCTGACCGTCACCTATTCCATTGCGGATGCGTTCGATCTGATCGTAGGCTCGGCCGCGGAAAAGATCATGAAGCCGGCGCCCGAAATCTACCTGCGTGCTCTGGCGCGATTGGGGCGCACGCCGGAAGCAGCGATTTTCATCGACGATTTTGCCCACAATGTCGCCGGTGCGCGCGCGGTCGGCATGGCCGCCATTCACTATACCCCGCAGATCGACATGGCCGCCGCGCTGGCTGACTATGGGGTGATTTTATAGCACACGGATGACGCGGATTTGACGGATGTGCGCGGATTTTCCCTTGCTTTTATCCGCGCACATCCGCCCAATCCGCGTGCCATCCCTTTCTCTATCAAGCCATCTCGATCTGCACCGCGCCGACCTCGCTGTAGACGGCGGCAATGCGCTCGGCGATGATCGGCCAATCGTAGTCGCGTGCGTAGTAGGTGGCGTGGCGTGACATGTGCTGGCGCAGCGGCTGGTCGTTGAGCAGGTCGGCGATGCGCCGCGCCAGCGCGTTGGCGTTGCGCGGCGGCGTCAGATAGCCGTTGTAGCCATCGCGCACCACATAGGCCAGCCCGCCCACCTCCGACGCGATCACCGGCGTGCCCATCGCCATCGCTTCCAGCGCCACCATGCCAAAGCTCTCGTAGTGCGAGGGCATGACGACCATCTCGGCCGCGGCGTAGTAATAGGGCAGAATCTGCTGGTCTCTCGCCCCGGCAAAGGCGACCAGGTCATCCAGCCCCAGCTCGATGCACATGTGCTGCAACCGCTCCAGCTCCTCGTCGAGCGTCTCGGCCCACGGGTTGCCGCCGATGATCGTCACGCACGTGTCGGAAAGATCGGTCACGCGGCGCGCCTTGAGCAGGCCAATCGCTTCCAGCAGCGTATCAATGCCTTTGAGCGGCTCAATGCGCCCCGCAAAAAGAATGTTCTTGCGCTGCGGCGGGATGCCGATCATTTGCTTGGCCTGGATGCGGTCAAGCGGGTGAAAGTGCGCCAGATCGACCCCGGGCGGCACAATCGCGATCTTGTCATGCGCGGCGTTATAGAATTCCACCAATTGCTTGACCTCGGCGGGCGTGGCTGCGATCAGCCGGTCGGCAATCTGCACGACATGCGCCTCGCCGTCGAGCCGGCTCTGCGGTGCGCACTCGCTCTCGTCGCGGGCGATCTGGTTCTTCATGTGGCCGAGGGTGTGGAACATGTGCACGATCGGCGCGGCCGGCCAGGCCACGCGCAGCGCTTCCGCAGCCAGCCCCGACTGCCAGTAGTGGCTGTGGATCACGTCGTAGCGCAGCCCTTCCTGCGCGGCAAAGGCCAGGATATTCTCGGCAAATTCGCCGATGTACTGCACCGTGTCGTTCACGGATAACGGACGCTCCGGCCCTGCGGGAATGTGCATGACGCGTGCGCCGTCGCCCAACTCGTGCACGACGCGCGGCTCGCAATCATCCTGCGAACGGGTGAAGACATCGACGACAATGCCCAGCTTTGCCAGCGCGCGGCTGAGATCGCGCACGTAGACGTTCATGCCGCCGGTCTTCTTGCCGCCAAGCATCGCCAGCGGACAGGTGTGATAACTGAGCATGGCGACGCGCAGAGGCGGGCGCGCCACCGTGGAATCATTCAGAATTTGCATACATTCCTCTTTGTGGCATTCGATAAGTTCGCTACAATACCACCTTTACTCGTCACGATTCAGACGGGATAAAGAGCGGAAAAGGAATGGAACGCGGATCAGGCGGATGGCGCTGATTTTCGCTGATGTTGATCTGCGGGCATCCGCTTGATCCGCGTTCCATTTTCATCCCGCTGAATCGTTCTCTTTACTCTTATCAAATTTTATGGAAATGATCTGTAATCACCATGACCCAAACCCATGACGCCCATCCCACTACCTTGTACGATGCGATTTTTCTGGCGCCCCATCTTGACGACGCGGCGCTTTCCTGTGGCGGGCAGATCGCCGGCCTGACGCGCGCCGGCCGGCGCGTGCTCGTCGTCACCGTGATGGCCGGCGACCCGCCCACCGATGTGGAGAATGATTACATCCGCAGCCTGCACAGCCGCTGGGAGTTGGAGCGCGACGCCACCGCCCAGCGCCGCGCCGAGGACAGCGCCGCCTGCGCGCTCCTCGGCGCCGATTATCTGCACTGGCCTTTCGCTGACTGCATCTACCGTCTCGATCCTGTCGCGGGCCAGCCGCTCTATCTCTCCGACGACGACATTTTTGGGGATGTCCACCCGGCGGAGCAGCCACTCGTCGCCGAGATAGCCGATCTGCTGCGCACGCTGCCCGCTGCCCGCCAGCTCTATGCACCGTTGACGATCGGCCACCACGTCGATCATCTGCTGGTGGCGGAGGCCGCTCGGCTGGCCTTTGGCGACGATCTCTTGTTTTACGAGGATTATCCCTACGCGCAGCAGCCCGGCAAGCTGGCCGCGGTGATCGGCGAACCGCCGGCCGGGTGGCAGCCTACAGTCGCCCCGCTCGCCACAGCCGATCTCGCCGCCAAGATCGAGGCGATCCTGGCCTTCCGCTCGCAGCTCAGCACCTTCTTCACGGCTCGCGCCGATCTGGAGCGGCAGGTGAGGGGGTATGCAAAGCGGGTGGGTGGGGAAAGAGTTTGGAAAAGGGTGTGAGACAGCGAGAAGGTGAGCGGCAGAGACAAGGAAATTTATCTGTCGCTAGCCTTGTCTTCCCCTCACGCTAGCCCGAACAGTGCATGCACCATACGCGAAAAGTACCTCTAGCCTGCTTTCGACATAGAACATGTGTCCTGGTGTTTGTACGTTAACAACCGAGCCACACGGTGTATACCTGATTCTAGAGGAGGCAGAGTCATGGACACCGTTGAGTATGAACGTAGCAGTCAAACGCTGAGGGCTTTGCGTGCACACCAGATCGGCGGCCTACCCTTGTTGCAGCCACTTGTAACTGCGCTGCAGGTGCGTGCAATCGTGAACAAAGTGGTGCCCAGCCAAGCCGATGTAGAGTTGGGACAGCTGGTAGTGTTCCTCGTCCTGAATCGCCTCCTGGCGCCGCAGCCGCTGTACGAGATTCAGGGCTGGCTGGCGGAGACAGTGTTGCCCGATGTGCTGAGCGTAGACACGGCGCAGGCTTATGACAACCGCTTTGGGCGTGCGCTTGACCGCCTGTATCCCTATCTTGGCGAACTGTGGCGCCGGCTGGTGAGCCGGGCCATCGTCGTGTATGGGCTAGATGTGAGCATCCTGCACGGGCAACAACTGGTGGATGGCAACCAACGCCGCCCAGTTGAGCGCCAACGAGGTGCTCACGCTGTTCAAGAGGCAGAACAAGGTGGAACAACGCTTCCGCATCGTCAATGTCCCGCTGCTGGTCCATCCCCTCTTTGTGCATAGCGACCGGCGCATCGAGGGGTTGGTCTTCATTACCTTGCTGGCTTTGCTCATCCGGGCCATCTTGGAGCGGCTCTGCCGACCGCATGGTTTATCACTCGGCGCAGAGCGGCTCTTGCGCAGCTTTGCCACCTTACAGGTGGTGGACATCACTTGGTCAGATGGCAGTGTCCAACGTCGCGCCGCAGAGATGAACGCCTTCCAGTCCCAGGTGCGGCACCGCTTGGACTGGCCGCTGCCTGCAGCTTATGCCATGCTGACCGCCCAACGTGCTGACGCCGACCGGTAGCGATCTGTCACGCTGGCGGAGCGACTTTGGCGTGGGGGCAGCGCCGTGCGTTGCCAAGTGGTCAAAGCGCTATGGAAAGTCCGCCAGACGGCTTCGCCAGACCAAAGCCGGCGCCGGCGACCGCGTCGCTGCTGCCAACGAACCACTCGCAGTCGTACTGTGAGCGTTGGCAGCCACGACACCCAGTCTGCCTGGCGTTGGCCGTACGACTATATATACTGTGGCTCGGTTGTTAAAGTACGTTCGAGCATATTGTTGTCAGCCGGGCTTAGTTTGTTGCTGCCCTCCACTGACCTTGATCCGCCTGGACTGTCGAATCCAGGCTATAGAAACACGCGCCGCAGACTGAACGAGGTCCCAGAGGTTGCCATATAAATCCTCGAAGACGGCTACCGTGCCGTAAGTTGCCTGCTTTGGCTCGCGGACAAAGTGTATTCCCGCGGATACTATCGCATCGTAGTCGCGCTGGAAGTCGTCGGTGGCGAGAAGAAGAAAGACCCGCCCGCCGGTCTGGTTGCCGACACTGGCTAATTGCTCCGAGCTGGTCGCGCGGGCCAGCAACAGCATAGTTCCGGATGAGCCGGGCGGCGCAACAAGAACCCAACGCTTGTCTTGTTCTGGCTGGTGCGTATCTTCGAGCAACGTGAAATGAAGCTTGCCACAGAAGAATTCGATGGCTTCGTCGTACTCCCTGACAACCAGTGCAACGTATGCTATGAATTGTTGCATGCGACACCCCGATTCCGGCCCTTCCGAGACACGGTCCCTGACTCATCATGATCGAGCATCTCGCCGGATGTGACCCAATCAAGATCGTATCTGCAAAATGCCTGCAAAGTCTTCGTTGTCGAATGGTTCAACGATGGCGTTATCCATGGCCATCAGCCAGCAGCTTCCGGTGCGGCGCCGCGCAGCCGCTGCACATCGCGCATCGGGGGTGCGCCGAAGAGGCTTTTGTACTCCCGGTTGAAATGGGACGCGTCCTGGTATCCCACGCGGTAGGCCGCGCTGGCCGCGTCGAGCGCTTCGCCGAGCATCAGGCGGCGGGCTTCCTGCAGCCGCAGCCGCTTCTGAAACTGCAAGGGACTCATCGCCGTAACGGCCTTGAAGTGGTAGTGAAAACTCGACACACTCATGCCAAGCTCTTGCGCAACGCGCTCGATCGGGGGCGGCTGGTCGAACCCCGTGCGGAACCATTCGATTGCCCTGGCGATGTGATGGGTGTGGCCGTTCTGCACCACGATGTAGCGCAGCCGGTCGCACTGCTCGCCGTTCAGGAGCCGGTAAATAATCTCGCGCGTGATCAGCGGCGCCAGGAAGCGCGCTTCGGCAGGAGAATCGAGGCTCCGCACAAGCCGCACCACCGCGTCGAGCAGCGCTGTGTCCAGTGGGCTGACGTTGATGGCCCGCACGCTGGCGCGCTGCGGCAGCGCAGTGTGACCGGCCTCGACCATGACCGAGCTGACGAGCAAGGGATCCAGCTTGAGGCGAAGACTCAAATAGGGTTGCGCTTGCGATGCTTCGAGTACATGCGCGGCGACCGGCAGATTGGCAGTGACGATCAGATAGCGCGCTGCGTCGTAGAGATAGCGTTCGCTACCGAGAAAGACCTCCTTGCTGCCCTGGGCGATCACGCAAAAGACCGGGTCGTACACACTGTGCAGCGGCTCGCCAGGCACGGAGGAGCGGTGGAGGGAAAGCCCCGGCAGCGGTTCGGCCGACCCATCGGTGCGAACGGCGCGTTTGATGCACTCGATCAGTTCTTGCCGGCTGGACTGTAATCTGGCAGTCACAGGCGCCGCCTGCTCGCTGCCTCTTGAATCTATTGCGATCGTTGTACTCACGTTCAACACGCCTTTCTGCAAGATTTGCAGGATTGTACAAGGATGCGAGAGAAATAGCATATCACTCCGCACTGCAGCCAGCTAAAATAGCGAAAGAGGGGTCAAGGCAAGTTACGGTTCTCCCTAGCTTTTGATGATCCACCTGCATCTTGTGAACAGGTCGCTGCCGCAGGAGATCGATGGCATCTTCTGCGGCTGTTGCGTTCCACATTCTTGGCGCGTGCCTCGCACCGGCCAAAGGGCAATGGGCCAACCAGAACACGTTGACCAATGCGACGCAGGCTTTTTGTCCAATTCTTGGGGCGCCCCTCTCCGGTTTTCTGCATTGTCCAAATCTACCCGATTCAGTATAATGTCTGAATCCGATGACGCACACTGCCCGTCAAAGGGATCGCACCATTGGCTTGTGACCGTGAGCAAGGAGTTGTGCGACGATGCCTGATAGGAACATGCACAAGCCAGCCGATGAATCCCGGTTCCGTGACGTAAGTGGACATAGAATTTGGCACAGACTATGTAATCAACGTGAAAGTCGATGACGGCGCCGAACGCGCCATCGACTTTGAGCCGATCTTGCTCGGCCCCCTCTTTGGCGCACTGCGTGATCTACACTTGTTCAGGCAAGCCAGCGTCGATGCAGAGTTGGGCACAATTGTCTGGCCGAACGGGGCGGACATCGCTCCAGGCGTGCTGTACGATTGGCCGCAGCATGTCGACGCCATCGTCCAACGGCGCAGGCAGCGTTTTGCGGAGGCGCCGCTGCTCGTGGGCGTCCAGCCGTAAAGCGCGAGCGGCTGCACCAGCCGATAGGCAGCGTTGCATCGGGCAGCAGCCGATCAGCGCTCTTGAATCGAATTGTGTGCAAACCATAGATGACGTTCTGTCCGACGCCGATCCATTTTCGGACCTGGTAGTCAAATGCTTACGGCAGAGGGGTAGACAAGCGGCGCTAACGGAAGCGGAGCGCGCACTTCTGAGGAAGATTCTTGTATAAGCAGCGAATGAATTCAGTCGCTATCATCGGGAATTGGATGCCAAAAGTGATGTCGCCGAGCGCGCGTTGCACAAGTTCTTTCTTGAAGTCGTAGAGCGTAATCTGAAGCACGGTATTGTAACGAAGGCAAATTGACGCCGCTTGGCAAGCGTGTCCACTCCCCCCTTTACGCGTTGGACTTCTTGAAGACCCCATCGCCAAACACATCGAAGCGCCAGACGTCGCCTGGTAGCGCCGTGTTTTCAAGATGGAAAAGCGGCAGTCGCCGGGTGAAGTGACAGTCGCCTGGGAAAACATGCGAACTATTCCCCAGGTGACGCATCGATCTGCGCGATAGACGTGTCTATCTCCGGCGCTATCCGCTCGTTGATAGCCTGATCCAGCGCATAGCCGACAGCGATGAACTGCTGGTCCGACAGGTACGGCCCCCTCAGGATGATGCCCCACGGCCGGCCACTGAGAATCGTCATCTTCTCGCGCCCACACGAGAGCCGGTTGATCCAGTAGCGTAGTATCTTCTCGACTGTAGGGGCTTCCCCTGTCACCGGAGCGCAGTAGCCACACCATACTTACATCCAACTCACCTCTTTGCAAGATTTGCAGAATTGTACAAGGATGCTGGAGAAAGATCCTACCGCTCCGCGCCGTAAGCCCGCTAGAATAGAGCAAGGATCAGGAACACGTCACGCAGCTCGACAGGCGATCTGCGGACAGTGCACAAGAAGTGGAGGTTTACAGTGGTTCCAGAAATCCAGTTGATGTTAAGAGTCGAACGCGACGCCATGCAGCATCACTCTGCCTGCGCAGGTCATGACAATTCTGCGCTCTATGAATTGATTCACCCTTCGGCGCTGGCGGATCGGTTCAAGCGTCTCACCAGTCGTTTCACCGTCGGCAATCACACCCGGAATGTACAAACTGAAGGAGCACGACAATGCAACTGCGCACGTTAGGCAACAGTGGTCTGGAAGTCTCGGCGCTCGGCCTCGGCTGCATGCGCATGAGCTTTGGCGATACGCCGACCGACAAGCAGGAGATGATCGACTTTCTCCACGCCGCAGTCGACCGGGGTATCACCTTCTTTGACACGGCGGAAGTCTATGGCCCCTTCACCAACGAAGAACTCGTCGGTGAGGCGCTGGAACCTTTCCGCGGCAAGGTGGTGATCGCCACCAAGTTTGGCTTTAAGCACGACCCCGACAAGGGGCCGCATCCGACGGTGGGGCTGGACAGCCGGCCCGAGCAGATCAAACGGGTCGCTGAAGCGTCGCTCAAGCGGCTGCGCGTCGAGGCCATCGACCTCTTCTACCAGCACCGCCCCGACCCAAATGTGCCGATGGAAGATGTCGCCGGCGCGGTGCAGGATCTGATTTGCGCAGGCAAGGTCAAACACTTTGGCCTCTCCGAAGCCAGCGCCGAGCAAATTCGCCGCGCCCACGCCGTGCAACAGGTAGCGGCCTTGCAGAGCGAGTATTCGATCTGGTGGCGGAATATTGAAGAAAATGGCATCCTGTCCACCTGCGAGGAGCTTGGCATCGGGCTTGTACCCTACAGCCCGCTGGGCCGCGGCTACCTGACCGGCAAGGTCGACGAAACCACGACCTATGCCAGCACCGACATCCGCAGCCGCAACCCGCGCTTTACGCAGGACGCGATTAAGGCCAACCGAGTTGTGGTCGATCTGCTGGAGCGCATCGGCAAGGAGAAGGGCGCCACGCCGGCGCAGATCGCCCTGGCCTGGCTGCTGGCGCAGAAACCGTGGATCGTCCCCATCCCGGGCACGCCAGCTCGGAGCGCCTCGACGAGAACATCGGCGCGGTTGAGGTGGCGTTGACGCCCGATGATCTCGTCGCAATCGACGATGCGATGGCAGAGATCAAGGTGGTCGGCGACCGCTATTAGGCAGGGTAATCGCATCTACTCAGTCAAGAAAAAATGGAACGCGGATGACGCGGATCGAGCGGATTTTGACTGATCTGAAATGGATGCGGATTTGTCCGTCCAATCCGCCTAATCCGTGGTCTATAGAACCAGGCTGAACAGTTACCCCGCTTGAATCATGAGGGAATCATATGGACATCAAACGAAATGGCGCACAACCTTCTGGCAAAGGATCGCCGGAGTGGTTCACCGGCGTCGTGCGCATCGACCCGTTGCATCAGGCGAGCGAACCGGCGCGCGTCGGCTGCGCCAGCGTCACCTTCGAGCCGGGCGCACGCACGGCCTGGCACAGCCATCCGCTGGGCCAGACCCTGGTCGTGACGGGAGGCTGCGGGCGCGTGCAGCGCTGGGGCGGCCCGATCGAGGCGATTCGCCCCGGCGACGTGGTCTGGATCCCGCCGGGAGAGAAGCACTGGCATGGCGCCGCGCCCACGACGGCGATGACGCATATCGCCATCCAGGAATATCTCGACGGCAAGGCAGTGGAGTGGCTGGAGCACGTCAGTGATGCGCAGTACTTGGCTGAATCAGAAACCGGGGGGTGAGCTATACAAGATGCAAAGCTGGACCAAGAAGTAATTCATCTCTCCAAAGCAAAGTGGGATTGGATGGCAGCTCGCGACGTGGAAACCCTGGATGCACTCTTCCATGAAAAATCTGTCTTTGTCCATATGGATGGCGCTTGGGGCAAAGCGCGTGAAATGGAGATCATCAAGAGCGGCGACATCTACTACAAGGAAGCGGACATCCACGAAGTGTCGGTGAATAGCAGCAAGAGGGTGGCTGGAAGCTCGCGTCGCTTTCGTTTACCAAACTCCTTGCTCCACAGTAGCGCCATCAGGCAAAACTTAAGGCAATGATCCGGCGAGAGAAGCGAGGGGAAGGTGAGTTGCTTCCCCTCGCTTCTCTCGCCGGCATTCTGCTACTCGCGCCCACCTTTGCCCTTGCAACTATACGACAAGACGAACGATATCCGTTCCGAAATTGACCCTTGACTTGGAGTCCACTCCAGGTGTTACACTCTGCCGTGGAGGTGGGCATATGAAGATATCCGAGGTAAGTGAACAGTCCGGGCTATCAGTGGATACGTTGCGCTATTACGAAAAGATCGGCCTTCTCCCACCGATCCAGCGAACCGAAAGTGGGATCAGAGCCTACGGCGAGCATGATGTGAGGCGGATTGATTTCGTCAAGTGCATGCGGACTGCCCATTGAAGTGCTGATCGACTATTTCGCGCTGGTGGAGCAGGGCGACGAGACCATTGCAGCCAGAAAAATGATCTTGCAGGAGCAGCGCGCTCATCTTGTGGCCAGGATGGCTGAAATGCAAGAAACCCTGGACTTGTTGAGCCAAAAAATCCAGGGATATGAAGAGGGCGTATTGAAGGCGGAGCAAGCGCTATGAGGCAGCGGAGGAAGAAAATCAGCGTGCGCGAGGAGCATGTGGTGAAGCCGGATTGGAAAGCAGTATACGCAATCGCCTTTGGGGTGATCGTCCTGACGGCCGCGCAAACGCTGCCCGCCAGCCTCCTGACACCGCTGGCAGCGGATCTTGGCATTAGCGAGGGGCTGGCCGGTCAAACCATGACGGCGACCTCGACCGTCGCGTTCGTGACGAGTCTGGTCATCGCATACGTCGCACGGACCGTTGACCGTCGCGTGCTGTTCCTGCTGCTCGCCAGCTTGCAGGTCGTCTCGAATCTATTGGTCGCCGTGGCGCCCAATCTAGCGCTACTCTTGCTAGGGCGGATGCTGCTTGGCATTGCGCTCGGTGGGACGTGGTCATTCTGCGCGGCAGTGGCAATGCGACTGGCTCCTGCGGCACTCGTGCCGCGCGCGCTTTCGATCATCTTCGGCGCCGGAACCATCGTCTCGGTTGCCGCAATTCCGATCGGCGCCTATCTTGGCAGCATCATTGGCTGGCGCAGCGTCTTCCTGGCTGTCGTGGGGCTTGGATTGGCGGCGCTCGCGTGGCAGTTCTTGACCCTTCCGGCGATGCCCCCACAGGGACGGACGCGCCTGGCCACGATGATCCACGTATTTTGGCGCCCACAGATTCGCCTTGGGATGCTGGGCGTGCTCTTGTTTTTTGCGGGACACTTTGCCTACTTCACCTATTTGTGACCCTTTCTCGAAGACGTGACGCATGTCGGTGTGCGTGAACTTTCCTTGATTCAGCTCGGGTTCGGGATCGCAAGTGTCGTGGGCACAGCCCTTGCTGGAGCCATGCTGACGCACAACCTGCGGCTGGCGCTCATCCTCTTGCCGCTGCTCATGAGTGTGCTGGCGGCCGGGCTAGTGGCGCTTGGCAGCGAGCCGCTCGTGACGGCGGGGTTGGTGGCGCTCTGGGGTTTTGCCTTCAGCATCGTGCCGATTGGCTGGTCCACCTGGATCACGCGCACCGTTCCTGAAGACGCCGAGAGTGGGGGCGGGCTGTTTATCGCCACAACACAACTGGCAATTACGCTAGGTGCGGTGGCCGGCGGCATCGCCATTGACAGCAGCGGCGCTGTAGGTGCGATTGTCGTGAGCGGCGTCCTGCTGCTGCTCTCCTCGCCGGTGATCGCACGGGCGCTGCGCAGTCGCGCCGCCGCGCCCGTAGTTCAGGCCGCTGCTGCCCGCCCGGTCTGATGCGCAAGCACACACGAACTCGCCCGGTAGTCGCCGCAGGCATTGAGGGTGCGCTGGGGGCCAGGTGGATTTCAAGAGGAATTGAGTTGAGAGAAGGGAATTATCATGTCCGAAGCAGTCACACCGCACGACTTTCCAGAGATCCGGTGGCACGGTCACTGGATCTGGGCGCCTGAAGAACCCATCAAGCCCGGCGGGTTCTTGTCGGCCGATGCCAATCCGCATGCAGCGGAGAGCCACGGCCTGTTCCGCAAGCGCGTCCATCTCGACCAGGTTCCAACGCGTGCGCCTGCCCGCATCACCGCCGACTCGCGCTATGCGCTCTTCGTCAACGGTCAGGAGGTCTTTCGCGGGCCGATCCGCAGCCAGCCCCGGCGGCTGCACTACGACCTGTTCGACCTCGCCCCCTACCTCCAACCCGGCGAAAACCTCCTGGCGGTGTACGTCAAGTACTACGGCACGCCGAAATCTTACTGGATGCCGGCTGCGCCAAACCTGACGCTCGGCAAAAGCGGCATCCTGGTCTTCGAGGCCGATTTGGGGGCGGCGGGCTGGCTGAGCAGCGACGCAAGTTGGAAAGCCAGAAAGGCCGACGCGTGGTCCAGTGACTGGCGCACCGACAGCGACGATCCGGTTGGCGGCGGCGTTCCCATCGAGGTTTTCGATGCGCGGCGCTTCCCCCACGACTGGCGTGACGCCGGCTTCGACGACAGCAGTTGGGGCGCGGCTCAAGTCGTGCCCGCCATGCATATCGGTGGCTTCGCACACACGCAGCCGCCGACTGACCCCTACGGCCCGCTCTACCCCCGCCCGATTGCCAGGTTAGGCGGCCAGGTCCAAATTCCTGCAACGGTGCAGGTCGAGACCCTGGATGGTCAGGTAGACACATCGGTTGTCAGCCCGGTCAGGCGGGTGCGCGCGGCAGCCGCGCTCGACGTCAACAGCACGGCGTCTGTGGATGGCTTGCCAATCACAGTGGATGCGCCGCCCGGCGGGATAGTGCGACTGAACCTCGATATGGGGCATGTCGTCTCGGGTTTCGTCACCTTCGAGATTCAGGCGCCGGCCGGCGTCATCTTGGAACTCGCTTACCTGGAAGAACCGCTCACCGATCCCACCAGCAATATCGACGTGCGCGCCGGCACGCGCTACATCGCCCGCGGCGAGCACGACCGCTTTCAGGTGTTTGACTCGAACGGCTTCCGCTATGCCTACATCATCGTGCATGGGATGCAAGGTCCCCTTACCCTGCGCAGCTTTGCGGTGCAGGAGCAGCTATATCCGTGGGTCGAAGGCACAAGCTTCCTCTGCGACGACGAGGAGTTGAACCGCATCTACACCGCGGGCATCCGCACGGTGCAGCTCAATTCGCACGATTCGTTCATCGACTGCCCGACGCGTGAGCAGCGCGCCTGGGTGGGCGATGGCGTCGTACACCAGATGGTGCATCTTGCCGCGAATCGCGACTGGCGGCTGGCCTGGCATTACCTGACGCTGGGCAATTCGCCCCGTTCCGATGGCATGCTGCCGATGAGCGTGGTCGGCGAGATCGAAGCGAAGGGGAGCTTCACCATCCCCGACTGGGCGCTGCACTGGGCGCACGGCGTCTACAACTCTTACCGTTTCAGCGGCGATCAGGACGCAGTCAAGGCGCTGATGCCGACGATCGAGCGGGTGCTGCGCTGGTACGTCCCCTACCAGACGGCCGGTGGCGTCTTGAAGGACGTGAGCGAATGGAATTTGGTGGACTGGTCGAGCGTGCTGGTCAACGACACAAGCTCGCTCCTGACCGCGCTGTGGGCGCGCGGGCTGCGCGAGTTTGCCGAAATGGCCGGCTGGTTGGAGGAGCGGGGCAGCCAGCGCTGGGCTGAAGGATTGTACGAACGGGAGCGCAACGGCTTCGAGGTCTTTTGGGACGAAGCGCGCGGCTCCTATGTGGATCACATCGTGGACGGCGCGCAGTGTCCGGAGATGAGCCAGTTGGCCGGGGCGCTGGCGATCGTTTCGGGGCTGGCGCCCACAGCGCGGTGGGGGCGGATCATCGAGGCCATCACCGACCCGGCGCGATTGGTGGTGCGCTCCTGGATCGGCGGCGACCAGGGTGAGTATTCGCACGAAAAGACGCAGCAGCAGATTCAAGGCATCTACACGATCGATTGGGACGCCGAGCGCGAGATTGTCCTCGCCGAGCCGTTTATGAGCTATGTCGTGCATGATGCGGTGGCCCAGGCCGGCAAGGCCGACCGCCTGCCCGACTTATACCCGCGCTGGTCGGAGTTTCTCGTCGACGGCTACGATACAATCGGTGAATGCTGGGGGTGGGGCACGCATGTCCACGGCTGGAGCTGCACCCCGACCCGCGACATGATCTTTTACACCCTGGGTGTCATGCCCGCGGAGCCAGGGTATACTAAAGCGTGCATCGCCCCGCGCCTCGGCCGGTTAGCGTGGGCGAAAGGCAATGTTCCCACACCGCACGGGATGATCGCCGTCGAGGTGAACGCACATCGGTTGATGGTCGATTCACCCATGCCGGTTGTCGTACATGTCGCAGGTCAGCCGCCACGCGACTTACCAGGTGGAAGGCATGAGATAGCGATCGGGTGAGCGACCGAAGCACTTACTTCCATACCATCGTTACGGACTACATTTTGTTGATAGTCGGAGCACCATAAGGAGATTGATCATGTACGTTGGACTGCAAATCCCGTCGTTCAAATATCCCGGCGGTACGGCTGCGATCCGCCCCAAGCTGAAGGAAATTGTCACCACCGCCGAGGAAGGCGGCTTCTACAGTCTCTGGGTGATGGATCATTACTACCAGATCAAGGGCATGTTCGGCGAGGCTTATACCGACCCGATGCTGGAGGCCTATTCCACGCTTGGCTATTTTGCCGGGTTGACGGAGAAAGCCTATCTCGGCGTTTTGGTCACGGGCGTGATCTATCGCCACCCCGCCGTGCTGATGAAGATGATGAACACGGTCGATATTCTCGCCGGTGGCCGCACCTATTTCGGCATCGGCGCTGCCTGGTATGAGGACGAAGCCATCGGCAACGGCATTCCCTATCCACCCACCTCAGAACGTTTTGAGCAACTGGAGGACAATTTGAAACTCGCAAAGGCCCTTTGGGATAGTGATGAGATTGCTTTCGAGGGCAAGCACTTTTCTGCGCCGGCAGTCACCAACAATCCCCGTCCGCTCTCACGCCCGCATCCACGCATCATGGTGGGCGGTACAGGTCCAAAGAAGACGCTGCGCATGGTTGCTGAGTATGCGGATGCCTGCAACATCGGCGATTGGGTCGGCGCCGACAACATGCAGAAAGCCATCGATACACTCAAAGAACATTGTGAGTCGTTGGGACGCAATTACGACACTATCGAGAAAACATCCCTCTGCACCGTGCATCTTTCCGGGGACGACACGGCAGCCAGCGTCATCAGGCGGATCGGGGAACTCTCCGCGATGGGCTTCACTCACGCGATCTTCAACATGCCGGACGTCTACCAGATCAGCCCGCTTGAAACCTTCGCCAAAGAAATCATCCCGGCGGCGGCTGAACTCTAGATGAGCGATTCAGGCGCTGCTCATGCTGGTGGAGAGACGCAAGGAAAATCGAAAGGAAAAATCTCATGACAGTTCCGGTAGTGACGGCGGCAGGTAAGGTGCTCGGCGCACGCGGCGATGAAATTGGCGTGTACAGCTTCAAAGGCGTCCCCTTTGCCGCGCCGCCGGTCGGCGCGCTGCGCTGGCAGGCGCCGCAACCGGTCGAACCTTGGTCCGGCGTGCGCGAGGCTACGCACTTTGGCCCGCGCGCCATGCAACTGCCCGTCTTTGGCGACATGAATGTCCGCTCCAATGGCATGAGCGAGGATTGCCTCTACCTCAACGTGTGGACGCCGGATCCCTCCGCTGCGGCGCGGCTGCCGGTGCTGGTCTACTTCTACGGCGGCGGTTTCATCGCCGGCGACGGCTCCGAGCCGCGCTATGACGGCGCGGCGCTGGCCCGGCGCGACATCGTGACCGTGACCGTCAACTACCGGCTGAGCATCTTCGGCTTCTTTGCCCATCCGGAACTGAGCGCCGAATCGCCGCACGGCTCTTCGGGCAACTATGGCTTTCTGGACCAGAACGCCGCGCTGCGCTGGATGCGCGACAACATTGCGGCTTTTGGCGGCGACCCCGGCCGCGTGACCATCGCCGGCGAGTCGGCCGGTTCGATGTCGGTCAACGCGCAGATGGTTTCTCCGCTGTCGAGGGGGCTGATGGCCGGTGCGATAGGCTCCAGCGGCGGGATTGGCGCGCTGCCGCCCGTCTCGCTCGAAGAGGCCGAACGGCACTGGCTGGCCTTTGCGCAAAAAATGGGCGCGCCCTCCCTGTCAGCCCTGCGCGCGCTGCCGGCGGAGCAGTTGCTGGATGCGACGGCGGGCATGGCCCCGCATGAATTCCCCAGTGTGGTGGATGGATGGTTCTTTCCCAGACCTCCTTTGGAAATGCTTGCCGCCGGCGAGCAGGTGCGTGCGCCGCTGATGGTAGGCTGGAACTCTGAGGAGATGCCCTCGCTCGCGTTGCTGGGTGAGCAGGCGCCGACCCCGGCGAACTATGCGGCGGTGGTGCAGGCGCTCTACGGCGATCGCGCGGACGAAGTGCTCAAACTCTACCCCGGCGTAACGATGGAGCAGGTGGAGCAGTCCGCCACTGACCTGGCAGGCGACCGTTTTCTGGTCTACAGCACGTGGAAATGGGCGGACGAACATCGCAAAACCGGTTGCCCGGTCTATCGCTACTATTACGCTCACCCGCGCCCGCCCATGGCCCCGGAGATGGGCGACGCCGTGGCCGGTCTGGCCGGCGGCGTGATCCGCGACCCGGATGCGCAGGCAATCGCTATGCCGCCCGCCAAGGGCGCCGTGCACTCCGCCGATATCGAGTACGCGCTGGGCAACCTCGCCACCAACCGGGTCTACGCCTGGACGGCAGAGGATGAGCAGGTCTCCGCGCTGATGCAGGGCTACTACGCCAACTTCATCAAGACCGGCGATCCGAACGGCCCCGGGCTACCGGCCTGGCCGCGGGTGGATGAAGGTGCGGAGGTGCAGTATATGGTCTGGGATCTGCACCCCCGGGTTGAGAGCGATCAACATCGCGCACGGTATGAATTTCACCGGCAGTTTGGGTGCGACTGAGCGCGGGCGGGATATCTTCCAGGAAGCTCCAAAGCTTCCTGGAAGAGTGCAGATCACAAATTTCGCCAGAGAGCAGTGAAAGGGAGACCGATGCTAACAAAGAAAATTGAGCTGTATGCAGATCGCCAGGATGTCACGCTGACGACCTATGTGCTGGATGATTCGCCCGAGTTGCTGAATGGTAAAAAGCGGCCAGCCGTGCTGGTCTGTCCCGGCGGCGGCTATATCGGTTGCTCGGATCGGGAGGCTGAACCGGTCGCACTGCGCTTTGCGGCTATGGGCTACCATGCCTTTGTGCTGCGCTACTCGACCTACAGCGGCGGCGCGTTGGGCGAATGGCCGCCCACCGGCGACATGCCAAGCAACCCGCGCTGCGTCCACCCCGGCCCGGTGCGCGACATTGGCAAGGCCTTTCTGACGATTGGCGACCACGCGGACGACTGGCTGGTTGACATGAACAAGATTGCGATTTGTGGCTTTTCGGCCGGCGGCCACAACTGCGCCATGTACGCCGTCTACTGGCATGATCCACTGATTTGCGCCTTCTTCGACGCAATGCCCGAGCGCTTCAAACCGGCTGCGGCTATCATCGCCTATGGTCTCAGCGACTACCACTTGATGGTGCGGCCGGCGGTGAATGGCAGGGAGCAGGAAATCCGCACCATCGCCAATCGGGTCTTTCTGGGCACTGCAACGCCCTCCCAAGCGCTGCTGGACAGCGTCAGCCCCGCCTTGCATGTGACGGAACAGACGCCACCGACCTTCGTCTGGGCCACGTCCGAAGACACGCTCGTGCCAGTAGAAAACAGCACGCGGCTTGCCCATGCACTGGCGCAGGTTGGCGTTCCGTTTGAGGTGCACATTTTCGAGAAAGGCAAGCATGGCTTGAGCCTGGCCAATCTGGCAACGGCCGCCTCCCGGCTTGACCTCGACGACGACGCGAGCCGGTGGATCGGCTTGGTCGATGCGTGGCTGCAAAAACGCTTTGCGCCCGACCTGCCGGCGCTTCCCGATTGGATGGCGGAGGGAGAAGGCGATGCCCACCTTTCTCATTGAGAAAAACATCATGGTCCCCCTGCGCGATGGAGTGCAGCTCGCCACCGACGTCTACCGGCTACATGATGCGCCGCCGGCGCCTGTGCTGATCGCGCGCACGCCCTACAACAAAGAGGGCATCCTTGGCGGCAGCGACACGTTCGACATTATGCGTGCGGTGCAGGCAGGCTACGTCGTGGTGGTGCAGGACGTGCGCGGGCGCTACGACTCAGAAGGCGCATTCTCCCCCCATTTCCAGGAAACCGCGGATGGCGTCGATGCCTTTGCCTGGGCCGCCGCGCAGCCGTGGTCCAGCGGCGTCGTGGGCGCCTTCGGCGGCTCCTACCTGGGCGGGACGCAGTGGCTGCCCGCCCGTGAGAATCCCGCAGCCTTGCGGGCGATGGCGCCTTCAATCGCCGCGTCGGATAGCTATGACGGCTGCTCGTACCAGGGCGCCGCCAAGGTGCTCCACGACCTGCGCTGGGTCGTCGCCAACATCGTGCCCGCAGAGATGGCGCGCCGTGCCGCTCGCGGCGAGCCACTGCTGGAGAGCGACACCCCGCTGGACGTGGATGGGGCTTTCACCGAATTGCCGCTCGCCACCCATCCCTTCATTCGAGAGTATGCGTCCTTCTACCTGGACTGGTTGGCGCATCCGACGCCCGACGACTATTGGCTGCCAGCCTCCCAGCGTGCAGGCTACACACAGATCACCGCACCTGCGCTCAACATCAGCGGCTGGTACGACATTTTTCCGTGGAGCACCTTGCAGAACTATACGGGCATGAAGCAGAGCGGCGGTTCGGAAGTCGCCCGCTGCCACCAGCGCGTCATCATCGGCCCGTGGACGCACATGAACTTCACCGGCAGCTTTCCCGAACGCGAGTTTGGCGCGGCCGCCAGCGCGGCGGCCATTGACTTGGCCGGCATCCAACTGCGTTGGTTCGACCGCTGGCTAAAAGGTGTAGAGAATGGCATTGACCAGGAGCCGCCAGTGATGATCTTGGTGATGGGCGTTGACGAATGGCGCACGGAGGCTGATTGGCCGCTTCCCGATACGCGATACCGCCCCTACTACCTGCACAGCGGCGGTGGAGCAAACTCGCTGCGCGGCGACGGCGCGCTCTCGACCGAGTCGCCGGGTGACGAAGCGCCGGACGTCTATTTATACAACCCGCTGCGCCCGGTCCCGACCGTGGGCGGACAGGTGATCTTGCCGGGTGGCAATGCGATGGGGCCGCGCGACCAGCGCGCGGTCGAGTTGCGCGACGACGTTCTGGTCTATAGCACCCCGCCGCTGGAGCAAGCGGTCGAAGTGATCGGTCCCATTGAGTTGCGGCTCTTCGTCTCGTCATCGGCGCGTGACACCGACTTCACTGGCAAGCTGGTAGATGTCTACCCGGACGGACGGGCAATGATCCTGACCGAAGGCATTCTGCGTGCCCGCTACCACAATTCATTGACGGAACCTGAATTGCTCGAAGCGGATACGGTCTACGAACTTCGCCTTGACCTGTGGGCGACGGCCAACGTCTTCCTGTCCGGTCACCGCATCCGGCTGGAAGTGTCGAGCAGCAACTTCCCGCGCTTCGACCGCAACAGCAACACCGGTGGCGTCATCGCCAGCGAACCTCGCGGAGAATACCGCACGGCGGTCAACCGCATCCTGCATGATAGAGCGCACCCGTCCCACCTGCTCCTCCCTGTGATCGAACGATGAAAGCATTCACGCTGTGACAACCAAGATCATGGCCAAAACCAATGACAATGTGCGCGGCGTCAGCTTTTTGCTGCTGGCGCTGCTCACGATTTCCCTCCAGACTGTCGCCGTGAAGTGGATCAGCGGCAGTTATCCTGTATTGCAGATCGTCATCCTGCGCAGCTTGGTGGCCCTGCCCTTTACGCTGCTGCTCTATCGCTATGAAGGCAAGCGCGGGCTGCCGACTACGCAGCGGCCCAGGCTCGAATACGCGCGCGGTCTCTTTCTTTTTCTCTCCTACACCACCTTCATGATGGGGCTGGCTGCCCTG
This sequence comes from Candidatus Caldilinea saccharophila, assembly GCA_016710365.1. Taxonomy (GTDB): domain Bacteria; phylum Chloroflexota; class Anaerolineae; order Caldilineales; family Caldilineaceae; genus Caldilinea; species Caldilinea saccharophila. The sequence continues at coordinate 130,799 of JADJVW010000002.1, read as the reverse complement.
CCGCTGGCCGAAATTTCGGCGATTCGCAATTCTGGCCCGCTGATGATCACCCTCCTGTCGGTGGTGATACTGGGCGAAACGGTGGGGCCGCGGCGCTGGATGGCGCTGCTGGTCGGCTTTGCCGGCGTGCTGCTGATTGTCAGGCCCGGCTCCGCCAGCTTCAACCTAGGCTCGATTTTTGTGCTGATCTCGGTGCTCTTGTATGCGCTGACGGTCATGGTCACACGCAAGTTGCACACGACCGACAGCAGCGCGACGATGTCCTACTACAGCACGCTCGTCTATCTTGTGGGTGCGTCGATCGTGGCGCCGCTGGTCATTTTGGCCGGCGACATGCCCGGCGCGCATCCAAGCATCGCGTTTCTCTTTCGCCCCTGGGCGATGCCAACGCCCGTGGACTTCGCCATCATGGCCGGGTTGGGGATAGTCTGGGCGGCGTGGATGTATTTTCTGGCGCGCGCCTACAGCCTGGCGCAGGCTTCGGTCGCGGCGCCGTTTGAATATCTTGGGCTGCCCATTGATGTGATGTGGGGCTTCCTCATCTGGGGCGAAGTCCCGACCTGGATGACCTGGGCCGGCGCCTTCCTGACGATCGCCAGCGGCGTCTATATCTTGTATCGAGAGCGGAAGTAAATCACGGAGAAACAGCCAATGGATATCCACTCAAGCCGTGACGGTCATTATCTCAATAATCCGGCAATCGACGTAGGTGCGGTTCGCAACCGCACGTTCTGGATTAAACCGGAATATGCGGTTGCGAACCGCATCTACATGAGCGGAACGTGCGGTTGCGAACCGCATCTACATGAGCGGAACGTGCGGGGGATTGAGAAGAGATCGCACAAATCGGAGACTGTTGAGTGGTCGCTGGACGGCCAAAGGGGAGAAAAACATGGAATATGCCAGACTCGGTTCAACCGGGATGAAGGTCTCGCGCATCTGCCTCGGCTGCATGGGCTTTGGGGATGCAACGCGTTGGATTCACAAATGGGTGCTCGATGAAGAAAAGAGCCGACCAATTATCCAGAAAGCCCTTGAACTGGGCATCAATTTCTTCGACACCGCCAACGTCTATTCGATTGGCGTGAGCGAGGAAATCTTGGGCCGGGCGTTGAAGGACTTTGTCCGGCGCGATGAGGTCGTCATCGCCACCAAGGTGCGCGGCAGGATGCATGAGGGGCCCACGGGTGAAGGGTTGTCGCGCAAGGCGATCCTGAGCGAGATCGACCACAGCCTACGCCGGCTGGGGACGGAATACGTGGACCTCTACCAGATCCATCGCTGGGATTACGAGACGCCGATCGAGGAGACGATGGAAGCGCTGCATGATGTAGTGAAGGCGGGCAAGGCGCGCTACATCGGGGCCTCTGCCATGTTTGCGTGGCAGTTTCAGAAGGCGCTGCACGTCGCCGAGCAGCATGGCTGGACCCGCTTTGTGGCGATGCAGGATCACCTGAATCTCCTCTACCGCGAAGAGGAGCGCGAGATGCTGCCGCTCTGCCGCGCCGAGGGGATCGGGGTGATCCCGTACAGTCCGCTCGCCTCTGGCCGCTTGACGCGTGATTGGTCGTCGGAAAGCACGTTGCGTTCCGAAACCGACCAGATCGCAAAAAGCAAATACGACGCGACCGCCGAAACCGACCGGCGTGTCGTGGAACGGGTTGCAGAGATCGCGGAAAAGCATGGGGCGCCGCGCGTGCATATCGCGCTGGCCTGGCTGTTACAGAAGGAGCCGGTGACGGCGCCCATCATCGGGGCAACGAAGATCAAACATCTGGAAGATGCCGTCGGCGCGCTGGCTGTGAATTTAACCGCGGAAGAGGTCGCCTATCTGGAAGAGCCGTATGCACCGCATCGCATCGTCGGGCATCAGTAATGTTCGACCGGTCGCTAGTGTTGCCACAAACAATGTCCCCGGCGAAGAGGGCGGATCGGCAAGATGCTAGCGCGTATAGAGCGACAAAGGCAGGTGCGGCGCGCGGTTGAGATAGCGGACGGCCACAAACCCTTCGGAAAGAAAATCGATGCGGCTGATCGCCGTATTGATGTGGCTGAAATGGAAGGCGGGCTGTTCCTCCGCACCGAGCAGCGCCTTGATCAATTGATCCATAAAGGCGCCGTGCGTCACCAGCAGGAGCACCTCGTCGGCGCGCGTTTCGGCCCATTGGCGCAAGGTCTGCGCCACGCGGCGCGCACGCGCCGTACATTGCGCCATGTGTTCGTAGCCATTCCACCACCACCCCTCGTCAGTGATTTCCGGCGGCAGCACGTAAGTTGGGAAACGATCAAGCACCTCCGGGCGCGTCAGCCCGCCAAAGTTGACCACATTGTCCGTACGCGGGTCGCCGGTGAAAAGGCCGCCATGCTCATGAATATCGATCCACACCTGGGGGGTCAAGCCAAGCGCCGCGGCCAGCGGTGCGGTCGTGCCCAGCGCACGCACCATCGGGCTGGTGTAGAGCGATGTCACCGGCCGTTCGCTGATGCTGGTGCGTCGCTCCGTGCCGGTCTCCTCTGGCGGTGTGATGCCGGCGAAGAAGCGAGCCAAGCGCTGCGCCTGCTCCTCACCGGCAGGGGTCAATTCCGGTTCATGATTGCGGGTGTTGATATAGTCGTCGTAGGGCAACGTTTCGGCCCACAGGTTGTTCATCGACTGTCCGTGGCGGACGAGTAAGAGTCTCACAAAAATTCCTTCACAGGGTGGGGACGACTTGCGCCATCCGGTCGAGCATTTTTTCCAGATCTTGCGTGCGCTCGGCGATGCTGAAGCGCACATAGCCTTCGCCGGCCGGGCCAAACGCACTGCCCGGCGTGCCGACGACCAGCGCCGCATCGATCAACGCCTGGGTGATCTCCAGGCTATTTTTGTGGGTCTGCGTAAAGCGCGGAAAGACATAGAACGCGCCTTCAATTGGCGGGCATTCGATGCCGGGGATTTCCTCGAAAGCATCCAGCACCAGACGCCGGCGCTGGTCATAGACAGCCACCATCTCTTCAATGCACTCCTGCGGCCCGGTGAGTGCGGCGACGCCGGCGGCCATCGTAAAGCTGGCGGCGGACTGTGCGCTGTGCGTCTGGTAGATGCGCGCCAATTTGACGACCGGCCAGCCGGCCAGCCAGCCCAAACGCCATCCGGTCATCGCGTACGCCTTGCTGAAGCCATTGACGACGATCGTGCGGTCGGCCATCCCCGGCTCCGCCGCCAGGCTGTAATGGACGTTGTCGCCGTACAGGATGTGCTCGTAGATCTCGTCGCTGATCACATAGAGGTCGTGCGCGGTGGCGACATAGACGATGGCGTCGATCTCGGTGCGGCTGAGCACGCGCCCGGTCGGGTTATTGGGACTGTTGACCATCAGCACTTTTGTACGCGGGGTGACCTGCTGTTCGAGCAGATCCACGGTCACGCAGAAGTGATCGTCGCCGGCCAGCGGGACGCGCACCGGGTTGGCGTGGTGCAGCAGAATCATCGGCGCATAGCTCACCCACGACGGGTCGAGGATCATCACATCGTCGCCTGGTTCGAGCAGCGCGGCCAGCGTGGCAAAGATCGCCCACTTGGCGCCCGGCGTCACCATGATCTGCGCCGGGGTGATGTGGTGGATGCTGTTCTCGCGCTTGAGTTTGTCGACGATGGCTTCGAACAGCGCAGGTGTGCCAAAAGAGGGCGGATAGTGGGTGTCGCCTGCGTTGATGGCGCGGAGGCCAGCCTCGACAATGTGGCGCGGCGTGTCAAAATCAGGTTCGCCGCCGGCCAGGCTGACGACGTCTTTGCCTGCCGCACGCAGATCGCGACCGCGCTGCATCATCATCGTCGTCGGCGAAGGCGGCACGCCGTGAAGGGTGGTGGAGAGTGCTTTCATAGGTGTATACTCGCTCGTTTCAGGCGCAAAAGATAGATTAAACCGCCAGGCGCCAGTCACCCGATCAGCAACTGACAGCGCGACAGCACTGGATGCAGTGTACCATCAGATGGCTCCCTTGGCAGTTTTCGGATGAAATCCGCGAGCATCCGCCAAATCCGTTTCATCCGCGGTCTACTTTTTGTCAGGCTCTCCATGGTTGCATGCCAACGGTGAACTAAACGTCGTAGCCAAGCGGTCAGGATCGGCGAGGTTAGGCTGTGTTATACTGTCGGCGCAACCATCGTGCGGAAGGGGAACTGACAGACGTGAAGCATCTATTGACGATCGTGATTGGCGTGCTGCTGGCCGGCGCGCTCTTTGGCGTAACCGCCGCGCATACACGGACGGAATCGCCCATGGCGCAGCGCGCGACCAGCACCCCGTCGCCTGCCGCGTCGCCCACCGCGCTGCAACGCATCCCAGTGACGCGCGTGGCGCAACCGCTGCCCGTACTGATCCCCGTGACGGTGACTGCCACGATCTCGGCCACTCCTTCCCTCACGACGACGCTCACGACGACGCCGACGCTGACGGAAACCGTGCGCGTCACACCCACGCCACGGCCAACCCTGCGTGGCACACCGACGCCGGATAACACACCCACCTTGCGCGACACACCGACAGCCTCAGCGGCTGCCGCCGATGCGCTTGCCGGCATTACGACGCTGAGCGCACTGGCGTCACGCTTGCGCGGGCAAATCGATTTGCGCTGGCGCTATGCAGGCGAGCCTTTTGACGGGTCTTTTGTTATCGAACGATCGGCCAACGGCGGCGTTTGGCGCTATGTGGCGGATTGTACGCAGCCCTATGCGCCCGATGCTTACACTTACCACTGTCGCGATACGGAGCTGACCAGCGGTTCGACTTATGCCTATCGCGGCTGCATCGTCGGCTATGGCGCGTCCTGCGCCGATGCGGCCGTCGTCGAGTCTGACCCTGTCAAAGCGCCGTAGCTGACGCATTTATCTAAAATACAGTAATTCACGATTTGCCTCACACGGAGACACAAAGAGCACAAAGTTAAAGATGGCATCCTTTGTGCTCTTTGCGGCTTTGTGTGAGTTTCGTAAGTATTGAAATAGTTTTTGACGCAAAGACGCAGAGCGGCAGAGATGCGCAGAGAAAAGGGATTTTCAAGGTCATATTAGCCGGACGAATCCCCGCAGCGGTTCGGGAAATTGGGACAGGTCGTCCGGCATGGGATGTCGGGCAGGAAGCGCTCCCATTCCTCTGGCGCGAGATTGCGCCCCGCGACCATGCACGCCCGCCCGGTGAGATCGTCCGGCGCCAACAGCCATCGGCGCAACGTGCCATCGGTGCTGGCGGTAAAAATCATGCCCTCCGCATAGACCACACTGTTGACGCTGGCGCGATGACCGGCAAGCACCGTCGGGATCGGCAGCGCGGCGTCCAGATTCCACAACCGGACGGTGCTGTCCGCGCTGGCAGTCATCAATTGATTACGATCCGCGCCAAAGGTCACCATATTCACTTCGTTGGCATGGGCATCCCACACCCGCGCAGCGTGGTCCGGCTCTGCCAACTCCCACACCCACACGCGACCACCCAGATCGCCCGCGGCCAATCGCGTCGCATCCGGGCTGAAAGCCACGGTCGATAGCTCGCGATCTCCTGCCTGCCAACGCGTCGGCGTCGCGTCCGGCTGATCGACTTGCCAGAGCGTGACGACCCCATCACTGTCGGCTACGGCAAGCTGGGCGCCGTCGGCGCTGAATTGCAAGGCTGTCCCGCGTGCTGCGCCTTCGGTCAGCAGCCGCGCTTCAGTGGCAGTGGCAACTTCCCACAAGCGCACTGTGCCGTCGTCGCCGGCGGAAGCCAGCAGGCGGTTGCCAGGTTGGATCGCGACGCCGCTGATCTTGCCGATGTGTCCTGTCAGCGTGGCGAACGGTGTGCTGACCTCCGGCGTCCACAGATAAATGGCGCCCGCGGCGTCGCCCGCGGCAATCAACGCGCCGGCTGGGTCCGCGGCCAACGCCGTCATGCCGCTCTCTCCCGTAGCGGTCAGTGGTGTGTGCGGCGCGATGCCAAGCGTATCCCATGCTTGTATAGCAGGGAACGCAGCGCCAATCGAGTAGAGGGTTGCACTGATCGGCGCCGCGGCCAGTTCGTCGACGAATTCGGAATTGGATGCCAGAATCGTCGGCTCGGCGTGTGGGTTATCGATAAGCCAGATGCGCAGGGTGCGGTCGTACCCTGCGGTGACAAAGCCGTTGACGCCCGGCGCGGTGGCTAACTGATTGATAATGTCGTCGTGGCCGCGTAGCGTGGCGGGCGCCAGACCCACATCGGTGTAATTCCAGAGACGCACACTGGCCGCGCCCAGACCGTCGTAGCCGGTCGTCACCAGCGTCTCACCGCCCTTGCCAAGCACAAAGGCCAGCCCGTTGAGCACTGACGCGTAGGCGCGCACGACGTAACTGCGTGTGTCGTCGTTCAGATTCCAGACGCGCAGCACGCCATTGTCGTCGCCAGTCGCCAGCCAGACGCCATTCGACGAGAAGTCCAGCGCCTTAATGGGAACGGTGTGCCCCGGCAAGCGCTGCGTTGACGCGGCCGGTGCAGCCGCTCCATCCGCGGGCAGGGTGTAGAGCTGCACCTCGCCATCGTTGTCGCCGGAGGCAAGGCGCGTGCTGTCCGGGCTGAAGGCGATGTCGGTGATAGATGCCGCGTGCGTGGCTGCGAGGATCCTCTGCTCGGGCTGGCCGATCGGCCACAGCCGCACCGCGTTGTCGGCGCCGCCTGACGCCAGCCAGCGGCCATCTGGACTGAAGGCAACGAGGGTGACGGCGTCAGTGTGTCCAGACAGCGTTTGTGGCGCAGCATCCGGCGCCGTGGCATCCCATAGATAGATCAGGCCGCTTTCACCCGCCGTCGCCAGCCAGCGACCATCGGGACTGAACGCCGCCGCATCGAGCGTCGCCTCGTTCACGGTAAAGGTCAGCGGCGCGGTGGCAGGCGCGTCCATTTGCCAGATGCGCACCAGACCATCGTCACCGACCGCGGCCAGTCGATGATCCGGCGCCGCGGCCAGCGCCCAGGTGGTTGTGCGCTGCGGCGCGGCCAGATCGACCTGCTGCAACACGTCGCCCGCCATCCACCAGGCCTGGATCGCGCCGTTGGCATTGGCCGTGGCAAACCACTGCGCGTCCGGGCTGAGGACGAGCGCAACCGAGTTGTCGCTGAGCGTGGTCAGGGGCAAGCCGCCCGTGGCATACAGCACGTCATGCATACTCTGTTGCACGGCATGGGACAATTGGGCGTCGGCGTCTGTAGCCATGCGCATGGCTTCGACGGCAAGCAACAGCGCCTGTTGTGGGCTTTGATCCAGCGAGAGCACGGCCTGGCTGGCGAGTTGATCGGCGCGAATCTGGCGATTAAGTTGCTCGGTGCGGGCGCGCGCCTGCACGGCGTCCGCGGCGCGCGCTTCAGCCAATGCTGATGCTGTGTTCGCACGCTCCTCAGCGGCGAGTGCAATTTCTTTTGCGGCGCTTGCGCTCTTCGCTTCGCTTTCGGCGCGCTCGGTCGAGCTTTTAGCGAGTGCAGTCGCTGCCTGTTGCAGTTGGTAATTGTTGAACGACTGGATCGCCAGCCACACCGAAGCCACCATTAGCAGAAACATCACCAGCGCAACCAGTGTGGCGCTCAGCGCAAGGACGCGAGCGCGGTTCGCCTCTTTTTTGCGTTTCTCCTCTTCGAGCCGCTGCTGCTGCTGTCGTTTGGCCTCAGCGTCGGCGCTGGCGTCCACGAAATGCCGCTCGACGGCGCCGTACCGTGCGGGGTTATCATGGAGCTGCGCCTGCGCCTCGACCAACGCTTCGCCATTCAGCAGCAAGGCAGGACTGCGCTCAACATTCCACAGATCCGCCGCAACGATGAGTGGATGGCGTCGCCGCCACTGCTCGTTGGCTTCCAGAATTGGGTCGATCAGGCGGTCGTGCACCAATTCCACCCACCGCCCGCCGCCGCGCGTCTCCCCGCGCAGGAGAAAGCGCCGCTCCAGTTCCAGCACGACGGCGTTGGACATGCCGCCGGTTTCCGTGTCGGATTGGTAAAGCAGGTTGCGCGTATCGTCGCGGGTGATCAAGGTGTGGCTGAACCAATCGCGCAGCTCGCGTTCGCTGACGGCGCGGCTGGCGGCCGCGAGCACCGCCGCCAGCGTCTGCTCGTAGAAACTTGCCAGCGCATGGTTGACGAACTCACCCAGCCCTTTGCCGCGCGCCAGGCTCTCGACGTCGGCGGCGGTGATGGTGGCGCCGGCGCGATTGCTCAGGTTCTCCCACAATTGCATACAGACAACCTGAAGCTGCACCGGTTCGACCGTCTCGCCCAGCGGGGAGGCCGCCCCTGCTTCATTGCTCGCGGTCATCTGGCGCAGGTTGTTGACCAGATTCTCAGCCACGCCCGGCTCAAAAGGACGACCGCCCAGTTCGGCAGGCATCTTGACGGCTTCGAGCGCCGCGACCGCATCCATATATCGCAGCCGGTAGCGGACGCGGATGCGATTGGGCAACAGTCGGGCATAGGAATCCAGCTCGGCGATGTAATCCTCACGCATCGTGAGTATGACCCACAGATGTGGATCATCGGCCAGCGCCTGGCTTACTTGGCGGAAGAAATCCTCACGCTTCTCCCACTGATCTTCATAAGTGGTGAAGATCTCCTCGAACTGATCGATGATCAACATGCGGTCGGGGCGCTCCGGGTCGACGGGATGCGCGGCCAGATAGGCCGGCAGCCGTTGTGCGGTCAATGTGCGATAGTCACTGCGCCCCTGGTCGAGATCGCGCAGCAAATTGAACATGTAGACATTGTCGATGGCGTCGAGTGAGATCTCTTCGGGAAGCTGTCCACCGACGCGCGCCTTACCCAGGATGTCGAAACCTTCTGCGCGCAGGGCGGGCAGCAGCCGCGCATTGATCAGCGAACTCTTGCCCGCGCCGGATGGCGCGTAAAAGAGCACGATCCGGTCGGAGATCACCAGCGAGAACAAGTCGGCGCTCTCGCGGTCGCGGCCAAAAAAGAGGCGACGTTCGCGTTCATTGTCCCCAAACGGGCGCGGGCCGACGTAAGGATTTTGACGGTCGGGCGCCTGCACCGCTACTTCGCTGTCATCGGTCGGTTTGGCTGTCATGCTTATCCACCTTGCCAGGCGTTCCAAAGCTGCTTGAGAAAGCCGAGCGTGTCGCCCCAGTAAATATCAAAGCGGTATTTGTCCTGCGCCAGGTACATCTGGATGTATTCCTGAAAACGGGCGGAGTCCAAAATTTCGGGCATATCGTGCGGGTCGAGCTGGATCGCCACGCTGCGCGGGCGGCGCGGCTGGTCGCGGATCAACTCCTGCAGGATCACGCGCATCTCCCAGGATTGCACGTTATAGCCCAGGAGCAGCAGAATCGTGCTGGAGATGGCGTTGCGGACAGCGTTGGGCATCTTGCCGATCTCGCGGAAATCGTGGATGACATTGCCGATGAAGTCCAGGTTATCCTCTTCCGTCAGCACCAACGAATCGGGAAATTCATCCAGTCCGTGCAGATGATAAACCAGTGGCTCGTCCGTCGTCGGCTGAAAATCCGGGTTGGGGTGATATTCGAGCGGGACGATCTCTTCCAGGCTGGGGTGCCAGTTGTACACCTCGGTGCGCGGGCGTTTATTGAGGTTGCGCAGCGCGGTTTCCAGCAACAGATGCGGGCTGGTGGTGAGGTAGATGGGCATGTCGAACGCAGCCAACAAATTGAGCGGGTTCTCGGCGTCGTTGGCGGGTGGATAGCCCAGCCGGTCGCTGACCATCTGCGAAAAACTCAGCCCGCGTTCACGCCGCACCTGGTCAAGCAAGGTGCGATCCAGCGTGGCGTCCTGCTCGGCGATGGCCAGATAGCGCTGTTTTAGGAACTGGAGATATTCCGTCTTGGCGCGATACGCATCGCGATAGGTGACGCTCAGGTATTGCGCCACCAAAGCGAGGTTGGCGTCCGCCAGCGGGTAGCCGCCAGTCTGCGCCCACTCGGCGGCAATTACTTGACCGGGGAAAAGCGTCCCCAAGATCAATTGGTTGCTGAGCACCGGCGTGCATTTTTTACGATTGATCTGATCGGCGATGTAATTCCAGGAAATCTCGGTATTTGGCATCGTAGCTTCTCCGCAGGTGGGCGGGTGATTTATGCCTCACAGGCAACGCGAAAGCCCACGGTGGTGAGACGTGCGTCGGAATGAACGATCATCCGCGCGCTGCACGTCAATAACGCCGGTGGATCATCAAAGGCGCCTCCGCGGCAGATGCGCAGTTCGTTGGCGCGTTCAGCCGGCTCCTCGCGCGCGTCCTGCTGATAAGGGTAGACAAAGCTGGGCTGGCGTACATCCTCGCCCCACCGCGTCGTCGTCCACTCGCGCACGTTGCCGACCATATCACAAACGTGGTGCGGGCTGCAGCCGTCCGGCGACGCGGTGACGGGCCTGGTCTGGTGGTTGTCGCTGTTGCAATAGGCCGGCGTCGGCGCTTCCTCTCCCCAAGGATGGGTGCGCGCGTCGTCCCCGCGCGCGGCTTTTTCCCATTCCGCTTCGCTCGGCAGCCGATAGCCCCTGCCGCTCTGTGCGGAGAGCCATGCGCAATACGCGACGGCGTCATGCCAGGTGATCCCGGCCACCGGATGGTCGAGCCGGTCCGCGGGCGGCGTCGTGAAAAGCCAGTTGGTTTGCAACGGGCGGCGCTCCTTGTTGTGGCGCACAAATGCCGCGTACTGCGCATTGGTGACCGGATACTTGCCGATCGAGAAGGCCGGCAGTTCGACCAGATGTTGTTGCCGTTCACGCGGCGCGTCCGCTGCGCCCATCGTAAAAGTTCCGGCAGGAATGTGCACCAACTCCGGCTCAAACGGTAGGCGTGGCGTGGGGGGCGGACGAGATGCAGCCCCGCCTGACGCCGCCTCGGGTTGCACCGTCACCAAACGGTTGTCCGCGGCGCGCGTGAAGATCACAGGCGTCGCCCAATCCGGCGTGCTGCCTGGGTCGAACAGCGCCTTGCGCGCCTCGGTGACCGCGGCTTCCGCCGGGTAGCCGTCGGCCACCGCGCGATAGAATTCCTGCGCCAGCAGCGCCGCGCGCACGTTGACGATGTCGAACTGCATCGCCACCACGATAGGGATGCCCAGCCGCACCAGATGCTGCGCCGCGCCCTGAAATGCGTCGCGCTCATCGACGCGTGCGCCCTGACATGCATTGAGAAAGATCAACCGCAGGGGACGATGCCCTTCCAGGATCACACCCAACGCTGCGGCTTCGACCAGCGCGGCCTGACCGGCTGCGTCCTCGAAGACCAGGCCGGCCTGTTGGGTGGCGGCGTCAAACCATCCGTGCCCGATAAAATGGATCAAGTGGACATCCTGACGGCGCAGATGGCTGCGCAGGGCAGCTACGGTGGGCGCCGCGAGCTGTTCCAGCGTCACCGCGCCGGCGGCAACCAGCGGCGCAATGGCTTCTTGCACCAATTGCCACTCACTTGCCACCTCCAGCCGCGGCGTCAGGTCGGTGGGATCGGCAAGCACGCAGAGCATCGCCAGCGGCGGTGTGACGGGCAGGCGCGGCGCGGCTTCGCTCAGCGCCATGTAGCGCACCACCGGTGTTGAGCCGGAAAGCGCCAGAAAGCGGTTGAGCTTTGGCGCGTAGGCCAACTCCCAGGGCAACATCGCCAGTTCAGGCGCATCGGTCAGGTTAAGGCGAATGCGCAGGCTGTGATCGTCCCGCTTCACCGCATCGATGCTGCGCAGCAGACAGGTCTCGACATCGCCCGCAAAAAGCGCGGCATACAACGTGCTTCCCCACTGTCTGACGAGACCCGGCGCAAGGTCATCGACCTGCCAGCCCGCCAAGATCGACGCCTGGATCGTCTCCAGCTCCGGCGTCAACACAAGTGCCGCCAGCGCCTGGCCCGCGGGCGAGTCGATGACGCGCACCCGGTAGCCGCTCTCCGCGCGGTCGATCAGCAGATCAAAATCCTCGTAGGTTGGGGACATAGGCAGCAGATAGTTTCGTTGACGGCAATTAAAGCATCGATGGATAGATTACCATAAGCAACTGACGCTGTAAAACAGTTTTTGAATCCAGCCGCTAAGTGTAGACGCGGCTGATGGTGGTGTATGTTTTGGCAAAGAACAGGGGGGCGTGCGATCTGTGACCGCACCTACTTATTTAACGCAAGTTGCTATCTTGAGGGTGGGTTGAAAATGCCTAGTTCTGGCATTTTCTGTGGTTTTTCAACGAATGAAAGGAAATGAGGCAAAATTGACTGAAAAACGGCCAGCCAGCCATCTCAGTCAAAATGCCTCAACGACAGTATACCAAAGAGCCAAGCAAAGTCGCCAAGGGGGAATCTTCGTGTGATGCTGCCGATTTCCCTGGATGAATACCAAGAAAAGATGTCAGATGCCAAACAGTTTCGGCAGTGGCTGGATAAGATGGTGGCTGAATATCCAAGACTCTTTCCGGTCAAGATCGAGCAGGGATATCGTCTGCACGATAGGTTGCCTGCGTCGGGCAAGCTGCCGGATGTGTGCTTTCGGCGCATCAAGCTCAAAGCCGTAAACGAGGCTGGCAGGCAGCAAGTGCTGACCATTGGATCGAGTAAAGACTTGCCGGCAGATGGCTTAAAACCAGTTCGATTAGGAAAATTCCACCGCACCCAGCGCCTTCAAGGCCACGCGCTGCGCCGGCGTAATCCCGGTCACACCCGTGATGTTCATCCTGGCATAGGGTCCGTCCACGCGCAACGTGTTGAGGCATTCACCCGTCTGGACATCCCAGAATTTGATCGTGCCATCGGCGCTACAGCTCAACACAGCGCTGCCGTCGGGGTTAAACGCGACTTTGTAGACTGTCTCGCTATGGCCGTTGAGCACGGTGTGCAGGGCGCCGCTGGCCACATCCCACAGACAGACGGTGCAATCTGCGCTACCGCTGGCCAGGGTCGTTCCATCCGGGCTAAAGGCGACCGAAAAAACCCATGTCCGATGATGTCTCAATATCTGCGGCGCCTGATCGGCGCCCATATCCCACAGATGGATCAGGGGAGTGCCGCCACAAGCTAATTTTGTTCCGTCCGGCTGAAGTCGACTGCCAGTATTTCTTGCTCGCCCTCCTCCTGCACTGTTTTACGCGCCGCGACAAGCTCCGGTCGGTGGCTTTGCGTCATATCCCACATCCGCACTGCGAGGTCCGAACCAACGCTGGCCAAGATGCAGCCACTTGGGCTAAAGGCGACATCATCGACAGAGTGAGGGCCGGATTGGAGTACGGCAACAGGTTGACCAGGTAAAGAGAGTTCAGTGAAGTGTTCCTGACTGCTCCCCGGTTCGAACACATTCCAAAGCCGCAACGTACCGTCCATTGCCCCACTCGCCAGTAGCTTGCCATCTGGATGAAAGGCGATGGAAGCAATTGTACCGGTGTGGCCCTGCAGCTTGTGTCGCAATTGTCTATTCGGAATATCCCACAAATAGATTGTTTTATCATAACCCGCACCGGCGACTGTACAACCGTCTGGACTAATGGCCACGGCGTACAGCGCGCTGCGCGAGCCGCCTAAGATGAGGGACCTTGCTTTCACTTGACTGCTCTGCCCTCGCCATAAATGGGCGAAATGGTCGTAGCCAACAGCCGCCAGTAGCCATTCCTTCTCTTGACCCGCTGCCTGATCCACTTTGGGGTGGATAGTCAACGCGGCCAGTGCACGCGGCTGGCCGCGCAGTGTATAGAGCGCTTGGCCCCTCCCGGCGTCCCACACGCGCACGGTCTGATCGCTGCCGCCGCTGACAAGGAGTTGCCGGTCGGCGACGCGGTTCTCGGCTCTTTCTGGTTGGGGCGATGGGCCAAAAGCGACCGACCAGGTGGTGTGCGTATGTCCAAGCAAGGTGTGGCGCAGGCGCAAGCGCGCTTGCGCGTCAATCGTCCACACGCGTATCGCATGATCGCCGACACCGTGGGCGCTGGCAAGCATCTTCCCGTCCGGGCTGAAGGCAAGGGCATCGATGGCCGTTGGCTTACTCTCAATCACTTGATGCAACGCTCCGGTTGGCAGCGTCCAAAGGCAAAGATGGCCTGCCTTCCCGCCTGTGGCGGGCAATCGCCCATCTGCACTCAGCGCCAAGGATGTAATGGATCCGGTTTCGACTGTCAATGCCAAGATCATTTTACCTGTAGCCACGTTGTGGAACTGCACCGTGCCATCACGATTGCCAATGATTATGGTTTCACCATCCCCACTGTGGGCCACAAAACACAAGCGTGTTGGCGTGGTGACAAAATGCTGAACAAGCCGGCTATCTTCGAGGCCATCCAGATCCCATACAAAGACCTGTCCGTCTTCGTCAACGCTCGTCACGCGTTGACCGTTGGGGCGTGAGCCAACGGAAAGCACCGATTTCTGTTGAGGGTGCGACAAGCGTATACGCCAATCAAACTGCTTATCTGTGCTCGATGACCATAAGTCAACAGTCTTGTCATCACCGGCACAGACAAGCGCCAATTCTATGTCGCCCATTGCAGTGGTGCGTTGTTCAAAGCTTAATGCTTGTACAGCCTGGCTATGCGCCTGGATCACTTGCGCCAATTGCTGGTCTTCCGTACGCCAGATATAGATAGCGCCTTCACTCGTGCCTGCGGCCAGATAGCGACCATCGGGGCTGAAGCGTGCGGTGTAGACAAGGCCAAAGGGTTCGGTGAAGACGCTGTCGATGATCTCGGCCCGTGCAAAGTTGGCCTGGGGCAGGCTCACCCCGCGCAGACAGAGTTGTCGAAGATGGAGTCGCGAAAAATCATAACCTCGCGAGTCTACGTTCAATTGCAGAAGCAGATGCAACAGATTGGCGGCAGCATAACCGGGGTCGAGCGGCAGTTCACGTAAACGGGCCAGCAATTTTTTCAGTTGTTGTCCAGCGCCGTGCGCACCCAGTTGCGCGACCAAACGTTCAGCCACGGGGTGGAGCAGGAGACGGGTTTGGCTGGCGCACACATACTCGTTGCTCTGGGCCAGAATCAACGCGTAGCGATTGAGGTAGGAGATGACAGGGTGAGGGGATGACAAAGAAAAGGAGTGATCCGGCTTTGTCCGGCCAGTCGCCAACCGGTTATTGCCATCCGCCAACTCACCGACCATATTTTCAACCAGCAGATCGGTGGTATATTCCATTACCACGTTCTGCAGCCCAAAGCCATCACCATATCTTTCCAGCAGCGAACGTCGCTGAAGCGAGCGCATGGCCTCCAGCATCAAGTGTGGGGCAGGCGGCTTGGCCAACAGATTGCGCAACACCTTGTAGGAGACCGGCTCGCGCACGATCGCCAGCCAGACCAACAGCTCGTGTTCCAGGGGGAGTGAGGCGGGCGAACTGTTGATCCAGCACATTGCGGATATCATCGAAGATGCGTGTGTCCCGCAAAAAGCCGGTATGTCGCCCTCGAAGAGAATATCGATTGTCTCAGCCACCAACTTGAGCGCCAGAGGATTGCCCGAATAGCGCTGCGTCAAGTTGGCCAGGTGTGATGTCGCCGGCCATGCCGCGCCGCAAGCATCTGGCGTCCGGCATCAGCGGGCAGACCGGCCAGGGAGAGCAAGCGGACAGCGGGTGTGTCCTCTTCCACGTGGTTCAGGTTCTGGGGTCGTTCGCGGCTGGTGAGCAACAGGCAACTGCGGTGTTCCTGCTCAACAAAGCAGCGAATGAGTTGTCCATACGCTTCATAGCCAGGTCGATAGGCGCCGCTGCGTACATCCCCGAGCAGGATGCTCTCCAGGTTGTCGAGGATCAGCAGCGAACGCCGGCGACGCAGATGATCCAACAGTTGGCGAAACTGCTGATCCAGGCCGGTGGGCAGAGTGGTCACCATCTGGTCGGAGAGCACATAGAGCCACTCCTGCAAAACTTCGGCCAGGAGAGGGGCATTCAGCAGCGACATCCAAATGATGTGGTGAAAGCTTCCATCAGGGCGCTTGCCGGGTTCCTCCCCGGACCGGGGTGTGGCTTCGGCCAACTCACGTACAAGCGCAGCCGCCAGCGCGGTCTTTCCCAGGCCGCCAATGCCAAAGATGCCCACAAAACGGCAACCGTCCTCGACAATCCACCTGCGCAGGCGCGCCAACTCCGACTGGCGGCCATACAACGTTGTCCGCTGCGGCAGTGGATGGCCGGCTATTTGCAACCGCGGCGCGTTTCCTGTTTGGACCTCCGAATTTTTCTGTTCGTCCTGATTTTCAATGTCTGCCGACTGACTGAGCACTTGCGCCGGCGAATCGTCGACATTTTCTTCATTTCTATCGCCTTTTGTCTTCTCTGCCCGCCCCTCGCCCCCGCTTTCTATTGCCCCGGCCTGGATCTGGGCATGGAGCGCCACTGTCTCCGCCAGCGGTTCGACGCCAAACTCGGCTGCCAGAACGCGCCGGCAAGCCTCGAACTGCGCCAGCGCCGCGCTGCGCTCGCCCGTTCGCGCCAGCAGCAACATTTGCTGCCGGTGCGCCGGCTCCGACCAGGGATCGAGCAAGAGCAGCCTGCGGTTGGCGGAGAGCGCGGCCCTAATATCATCGCGCTCTATATATTCGGCCACCAGCGCGAACAATGCCTGCACCACCAGGATGTGGGCCTGTTCGCGCTGCTCCAGCACCCACGCTTCAAAGCTCGGCGCGTTGTGCACAGTGAAACCGCTCAAAAAATCTCCCCGGTAGAGATCGACGGCGGCCTGCCGTGCTGCCAGGTCCACGGACGGCTGCCCTGGCGTCAGATCGCGGCGCAACACTGCCACATCGAGCCAGTGGGGTCTAGCGCGGTCGAAGGCGAGGGTCTGGCGTTCGATCTGCACATAATCGCCCACCAGGCGGCGCAGTTCAGACAACACGGTGCGCAGGTTTTGCTTGGCTTTGACATCCGGCATCTCGCCCCACAGCAGCGTGGCAATGGTTTCGCGGCTGTGGGGCGCGGGCAAAGCCGCGCCGTCATGCGCGGTGACGGCCATGTAGAAGAGCAAGGCTTGGGCTTTGTGGGTGGCGAATCTATCCAGCGGCCGCTCGCCCACCAGAATCTGGGGCGATCCCAACAGGGAGAGACGTAAGATTTCGTTCACAGGGTCACCATTTTCGTTTGACTTGCGCTTTATTTGCGATGGGAAGCTACATTGTATCCATGAAAGTCAACCCAGTGGTTTACTGCACGTTCATCATCCGCAGTCAGATCGAATACAGCGCCATAGCCCAGGCCGCGATCGTGCGCTGCATCCTGGAAACGCCGGCCACCAGCCAACAGCGAGGCTATACGGATGTGGAGGATCTGTTGACCGTCCTGCGCGCTGAACTGACGGACATGCAAAACCGAATTGTACCACCGGTGCAGACAAAAGAGAACCGATAGGAATCAAGTCCACCATGACGAAAGAAAACCAACCTACCCTTCAAGAAGAACCGCTGCGCAGCGTATTCACCGCCGGCCTGCCGGAAATCTTTGCCCAGCTCAACATCAGTCTGGTCGTCTCCACCTATCAGGCCGGCAAGGTGATCCTCGTGCGCCATGATGCGGACGGCGGCGCGCCCGCCAGCGACGGTTCCAGCGGGACCATGAACACCCATTTCCGCACCTTTGACAAGCCCATGGGCATTGCCGCGCAGGGCAATCAACTGGCAATCGGCGGGAAAAAGACGGTTTGGACACTGCACAACATGCCGGCAGCGGCGCGCAAGCTGGAGCCGGTAGGCAAACATGATGCCTGCTATCTGACGCGACGCATCCACATCACCGGCGACATCGACATCCACGAGATGGCCTACGCCACGCATGACCATGCTGGCGGCGAACTCTGGCTGGTTAACACGCGCTTTGGCTGTCTGTGTACGTTGGACGCGGACCACAGCTTCCACCCGCGCTGGCGCCCGCCTTTTGTCAGCGCCTATGCGCCCGAAGACCGCTGCCACCTCAACGGTCTGGCCATGGTGGATGGCCGTCCCAAATATGTCACCGCGCTGGGCGAGACCGACAGCGCCGGCGGCTGGCGCCAGAACAAGGCGGACGGCGGTCTGCTCATGGATATCGACACCAATGAGATTCTGCTGCGCGGCCTCTCCATGCCCCACTCCCCGCGCTGGTATCAAGATCGCCTTTGGTTTCTAGAATCTGGCCAGGGCAGCCTCGCCTATGTGGATTTGGCCGCAGCGCGTCATTCACCATTCACCGTTCATACAGTCGCCCAGTTGCCCGGCTTCACCCGCGGCCTTGACTTTTACGGTCCGCTGGCCTTCATCGGCCTCTCCCAGGTGCGCGAGTCGGCCACCTTCAGCAGCCTGCCTCTGATGGAGCGGCTGGGCGAGGAGCGCACCTGCGGCGTCTGGGTGGTGCATATCGAAACGGGACAGACGCTGGGCTTCCTGCGCTTCGAGGCGGGCGTCCAGGAGATCTTCGCCGTACAGGTGCTGCCCAACACGCGCTTCCCGGAGATATTGGAATGGGACGATGAGCGACTGGCGCATTCCTATGTCCTGCCCGATGCCGCGTTGGCGGAAACGCCGCTGGTGGAGATGGCGTGATAAGTAACAAGGTGAGAGGGCGACAAGGTGACGTTGCTGGATGTGATCGGGTTGCCTGACTTTCCGGCAACGATGGGAGAGTGAATGAGCCGTTTGATCGGTCTCTTGCTGATAGCCTGTCTCTGGCTGACCGCCTGCGCGCCCTTGAACAGCGTGCGGCCGTCCGACGAGGCTGCCAGCCCCAACATAGGAACGTCGGGGCTGGATGATCCCATCTATCCGCAACTGGGCAATGGCGGCTACGACGTGACCCACTACGCCATCGCGCTCGCGGTGGACGTGGCGAGTCACACGATCACCGGCACAGCCACGCTCCAGGCAGTGGCGATGCAGCCGCTACGCAGCTTCAATCTCGATTTTTTGGGACTGGAAGTCGATGGCGTCCAGATAAACGATCGCCGCGCTCGTTTCCAACGCGCCAGCAGCGAATTGACCCTGACGCCGGCCGCTCCGCTGGCCGACGGACAGGCTTTCACGGTGACGGTCGCCTATCACGGTCAGCCGCAGCCCATCACCGATGATCCGGCGCTGGCGCGCACCTATGGTCAGCAGGGCTGGCTGCGCTTGGGGCCGGGCATCTTTGTCATCAGCGAACCGGCCGGGGCCATGACCTGGTTTCCAGCCAACAACCACCCGCGCGACAAAGCGACCTACAGCTTTGCGATCACGGTGGCCAAGCCCTACGTCGTGGCCGCCAACGGGGTGTTGATCGACGAGCTCGACCACGGCGCGAGCCGCACCTACCGCTGGGCCGAGACCAGGCCGATGGCCAGCTATCTGGCTACGCTGGCGATTGCCGAATTCGAAATCGTGACCGACCAGGGGCCGGACGGGCTGCCCATCCGCCACTATCTGCCGCCGGATGCACCGCAGCCGGTTGTAGAAGCGTTGCACGCAACGCCGGCCATGCTGCGCTTTTACACGGATCTGCTTGGCCCCTATCCGTTCGAGACCTACGGTGTGGCCGTGATCGGCGATGAACGGGTGCGCATAGGGCTGGAAGCGCAGACGCTGACCCTGCTCGGCACGAGCCGCGTGGCGAGCGAACAACTGCATGAGCTGGCGCACCAGTGGCTTGGCAACAGCGTGACGCCGGCGACCTGGCAGGACATCTGGCTCAACGAGGGCTTTGCCACCTACTGCGAATGGCTGTGGGTGGAAAAGACGGAGGGTGGGGCGGCCTTCGACGCGCTGGTGCGCGCCCAATATGCAAGTATGGCAACGCGACGCATGGGTGCGCCAGCGCATCCGCCGCCGGATCAACTCTTTGGCGCGTCCATCTATATTCGCGGCGCCTGGAGCTTGCACGCCCTGCGCCTCCAGATCGGCGACGCCGCCTTCTTTGACCTGCTGCGCGAGTGGGTGGCTTGCTATCAGTATGGCAACGCCAGCACCGCCGATTTTATGGCCTTGGCCGAGGGGGTCAGCGGCCAGTCGCTGGCGGATTTCTTCCAGGCCTGGCTCTATGTTGCGGACGTTCCGCGGCTGCCGACGCTGGCCCTGCCCGACTGAACACAGCTCAACGCGCTTACCGGATTTGCGCTTTGTTGCGCCACTTTTCTAGAGGACAAATCCGTTTCCGTCTAAATCCATTGTCGTGTTACGCCGCAATCACAGAAAATCTTAGAACTAGCCACTTCTCATCGTTGGCGCGCCCAAAATGTTCAACATTTGCGTTTAATTTGCGATTTATTTGCGTTCATCCGCTATGCTCCGAAACATGTTCAATCGGTGCTGAAATGACCTTGCCCGACTGAACGTCGCTGAAGACTTGTCCTGTCAGCTTGCTATCCCAAATGATGGGCAGTGTTGAGGAAGTACAACTCCTCAGCCCTGCCGAGCGCGTGGGATAGACCACTGCTCGTAAGTTCGTCGTTGTTCGACCCAATCTCGTTCCACATCAGGAGAAAACAGATGCACGATCCAACCCAATTCAACCAACCGCCTGACGAGCTGACGCAGAGCTTCTGGCAAGCCTGGCGTGAGCAAGTGAGCAAGACGCCCCAATTGGCGCACCTGCTCTTGGTGCGCGGTCGCGACCTGCTGGAACGATTTCAGCACTTCTACGAACGGCTGCGCCAGTTGCCGCGCCCGACGCGCCGTCGTTGGCAACGCCAACTGGGCGCTTCATTGGCGGGCATGGCGCTGGCGCTGGCGCTGAGCGGCGCACCGGCGGCCCACGCCTTTCCGCCTGCCCCGCCCAGCGCGCGCATCAACGGTACGGACTGCGACCTGGCCGACGCGATTGTGGCCGCCAACACCGATACGGCCACCGGGGTGTGCGCCGCGGGCACGTCCGGCGCCGACACGATCGAACTGCTGGACAACGTGAACCTGTATTCCGTGAACAACGGCAGCGGTGCGTCCGTCAATGGCCTGCCGCTCATCACCAGCGAGATTACGATCGAAGGCGCAGGCTTCACCATCGCCCGCGACGGGGGCGCACCCCAATTCCGCATCCTTGCGGTGGAGCCCAGTGGCGATCTGACGCTCAACAACATGACCATCAGCGGCGGTAGTCTCCCCGCCGGCGCCAATGGTGGCGGTATCGTCAGCCGCGGCGCACTCACGCTGAACAATAGTACGATCAGCGGCAACAGCACCAGCGGGAGCAACCGTGGCGGCGGCATTCATTCGAGTGGCACGCTGGTTATGAACAATAGCACGGTCAGCGGTAACAGTGCTGGCGGTGGCGGCGGCATTTATTCGGGTGGCACGCTGGCTATGAACAATAGCACGGTCAGCGGTAACAGTGCCAACTCTGCTGGCGGGATCTTTAACAACGGCACAGGCACGCTGAGCAACAGCACGGTCAGCGGTAACAGTGCGAACAGTGTCGGTGGCGGCATCATCAACAACGGCACAGTCACGCTGACGAACAGCACGGTCAGCGGCAACAGCGGCACTGAAAGTGGCGGCATCCGCAACAACGGCACAGGCACGCTGACGAACAGCACGGTCACCGGTAACACTGCGAACACGAGAGGGGGCGGTATCTACAACGGTGATACGCTCACGCTGGAGCGCAGCCTGATCACCGGCAATACTGCGCCCAGCGCGCAGGAAATCGAGAACGCTTATGACTTCCTTTTCTCTGGCACGATCAACAGCAACAACTTCAGCGTGTTTGGCCACAGTGGGCAGACCAACGCGCAGGCGTTCTATGGTTTCACGCCCAGCGGCAGCGACATCATCGCCACCAGCGACGGCACAATGCCCACGGCGCTGAGCGCCATCCTGGACACCACGTTGCAGGTCAATGCGCCAGGCAACACGGCCACCCACGCCTTGGTCACCGGTAGCCCGGCGGTGGACGCCGCCCCCAACGGCCCGGCCACCGACCAGCGCGGCGTGGCTCGTCCGCAAGGGTGCGCCTTCGACATCGGCGCTTTTGAAGTGGAACAGTCCTGTGTCGTGAATGAGCCGCCCATCGCCAACGCGGGCCCCGACCAGAGCGTCTTCCGCAACGACACGGTCACCGTCTCCGGCACGTGGACGGACCCCGACGCAGCATCTAACAACCCCTACACCTGGGCATGGGATCTGGACGGCGACGCCCTCGCCGACGACAGCGGCAGCGCCAACTATGGGGACACGGTCGCCCGCACCACCAGCTTTGCGGTGGATGGCGTGGCGATGCTCACCTTCACCGTCACCGACGGCGCTGGCGCCACCAGCAGCGACACGGTGGCGATCACCGTGGTCAACCGTGTGCCGGTCGCCAACGACCAGGCCGCGAGCACGAACGAGGACACGCCACTGCCCATCACGCTGGCCGCGGCGGACGCAGACAACGACACGCTGACCTACAGCGTGCTCACGCTGCCGGCCAACGGCACGCTCAGCGGCACGGCCCCCACCCTGGCCTACACGCCGGATCCCGACTTCTTCGGCGCAGACAGCTTCACCTTCCAGGTCAACGACGGTCTGTCCGACTCCAACATCGCCACCGTCAGCATCGCGGTCAACGCGATCAACGACCCGGCGCTGGCCGCCGATGACACGGCCACCACCGACGAGGATACGCCGGTGAGCATCCCGGTGCAGGGCAACGACAGCGCCGGGCCTGCCAACGAGAATCCGGCCCTGACTACCACGGCGGTTACCGACCCGCCCAACGGTACGGCCGTGATCAACCCGGACGGCTCGATCACCTACACGCCGGACGCCAACTTCAACGGCACGGACAGCTTCGACTACGCCGTCTGTGACAGCGACGGCGCCTGCGATACCGCCACGGTCACCGTGCTGGTCAACACGGTCAACGACCCGCCGACCGCGGTGGACGACAACGTGACCACCAGCGAAGACACGCCGACGACCTTCAACGTGCTGGCCAACGACAGCGACGTGGACGGCAACCTGCTCCCGGGCAGCGTGAGCGTACTTTCCAGCCCGAGCAACGGCGCGCTGGCGGACAATGGCAACGGCAGCTTCACCTACACGCCGGCCGCGGACTTCAGCGGTGTGGATAGCTTCACCTACGAGGTCTGCGACAGCGACGGCGTCTGCGCCAGCGCCACGGTGAACATCACCGTGACCCAGATTAACGACGCGCCGGTCTGCACCAACGTGACGCCCAGCGTGACGACGCTGTGGCCGCCGAACCACCAGTTCGTGCCGGTCACCGTCAGCGGCGCCACCGACATTGAGGGCGACGCCATCACCATCAGCGTCAGCAGCATCTTCCAGGACGAGCCGACCAACGGCACCGGCGATGGCGACACCCCGCTCGACGGTCAGGGCATCGGCAGCGACACCGCACAGGTGCGCGCCGAGCGCAAGGGCAACGGCAACGGGCGCTACTACCACATCACCATCCGCGCCAGTGACGGCAACGGCGGGGTTTGCACCACCACCGTGCAGGTCAGCGTGCCCAAGAACCAGGGCAAGAAGGGCGTAGCCGTCGATGACGGCCCGCTCTACGATTCGACTCAACCGTAAGGCTTGGCTGACCGTACCGTAGCAGCATGTCGGTAACAAATCGTGAAACAAAATCTTCCTGGAAGATTTTGTTTCACGGGGTCGCCATTTGCGTTTGATTTGCGCTTTATTTGCGATGGACGGCTATAGTGCATCTATGGAGGTCAATCTGTTGGTCTGTGGCACCTTCATCATTATTTCGATGCAAACAGCGCTCCATTACCTATGCTAAGGAGGCGTGATGAAAAAGCAACCGTTCAAGTTCGTTCAGATGATCATGATTCTGGCGCTGCTATTGGGCAGTGTCAGTCAGGCGGCGGCGGCGCCGTCGCCTGATGCACCCGCTGCGCCGGCCGCACAAACATCGCCGGACAGCCCCACAACGCCGCACCCCAATCAGCTTGTTCAATTGCACGATCCGCAGGCGCGCCGCCAGACCGAGCCACTCGAGGTGTCGGCCGCACCCGGTCAGACCGCCGCAGGCTGGATCACGGTGCTGACTGATTCGTTCGAGAGCTTCCCGCTGGGTTGGACTGTCGTCAACGCGGCCGCCCTCGACCAGAACTGGGGCGCTACGACCCACATGGCCGATGTTGAGTACAATCCGGCCTCGCTCAAGTCGGTCTGGCCTGGGGCCACCGGCGCCAACGCCGTCGATCCGGCCGCCGGCAACTACCCTAACAACATGCATAGTTGGATGATCCGCGGGCCGATTGACCTCAGCGCGTGGCAGTCGGCCGAGATCGATTTCGCCCTCAACTATGACATCGAAGAGGGCGACTGGCTCAGCTTTTGTGTGGGCAGCTTTCCCGCCGCGCCCGGTCCCGCCGATTTTGACCATGAGCACTGTCGCTGCTTGTCCGGCCAGCCGACGGCTGGGAGTTCGACTATCTGAACCTGAACGGCTTTGCCGGGGCGTCAGATGTCTACATTGCCTTTGGTTTTGAGAGCGACGGCAGCAACGCCCAGTCGTTCGCCGGTCCCTTTATCGACGAGTTGGCCTTGTGGGTCAACGCCGAAGAGGTGGATCACCACGACCCGTATGGGAACTTTGTCGACTATACCCGGATCGTCACCGAGTCCTTTGACACGGTGGATCTGAGCAGCGACCCGCTGTGGAAGCTTGAGACATCGTCGCCGGGCGCCGCCTGGGCGACAACCGCCGGCGAAAACGATGACGCGCTCAATCCGACCTCGACCAAATCGGCCTCGCCGACCGCGGGCAACAGCTACAGCGCCGGCCAGCGCAGTTGGATGTTCTACGGGCCGGTCGATCTGAGCGACTATGTGGAGGCCGACGTGCTCTTTGGCCTCAACTACAACCTGATCCACACCGAGGGCGATCACCACAGCGAGAACGATTGGCTGGGCCTCTGCGCTTTTGCCAGCGCCGAACCGCTCTCCGGCATCGCTGCGGACGACGTTCACTTCGACCACTGCGATTGGTGGAGCGACCATACGGGCAGCACCTGGACGGAGGGCCACCATGATCTGACAGCCTTTGCCGGGCGTTCGCAGGTCTATCTGGCTTTCTACTTCTAAGCCAACAACGGCAACCCCGCGGGCGGCGTCTACGTTGACGAACTCGTGGTCGAAGGCCATCACAAGGACGTCAACGTCCCCGCGCCGATCACCTTTCATCCCGACGGGCTTGAGTTGACCAACGGCAACTTTGCCAACGGACTGACGGGCTGGAACAAGGAGACCCCGGCGGGCAAGAGCGGCGATGTCACCGTCGTCGATGGTCGGGCCGCGCTCACGGGCAACCAACGGCTGCTGCACAACTTCAACGTCGCCGGCAATACCGTTGGTCTCAACGTCCACTTCAACTATTCTGTTGAGACCACCGAATTCAGCGCCAATGTCGATAACTTCTGTGTCCACCTGGCGCCGGCCGGCAACCACAGCACGATTCTGGCCGATGTAGGCTGTTGGGATGCGAGCCACATGCCTGAGTTTGCCAGCGATGGCGACTTGCATGACAGCTTTGGCTACAGCATTCCCCACGAGGTGATTAAGGGGATGCAGGGTCAAGCGGTGACCCTGGTCGTCGAACTGACCCAGAACGACAGCCAGCCGACCACCCTCTATCTGGACGAGATGGTCGTCTACAGCCAGGGCGAAACGCCGCGAGATCCAATCGCCGCCGCCATTCAGGCTGCGGCCACCGGTGCGGTCAATGATGTGGCCGCCCACAACGATGCCAACGAGCCCAACGGCACGAATACCACGGCGACGACGCTGGCCTGCAATCAGAGCAAGGCAGGCGTATTTGGCGACGTGCTCCCGACCGCCAACAAAGATTTTGATGTCTTCAAAATGGAGCGTGTCCCCGTGGGCGCGCTGATCGTTGACGTTGATGCGGCCACGCTCCAGCCTGCCTCCAGCGCCGATACGGCGCTCTATCTGTACGACGCCTCGTTCATCAAAATCGGTACGTTCGATGATGACGGTGCAACGCTCGATTCGTTGATGAACTACGACAACACCGTTGAGGGGGCGACCTACTACCTGGCGCTCTA
Source organism: Candidatus Caldilinea saccharophila (assembly GCA_016710365.1). Taxonomy (GTDB): domain Bacteria; phylum Chloroflexota; class Anaerolineae; order Caldilineales; family Caldilineaceae; genus Caldilinea; species Caldilinea saccharophila. The sequence goes on along the minus strand of JADJVW010000002.1, from coordinate 104,880 downwards.
TAATTTCAACACAGATGGACCGAGCGCCTACTACACAGTCAATGCCAAGTGTGGCCAGACTGAAGCGCCGCCCGCCGCTGCCCCAGTATTGGCTCCGCCGTCGCAGCCTTCCGGCGCCAACAAGTCATGGACCATGATCCTCTACATGAACGGCGAGGATCAAGGTTGTGTGACGTCCCAAAATCCTGCTGCCTGCTGGGACAAAGCGACCTACGAGAAGGCTGTCCAGGAGATCGAAAAGTTTATCGGCGCCAAACAGGGGATCATGAACGTGGTGGCGCTGATCGACGGGCCGAACTATCCGGGAACGGCCAATGATGTGACCCGCTATGTGGTGCAGCCCAACGGCGCCTACACCTTGAACATCAACAAGTGGAATCTGGACGAGATCAACATGGGCGATCCCAAAACGCTGGTTGACTTCGCCAACTGGACCATCGCCAACTACCCGGCCGACCACTACTACCTGTCCATTGATGACCATGGCGGCGGCATGGACGGCACCGGCTGGGATCATCATGGCGTCGGCGGCGCAATGATTGACGATCAGATCACGCCGTCGGAACTACGGTCGGCCATCAAGCAGATCTCCCGCGATGGTACGCGCAAGATTGACATCTTCGCTTTCGAGTCCTGCCTGATGGGTCTGTTCGAGAACGCCTACGATCTGAAGCCCTACGCCGACTACATTGCCATGTTCCAGACGATCAGTTGGACGGCGCTACAATACCCCGAGTACTTCAAAAATCTGACGGCAACCGATACCGTGGAGCAGGTCGCCAAACGCATTATCCAAACCTACCCAGTGTCGTCAACAGGCACCCCTTATACCTTCGGGCTGATCCAGACCGACAAGCTCGAAACCGTGAAAACGCGCTTGGATGCCTTTGCGACGGCGTTGATGGGCGCGGATTTGGCTACCCTGACCACGATTCGCAACGCAACCCAGGCCTTCCGCGGTAGCCCGCTACAAGGTGATGCAACGACGGACTGGCAGGGCAATCTGGATATGTGGGACTTTGCCCAGAGAGTGAAAGTTGCCGGCATTGCCGTCAACGAAGCGACTGCACTCCAGGCGGCCATCGATGCCGCTGTCATCGAGAAGAAGGCGGTGCTCAAGGGACGCACACCTGTGTGGGACTACAGCAACTACCATGGGCTGTCATTTGTCTATCCCAACGGCGCTTATAATTCACTCAGCACCTACTGTCAGAACTACTCGTTGAGCGACCACGGCCAAGGCGGCTGGTCCAAATTCCTGACGAACAAGGCCTTCGTCGGCTATGTTTGGACTTGCACCGGCGGCACTGCAGCCGTCCAGTCTGCCGCGCTGCAAGCGGCAGGCCTCCGTCTGCTGCACGCGCCGGTCTTCCTGGAGCCAAGACCGCAGGCGGATGAACAAGGGCCGTTCATCTATCTGCCGGTCATCACGAAGTAGGAGAACCATACCAACGTTCGTTGGATAGCGACTCGCTAACAACGAGATGTCCAATAGACCATCCTGCAGGCCGCCGGCTTCCAGGATGGTCTATTGCGTTCTGGGTGTGACCGATCCCTAGCCGAAGGGTTCATCCATGCCAAGCGCCAGGAATTCCCTAGTTCTAGCATTTTCTGTGGTAGGTGCACAAACCAGTGGAGGAAGTGGAGATGACGGAGGTTGTGAAGCCAGTTTTCGTGATAGACGAAGCGATTGAGTTGGTGTGCAGGCGAGATGGTGCGTTCTCGGATTTTGGCCCTGGGACAGAAGGGCATGAAATCATGCCAATGGTCAGCACTTGCTGCCTGCCAGCCTCGTTTGCGGCTTTGAGCTTGATGCGCCGAAAGCACACATCCGGCAGCTTGCCCGACGCAGGCAACGTATCGTGCAGACGATATCTCTTTGCTCAAGGAGTCACTGGGGGTTCAAACCCGGCCGGCAAGGGCGACCCATAGGCTCGCGCGGCGCCAAAGATCGCTGCGGGCAATTCGATTCTGTGCGCGTGCAACATCAGCCGCGGCGCCGACTCCGCGACGCCGTACAGCCTGTCGCCAAGCACCGGTGCGCCAAGAGAACTTAGATGCACGCGAAGTTGATGCTGCCGCCCCGTTTCCGGGAAGAGACGCACCCAGGTGAGCTCCGCCGTCGCCGCCAGCACGGCATAGCGGGTGAGCGCGCGCTGGCGGCCCTTTTCGGCGATTTCCATGCAATCGCGGCGGCGCTGGCTGGCGCGAAGAGGCGCGTCGATGACGCCGCTTGCCGCCAAACGGTTGGGCGCCGCGACGACCGCTCGATATTCCTTGACGACCAGCCTCGCCTGGAAGGCTTGGGCGAGCAGCGCGTTGATGGCCCCGCCGCGCGTCAACAGCATGACGCCCGATGTATCGCGGTCGAGGCGATGAAAAAGGGTGAGGGGGCCGAAACGCTCCTGGCCGAGTTGCAGCAGCGAAGGTCGATCCGACCCGCGCTTGGGTTCGGAAAGCAGGCCGGCCGGTTTGTCTACAGCAAGCAGATCGCCCTCATCGGCGATCAACCAGGCGGGGTCAAAGCGGTCGGGTTGGTCGGGCAACTGCTCTGGCGCGGCGAGCACCGCGATAGCGTCGCCGTGCTTGATCTCCCAGGAGGCCAGCCAGACGGTGCGCCCGTTGACCTGCACCTGACGACGGTTGATCAATTGTTGGATGGCCTGGCGCCCGCTTTCGGGATAGCGGGCGCGCAGGACGCGGTCGAGCCGTTGGGGACCGGCCTGGTTGCTGACGACAAAACGCTCGAACACGCTCGCTTACCTGGTCAATACGTCGGCCAGCGCAGTGCAGAGATAGTCCATGTTGCCTTCGGTCATGCCCGCCACGCTGATGCGGCCGGAACCGACGACGTAGACTGCGTGGCGCTCGCGCAACGCCTTGACCTGCTCTGGCGTCAGGCCGGAAAACGAGAACATCCCGCGCTGCCGGGCGATAAAAGAGAAGTCCTGATCGACGCCCTTTTCATGCAGCGTCTCGACAAAGAGATGGCGCATGGTGTTGATGCGGTCGCGCATCTCGCGCACTTCGGCTTCCCAGGTCGAGCGCAACGCCGAGTCGTTCAACACCGTGGCGACGATGGCTGCGCCGTGCGCCGGCGGGTTGGAATAGTTGGCGCGGATGACGCGCTTGATGTGGCTCAGCGCGGTGGCGGCCGCGTCCGATGTGGCGGCGACCAAGGTCAATGCGCCGACGCGCTCGCTGTACAGGCCAAAGTTCTTGGAGTAAGAGCTGGCGATCAACAGGTCTGGGCAGTGGCGTGTAAGCTCATTCAGCCCTGTTGCGTCTTCGTCCAGGCCGTCGGCGAACCCCTGGTAGGCGAAGTCCACAATGGGCAGCAGGCCGCGCGCCGCCACGACTTCAGCAATGGCGCGCCATTGTGTACGGTCGAGATCGACGCCGGTGGGGTTGTGGCAGCAGCCGTGCAACACGACCACATCGCCCGTCGGTGCAGCTTGCAGCGCGGCAAGCATAGCCGCGAAATCGACGCTGTTGCGCTGCTTGTCAAAGTACGGGTAGGTTGCGGTCTTGAGTCCCGCGGCCTGGAAAACGTTCGGGTGATTGGGCCAGGTGGGATCGCTGAGCCAGACGGTCTTGGCGTCTAAGGTTGAAGCGATAAAATCAGCGGCGACGCGCAGCGCGCCGGTGCCGCCTGGCGCCTGTGTCGTCACCGCCCGCCCCTCGCGCAGGATGGCATGGTCGGCGCCCAACAGCAACGTCAACGTCGCCGCGTCGAACTCAGCATTCCCTTCGATGGGAAGATAATTCTTGGTCTGCTCGACGCGCAACAGCATCTCTTCAGCGCGCTTGACCGACGCCAGCACCGGCGTGTGCCCTTGCGCGTCTTTGTAAACGCCCACGCCAAGATTAACTTTGCGGGGATTCGGATCTTTTTTGAACGTCTCAGTCAAGCCGAGGATCGGATCAGGGGGAGCAGCCACCAATGAATCAAACATAGCCAACCTCTTTGGATAAAAATTAATCAATCCGTCAATGCCTGTGCGCCACGTCGCGGCTGCTGACTCCACTCTGAGCCAGCTTTATAAATTTGGTATCATATCATGTGGTTGGCGCAACGGTGACATCGATCCGGTTTTGCAACGATGTTTCTCTGTGTTGCTTTATCCGCGCTGCGCTATCCGAAAAGTTTTATTCAGAAGGTTCTATTCAAAAAGTTCTATTCAACAAAGAGCGGCACAATCTGAAACTGTTCGACATCCACCAACCCCTGGTCGGTGAGTTTCAGTTTGGGAATCACCTCCAGCGCCATAAAGCTCATCGCCATGAAAGGATCGTGCAGCGGCGAGCCGAGCGCCTGCGCCGCCGCAATCAGCGCATCGTAGCCGCGGCGCACCTCGGCGATGGGACGATCGCTCATCAGGCCGGCCACGGGCAGCGGCAGCAGCGCCAGGAGTTCGCCGCCTTCCGCCACAGCCAACCCGCCGCCCATTTCCGCCACGGCGCGCGCGGCCGCCAGCATCGAAGCGTCATCCGCGCCGATGACAACGAGATTGTGGTGATCGTGAGCCACCGTGCCCGCCATGGCCCCGCGGCGCAGCCCAATCCCTTGGATGAAGCCAAGCCCACACGCGCCGCTGCCTTTGTGTCGCTCAATGACGGCCATCTTGAGCACATCCTGTGACGGATCGGCGACCGCATAGCCATCCTGCACCGTCGCCGCCAGAATGCGCTCCTCGGTGACCAGTTGGTTCGGCAGCGTGCCGATCACGCGCATCTGGCGCCTGGCAGCGGGGATGCGCAGATCGATTGACTTCCAAGCTACGTTGACGGCGCCGCCTAATGTAGACAGAATGGCGGCGGTTTTAGGCAGGGACATTTCCCGCATTACGCCGTTTTCGGCCACCAGCCGCCCGTTTGCAAAAACCAGGTGCGGGCGCAACTCCTCAAGGCGGTCGAACACGATCAAATCGGCGCGACGTCCGGGGGCAAGCGCGCCGCGGTCGTGCAGGCCAAACCACTCCGCGGTGTTGAGCGTGGCCATGCGCAGCGCCGTGACGGGCGCAACACCAAACCGAATCGCCTCGCGCACCATGTAATCGATCGTGCCCTGGTCGATCAGGTCGCTGGGGATGCGGTCGTCGGTGCAGAAGCAGATGCGCCGGCTGTTCTGCTCGGTGATCATCGGCAGCAACGTGTGCAAGTTGTGGGCGTTCGTCGCCTCGCGAATCAGGATGTACAGCCCGCGCGCCAGTTTTTCGCGCGCCTCGGCGACGGTCGTGCATTCATGTTCGCTGCCGATGCCGGCGGCCACATACGCATTGAGCGTCTTGCCGGAGAGCGCGGGCGCGTGCCCGTCGCGCGCGCGTCCTTCGAAGGCGGCAAGTTTGGCCAGCATCGCCGGGTCGCCGTTGACCACGCCGGGGAAGTTCATCACCTCCGCCAGCCCGTGAACGACGCCTTCCTCAAGCAGTTGTGCAAGATCGGTGGCGGCAAGTGTGGCGCCGTTGGTCTCCATGTGCGTCGCCGGCACGCAAGAGGAAGCCATCACCACCACGCTCAGCGGCAGGCCGATGCTGCTCTGCGCCATGAAGCGCACCCCGGCGACCCCGGCCACGTTGGCGATCTCGTGCGGGTCGGTGACGGCTGTCGTCACACCATGCGGCACGACTGCCTGGGCAAATTGGGCAGGGGTGCAAAGGCTACTCTCGATGTGCACGTGCGCATCGATCAAGCCGGGCGCAACGAAAGCGCCGCCCAAATCGATAGTTTCATGGGCGGCATAGCCCGCACCCACCCCGACGATCAGATCGCCTGCAAGCGCGATCTCCGCCTCTTCGATTTCGCCGGAGAAGACATTCACCACGCGCCCGCCGCGCAACACCAGATCAGCCGGACGATCGCCCCGCGCGACGGCTAGCAAAAGACTTTTATCCACAATGATGTCACCTTTCCAAGACTAATTGCAGGCGACAGTGACTGTCAGCAGTGACTGTCAGCAATGACTGTCGCCCAAGCGGCGACTGTTCGATTTTCTTGACGCCCTCGCTCCGCTACCCCATTTCTGAATACGCGCTGGGCAGGCGCGGCATACGCGCCAAGTAAAGCGCCCAGACCAGCCAGCAGATCGCCGCGCCCACCAGATGCCACGGGAAGGTCAGCAGCCAGGGCGACGGCAGCAACAGCAGACCCGCGCCAATTGCTACGCCCACCCAGGAGCGCGCAAGCGAGCTGTAGCGCAGTAAATCGACGCCGATCCAGACAATGGCGCTGCCGCCCACGCACGCGCCCGCGCCCATCATGCCTAGCGCCAGTGCATCCACCAGCGGCAGCAATTCGTTGACAGACGGTACTCCCAAGATAGCAGGCAGGCCGGCCATCCACACGGTGATGCCGCCAATAGCCAGCGTGGTCCCGATCACCAACAGCCCGCATTGCAGCATCGACGCCATGCGGCGTGACGGCAGATACGTCCACAACAGCGAAACGACGAGCCACAGCCAACCGAAGATCATCGCCAGCCACAGCCACAGGCCAAGTTTCCACAGCACGGCGTTTTCCAGCAGCCATACCTGACGCGGGAAGGAGACCCCGACAATACGCAGGCCGGGCGCCATGACCAACAGCGCATACAACAAGGCGGCAAGGAGCGTGAAAGCAGAAAAGCGTGCGGCAATTGGTGTCTTCATCAGCCTAGTCTACACAAAAAGACGCATTTTTCCGAAAAAACGGTAGAAAAATCGCAAAACTGCAAATTTAGGGGGTTGAACTTATTTCAAAATGCATTACAATATGCAGAAGGAATAACAACGCGCATGGCAAATCATATTGCTATGCTTGCACGGCGTCAGCACGTTTCTTGTGCTATTGCCGGAAAGGAATACCGCTTCGATGCGGATCACTTTTTTTGGTGCGGCAAGGGAAGTGACCGGCTCGATGCATCTGATAGAGGTCAACAACCGGCGCATTTTGCTGGACTGTGGCCTATTTCAGGGGCGGCGCGCCGAGACTTACGAACGCAACCTCAATTTTCCATTTGATCCAGCCACGCTTGACGCCGTGGTGCTTAGCCACGCGCATATCGACCACAGCGGCAACCTGCCCAACCTTTGCAAAAATGGTTTTCGCGGCAACATCTGGTGCACATCAGCCACGCGCAACCTGTGCACGTACATGTTGATGGACAGCGGCCACATTCAGGAACAGGATGTAGCCTATCTCAACAAGCGACGCCAGCGTCAGGGTGAACCGCCCGTCGAACCAATCTACACGCAGGCCGACGCACGACTTTCCCTGGAGCAATTCGTCGGCATCAGCTTTCACCGGCCGATCCTTGTGGCCGACGGCGTCGAGGCAACGTTCATTCCAGCGGGACACATCCTCGGCGCGGCCTCGGTGCAGCTTGACATCCGTGAGGCGCAGACGGACAAGCAATGGCGCCTGGTCTTCAGCGGGGATATTGGCCGTCCTGGCAGCCCGATTCTGCAATCGCCTGAACACTTCGATGCAGCCGATATCCTCATCATGGAAAGCACCTACGGCGATCGCCTGCACGATACGTATGAAAGCGCGCGCAAGAGATTGCGCGATGTGGTGATCGGCACGGCGCGTCGGCGCGGCAAGGTGATTATTCCAGCCTTTGCCGTTGGGCGTACGCAGGAGTTGGTCTATGCCTTGAATCAGTTGGATGCCAACGGCGACATTCCGGCGACGCGTGTCTTCGTGGACAGCCCCTTAGCGGTCAATGCCACCGATGTTTTTCGGATGCATCCAGAGGCATGGAACGAAGAAGTGCAACAGTTTCTCGTAGACGGCAACCGACGCAGCCCCTTTGATTACTCACAGATCGAATATGTGCGTGAAGTCAGACGCAGCAAACAACTGAACCATCTGAGCGACCCGGCCATTATCATCAGTGCGAGCGGCATGGCCGAAAGTGGACGTATTTTACACCATCTGAAGAATAACATCGAAGATGCGCGCAACACGATTTTGCTCGTCAGTTTCCAAGCCGAACAGACCTTAGGGCGAAAACTCAAGGACGGTGAGAAACGTGTGCGGATTTTTGGAGACATGTACGATGTGCGTGCACCCGTCGAAACCATCGACGGGTACAGCGCCCACGCCGATCAGCGCGAGTTGCGGGAATGGGCCGGCAGCCTCGACCAAAAACGCTTACAACAACTATTTCTAGTGCATGGAGAACCTCAGGCAGCAGACATGCTGCTGGAATTACTGCGCAGCGATGGCTTTGCGCGCGTCAGCGCACCGGAGCGTGGCTTCAGCGTGGAATTCTAAGTGTAGAGTTCTGAGCGTGAAATATGATTTTTGTGTGAAGTTCAACGATTGTCCGGCACAGCATCTGTACTGTGAACTGGCCCTTCCGTGAAGTGCAGCGCCGGCAAACGTTTGAATATAATCCTGTCCCGAACAACAGGTCATCTCGTTTGTAGTTAAGGAAAGGAGTCGTCATTATGAAGTTCTTACCGGCATCGTTGCGTCCTTTACGGCGCGCCCTGCTGGCCTTCATGCTGGTGTTGACTTTGCTTGGCGCGTTGTTCCCAGGTGCGGCGTCGGCAGCGCCCCCTGAGTCCGCCGCGCCTACAGCACAGTCAGGGCAATGGGGATGTGCAAACGTCCATACCGTGCGCTTTGGAGAAACGCTCTCCAGCATCGCGGCGTGGTACGGCACTACCGTGCAAGCCATCATGCAGGCCAATGGTCTCTGGAACCCGAACCATATTTTTGCAGGGCAAAGACTATGCATTCCCTCCTGGTGTCCGCCAGACCCAGGGCCGGGTTGCGCCTGTCGCGCCACCCATATCGTCCGGCATGGCGAGACCCTGAGTGGCATTGCCCGTTGGTACGGCGTCAACCTTCAGACGCTGGCCTCATGCAATGGCATCTGGAACTGGAACCACATCGTGGCCGGCGCCCGGTTATGCATTCCGGGTGGTTGGAATCCACCGCCACCACCGCCACCACCACCACCGCCTCCACCGCCTCCTCCACCGCCTCCTCCACCGCCTCCTCCGCCTGTGCAAGGCGTGTGGATCGGGGAGTATTACGCCAATCGCGACTTCGCGCCCCCGCCGGCGTTCGTGCGGCAGGACAACGCGATTGCGTTCGACTGGGGTACGTGGGGCCTGGCGGCGGGATGCCTGGCTCCAACTTCAGTGTAAAGTGGAATCAGACCGCCTGGTTGAATGCCGGCACCTATCGCTTCTTTGCTACGGTGGATGACGGTGTGCGTATCTTTGTAGACGACCGGCTTGTGGTGGACGCCTGGCGCGTCGGGCCGGCGCTGAGTGTTTTCAACGATATCAGCTTGGGCACAGGATGGCACACCATCCGCGTCGAATATTTCCAGGAGGGTGGAGTAGCGGTGATCTATGTGAAGTATGCGAGATTGTAGAAGCGAATCCGGGAGGTGGGGCGTTGGGCAACACTCCGCACACCGGATGCCAAGCTGCAAGCCAGCGTTTCGTCATGGGCGATGATAGAATACAGCGGCTTGTGTAAATTGAACGAAACTTCCGAATCGGATGGCCTGCAGGCCATCCGATTTCTTTTGGTGATGAGTGAGGCGTAATGTGTAAAGGGACTTATGACCTGATGGAGCCATGTCCTGCTGAGAGCGTTACGCCGCGCGGAGAGGGTTGCGCAGGGCATAAAGGGTGGCGACGCCTGATTCGAAGTTGATCGCTTCAACGTACTCAAGGATGGAATCGATCAGGTTTTCACGCGGCGCCGTGGTTGCATCCATACGCGTCACCTCAACCAGCACGCTCATGTATTCTTCGAGCAGGCTGCGCTGCCCTGCAAAACGCAGCGCTTTGCGCAAGAACCTATCACGGGTTGCTGCGTTCTGCCCAACGTCCGCCAGGCGCGCCAGCCCGAGCAGCGCCTGAACATAGGTGTAGGGATAAATGTTGGCGCTGTCGGCCTGCACCGCCTCCAACAGACGACGCGCTTGCTCGAGATCGCCGCGCGCCAACGCCACCAACCCCAGGCCAATCTCCGCGCTGTTGCGGTAGTTGTGAAAGAACACACGGTCGCCCAACATATCAGCGACGCGGCGGAAGCGCCGTTCAGCCTCATCAAGCCGCCCGGCGTGCAACGATAAAAAGCCGCTGGAAATACGCGGCAACATGCTGCCCAATTCACCGGCCGCACCGGCGACAGCGCGGTTGATGGCAATGCTTTCTTCGTTAAGCGCCTGACTCTGCTCCATATCCCCCAACACGCGCGCTGTCATGGCCAATTGATGATAGGCCGCGCTGGCAATCGAGGGCTGGTTTGTCTCCGTTGCCAGGTCGACGACCGCTTCGAGGATATGCGTCGCCTCCCCCATCTGCCCTTGCACCAAGAGCACCCATCCATATTCAAAAAGCGGCACCACCGCGTGCACCGGCTCCAGGATGTGTAAAATGTCGGCTTCGGGGTCAGCGACGGGCGGCGGAGCTGGCTGATAAAGCGCCCATTGACCGTCGTCATCCTCTCGATCCGGACTGTAAATGCGCCGCCGGCGTTCGAGCAAGTCAACTAGCACGCGCGACGCCAGCGCGTCGCCGTCGCCCGGCATCATCGCGCGGAGAAATTCATCAAGCACTTCGTTGCTTTCGGCCTGTTGTCCCAGCAGACCGAGCACGGTCGTCAAGCGGCTGTAGGTCGCCAAGATCAACGCTCGATCGCCGTGCGTGCGCGCCCAACTTTGCAACCGTCGATAGGTGCTTGCCACGCCTTCGGGGTCGAACAGGCTCTCATACGCAAGGCCACGCCCCTGCAGCGTCCGGCGTGTGAGGTCGGCGGAGCATCCGGTAAGGCATCGAGCATTTCCAACGTGCGGTCGAATGTATCGACTGCCTGGCGGAAACCATAGCCCTGCAAGAGCTTCTCGCCTGCTTGCACGCCATATTGCGCGGCAAGCAAGCCGTGACCGGCGCCCGCGTGTGCATAATGGAAAGAGATTTCACCCGGATTGACCCCACTCTGCCCTAAATCCACCAGTGCTTCGGCAACTGCCAGATGCAAACGACGGCGTTGCAGCAGGCTGAGGTTCTCATAAACAGTTTGGCGCACCAGGTGATGGGCGAAATCGAGCCGTTCGTCGGGACGCTCGATGAGGAATTTACGGTTTAACAGCGCTTCCAGCCCGCCCAGCGGATCGAGCGACACAGCGCATTCCAACAGTTCCAGGCTGAAATCGCGCCCAATGACGGCGCACAGGTTGAGCACGGCGCGCGCATCGATCGGCAAGCGGTCGATGCGTTCCATGATGATCTCCTGGATGCGCTGGCTACGCAAGGTGGGCGCAAAGCGAAAGCCGTCAAGTGACGAGGTTTCGAACAAAGCGGCCAGCGCGTCGCCATCCGGCGCCAACGCCAGACGTTCATCGAAGTTGTGGAGCGCTTCGGTCACAAACAGAGCGTTGCCCTGCGTGGTTTCAAACAGCAGGTCTCCCAGCCGGCTCGTCTCTTCAGGCGCAAGCGGTTTGTCGTGTGCGCGCTGCTCTTGCAAATGTTGCTCGACGAGTTCCTGTACATGCTGGCGTGCAAAACGCGGCACCGACAACTGTGCGTTGCGCTGAATGCGATTCAACGTGTGTGTAAAGGTCACCAACGCGCTGTTTTCCGCCAGATCTTCCCCGCGGTAAGCCATCAGCAGAAAGGCCGGCAGATTGGGCAGACGCTGCACCAGGCGATTCAGCACCGCCAGCGTATCCGGGTCAGCCCATTGTAAGTCATCCACAAAGAGCACCAGCGGGCGCATTTGGGCCAGCATGACGACAGCAGTCACGATGCTGTCGATCAGTCGTTGGCGGTTCTCTTCGGCGTTTGACGCATTTTCTGTGGGAGCCTGCAAGGGATCGCGCAGGCGATCTTGCAGGCTGGGGATAAGCTGCGCCAGCGCGCCCAACGTGGCGGCTGGCAGCGCCTGCAGATTGGCCTCCGGCAAGCCGTAGAAATAGCGCCCCAAGGCATCGGCAAGCGGGGCGAAAGGGAGATCGCGTTCGAGCGCCTGGCAGGTGGCGCTGATCACAGTGGCTTCCCGCTCGGCTGCTTCGTGGAGCAGTTGATAGGCAAGTCGCGTTTTCCCAACGCCGGCTTCGCCTTGCAGCGCCAGCCACTCGCCGCGTCCATGCAGCGCATTTTGCAGGCGATCTTGCAAAGAGGCCATCTCTTGCATCCGTCCGACAAAGAGCGACGGGTACCCTGGATCGAGCACAGTGAGCAATGTGCGCTGAGGCAGCTCGACCGGCTGTCCACCCACCGGCTCCATCATTGGCGGCGTTATGGCGGCAGGCAAGGGCGCGAGTACGAGCGGCGTGTTGCTCACAGGGCGCGGTTCGACCTCGCCGTTGAGGATGCGCTGGTGCAATGCTTGGGTCAAGGGGCTGGGATCGGCCCCCAGTTCCTCGGAGAGAATGGTGCGGCAACGTTCGTAGGTGAGCAGAGCGCCAGCGCTGTCGCCAGATTCGGCTTGAAAGCGCATCAACGATTGATAGGCGTTTTCGCGCACTTCATCGCGTGCCAACATGCGGCGGCACGCGGTGATGGCATCGGCATAGTGACCCGATTCAGCATAGATGTCGGCCACCATGAGCAAGGCGTTGAAAAAGCGTTCGCGCAGCCGCTCGCGCTCCGCCTGCAGCCAATCGGCGTACGGGTCGCTGATCAGATAGTCGTCCGCATAGAGGCCAATGGCTTTTGTCAGCAGTTGCAGGCGCAGCGCAGAGTCGGCGGTGTTGTGGGCGCGATTATAGAGATGGTCGTACTCCTCAACATCCAGCCAGATTTCGGGCGCTAAATGGAAAGCATACCCTGGCGCCTGGGTGACGATGTAGCGCGACGGCGCGCGGTTTGGCCGGTCGGGTTCGAGCACATTGCGCAAGGCATTGATGGCGCTGCGCAGCGTGGTCGCCGCGGCGTGCGGCGTGCTGTTCGGCCACAAGATATCAATGAGCAGATCCGTCGAAACGGGACGCGGGCGCTCCGTGATCAATATCTTGAGCAGTTGCCGCGCCTGACGCGTGTGCCAATCACTTTCGGTGACAGCCAGTTCATCGCGTTTGACCTGAAGGGTGCCAAATGTGAGGATCTGGATGCGTGATTTTGCCGGATCGGGTCGTTGACGGTCGGAATGTCCGAACTGATGCATAGTGTGTTTGGCAGGGAAATTGATGCGGCCCCGCTACAGGTCGCAGCGCATTAGGTTTATTTGATTGTACTCTACGTCGATCAAAGCGGCAAGACAATCATGATTCAAGGGGTATATCCCGGAATAGGCGAAAGCAGCGCTTCCTGGCTAAAATGGTAATGTCGTAAGCGCATGAGACTGAGACTTACAAAAACCATTGGGCATTACGCAAGTAAGCGAGGGATAGACGAAAAAATGCGACAAACCAGATGGGCGCTTGTGTTTCTGGCCGTGCTTGGGCTGGCAGCGTTGGCGCCAGCGGCGCAAGGGTGGACATTCCCTGCCTCATTGGTGCAGGACGTTGCAACTGTCGAGGGTGCAGTGCGCAGTTTTGGCGCGCTTGATGCGAAACGCGCTTGGGTATTGAGCAGCCAGGCTCTGCTTTTCACCGACGACGGCGGCGCAACGTGGCGAGAGGCAACGCCGCCCGGCGCCCGCCTCCACGATCCTGCAACCGTGTTCTTCCTCGACCGTGACGCCGGCTGGCTGGCCGAAATGGCGCCGGAGACGCCGGGTGTTGTCGTGGTCGCCGCGACGACCGATGGCGGCCGCACCTGGCAGCGCCGCGATCATCAACTGTTTGCGGCGCACAACCCGGCAGGCCAGGCCGGCGCGCTCACCATGCACTGGCTGGATCGCGGCGCCGGATGGCTCGTTGTGCGTCAGAAGACGAGCAGCAACTTCAAGCAAGGGACGCTGTTTGGCACGCAAGATGGCGGGGCAAGCTGGCAGCAACTTAGTCTGCCAGGCGGCGCACCGGTCTTTTTTATCTCCGCAACCACCGGCTGGAGCGCAGGAGGGACGAACGGAGATGCGTGGTTTCGCACCGATGACGGCGGCGTCACCTGGACAACCGAGGCACTGCCTGATGAGGGGACGGCGGGTCGAGGGCAACGTCGTCACTATCTTCCCCATTTCACGGTGGACGGACAGCACGGCGTGGTGGTGGTGACCACTGCCACGCCTGCTGGACAACGCGTGCGCTGGTACGCCACCCACGACCGCGGCGCGCATTGGGAAGCGGTCGGCGATGGAGCCGCGGCATTGTCAGATAAACAGCCTCTGGCGCGGTCGGATGCTGCTGCATGGCTGATGGCAAGCACGGGCCAGCCACTGCGGCAGCCGGCTGTAGCCGCCCCCTTTTTCGCCAACCCCGTCGTCGCCACGGCTGGAATCGCCACACCTGCGGCTGGCGAGGAATCGGCGTCGTTGTCATTGTCGTCGTTGGCGCTGGCAAGTGCGGAGGCCGGCTGGGCCATGGACGCCCGCGGCGCACGCTTGCTGTACACTGATGATGGCGGGCGCAGTTGGCGGACGCAGCTTGCTGGCAGCATCTCCTTACAGGCGCCGGCAACCACGATCGAGCGGGATGTGGCTGGCGCCAGCGCTGCGTCTGATGACCGCACGGCGCGGCTGGCTGGCCCCGCTTTCGATAGGTGCGAGTTGGCGAATGAGGAAGACTTGCGCCACTGGCTCCAAGCAGGCCCTTATCGCGCGGTCAATCTCTACATCGGCGGCGCGCTGCGTGCGTGCGACAACGCGCTGCTGGACGCGCAGCGGCTGGCGACATTGACGGCGCAGGGGTGGACTTTCATCCCAACCTGGGTAGGGCCGCAGGCGCCCTGCACCGACTATCGTCAGAGGTTCGACTTTGATCCGGCGACGGCATTTGCCCAAGGGCGCGGCGCCTGATGCGATCTGGTTTGCGGCGTGGACGCGTCAGCAGTTCGACCCGGCCATGACGGTCTGGAATCTCCCGCCGACGTGTCTAGCGCCGACATTGTGGCAGCGGCAGCAGCGTATTCGCCAGTATACGGGCAGCCACGACGAGACCTGGGGCGGCGTCACGCTGGAGATCGACAGCAACGTGCTGGACGGCATCGTGGCGGATTTACACAGCGTGGTAAAGCCGCGGGTGACAATCGTGGTGGAGTCGCCCGAAGTTTCGCCAGCCCTCGACCCAGCGCAGGCCTGCGCCATTGGCTGGCATCGCTTTACCGGCATCCGGGGGGAGCCGGCTTATCTTGCCTTTAGTCAGTCACTGGGCGGCACCATTCCACCGCTCACCCACGGCATCTGGCGTCCCACCCTGCCGATCACCGGCACGTATCACGTGGAGGCGTTGATTGCCAGCCACGGTGACATCGATTGGCCCTGTCGCGGCCAACGCCTGGGGCCGGATACCAGCCGGGCGCGCTATACGGTCTATCATCAGGAGGGCGTTTCGACCACCGAGCAAGATCAACTGCCATTCGACGATGACTGGCTGCGTCTCGGCAGCTATCGATTTGCGGCAGGCGACAGCGGCTTTGTTTATCTGGATGCGGCGGTCGAAGATGGGCCGAAGCATGTGTCGTTCAGCGCCATGCGGTTCAGTCTGGAAATCGAGGGCGACCTTGCTGAACGGATCTATTTGCCCGTCGTGAGGCGGTGAGCAGTTTTGGGTCAAGCGGCTCTCGTGTGGTTACGTGCCGGGGACGGGCTGATCGCTGTCTGCCCGACCGAAGCACCGCAAGCCTGTCCCCGGCACGTAAGACCCGACCACATGAATTCCGGTTGAGCCGCAGTTTTTTTGGGAAAGAGGGGCTGCCAGAGAAGAGGTGACAGTCACTTTTGCAAGTGACTGTCACCTGAGAGATTAGGCGTGCTCGGCATTGAGTGGCAGATCCACCGCAATCGGCGCCTGTTCCACCAGACGGAAGACCAGCTTGCTGTCGTTGGTCGCTTCGGCGTCATAATCGACCACGACGTGATCGCCGGTTTTGTACTCGCCCTTCAACAGCCGTTTGCTCAACTCGTTTTCCACCTGGCGTTGCAGCAGACGGCGCAGCGGCCGCGCCCCGTAACTCGGATCGTAGCCGACGGCGGCGATGTGATCGGCGGCGGCGTCAGTCATCTCCACCGTGAAGCCAAGCTCGTCCATGCGCAAGCCAATATCGTGCATCAGCATGTGGACGATACGGCAAATCTGCTCCTGCGTCAGCGTTTCAAAGACGATGATCTCGTCGATCCGGTTGAGAAACTCGGGGCGGAACAGACGCTTGAGCTGATTGGCATATTCGCCCTGGCTGTACTTCGTCTCGTCGAAGGTGGGCGTCGCAAAGCCGAGCGGGCCACGCTTCACAACCTCGGCGCCGACATTGCTGGTCATGATCACAACCGTGTTGCGGAAATCCACCTGCCGCCCCTGGCCGTCGGTCAGCCGTCCGTCGTCCATGATCTGCAGCAGCGAATTCCAGACATCTGGATGCGCCTTTTCGACCTCGTCGAAGAGCACCACGCGATAGGGACGGCGGCGCACCTGCTCGGTGAGCTGGCCGCCTTGGTCGTACCCCACGTAGCCAGGAGGCGCCCCAAAGAGGCGGCTGACGGTGTGTGGCTCCCGGTATTCGCTCATGTCGATGCGCAGCAGCGCGTCGTCGTCATCAAAGAGGAAGCCGGCGAGCGCTTTGGCGAGTTCGGTCTTGCCGACGCCGGTCGGCCCCAGGAAGAAGAACGTGCCGATCGGCCGCCGCGGATCCTTCAAGCCGCTGCGTGCGCGGCGAATCGCGTCGCTCACGGCCTCCACGGCCTGCTCCTGACCCACGATGCGCTGGCGCAAGACATCTTCCATGTTGAGCAGCTTCTCGGTTTCCGTCTGAAGCATATTGCTCACCGGGATGCCTGTCCACGCACTGACGACAATGGCAATGTCGCGCGCATCGACGATTTCGTCGAGATCGGCTTCAACGCGCCAGCCGGTCACCAGTTCGTTGTAATCCTCTTCGAGGCGGACACGGTCGGCCTTGTAGCGCGCGGCATTTTCATAGTCGCGCGTTTCCCAGGCCTTTTCTTCCTGGGTTTGCAGCTCGGCCAACTCGACCTTCATCTCCTTGAGGCGCGCCGGCATTGAGAACATCGCCACGCGCAGCTTGGCCGCGGCTTCGTCCATCAGATCGATGGCCTTGTCGGGCAGGCGGCGGTCGGTCACATAACGATGGCTGAGCTTGACGGCCTGCACGAGCGCCTCGTCGTCGTAGCGAATCTTGTGATGATCTTCATAGCGCCCACGCAGCCCACGCAGAATCTCGATGCTGTCTTCAACGTTTGGCTCATCGACATAGACCGGGGCAAAGCGTCGCTCCAGCGCGGAATCGCGTTCAATGTGCTCGCGATACTCGTCCAACGTCGTGGCGCCGACGCATTGCAACTCACCGCGCGCCAACGCCGGCTTGAGCATGTTGCTGGCGTCCATGGCGCCGGCGGCATTGCCCGCGCCGACCATCGTGTGCAACTCGTCGATGAAAAGCACGATCTCGCCTTCGCTGCGTTGAATCTCCTCGATGCAGGCTTTCAGGCGCTCCTCAAACTCGCCGCGGAAACGGGTGCCGGCCACCAGCGCGCCCAGATCCAGCGAGATAACGCGCTTGCCAAGCAGGTTGTCGGGCACGTCTTTGGTGATAATTTTCTGCGCCAGCCCCTCGACGATGGCGGTTTTGCCGACGCCCGCCTCACCGATCAACACCGGATTGTTTTTGGTGCGCCGCGACAACACCTGGATCACGCGCAGCACCTCGGACTCGCGTCCGATCACTGGATCGAGTTTGTCTTCGGTGGCGGCGCGCGTCAGGTCGCGCCCATATTTTTCCAGGACGCGGAACTTACTTTCGGCGTTTGGCTCGGTGACGCGTTGGCCGTTGCGGATCTGCGTGATGGCATCTGCGATCCGCTCCTTGGTGATGTTGGCTTCGCGCAAAATAGTGGCGCTGGGCGTGTTGCGTTCGCTGGCAACCGCCAGCAGCATATGTTCCGTGCTGATGTATTCGTCCTTCATGCGCATCGCCTCTTCATAGGCGATGTCCATGATGCGTTTCAGGCGCGGGGTGATAAAAACCTGCGCGGTCGCGGTATTGCCGTATGGGTTGCTGCTGGCGCGCGGCATATTTTCGAGCACATCAACGAGCTTTTGCGCCATTTCCTGCACCGGCGCCTGAAGTGATTGCATGATCTGCGGCACAGCGCCGCCACTCTGCTGAAGCAATGCCAGGAAGACATGCTCGGTGTCCACCTGCGTGTGTTTATACTGTTGCAAAATTTCGTAAGCGCGCATAGCGGCTTCTTGCGCTTTTTCGGTAAATCGATCAAATCGCATCATGGTGATTAGTTTCTCCTGGTAGGTTTGTCCACACCCTAGTTTTACTCTTATCGAACGTAGCTCAGCGTAACCAGGATTCCGAACAAACATTCTTCTAACAGAAACTATTTGGTTTGTCCTGCATTGACTTGAGCGGCTCTCTTTGCGGGTCGTCAAAGGTCATGGCTGCGTTACCGGTTGGCTGAATCCAAAAATTGCTGCCACAACGCCGCGTACAGATTTTCGCCATCCGCGCCAAGCGGGACGATAATCTCTGCTTTGCGCAAATATTCTTCAGGCAGATAGACGATCGGGTCGGCGAGCAATTCAGGATTCACCAGAGGTTCGGCGGCATCGTTTGCCATCGGGTAGTAGCTCTCATTGATAATTTGCGCGCTGATGTCGGCGCGTAACACAAAGTTCAGGAAAAGTTCGGCGGTGGCCTTGTGCTGGCTACTGGCAGGAATCACGAAGTTGTCACTCCACAAAAACGTTCCCTCCTCAGGTAGGATGTAGCTGATTGGCGCAGACTCCTCGCGGGCAAGCAAGGCATCGTAGGCCCAGCCGAAGGCGATCACGGCTTGACCGTCAACAAGCGCCGGCACAATGCTTGCCTCTTTGTTGTCCCACCACATGACGTGTGGCTTTAGTTGCGCCAGGTGCTGAATGGCTGCGTCCAACTCCTTGGGATTGACTGAGTTGGCGCTATAGCCGAGCGACTTCAGTGAAATTGGAATGAGATCGCGGGAGATGGGCCACAGTGCGATCTTGCCTGCATAGCGTGGATCCCACAGGTCGGCCCATTTGTCACGGGCGTCTCAACCAGATCCGTGCGCACAAGCAAGCCGGTCGCGCCCCAATGAAAAGGAATCGAATAGCGATTGCCCGGATCGTAGAAGAGGTCACGGAAATTGATAGAAACGTTTTTGAAGTTGGGCACATTTCTATAGTCGATTGCGGCCAGGTGATTTGCTGCAATCAACGTCGAGATCGTTTCTGGTGGTAAAATGACCACATCGTAGACCACGCCATCCTGGATATTCTGCACCGCCTCTTCGATATCTTCATAGCTCACATAATCGACTTTTACGCCATATTCTTCGGTAAACGCATCCAGCACTGCCTGGGGCATGTAGTCTGACCAGTTGTACAAGATCAACCGATCCGCCAGTGGTGGGTGGGTAACAGCAGGCGATGCCTGACCGGTGCAACCAGTCAGGAAAAGTGGAATGATTAGAAGCGCCCATAGAGCGACAAGTTGTCCGAATGGATATAGATGCAACGATCCGAGCCAAAGTCCTCGTGACGCGTTTGTCGACTCTCCCCTGTAGCGCGGTATTGTCAGTGGGGCCGGAGGAATGCGAAAAGCTTGCGGCTGTTTTATCTTCGCACAGGAGTATGCCTTACGCCCCGTCATTGATTTCCTCCTTTCAATGACTCGGCTCATTCACTGCTTCTTGAGATTTGCGTAAGGTTGATACAGTTTCCAGTGTACGGCGTAGGGCTTGGATCGAGAGTGGTTTGCCCAGAAAATTATCCATCCCAGCCGCAAGGCATTGCTCGCGATCCGTTACGGTCGTGGCCGCCGTCATCGCGATAATCGTGGGTATTGGGTGCGCAACGGGCATCTGGCGGATGCGCTGCGTTGCTTCGATGCCATCTATTTCCGGCATGGCAACATCCATCAAAATCAAATCATACGCTTGTTGGCCTGCACGTTGCAGCACTTGAATACCATTCTCCACCGCGTCGGCCTGGTAGCCAAATTTGGCGAGGATACGCAGCGCGACCTTCCGGCTGACCATGTTATCTTCTGCGAGCAAAATTTTGAGAGGACAGCGCAACGCCAGGGTTTCGTCAAAGTCGGATAACGCGGGTGCGGTCATCGACTGAGGCGAATGAGCAAACGGGGGAGCTGGCAGCGCCTGGCAAGGAAGTGTGAAATAAAACGTTGAACCCTGGCCAAGATGGCTGTCCAGCCCAAGCTCGCCACCGAAGAGTTGGACCAAACTTCTTGAGATCGCCAGGCCCAGACCCGTTCCGCCATAGCGGCGCGTGGTCGATGAGTCGAGTTGAGAAAATGACTTGAATAAATTCGCTTGTTGTTCCGGGGCAATGCCGATGCCCGTATCGCGCACTGCAAAACGCAGCAACTGCTTGCCGGGGTCAACCGTCGCTGCCTGGCTCATGGTCTCAATCGAAAGAGCCACCGCACCCTGTGCGGTAAATTTCAGGGCGTTATTGACCAAATTGACCAAAACCTGGCGCAGCCGGACCGGGTCGCCCTGGATGACGAGGGGGACGTCAGGGGCAATATTGGCCACAAGATCAAGCCGCTTGCTGGACGCCATCGGCTGGAAAATCCGCCGGATTTCGGCAACCACCACCCCCAGGTCGATCGGCTCCGATTCCAGTTCAAGACGATTCGCTTCGATTTTCGAGAAGTCAAGAATGTCATTGATCAGAGTCAGCAACAGATGGCTGCTGCTGCGAATGATATCGATGTACTCGCCTTGATCTTCGCTCAGCAAGGTGGCGCCCAGCAGATCGGCAGCGCCAACAATGGCGTTGAGCGGCGTGCGAATTTCATGGCTCATATTCGCCAGGAAGCGCGATTTTGTTTGATTGGCCTGTTCGGCCGCTGCGGTCAGCCGTCGCAACTCTTGCAATGTTCTTGCTCGCTCAAGCGCGTAGCGGATGGATCGCTCCAGGATCTGGGCATCAAGACGGTGCTTGGTCAGATAATCAGCCGCGCCGGCCTCCATCGCCTTCAGGTCAACTTCATGAGCGCCCTGTCCCGTCAGCAGAATCAGGGGGATAGTGGCGCCCATTTGTATAGCATCGCGCAGCAGGTCCAGGCCGTTACGCATGCCAAGACGATAATCGACCAGGCAAATGTCGTGATCGCCACCGCGGATTTCGTCTAGAGCCATGGTGTAGGATGACACCCATTTGACAGCATAACGGTCAGCGCCGATTTCGCGCAGCAAGCTAACGGTCAGCACATAATCATCTTCGTCGTCATCGATAATCAGCACTCTAGTCGGGGTCATAGAAAACTCCTATGGGTGCAGCCCTTTCGTGCGGAACGACACGCTCCTCCGAGAATTGCCACCGCGTGGGGTAATTGGGCGGCAGGCGCACAATTGTAAACCAGTATTCGGTGACGACGCGGATAATGTCCACCAAAGCCTGGAAAGTGACTGGTTTTACGATGAACGAGTTGACGCCGAGATTGTAGGTGCGCAGGATATCTTCCTCCGCCTTCGAGGTTGTCAAGATCACGATCGGGATCGTGCGCAACTCTGTATTCTCTTTGATCTCGCGCAAAGCCTCGCGTCCATCCTTGCGCGGCATGTTGAGATCAAGCAGGATCAGGTCAGGTCGTGGAGATGTCTCCGGCGCGGTGTAGACGCCCCGATGCAGCAGATAATCCATGAGTTCTTGACCGTCGCTGACAAAGTGCAGATCGTTGTACAAACGATTTTCCAGCAGCGCGTCGCGCGTCAACATTTGATCGTCCGGATCATCGTCAGCGATCAGAATCGTGACCGGCAAAGTGGTCTGTGCCATCGTCCTCTTTTCCCTTCCAGGTTTACTGCATGTTCCCGATACTCATTGGCAATAAAATGACGAACTGCGACCCTATGCCAGGGGTGCTCTGTACTGTAATGATGCCATTATGTCGCTCGACAATTTTGCGGCAGATTGCCAGCCCGACGCCTGTTCCTTCATATTGGTTGCGGCCATGGAGTCGCTGAAAAACCTGAAAGATACGATCACTATATTGCGCGTCGATTCCGATGCCGTTGTCTGCCACACACAGCGCGTAGACAGGGACGTCGTCATTGCAGGCGGGGTTGAGCGTCCGGTGTGGATCGCCGGGCGCCAGCCATCTCCCTGTCAGATGCACGATCGGCGCCACGTCTTCCTGATGGAATTTCAGCGCATTCCCGATCAAGTTCTGGAGCAACTGGCGCATTTGGAGGGGATCGGCGCAGATCGTGTCGAGGGGGCCGATCCGAACCTCACCGTGCAGCCGCTCTATTTGAATTTCCAGATCGGAGACAACCTCGCTGGCGACCTGCTGAAGGTTGACCGCGGACAGGGGTTGGGCCTGGGTCGTAACGCGCGAGTAAGTGAGCAGCGCGTCGATCAGCGACTGCATCCGCTCGGCCGCGTTTTCCATGCGGGTTAAATAATCTCTGCTGACCTCATCCATCTGGGCGCCGCTGCGGGTGACAAGGCGATCTCCAAAGGCGCGCACCTTGCGCAGCGGTTCTTGCAGATCGTGAGAGGCGACATAGGCGAATTCCTGCAACTCTTTATTGGAGCGCGTCAAGTCTGTGGCCAGCAGTTCGAGCTCTCGCGTGCGCTCGACGATACGCTCTTCCAGCGAACCGTTGAGGACTCTCAACTCCTCCTGTGTCTGGCGATGGCTGTCAATCTCCTCGATAAGCGCCAGATTTTTCTGGACAACCGCGTGGTTTTGGCGCTCAAGATCAGCCGCCATCTCGTTGAATGCGGTCGTGATCTGGCCGATTTCATCGTTGCGTCCGTCAAGAATGCGATACGCCAGATCACCCTGGCCGAGCCGCAGCGCGCCTTCGCTGAGATGTATCAGCGGTTGAAAGATAGAGCGCTTGAGGAAGGCGCCGTTACCCTTCAACATGGTTGTGGCCAGCGCAAGCATGAGGACGATAACCAACATGGTTACATTGCGGCTGGGCGTGTATGCTTCCTGCTGTGCAACTTCGGCGATCACGGCCCAACCCGAACCGGCTACTGGCGAAAAGGCGCCCAGAACGCTGCGGCCCATATAGTTGCTATATTCGCCTGACCAGGCGCCGTTGTTCTGTACAGCTTTTGTGCGTTCGATCACGTAGTCCACTTGTTGACCGATCATGCTGCGGTCGGCATGGGCGATCACTTCGCCCTCGGCATCCACGATATAGATGCGACCGGTTTCCCCCAAATCTAAAGTAGATACAGCATTTTGGAGCACGTCTAGATGAATGCGGCCAACGACGACCCCCTGCGGTTTGGCGGGCAGCGACAGGATGAGATAAGGATCGTTCTCAAACGTATATTGGACTCTGCTTTGATAGTGGTGACCGGCGAGCGCCGCGTGAAACCACTTGGACTGCGAGAGCGTAAAGAGCGACGAGAGCACCGGCTGGTCACGAAACGCGGCGGCCAACACCGTCCCTTCCTCGTCCAGTTGAACGACCTCAACCAGCGCCGGTTCGGTGGCAAGCAGCGCCGCGGGCAGCCCGTGTTCGTCTGGCGCATCGGCAATGGCTTGTCCGGCCACGGCAAGCGTGCGTTCCGTTCGCATCAGGATTTCCGCCACAGAGGCGGCGGAGTTGCGGGCGCCTTCAGTCAGACGCGAACGCCAAAGCTCCTGCTCGTAGCGGTGGACAAGATATCCCACACTGCCTGCCGTGATCAATAGCATCAACACTGTCGTGAGGCTCAGCCATGCCATCAGCCGGCGCCGGAGGCTTGGATTGCTGCTTATCGGTAACCAATTCATATAGGTTGCACCAGCACTGCACTGCGCTCAGCGGTTGTCTGCCCTTGCGTTCGCTTCAAGAAATTGAGTCCAAACCTGTTCGTACAATTGTTCGCCTGCTTCGCTGAGGGGCAGGACAATTTCGATGTTGTTCATCTGCTCTTGCGGTGGGTAGATATACGGATTCTGGATGATTTCCGGCTTCATGAAACGCAGCGCGGCATCGTTGGCCATTGCGAAATGATTCTGATTGGTGATCATCGCAGCGATTTCCGGACGCAGCAAGAAATCGATAAATTGCTCTGCCTGCCGGCGCTGAGTGCTGCTGGCGGGGATCACAAAATTGTCTCCCCACAACAACCCGCCCTCTTCCGGCAACACATAGTCAAACGGCGCGCCTGCCGCCCTGCCCTCCAGCACGTCGTATGTGTACCCCATGCCCACGCTGACCGGCCCGTCGATCATCGAAGTGGATATAGTAAACGGGTCATAATCTTCGGCAAGATGGACCGGCAGGGGCAGTTCGAGCAGCCTGGTCAGCACGGCCTGCAGATGCGCGGGATCTTCGGTATTGGCGGAAAAGCCAAGGGATTTCAACGTCAGGCCGATCGTTTCACGCAGCTGGCCGCGGTACAGCGCGACATGCCCCGCATAGCGCGCATCCCACAGATCCGCCCAGCGAATGACCGGTTCCGTCAACCGATCCGAGCGCACCACGATTCCGGTGGTGCCCCAACTATAGGGCACGCTGTAAGCATTGTCCGGATCGTAGATGAGTCCTCGGAAATTCAGCGAGATATTTTTGAAATTGGGAAGGTTGCGATGGTCAAGCCTGGCCAGGAGATTGGCAGCAGCCAGCGCCGGGATGCGACGATTTTCCATGACGACCACATCATAGACCGCGCCGGCGCGGGTTGGCGACTGCCTCCTCAACTGATTCGTAGGTCACATAGAGCACTTCGATACCGGTTTCCTGGGTGAATGCCTCCAGGACGCTCTGTGGCATATCGTCTTCCCAGTTGTATAGAACGAGCGGCTCGAGTGTGGCAGACGCATCGGCAGGCGCATCAATAGAAGCGGGCGTACAACCTTGTAGAATCAGCAGCACAAAGAAAATCATGAGGCATCTACATCGACCCTGGAGACTGTCAGTTGCTTGATGAAAAAGATGTCCTGTCCGGTTCATGCAGCGCCCATATTTTGCAAATGATATTGTTGGATTCCCCCGTTAATGATTACACCACGCGCTGCCTGATAGAGTCATGGTGTTAACGGATAAGATCTGATACGTCAAACTAATGATATTTGCTTTACTCCTAAAAACTCGCATTTCAGCCAAGAAATGTAGGGTCAAGCGGATCTCGTGTGGTTACGTGCCGGGGACGGGCTGATCGCTGTCTGCTCGACCGAGGCGCCGCAAGCCCGTCCCCGGCGCGTAAGACCCGACCACATGAATTCCGGTTGAGCCGAAATGTATATTACCCGCGCTAACCAAAAACTCCGCACCAACTGATGGAAATTGACCATCGGGTGCGGAGTTTGTCGGCTTGATGCAATAAATTCATGCCGGACAAGCCGGGTTTCCTGGAGAAACCCGGCTTGTCCGGCGCATCCTACCAGCGCGTCAGGCGCCGATCTTGCCGGCCTGCGCGAGGCCGGCGTGCTGCTCGACCAGAGTGACGCCGATCGATTGCGCCAGGGCGCGTCGCAAAGCGCTTTCGGCCGCGTCGGGCAGATCCTGGATGCGCCCGCTTGCCAGGTCGCCTTCTTCGGTCAATTCGAGCACAACGAGACCACTGTCGACGAAGCGAAACGCGTGTTGACTGTAATCGGCCAGCGCCACCACGTGTTGGGCGCGGCCATGCTGCACCGCGGTCAAGGTATCCACCACCCCCAACACAGCATTGCCGCCTTGCTGAGCAATGGAGAGTACACGGTCGGCCAATGCCTGGGATTCTTTTTCTTCCGCCTTGGCTGCCATCTCCAATGCTTTGTCACGGATGTCAGACTGGCTGGCGTTCGCATCGGCGTTGAAGTGGCCGATCACCATCGTGCGCAAGCGGTGGCTGAGCAGGTCATTGAAGTGAGCGACATTTTTCTCGGTGCCGGCGAGGATCAGCCGCCGCGTCGATGTCTCACGGTAGAATTCTTCGGCGATTTCTGCGGCTTCCTGCAAGTTCTGGCGCGCCTGCTTTGCTTCATGGCGTTGATAGCGCGGGTTGGCCCAACCGCCCGACCGGTGGAGTTTGACTTCCTCACCCAGATAGCCATCAGCCACTTCGAGCACACCCATGTTGAACAAAAAGAGACGGGCGCCCTCCTGGTCGACGTGCACCACGCCGCAACGTTCGTACGTGTCAAGCAGCCGCGCCAGTTGGCGCACGTAGGGCCGAAAGCTCACAAAGACAAAATCTTCCACCGGCACGGCAAAGCTCTGCGCCCACCAAAAGTCCTTTGCCGCACAACTAAACAGGGCAACGCCGCGCCCGGTGCGGTTATAACCCATTTCGATATAGTTCTGCACCCGCCGCACATCTTCAGCATCAACGTTTTCTGCTTTGTCCAACAGGCTACGCAGCGCCAGTTTATATTTATCGACACTCCGGCGATGGGGATCGACGTTCAGATAGACGCTGAGCACAGGGCTATCATGACTTTCGAATTCTACCGCCTGGCGAACGTCATATTCATTTAGCATAGCAATACCTCCGATTCGGTTGCAGAAAAGATCGTAAGGAAATCCATAAACGGCAACAAACGGTGAAAGACGGCGAGGAGCAGCCATCCTCTGTGGATGTCAATAGCATGAACGCTGAACGGCAGATTGTCAAGCCGATGTGAAACTCTCAGAATCGTCAGCTTCATTTCACGCTCGCGACAATGAAACTTTTCCGCCGAAATCGCCGCCTCACTCCTGGCGCGCCGCGCGCCGCGCGGCTGCCGCCTGGACAAAGGCCAGAAAGAGCGGATGCGGCTTGTTGGGCCGGCTCTTGAACTCTGGATGAAACTGGCTGCCCACCATGAAGGGATGATCGCGCAGTTCCGCGATCTCCACGAGGCGGCCGTCCGGAGACACCCCACTAAAGACCATACCATTTGACTCCAGATCCGTGCGGTAGGCGTTGTTGAACTCGAAGCGATGGCGGTGGCGTTCCTGCACGATGGGGCCATCCCCGACATTCGCATAAGCGTCAAAAGCGTGCGTGCCGGCTACGAGTTGGCAATCATAGACGCCAAGCCGCATCGTCCCGCCCATGTCGGCAATGTCGCGCTGGTCTGGCATCAGGTCAATGATCGGGTATTCGGTGCTGAGGTCGAACTCAGTGCTGTTGGGCTCGTCGTTGTGGAAAATATCGCGGGCAAACTCAATGCACATAACTTGCATGCCCAGGCAAAGCCCCAGGTAGGGCAGCTTGTTTTCGCGGGCAATGCGCGCCGCGCTGATCTTGCCCTCAATGCCGCGATAGCCAAAGCCACCCGGCACGATGACGCCGTCAGCGCTAAGCAGGCGTTCCACCCGCGCCCTTTCTCCAGATCCTCCGAGTTGACCCAGTCCATCTCGATATCCCACCCTACCGCCAGACCCGCGTGAATCAACGCCTCTTTGACGCTGAGGTAGGAGTCTTCCAATTCGACATACTTTCCGGCCAGGGCAATGCGCAGCCGCGGCTTCTTGCGTAGCAGGTCATCGACGAAATGCCGCCACGCCACCAGCCCCGTCTCTGCAGACTGCTGTTCGACGAGATTGAGCCGCTGCATCGTCCATGATCCCAACCCGGACTCCTCCAGGCTTAACGGCACCGCGTAAATCGTTTCAGAAGTCAGCAACGGCACGACAGCTTCCCGGTCGACATCACAGAAGAGAGCGGTTTTGGCGATCACATCGTCTTCGACAGGATAATCGCTGCGCAGCACGACCACGTCGGGCGAAATGCCAATGCCGCGCAACTCACGCACGCTATGTTGGGTGGGCTTGGTCTTCAGCTCCTTGCTAGCGGCCAGATAGGGCAGCCAGGTGACATGGACGTACATCGTGTTGGCGCGACCTACATCTTTGCGCATCTGTCGAATCGCTTCAAGGAAAGGCAGCCCTTCGATGTCGCCCACTGTGCCGCCGATCTCGACGATCAACACCTCCGCCTGCGCCACGCGCGCCGCCAGCCCAACGCGCCGTTTGATTTCGTTGGTGACATGCGGGATCACCTGGATCGTGCCGCCCAGATAATCGCCGCGGCGCTCCTGACTTAACACCGATGTGTAGATCTGACCGCTGGTGATGTTGCTTAGCTTAGAAAGATTGACATCCACAAAGCGCTCGTAGTGACCGAGATCCAGGTCGGTCTCCGCACCGTCTTCGGTGACAAACACTTCACCGTGTTGATAAGGCGACATCGTGCCCGGATCGACGTTCAAGTAAGGATCCAGCTTCATGGTGGCCACGCGCACCCCGCGCGCTTTCAGAATCGTGCCCAGTGAGGCGACGGTCACGCCTTTGCCCAAACCGGAAACCACGCCGCCAGTCACAAAAATGTATTTGGTCATGTGTCCCCTTTTGTATCTTCGATGCGACGATATTGTTCCGATATTGCATATCCAATCGCCAATCCCTATTGTGCCAGAGATTTGCAAAGTTCCCGTAAAACGCCCCTCACTGGCCGCACAGTTTGCCAAACGAGGCGGGCGACCCCATGGTCGCCCGCTGCTGTGATTGATTCAATTATTGCGTTTCTTCTGGCAAGGGCAGCGGTAGCACCGGCCCAGGTTGCACTGGATCACCGGCCGGCTGCGGTGATGGCGGCGGCGGTGGCGGGACTGGTGTGTCGGTCGGTGGCGGTGGCGGGACCGGTGTATCAGTCGGTGGCGGCGGCAGCGTTGGCTCCGGCGGGTCCGTCGGCGGTGGTGGCGGCGGCGGCAGCGTTGGCTCCGGCGGGTCCGTCGGCAGTGGTGGCAGCGTTGGCTCCGGCGCGTCCGTTGGCGTTGGCGCGATGGCAGTCAGCGTTGGGATGATAATCAGCGGTGGCTTGTCCGGCGGCGGCTCGGTAGGCGTCGCTTGTCCGGAAACATCCTGCGTGGGCGTAGGCGTCACGATCTGTGGCGGCAGTGTGGAAGTGGGCAAGGGCGTTACAGTAGCGACCGGCGTCGGTGTGGGGCTCGGCGTATTGGTTGGCGCCAGGGTCGGCGGCAGCGGCGTCGGCGTCGGTGGCAGCGGCGCGGAGGTTGGTTTCTTCTTTTCATCGTCCGTCGGGCGTGGCGCTGGCGCCGGTAAAGTAATCACCGGCGTCGGCGTGGCGGTCGCGGTCGACGACGGCGTCGGCGTAAAGGTCGCCAGCGGACTTACCACCGGCGTCGCGGGAGGGCTGGCGGTTGGCGGGCTAGTCGGCGTTGCAGTTCGCGTCGCGCTGGCGGTTGCCGAAGCAGTCGGCGACGCGGTGGGCGTTACGACGGGCGTCTCGCTTGGTGTTGCCGTGGGTATGGGCGTCTCTGTGGATGTGCTCGTCGGCGCTGGGGATGCTTCAGCGTCCGCCACCGCGACGGCGTTGTCCTGCGTGCGCTTTTCATCCAGCGTGGTGTGGCCGGTTGTATCCGCCGGTTCAACCACTGTATCTGGGATGGCATCCACCTTGAGCCAGCCAGCCTGCTGTTCCACGCAACAAATCTGATACCATAACCCGCTGTCATCTTCGCCTAATACGTTTAACAGCACACTATCGGCGGCGAACCCGATCAGGCGCGCTTGCTCATTCGGCTCGGCGAAAACGGGGATTCCCGGCGTCCCTGGCGCAATGACCAGCAAAGTAGGGAGATTCATGCGTTCACGACTGGGCTCGACGATGAGGGGCGCATCTGTGAGCGTCGCCACCTGCTCCCCTTTGGCGACAATGACGGTTTGATCTTCCCTAGTCACTTCAACCTCACCCCGCGCGGTCTGGATCACCACTTCAGCCGCAGAGAGGGTCTCAAAGGAAAATTCCGTACCAGTCACCGATGCCTCGACCACTGATGACGTGACGACATAGCGGTCGTTCTCTTGCAATGGCTCGTCGATCAAATTATTGACCCGCCCACGCACGACAAGCAATTCGACTTGCGTCGTATCAAGCATGGCCTGTAGTTCAGCGATCACGACATGGCTGTCCGGATCGATCACGACTAGCTGCGAGGGGAATAGCTCTACGGCCGCTGTGCCGCCTGCCGTGAGGACCTGGTCGCCCTCAGCCAGTTTGAACAGATCACCGTCATAGTAGGTGCGATATGTATTGGTGCGTTGTTGCAGGATGGTGACTTCCCCGCCCGTCGCGGTGGCCGTCGCCAGCAAAGGACGGGGAACAATGCGTGAGAAGCCGAAGAAGATGAGGATCACCGCCAGCGCAGTGGCGCCGGCAAGCGCCAGGGATTGTCTAGGTTGTAAATTCCTCAGCCAGTGGCGAATACGCTCGACAATGCCAGGGCGCTGGGCAGAGCGAAGTCTGGATGGCGCACGCTTGACGGCCACTGCCTCAGCAGCCACTGTTTCGCCGGCAAACACGGTTCGCACTTCACTCAAGACAAGTTGCGTCAGCCGCTCGTCGAAATCGGCCAACGACGTATCTGTCTCGTAAAAAGCGTCGAACAACTTCTGGATGTCCGCGTCGTCGCGGTCGTCCAGAAAGCCTCGCAGATCACTCATACTCAAAGCCTGTGTCATCTAATATATCTCGAAGTTGCTGCCGCGCTCTGCTCAACAGCGATTCTGTTCCTTTGTAGGAACGATCAAGGACTTGCGCAATTTCACCAACGCTCAATCCCACTTGATATTTCAGCATCAGCACTTGCTTGGACAATTCTGGCAATTGATCCAGCACCTCGATGAATTCAAGCGCCTTGCTGTTGACTCTAAGTGGCGACCGGTGTTGCTCGACTAAAGCAACTGTATCTTGGCGTTTGCGCCAGAAGTCAGCGATTTTGCGATAAGCGAGTGAAAAAATATAAGTGGAAAGGCTTGCCTTGCCATCGAAATCTTTCAGAGAGCGCACAGCCGCGACCATCGTGTCACCCAATACATCTTCTGCATCTTCCTGCGTCGGCAAATTATTCCGCAGATAGCCAAGCAGACGCGGCCGTATACCCCGGGTAAACTCCACCCAGGCATACTGTTCGCCAGCTTGCAACCGCTGGAGAAGATCAGCTTCAGCGCGCATATCAGGTGCTATCGCGTCCAAAACTGTTCTCCAAGAAATACAATCGCTGTCTGCACGGGAATCCTTCGCAGCAAATATGACAAGTTCTTGACGTAAGGTCAGCGCTGTCTCGACAATACAGGTGTAGAATGTCTGGTAATTGTGTCACGCCGTCGGGATATAGTATGATTATCGGCTATCAAACAACGGAAAGCGCCTATAGTGTACCAGCCACGGATGTCGATGCCAACTTCTGAGGATTCAGACAACGAACAATTGACGCAAATTAATACATTGTTGGACCGTTTCGGTCAGGCTGACGCGTGTTGGTTTAGCAGCGTGCGACCTGAAGGCCGTCCGCACCTGGCGCCGATCTGGCATGTCCTGCACGAAGGATGCATCTACGTCGTGACGCAACGCGGCTCGGTGCGCGCTGCCAACGTCCGCGCCAACCCCGCGGTCAGCCTCGCGTTGGCCGATACCAGCAATGCTCTGATCATCGAAGGATGGGCCACACCAGCGGAAGCGATGCGCATGACGCTGCGTCCACTTTTTCTCGCCAAATATGCCTGGGATCTTGCTGACGACGCGGCCTATGACGATGTGATCCAAGTCAAGCCCCGCAAGATTATGGCGTGGGGCAGTCACGGCGAAGGGCGCTGGCTGGTGGAGGCTGCGTGATCTACCCTGCCGATCTCCAGTTGCACAGCACGGCCTCCGATGGCTCTGATGCGCCGGCCGCTTTGGTCGAATTGTGCGCCCAGCGCGGGCTGCGCGTCATCGCCTTGACCGATCACGACAGCGTTCTGGGCCTTGACGCGGCAACCGAGGCAGGTGCGCGTTGCGGGGTGCAGGTTGTTCCCGCGCTCGAATTCAGCACGCGCAGCGAGCCAGCACGCGACTTGTTGGATATCAATATCCTGGCGCTAGGCATCCGCCATCACGACGCAACGTTGCAAGCGACGCTGGAACGCGTGATTGCCAGCCGGATCGAGCAAAAAATCCGCCAAATCGAGCGGTTGCAGAGTTATGGCATCGACATCTCCGTTGACGAAGTGTTGGCGCGCGCCCAAGGTGTGCCCGGACGCGTGCATATTGCTCAGGTTGCTTACGAGCGCAATCCGCAATGTTTTTCTTCGATTTCCGATGTGTTTGCACAATTTCTTGCATCTGATGCGCCTAACTCGACTTATGTGGAGCGCACCTTCAGCCTGCGCGTCGAGGAAGCCATCGAAGTGACGCACGCCGCTGGCGGCATTGCCGTGCTGGCGCATCCTGGCGCCTACTCGCGCGTCTACAACATCGACGGCGTCGTGCAGCGGCTGGCCGCGGCCGGGCTGGACGGCATCGAGGTGCGCTATCCTTATGCGCTGAACCGAGGCCATTACGGGGCAAGCGCCGACGCGGTCGCGGCCCTGGTCGCCCATTTCCGCCAAGTAGCTGCGGCGCATGGGTTGCTGATCACCGGCGGCAGTGATTATCATGGCACGGTAAAGCCGGGCATCCTGCCGGGCATGGCCGGGCTGACCGCGCAGGAGTGGGACATCCTGGCTGCACGCTGTGGTTGGCAAGGGGGGATGGTCAATGCTGAGTAAACGGCAAAGCATAAATTGTGAATGGTGAATTGTGAATCATGAATTGTCGCCTCGCCCGTCTCCTGTGGCTTCGCTGAACTATCCACCGCGCACGACCTGGATCGAAGTCAGCCGCGGCGCGTTGACGCACAATCTCCATCTGCTGCGCGGCCGGCTTGCACCCTCCACGCAGTTGATGGCAGTCGTCAAGGCCAACGCGTATGGACACGGCGCCGCGGAGACGGCGCGCATTTTACAAACAGCCGGCGCCGATCGTTTTGCCGTCGCCACGCTGTCGGAAGCTGTGGAGTTGCGTCAGGCTGGCATCGAGCGGCCGATCCTGGTGCTCGGCTACACGCCGGCCTGGCACAGCGAGCTTGCCCTCGCCTATGCGATCACGCTGACGGTGTTTGAGCTCGAAACGGCGGCCGCCATGCACGCAGTTGCGCGTGACAGTGGGCGCCGCGTGCCCGTGCATGTCAAGGTGAATACAGGCATGAATCGGCTGGGCGTGCGTCCCGCCGAAGCGCCAGCCTTGCTTACGGCGCTTACAGCCCTCGATGGCCTGTCCGTGGAGGGCATTTTCACACACTTTGCCACCTCCGACGAAATAGATCGCTCTTATGCGGAGGCGCAATTCGCCTGTTTTGGGGAATTGCTGGATACCTTGGCGTCTGTTGGCCTGCGCCCTCCGCTCGCCCACGCCGCCAATACCGCTGCGCTGTTGACGATGCCGCACACCCACCTCAACCTGGTGCGCACCGGCATCGCGCTCTATGGATTGGATCCGGATCGAGAACAGTGCGTGTTGCCGGTGGGCTTTCGCCCGGCGTTGGCATGGAAGGCGATTGTCACCCACGTAAGCGATCTTAAGCCCGGTGAGGCGGTCTCGTATGGTCGCGAGTTTATTGCGTCCCGCGCGCTGCGCGCTGCGATCATCCCGGTTGGCTATGCCGATGGATTCCCGCGGCGGCCCCAAACGTGGAGCAGTGTGCTCATTCACGGGCAGGCGGCGCCGATCTTGGGGCGGGTCTGCATGGATCAGACCGTCGTCGATGTGACAGACATTGAAGCGCAAACTGGGCCTGTGGCGCAGGGTGACGAAGTGATCCTGATCGGCGTGCAAGGGGCGGCGTCGATTTCGGCGGAAGCGGCCAGTGTGCGCGTCGGCACCAACAATTATGACATCGTGAGCCGGATCCTGGCGCGCGTGCCGAGAATATACGTAGCTTGACAAACCAAATCCAAAGTGAAATCTATATTGATTACAGCCAGCACAGATACAGCTTTCATCGGGGTATTGGCTTTGATGTGAAAAGCTATCCACAGATGACACAGATTGCACAGATTCTGAAAAGCGTCTCATCGGTGAGTGATTTCAAGGCAGTGAGCGCAGGCTTGTTATCTGTGAAATCTGCGCAATCTGTGGACAGCTTTCCAGTTGCACTACCGCCAGCGCAAACGCGCAGAGAACTTTCTATTTCTTTGCTTCTTAGCGCTGAGAGGGCAATTTTCAAATGGACTCTATGATGACGACAGACGAAGCTTCCGCCGCATCTTCTGCGCTTCAGAAGAAGGCGCAGTTCATTTACGCCACCCTTATCGAACACTTTGGCAAGCCGATCTTCCAGGGCGGCGATGACCCGGTCCATCAGTTGATTTCGACGATCCTCAGCGCCAACACAAACGATGTCAACAGCGACCGCGCCTTCGAGCAGTTGCGACAGGCGTTTGGCGATGACTGGGAAGCCGTGCGCACCGCACCGCTGGACGCCATCAAAGCGGCGGTCCGGCCGGCTGGCATGTACAACCAAAAGGCGCCGGCGATCGTGGCGACGCTGGAGCGCATCAAACATGACCGCGGCGTCTACAATTTGGACCATCTGGCCCTCTTGCCCGTGCAGGAGGCGCGCACCTATCTGACCGCGCTGCCGGGCGTCGGGTTCAAGACCGCCAGCATTGTGATGCTTTTCTGCTTCAACGGCGCAGCCTTCCCGGTCGATACACACATCCAGCGCATCTCGCAGCGCACCGGCGTCAGCCCGCGCCGCGCCAACCCGGACAAGATCATGCGCATCTGGGAAGGGCTGCTGCCGCCTGCGACCTTCTATGCGCTGCACATCAACTTGATCCGCCACGGCCGGCGCATCTGTCACGCGCAGACGCCCCGTTGTGACCTGTGCCCGCTGCAATCGATCTGCGATTACCGCCAACAAGCCGGTGAGTGGGCGACCTGATGGCTGCCGGTGAAAATGCTTTACGCAAAAAAGGGTAGGTGAAATTCACCTACCCAACAATTTGTCTACTTTTTTGTCACGCCCCAGCGTGGGCGTCAAGCGCCGGTCAGGCTGCTCGACTTCACCTCAGCTCAGGCCGCGACTTCGCTCTTGTTGAGCATCAGCATAAGCCGGCCAGTGCGGCGCGAGGCGTTATTGCGATGAATTGACCCTTTGGTGGCGGCGCGCGCCAACACACGTTCGGCGTTGCGCACCAACTCCAACGCATTCGGATCGCCGTTTTCAATCGCAAGCCGCGCCTTCTTGATAGCCGTGCGCGCACTGCTGCGATAGATGCGATTGCTTGCCGCTTTTTTTGTATTCTGCCGACTACGCTTTTCGGCCGACTTCGTATTTGCCATCCTGTTTTTACTCCCAAAATTCCTATTGCCCTTGCTTGACAAGGGTCTATGCGTAGGGCGCGCTCTGGCGCGAACGCCCAAATTTGCGCCGCATTCGCAGCAAGTTGCTAGAGGACAGGCTACGAACCAACAAGCTTGTATTATAAAACGTCAGCGTCACTTTGTCGAATTATGACGCCGTAGAATGCACATGATTTGGCGTGATGCACCCAGTAGGTTGGGCTGGCAGCCCAACGTGTTGCTATGGCGCGGCGCGCGCGCCATCGTGTGACTGCTGCTGCAAGGCCGCGCGGCGCAGCAGTTCGCTCTCCAACACTTCCTGCATGGCGTCCTCCACATACGGATAGGCCAGGTAGACCGCGGCCACGCCAAAAAGGGCGCCGGTCGCCGTGCGCAACAGCCAGTTGCTCTCACGCCAGCCAACCAGTTGGGTCAGGCCATCGATCGCCATCGGGATGACGAGCAAGAGAAACACCTTGAACGGCAGAGGTCGAACGCGTCGGCGGACGAGCGCATAGCTAAGCCCGGCCAGCAGCACACCCGCATAGATGGCGACGTCGCGCTGGCAGAGCGCCACCTTCCACCCCACCGCCGGGCTGCCGATGAAGGATCGCTCCACCAGGAGCGAAGCGACCTGCGGCATCCCACCGGCGATCAAAGCCGGCTCCTGAGGAATGGGCGTCGGCCCAAAGAGAAAATAGCTGTGATCGGGCAATTGATGGCAAAGCACCGAGTAGATCGCATAGATAACCCTGGCCGGCGCGGTCCAGCCCATCTGCATAAAGAGCGGCGCCAGGAACGGCGTAAACAGATAGATGGCCCAGACGATGTTGAAGATGGCAAGCCAATGCCGCGCCATCCCGATCACGATGCCATTGGCGGCGCGCGTCAGCGTCGATTCGTTGGGTGCTGTCTTGTCTTGTGTCGTCATGTCGTCTGCCTGTGCGCTTTGCGGAGCGCGCTGCGCACCGTCTCCCGGTGATGAGGCGGGTAGAGCAACTCGCCCCTCTCAATGTCCAGCACGGGAATCAGATACCGGTAGCGCTGGAAATCGTCCTCGTCTGCTTCGATATTACGTTCGAGCAGGTCAAAGTTCAGTTCGGTCTGAAATGCCAGCAGTTCGGCCTTGAGCTTGTCACACAACGAGCAGCCCGGCTTGGTGTACAACGTGACGCGCACGGTAATTTCAAGCCTGCGGCCGCACGCCGACAGCCGCGCCACTCAGGTAGCCGATGTAGGCCGGCACCAGAGGCAGCACACAGGGGCTGAGAAAGCTGATCAGGCCGGCGCTGAACGCCAGCACCATCTCCGTCGTGGCGCCGGCGCCGACGAGGTTGTCGCCCCCTGCAAAGATCGCGGAGATCTGCTCTTCAGCCTGGAACACCCACTCGTTGAGCACGGCAAACTGCGTCGTCAGCGTGTTCAGGCTGCCGCTCCACAACAGATAGGCGACATAGATCATAAACAAGCCGCTGATGATGCTGATGACGCCGAGATGACGGTTCATGGCGCGCAGCCAGCGGCTCATGCTGCTGAACATCAGCCCGGTCAGCAAAAACGGGATGCCCAAACCCAGGCTGTAGATTAGCAACAAGCCCGCGCCCTGCCAGGCGGTCTGACTGTCGCCGGCCAGGAACAGAATGCTCGCCAGAATCGGGCCGATGCAGGGCACCCACCCCGCGGCAAAGCTGATGCCCATCAAACTGCTGCTCAGATAGCCCCAGCCGCGGTTGACCTGATGCATGTCGGTCACACGTTTTTCGGTGTAGAGCAGTTGATTGGGGAAATTCAGCACCGACGTCAA
Source organism: Candidatus Caldilinea saccharophila (assembly GCA_016710365.1). Classification (GTDB taxonomy): domain Bacteria; phylum Chloroflexota; class Anaerolineae; order Caldilineales; family Caldilineaceae; genus Caldilinea; species Caldilinea saccharophila. The sequence continues at coordinate 67,921 of JADJVW010000002.1, read as the reverse complement.
TGCCTCCGCGGCCGGATTTTGCTGCAGATCGACGCGCTGCTCGATGAAGTTCACCAGCCAGCGGAAAAAGCCCAGCGTCGTCAAGCCAAACACCAGCAGCAGCACCGCGCCAAGTTTCTGAATCACCGGCATGTACTGGTTGAGACTGCGCCCCAACAGCCCCGCCGCCGACCCCAACACGGTAAAGACGAGGGTGAATCCTAAGACAAAGAAGAGCGCGTGCAGAAAGACTACCCAGCGACTTGTCGGATTGGGCAGGTTTGGCGCCCCGGTCTTGGCCGGCGCCGCTGCTGAACTACTCAATGTCTTTGTCATAACGATCTTTCCTTTTTGCTGCTGCTGTCAACCCCACTGTACAGTGGAATAACGTGTCCAAGTAATCACCGGTTTGCATCAATGCTGCTTGTGCTGGACGGCTTCAATTTCCTCACGCAGCGTCTGCATTTCTGTTTCCAGTTTGCGCTGACGCAATCCCAGATAAACGAGATATAAAGTCACCAACAACCAGACCGAGCCAAACCCCATCATCAAATAAAACATATTATTGCAACTCCTCGCGTAATTCTGCGATGGCGTCTTCGTTGCGCAACTGGCGCCAGCGTAGAATGAGAAGGGCGCTAAACAGCACGCAGAAGCCCACCATACTGATCGTGACAACCTGGCTCATGGTGGCGCCCACGCTGAATGCGCCCTGGGCATCAGCGTTTTCGTTGCCATAGACGACGGGATGAATCGAACGGAAGAGGCGCGCACTGTAGAACGTCAGCGGCACGCTCAGAAAGGCGAGAACGGCGTAAATGCTGCCAAACCGTGCGCGCGTGCGCCGATCGTCGATCCCGTTGCGAAAGAGCAGATAGGCCAGGTAGACCAACACGGTGATCGTCGAGGTCGTCAAGCGTGGATCCCACGTCCAGTAGGTGTTCCACGTTGGCTTGGCCCAAAACATGCCGGTGATGATCGTCCCGAGTCCACAGATCACGCCGACCTCGATGGCAGCCTGGGCAACGCGATCCCAGTTCAAGTCTCGCTTGACCAGGTAGACGATGCTGCCGACCACCGACACCAGAAAGCCGGCCAACGCCGATGTTGCAGCCCATGTGAATGTAAAAGATGCGCTGCGCAAGCTGTTCGTCGCCGGCCAGGTTCGCCGCCTCCGGCGCCAGATAGAGCGCGGCCCACATGACCGCTGTCATCGACGCCACGGCCAATAATCCTAAGATCAATTGCACTACATCGAGGCCGCGCCAACCGGCCTCTTTTGTCTTCAATGTCGTTGCACCCACATCGCCTCCTTTATGCATCCTCCCAGATCAAGTCGAAGAGTAAATATGCCACCACAATAAAAATCAAATCGAACGCCGCCAGAATGCCAAACCACTGGCGCAGATCGTCGAACGGTTTGCCATCGACCACCCCCGCGGTCAGCCCGATGCCGGCGACGAAAACCGGCGCCATGACCGGCAGCAACAGGATGGGCAGCATCGTCTCGTGCGCGGCTGCTTGCCGTCAACGCCGCAAAGATGGTGCCGACGCCCACATACCCCAAAACGCCCAACAGGACGGCCAACAGGTTATAGGGGTGAAACATGTTCAGGTCGAAGATGAAAAACATCACCGCCAGGATTACAAGCGTCGTCGCCAACGTGAAGAAGAGGTTGGCCAAGAGCTTGCCAAAGTAGATCGCGCTGCGATCCACCGGCGCCAACAGCAGCGCGGGCAGCGTGCCGCGATCCACCTCCGCGCCAAAGCTGCGATTCAACCCCAACACGCCTGTAAACAGGATCACCACCCACAAAACGCCCGGCGCGATCATCTCCGACCGCGGCACGCGCAGATCGAAACCCATACCAAAGATCAGCACAGCCAGCACGCTAAACGCGGTCATCGTGCTGAACACTTCGCGACCGCGCAACTCAGCGCGCAGGTCTTTGGCGCAGACAGCGCCGATCTTACGCAAGTAGGCAAGGGGGCCGCCGCCCAGTTGCATGACGACTGGCTGCGCCGCCAGGTTGACGTCACTGCTCATGGCAGGCTCCCCGTCTTCACCATCCACTGCCGGATCGTCTCCGTCGTCAAGGACGCGGCGTCCGCGGTCTGCACGATTTTACCATCGGCCAACAGACTGACCGAATCGGCCCACGCCACTGCCCGCTCCAGGTTGTGCGTCGTCAGCAAAATGGCGCGGCTGCTGGCGCCGAGCGTGCGGATCAAACGCGCCAGGGTCTCCGCGCTGGCAGGATCCAGGCCGGTGTCCGGCTCGTCCAGCAGCAGCACCGGCGGGTCGTGGAGGATGGCGCGGCCGATGGCGAGCCGTTGCGTCATGCCGCGGCTGTAGGTGCGCACAACGTCATGCCGGCGCGTCCACAATTCCACGGCGTGGAGCACCGCTTCGACGCGCACCGCTGGCTGCTGAATGTCGTAGAGTTGAGCGTAGAACATCAGGTTGTCCCAGGCGCTGAGGTTGTCGTAGAGCAGCGGCGCATGGGCCACCAGCCCGATATAGCGCCGGATTTCATGGCCGGCCTTGCGCGTTGACACTCCCCCCAGCCTCACTTCGCCGCGGTCGGGCGTGGCCAGGCCAGAGATGATGCGCATCAGGGTCGACTTGCCCGCGCCGTTGGCGCCAAGCAGCGCCATCACCTTTCCTTGCGGCACGGTCAGCTCGACGCCATTCAAAATCCGCTTGCGCCCGTAGCGCTTGTGGACGTTGCGCGCCACGATCAGCCCAGTCTCAGCCCCAGCGCCAGTCACACCGCCAATCAGAGCTTCAGTCTCAGCCACGGACGCCTGCGCTTTTTCTGCCGGCGGTCTGACGCTCGATATCAGCCGTCACCGTGCGCACCGTACGCATCAGCGCCACCCGTTCGGCCGACCAGGTTTCGTCGTCCATCTCTCCCTGTGCATGACGGTCGTCAAGCGCGGCAATTTCGGTCAGCAAGCGCTCTTTGGCGTCGAGCAGCGTCTGTTGCGCCTGGCGTTTGTCGTGCGCGTATTTCCAGTAGAGAATGCCGCCGCCGATCACCAGCACCAGCGCGCCAACGCCCAGCCCGGCAAACAGCGGTGGAATCGACGGCGTGACCGCGACATCAGGCGCGGCGGCAATGGGTGTCGCCACGGCGGCCGGCGCCTGGCGTGGATCCGCGCCGGCCGCCGGGATGAGGTTCTGCAGGGAGAGCGTAACCGATTGCGACGCGTCCAGTTGACCATTCCAGACCCGATAAGCAACGCCCTGCACCATCTGGTTGCCGACTGCTTCCAGCGGCGCGTCGGTCTCAACGTCGAGATCAGGCAAGTCGGCGACCAACAGCGTGAGCGCATCCACCGGGTAGGCGAAATCGGTTGTGAAAGCCGCGGTTGTCCCCTCGAAAGGAATGGTGTACCCCATCAGCACCTGGCGGCTCTGTGCACCTGGTCGCAGCGGCGTCGTATCATAGAGCACATCCCCGACCTGCTGGTAGCGTGCACCCAACGCGCCATCCTGAAATTCCAGATCGACGGCATTGGCAGGCGCGGGCAGAGCCAGGGTGACCGGTCGTTCCGCGCCGTCGAGTGCTCGCCCCACCACAGTGCGATCCTGGTCGTTGGATACGATCAAAATCTGACGGACGCGCAGCGCGCCGGGCTGTTGATCGACGACCCATTGCATGCGGTTCACGCGCAGAGCGCTGGGATCGGTCGTCGTTTCGTACACCGGAATCTCCAGTTGCAGCGTCGGCGTCAGCGGTGAAAGCGAAATCAGGTCGGAGCCATACGCGATCTCGGCGTAATTCGTCCCCACAAAATAGACAACGTCCGGCTCAGTCGCAAGCTGTTCAAAGGCAAACGCACCGTCAGCATCAGTCGTCGTGGTGAACGTTGCAACAGGGGTGAAGCTCATATACGCCATGAGCGTAACCTCTTGCGCGGTCGGCGCTGCGCCGTCGGCGCTTCCCTGCACGATGCGCCCTTCGATCGCACCCTCCCCGCGCGGATAGGGCGACTCCCACGGAGGGAGATAAGTGAACGCGCGGATGGCTTCCAATACATCCTCGCGCTCCGCCGCGGTCAATTCCGCGCCGATGTCCGCGTGCGCGGCCTGCCACCCGGCATCCAACGCGGCCGGCGTGCGCACGTTCATGGCTTGCTGGCCGCTGAAATCGACCTGCAGGTCGTCGCCCGCGTCCGCCCCGTCGCCGCGCCCGTCGACGCCGTGACAGGCTGCGCACTGTTCGGCATAGTGTGCGGCGCCGGCGGCCACGCGATCCGCGTCTGTGTGCAGCGACCACGCGTAAAAGACCGCGTGCCACAGTTGCGTATCGTTCAGCGTACTTTGCAGCGCGGGCATGGCGCCTGACGCGCTGCCATACTTGACGGCATGAAAGGCCGCGGCCGGCGCCAATTCCTGCAGCGCAGCCTGGTCATCCAGCGACTGCGGCGCGACGCTCAAGGTCGCAACTTGGGGGCCATCGCCTGCGCCGCTCATCCCGTGACAAGGAGCGCAGTTCTGTTGATAGATCGACGCGCCCAGCATAGCCGCGGGGCGCACCGGCGGCGCTGCTATCTCATCTGGGTTATAAGGCGGCGTTTGTGCGGAAGTGGTTCCGGCGAACATTATGCTAAGTAAAGCGGCGGCGATCCATCCGGCTACGCTGCGCCAGCAAGCGGCGTGCGTAAGGGGAGATGCCAGCCATCGCAATGGCGACATGCGTTGCATCCAACTTGTGATTTGATAGCAGAAAGCTGGCGTTGTCTTCAACCGCGCCGGCCTGTTGATGAGCGACTGAGCTTGCTGGCGGCTTGCTAGCGAATCGACTCGACGTAGACTTCCTCAGGATCCTCTTCGTACCGGCTCGGGCATTTAAAGCAGTAACGTCTCTGCCTGAAAGGTTCCATCGGGCAGCAATTCGCCTTCGACAATGGCCGAAGCCGCGCGCTGGAAATTATCGGGACGTGGGCCGTAAAAGACGATGGGCAAGGTTTGCTGGCTCTCGTCGACAATGGCGAAGCGCAAGGTGACTTCGCGAGCATTCCAATCCTCGCTGCCGATCACAACATTCCCGTTGACGCGCACGCGTTCCCCATAAATCTGCGGCGTACGTGCGTTAAGTTCGCTCACAGTCAGGTAATAGGCGCCTGTCGTCGTCGTGGCTTCATAGACCTGGAACACGAGAAAGCCGACAAAAAGGATCAACAACAGCCCGCCAGCAAGATATTTGGTGTTGAATCCGGTGCGTGTGTGTTCGCCCAGATTGCTCGGTATCGAAATAGGATGGACTTCTTGCGTCATACTTTTGGTAACCTCGTAAAACTGGCTGGTTCGCTCGAAGATAGCTACGGCTCCAGCTCATCCTTCCGTTCAACTTCTTCCTCGTCAGACAAAATCGCTATGGCCTTGTCTGCAAGCGGCGCCGGCACCAGAACTTTGGCTGCGGCCAGATTGCCGGCCGTCAGCCCATAAATCGTGGCGAGCGCTTCCCCTCGAATCAATGCAGGGATGCCTTCGCTCTCCAGACGCCCCTTCACAACCTGAGCTTCCATCAGATTGGCCGCTTCCCACACGACGACCGGCTCGTTTTCCAGCCCGCCGCCGGTGGTGCTCATCGAGCCGGTGATGGCGTTGTCGTCTGAGGGCGTCTCCTCACCTTGCGCAGAAGACTTGCGAAACCAGCCTGGGATATGATCGGCCCATGCACTCATACGCTTCAGACCCTCAATTCCGGCGGCAACACGAAACAATTATCCGATGAACGGGGGAAAGGCAGGATCGCCGCGACCGCGTCTCGGTTCAGCGGCCCGTAAATATGGGGAAACAGATGGTCGTCAGCTATTTCCCAACGCAGTTCAGCCTGCAATCGCGCCGGTGCAATGCACAAAATTATAAACTGTCCCGACGCATCTCGATAAAAGCGATTGGCGACGTGCCGCACCATGTCGGGCTCGGCGGTGCAGTGGATGAACCCTTCATCCGCCAGGGACGCCGCCTCAAATGCTGGTTGTGCATGCTGTGCGTCCCACGCCGCCTGCGCAACGATGTGATAGATCAACGGCGCTTTGCGATCACCATCAAACATGGCCTTTACTCCTGCAGGGCGTGCGCGCCGACATACGGGTTGTGGACGCGCTCTTCCCCGATCGTGGTCGCAGGCCCGTGACCCGGGTAGATGACATAGTCGTCCGGCAGCGTCAACAACTGTTCGCGGATGCTGCGCAGCAAGGTCGGCCCATCCGCACCTGGCAGGTCAAAACGACCGATGCTCCCTTGAAAGAGCGTGTCGCCGGCAAAGACCTGGCGCCCCGCGTGATGCACAAACACCACATGGCCGGGCGCATGGCCTGGGGTGAAACGCACTTCCAGTTCCTCATCGCCCACCTGAATGATCTGCCCATGTTCCAGGAAATCATCGGGATCGTCGACTGGATCCACCTCCATGTCGAGCCACAACCGCACCCGGCTTGGCATCTCGTGCAGCACGGGTAGGTCCTCGCGGTGGAGATAAAACGGGGCATCCGTGGCCGCACGGATCGCGCTGACCGCCATCACGTGGTCGAAATGCGCGTGCGTGTTGATGATCTTCTCCACGGTCAGCGCCTGTTGATCCACCAGCCGCAGGATCGCCCGCGCATTGTCGCCGGGATCGATCACCACGGCTTTGCGCGTGCGACTACAGCCGAAGATGTAGCAATTTTCCTGTAACAAGCCAACAGTCAACCCTTTAACAATCATGTAATCGCTCGTTCCTGTTCAACTTGGACTTGTTGAGCGCCATCCGCTAGCCACAGCGACCACACAGCCACATATTGCTCCACTGCGTCACCGCACGGATGACTCCCTCCAGGTCGCGCCCCATCTCGGTCAGGTTGTACTCGACATGCGGCGGGATGGCGCTGATCTGGTTGCGCCGTACAATGCCCTCCTCTTCGAGCATCTTCAACCTGCTGCTCAATGTACTAGGGTTGACGCCTCCCAATCTGTCCTGTAGCTCACAAAATCGCATCGACCGCCCATCGAGCAGGAAGTAGACAATCTGGAGCGTCCATTTCTGACCGACAATCAGCGCGGCCGGTTCCACGGGACACAACGGCGCCTCGACCTGAGGCGGCGCCTGAATCTGCAAAGACATAGCTTTCTCCTGAACGCACTCTCGCCACGCCATGCTATATCAAACGTAGTGCTATGTCAAAGCATAGTAGGTCACGCTACTCCACAGGCAGCGCCTCAACCGTGAGCGAAGCGTTCCCGACCTCGATGACCGGACGGGGACTTTTCCCGTCGTAGAGCAGATCAAACGTCCCGCGCACTAACTCTCCTGCCGACCACTCCGCCGTTGGATAGGCGCCGCCGGCCAGCGGCGCGCTGAGCTGTTGGTCGCCAAGCCGCAGCGTCAGCATGAGGTCTGCCGGCCAGTCCGCCGGCAGCGGGTCGGGCGCCTGCCAGTAAAGCGTGAAATGGGCGGCGTCCCCTGCTTGCAGCGGCGTCTGCGGCGCGTGCGCAGCGCCGAGACGGTGCGCGTCGTAGCCGACAAGCTGCACCGGGCCGAGCCCGGCGTGCAAGCGATGCTGCAGCGGGATGATCTCGACAGGCGGCGGCTGGCTCGCCTTTTCTACAGCGACGGCGCCAATCGGCAACATCTCCTGCCCGTACTGCTTGACGCGTGCGCCTGTCGCCGCATCGTACAGCACCAGCATCATGCGGTAGAGGCCGGGCGGCGTCCCCAAAGGGATGGCGATGCCGTGGTTGTCGCCGACGCGCTCGCCGGGCTGCCACGCATCGGTGGGACGCGCGCCGCCGGCCGGTTCGCTGTCGTGCTGGGCAATGACCTGGTTGCGCGCGTCGAGCAGTTGCACGCTGACCTTGTAGCGCTGCGTCAGCGGGGTGTCCGTCAACCATGTCAGGCGCACAAGCGCCGCATCCCCCGGCGCGACGCGCTGCGGCCCCGGCGCGGGTTGTTCGACGCCGGCCAGGATCATGCCGTTCTCCCAGCGCACCGATGAAATGACGGCCGGCGCCAAATTGTTTGCCAGCGCATACGTCACAAAGCGCAGATTGCCCTGCCAGCTTTCCACACTCTTGAACGCGTGCGCATCCAGCCAACGCTCCACGAGTTGCTGCGGGTCAGCCTCATCCGTTGCCCAGAAGAGCGCGTGCACGCGACGCTTTCCAGCCGTGGCCTCGGCAAGCTGCGCCTCCACATCGGCCGCATCAGCCGGACGTTGCGCGGGCAGCGCCAGCACCGGCAGCCCTGAATCATAGTAGCGCCACACCTCCTGCTGCCCCGGCGCATCGAGCACGACCAGATCGGTGGACGCGGCGCCGACCGCGCTGAGATAGCGCGCGATCCCCTGATAGTTGTCGCGCGCCTGCGCGTCGGCATAATACGTGGGCAGCGTGGCCAGGGCCGCGGCAACGCCAAAGCTCGCCACGCCCAGCCAGAGCATTGCCTGCCAGACTCGCGCTGAAGAGCGGCTGATTGACGCCGCTGTCCACGGTGTAGCCGCTGCCAGGAGACACCAGGCGGGCGACGCCACCAGTAGAAATTTCAAAAAGGCGTCCGTAAATAGTCCCAGCCCGAACATCATGGCGATCGGCAACAGCAGCCACAAGCCGACCGCCAACCCAGCGAACGGGCGTCGTCGCAGGGCAAACAGCCCGATCAGCGGGAGCAGACCGGCGACCACGAGCCACGGCCACAGCGGGTCGGGAACGGTGCGCAGCGGGCCGAAAAGCAGCGTGCGCAGCGTCAGCGCCAGCCCCGCGACCGGCCCAATCGCGCCGCCGCCTTTGGGCCAGTTGAGGACGCGCTCGACTGCGGTCGGCAGCCAGGGAAGAAATGCCAGCAGAAGCAGCAGGTTGAGGCCGATGTACCAAAGCAGTGGGGCGATGGGGTGGTAGGGTTTTGGGGGGGTGGGGGATGCGCGCCGTAGACCCACCGCCCACCAGAGCACGAACGCCATCCCTGCGGCGGCCAGCACGATTGGGAAGCTGTAATGCGTCCAGAGGCCGGCGACGCCGAAGAGCAGGTAGAGGAATGAGGGGAGTAGAAAATTGGGGGATTGAGAGATTGAGGGATTGGAGATTGGAGATTGGAGATTGGCAGCAGCGCTGGCTTTTGGATGCTCCCATCTCCTCATTCTCCAATTCCTGATCTCCAATCTCCAATCTCCAATCTCCATCATCCACAACAACGCCCAGAACAGCCCGGCCGCTTCGACGGCCAGCAGCAGGTACATGCGCGCTTCCTGGCTGTAGTAGATCTGGAAGGCGTTTAGAGCGGCGAGCAAGGCGGCCAGGACGGGAAAGCTGCGCCACTCCTTGCGTTCGTGTGCGATGCGGAAGGCAATCGTGACGATGAGCGCCACCAGCAGCACGCCCAGCGTCGCCGACAAGCCACGCATGGCGGCTGCGCTGTCGCCAAAGAGCAGCGACCACACCTTGAGCAGCCAGTAATAGCCAGGCGGATGGATGTCGGCCGCGGCCGCCGCGGCAATCTCGCCAAAGCTGCGGGAAAGCATCGCCCAAGAGTTACCCTCGTCGTTCCAGAGTGAGGAGGCGGCGAGATGGTAGAAGCGGAGGAAGGCAGCGAGGAGAAGGAGAGAAAAAGCGATTAGGAGATTGGAAGATTGGAGATTGGAAGATTGGAGATTAGGAGAATCAGAGATTGGAGATTGAGAGCCACTGTTGGCAGAATCTCCAATCTCTAATCTCTGAATCTCTGAATCTCCCAATTTTTCCTGCCCCATCACTCCCCCAGCCCATGCGTGAAGGCGCGCATACGCTCATAGACCGGCTGCGGCGTGAAGTCGGGCGCCAGCAGGCGAAAGTAGGCTTCGGGTTGGCGGTTCTGTTCCCACAGATCCGTGGCGCGCTTGAGATACCAGGTGTTCGCCACGCCGATCCACGGCCAGTCCTCGAGCACCCGGCGGTACGCCAGCGGCAGGTAGCGCGCTTGCTGCTCCAGCGTGACGCGACCATAGCGTGGCTCGACATCCTCCGGCGCGGCGTTCCAGTTCATCTCGGCGATCCAGATCGGCTTGTGCGCGTCGCCATTCGCGACCATCAAATCGCGTACGAATTGGTGGCGGCTGATGTTGATGACACGCGGGTGCAGGCGGTCGTCGGTCGGGCCGCTGTAGAGGCCGTAGCCCTGCATCGCCATGATGTCGAAGTAGGGCGCCGCGCCCGCGTCGTACATGCGCTGCAGGTAGAGCAGGTCGTTGAGGCTATTGCCCGGCGGCGCATCGGCAGGTTGCAGGTTGATCGTGGAAGCCAGCGCACCGGCAATGATCACGACCTCCGGGTCGGCGGCGCGCGCGGCTTCGGCGCCAGCCTTCAATAACGCCACATAACCTTCTGGATCAATGGCGTAGCTGCCCCACTCCGGGTAGATGTTGGGTTCGTTCCACAGTTGGTAATACTGGATGCGTCCCTTGTAGCGGCTGACTACGGCGCTGACAAAATCGGCAAAATCCTGCACATTATCGGGCGGGGCAAAGGTGTCGACATTGTTTTCGCCCTCGCCCTGGCTGCGCGTCCAGCCCGGCGGGTTGGAAAGGCGAACGATCAGCTCCATGCCGCTGGCTTCGGCCGCCGCGACGATCTGATCGTACTTTTCCCACGCCGATCGCGCGGGTTCATGGCGGCGATCTTCGAAGTCGCCCTTGCCGTGAATCTCGATGTCTTCCCAGGGAAATTCTTGCCGCAACCAATGGTACCCGGCATCGGCGGCCATCTGAATCGCACGCGTGCGCTTGGCCGGCTCGGCTTCCTGCTCCAGGAAGGTGTTGACGCCAAATGGGCTCACATCCGTATGGTCGATGGCGGCGTCAGACGCCAGCGCCAGCCGCGGGCGCAGCCGGTCGCCAAGCAGGTCGGACACCCCCTTGACCTGCGCCAGAAATACTTCCTCGCCGGTGTGCTGCCAGAGCCAGGCGCGCGCGGGTGGAAGTTGCAGGATCAAAAAGCTCAGCCCGCCCAAAATGAGCAGGCTGAGCCACAGCGTCAAGAGTTGCTTAAAGATGCCGCGCATTGGAAGAGATCAATTCAGAAATAAGCTACGTAGCTCCTCGATAGAATCAGCGCCGTTTTGCCACTCCAAATAATCTTCCCAGGCAGGATGAACAGGAACTAAGCCAATTTCAATCAAATGATGCAACTCGTTCAAGCTAAGTACGTTGTAACGTTCACGATAGCGTAGAAGTTCAATCTCGATAAGGCCGATTTCGCGCAGTAGATAGGCGCGGAGAGATTGCTCCATCACTTCTGCCTCAGATTTTGCCAATCGTTCTGCAACAACTTTGACATCAAGCATGGGATGAACCTTTCGCCGTGCCACAGCCACTATCTTTGCGACCTATCAATCCCATCAGCGACTGTCGAAACTCACAATCACCTCATTGCAGGTATTAGAACCTTTCCCATCGAACTGCCACGAAGCTATCTCCGAGATGCGCTGTCCGCCATCATCGACGATCCACGCGTACCAACTGCCCGCCTCAGCGCCCTGACCGGCCGCGCGGATGATGTGACTGTAATAGCCGGTATCCCAGCCAGGATAGCCAGGATGAGGGCCGGTGAGCATCGGTTCGGTCACCCATCCGCCATCCGGGGCATAGCTAAAGACGACTTTATAGCCGTTCTGGGGTTGACCATTGATGTAGGTCTGTCCATAAAACCAGTTTCCCGACTCCTGCGGCAGGCACGCGCCTACCACCGCCACATTGAATTTATACTGCGGCTTCGGCGGCTCGACCGGTGCGGGCGGTTGCGTCGGCTGCTCTGGCGCAGGCTGCGGTGTATTCGTGGGGGGCGGCGCCGGCGCTGCGGTCGGCGCGGGCGGGATATTCTGCGCGACGACTACGCCCTCGCCGCCGGTCACCGCGACCAGTTGGCCGAAGACCCACCCAGCGCTGCCTTTGTAGTTGATCTGCCACCACGCGCCATCCGGGCTTTTGCCGGTGATAGGATAGGTGGCGCCTTGCTGCTCAGAGCCGAGCAAGCCGTAGGTCGTGCCAGGGCCGCTGCGGATGTTGACGATATCGTTGAGCACAAGCTGCGCGCTCTGGGGCGTGGGCGTCGCTTCCGGCGCCGGCGTGCCCGCGGGGGCGGCCGCTTGCTGATCCTGAGCGGGCGTCGCAGCCTGCTGATCACCCTCTGCCGGCGCGGCAGGCTGAGCCTGATCCTGCGTCGCTTGCGCTGGTTGCTGTTCTATGGCAACCGTCGGCGGCGCGGCCGCCACCTCGGAAGTCGGTGTAAACGTCGGCAGCGGGGTGCGCGTTGGCAAAGGGGTGGCCTGCGCGCCCATCCCGCCACAACCGGCCAGCAAGACAGACATCGCACCTGCCAACACCAGGGCCGGCCATAGTTGGTTCGAGTTATGTTTTTTCATGTTCGTCATTCTCTCCATCTTTCGGCGATAGCACGTCGGTGGCGTCCATGAAGATCACTCACAGGCAGACGCATCTCCAAATCGCCAGTATAGCATAGTTAGAAAATAGACGACGAAACAGCAGGGAGAGGTTCCAATCTCCATTTTTCAGTTCATTGCAGAGAATGGAGATTGGAGATTACCGGCGTGCGCTTTTCCGCGCGCGCTGCTCTTGTTGCCCCTGGCTGCCGCGATAGCCGGGGGCGATGATGCCGAAATATTGGCAGCGGTCGACGTCCATCATACGCGTGCGCAGCCAGGGTTCGATCTGTTTCGGTTCGGCGCTGGTGGTGATGATGGTGGGCAGCAGCGCCGTGTACCGGAAGTTGAGTAGTTGGAAGAGCTTCTCGCGCGCCCAGGGTGTGGCGCTTTCGGTGCCGAGGTTATCCAGGACGAGCAAGGGCCCACGTTTTACCTCGTCGAAACGGCGGTCGAGCGGCGTGTTCGACTGCGGGTTGAACGCCGCGCGCAGATGATCGAGCAGGTCGGGCACGACGACGAACATCACGTCCGTGCGCGTGCGCTCGACATAACGGTTGGCGATGGCAGCCGCCAAATGCGTCTTGCCGCAGCCGTAGGTGCCCATCATCACCAGCCAGCCGTGTGGATCTTCGGCATATTCCAGACAGCGTTTTACGACTTCGCGCAGATTGGTGCGTTGTTCCGCGGTGAGGTCGCTGCGCTGCGCGTCGAAAACATCAAAAGTGTGCTCGCGGTGCAGATGCAGGGTGCTCAGATCGCTCTGCCCGCTGGCTTTGCCGGTGCGGAAGTCCGGCGCCAGCACCATGACGTGATTGACCAATCCCAAATCTTGCAGGCGGCTGCGCAGGCGCGCGTCAAGCTCCTCCAGCCGCTGGTTGGTGGTGATCACGGTGGGCAGTTGGGCGTTGTAGCGGTGGTTGAGCAGTTGGAAAAGCTTCTCCTGCGCCCAGGCTGTGCTGGATTGTGCGCCCAGATCGTCGAGAATCAGCAGCGACGCGTTGCGCAGTTGCTCGAAGAGCTCGTCGTAGGGCAGCTCGCTTTGCGGGCTAAACGCGGCGCGCAGATGGTCGAGCAGATCGGGCGCCACCATCAAAACCACCGGCTCGCCTGCCGCCAGCCGTGCGTTGGCGATGGCGGCCGCCAGGTGCGTCTTGCCACAGCCGTAGGCGCCGGTGATCAACAGCCAGCCTTCGGGCCGTGCGGCGAAATTGGCGCACGTTTCGAACGCGCGGCGCAAGTTGAGCTGCTTGTCGGGCGGCAAATGGGACGGCTCGGCGCGAAAGTTGTCGAAGGTCAGCCGGCGCAGACTATCCACCATGCTGATCGACTGGAGCGAACGCAGCCGCCGCGCCTGGATTTCCTGCGCCCGGCACGCACAGGGCACGGCGCGGCCATAGTCAGGGTGGCTGATCGGCAGGTCGGGCACGATAAAGCCCATCCCGCCACAAATCGGGCAGGGCGGCGCCGCGGCGCGGTGCAGGTCGGGAAGCGCGCGCGCGCTGCGTACGCTCGCCGCGCCGTCGACATCCTCAACCGAGGATGATGTCGGAGTATTCATCGGGGATGTATTTACGTCGAAGATCCGCCTCGCTATCGCGTCCACGCGCTTCATTGGTTCGCTCATCTTTGCCTTCCGTTTCCCACCGCTTCAGGATCGCCAGGATGTAGCGCAGCGCGCGTTTGTTGCTGGCGACGGCAATCGTAAACGCCTCGTCGATCCACTCCGGTGGATAGCTTTTCTCCATATCGCGCAACTGGTCGGCGATCAGCGGCGTCAACAGGCCGATATTCTGCTCGTAAAGCGCAAAAATATTGGGCCGCTCCACCTTCAGCCGCGCTTCTTCGGGCAGCACGTGACGCAGATCGTCCAGCTTGCCCTGCCGCACCAGCGCCAGCGTCTGCCGTCCCTTCACCGTGTTGATGAAGTACCAATCTTCCACCGAGGAAGCCGCCGCGATCTCGATCTCCAGCTTTAGCAACGTCCCGCGCGCCGCGGCGCGTTCCAGCGCATCTTCCAGCGCTTGTTGGGGTGTGCGCAGATCGTTGTCGGGGGTGAGGCTGCGCAGCAGAATCTCGTCGCCGCGCAGATCTTCACCGCGCAGATATTTGAGCTGGCCGTCCTGCTCGTTGAGCAGCCAGAAGCAGTGCAGCGTCAGCTTCAGCTCGGCGAGGTCGTCGATCATGGGCAGCAGGTCGGTGAAGAAGAAATCGGGCACCTTCACCGCTTTCATTTTGGCGTCGGGAAAGCCGATAAAACCCTTAGGTTGGAATGGCATCGCTCAATCGTCCGATTTAATAGTCTAGTTCAGTGCGTTGCACTTCGAGATCGCGAAACTGCGTCAACTCCTTGCGGAAATAGAGGCTGACCGTGCCCGTCGAGCCGTGCCGGTGCTTGGCGACGATGATGTCGGCGATGTTCTGGCGGTCGGTGTCTTCGATGTAGTAGTCCTCGCGATAGATAAAGAGGACGACGTCCGCGTCTTGCTCAATTGATCCACTTTCGCGTAAATCCGAGAGCATGGGTCGCTTGTCGCTGCGGCTTTCGACCGCGCGCGAAAGCTGGCTCAACGCGATCACGGGCACGTTCAGTTCGCGCGCCAGCCCCTTGAGCGAGCGGCTGATGAAGGAAATCTCCTGCTGGCGATTGGCTTCGCGCCCGCTCGACTGACCAGACATAAGCTGCATGTAATCGATCAGCACCAGGTCGAGGCCATGTTCGGCGTAGAGACGGCGGCACTTGGTGCGGATTTCATTGACGGTGGCCGCGGGCGTGTCGTCGATAAAGATCGCGGTGTTGGCCAGCAAGTTGGCCGCTTCCAGCAGGATCGGCCACTCGTCGTCGTGCACCTGGCCCAGGCGCAGGCGGTGGCTGTCGACGCCGGTTTCCATCGAGAGCAGGCGTTGGACGAGCTGCTCGTTGCTCATCTCCAGGCTGAAGATGCCGACGCGCGCACCGTAGCGCTTGGCGGCATTTTGCGCCACGTTGAGCGCCAGGCTGGTCTTGCCCATCGCCGGGCGCGCGGCCAGAATGATCAGGTCGCTCTTTTGCAGACCGCCCAGCAGCCGGTCGAGAAAAGTAAAGCCGGTGGGCACGCCCATCAGCGTATCTTGATTGCGCGCCAGAAAGTCGATATGGTCGACGACCTGCGCCATGATGGCGCGAATCGGCATCAGGTCGCGGTGGATCAGCGCCTCGCTAACGCCAAAGATCAGCGTCTCCGCCTTGTCGATGACGTCGTCGACCTCCTGGTTGTCGTCGTAGGCCAGCTCGGCAATCTGGCCGGCCGCCGAGATCAACCGCCGCAGCAGCGCGGTGCGTTCTACGATGCGAGCATAGTGATCGACGTACATCGCCGACGGCGTGCCCGAAATCAGGTCGGTGATATAAGCCGGCCCGCCAACTTCCTCCAGGTGACCGCGGCGCTCCAGTTCATCGACGACGGTGACGAAGTCGAGCGGCTCGCGGCGATCGTGGAGCACCATCATCGCCTCGTACAGCCAGGCGTGGCGCTCGCGGTAGAAATCCTCGGCGCGCAGAAAGCTGGCGACTTTAATGATCGCGTCGGGGTCGATCAGCAGTGAACCCAGCACCGCGCGTTCCGCCTCTAAATTGGCGGGAATGCCTTTGGTGTGGGTTTCGGTCGGTTCCATCATCTGCATGGATCTATCACCCTGATTCTGGTGAGGCAACATGCCCACACGGGGCGCCAACGAACAATGAAAATAGCCTTTCTCTGCGAGCCTCTGCCTCTCCGCGCCTCTGCGTCAAAGCTATTTTCACATCAGGATAAGCTGTGTACAGCCTGTGGATAGCCAGCTTGCGACAAAAACGGCGAAGCTGCCGATACGCAGCCTCGCCGTTTCCATTCAGCCAGTTGGTTGATGGCGTCTAATTGCCGAGCAGGCTATCCAAATCCAACCCTTCAACAAAGTCTTTGAACGCGCCCAGGTCCTCGGTCGAGGCGTCGCCATATTCGGGGCGGCGGCCGCCTTCCTCGGCAAGCGTCATTTCTTCTTCCGGCATCATCCCGGCCTGCTCCATGACTTCCTCTGCCACATAGATCGGCACGCTGACGCGCACGGCCAGCGCAATCGCATCGCTGGGGCGGCTGTCGATCTCCATCGTTTCGCCGTTCATGTCGAGCACAATGCGCGCAAAGTAGGTGTTGCGCTCCAGGCTGTTGATGAAGATGTGCAGCACCTCGGCGCCCAATGTCTCGATCACCGCCTTGAGCAAATCGTGAGTCAGCGGGCGCGGCGCCTCCATGCCCTGCAATTGCAGCGTAATGGCGTCTGCCTCGAACGGGCCGATCCAGATCGGCAGGAACCGTTCGGAGTGTTCCTCTTTCAGCACCACAATCCGGTTCTGCGACAGCAGACTGACCCGGATGCTATCGATCGTGACCTCAATCATGGCTCCCCTTCCTGTGGAAACCGACTTCCGGCGCTGCAGCCACCGCGTTTGCCGTTCAGCTTTATCTGACTAGCTTTGTCTTACTGGCAAAGCGATGCTTGTAGCCAAGCGTGGGCAGATTATAGCACAGCTTGAATGGCGGTCAAAGTGCTTTGATTTGAAACACAACGGCCAAAATTTGCCGCGCAACGCAGGCTCGGCTATACTACCAGCCGTTGTCGGGGAGTAGCGCAGCTTGGTAGCGCGCTTCGTTCGGGACGAAGAGGTCGGAGGTTCAAATCCTCTCTCCCCGACCAAATATGCGTACAGACTATGTATAGCAGATCAGCGAGGCAACATGTGCTTACCGAATTGGTGAGCACATGTCATTTTAGCACATGTTATTTTGATGCAGATTAGACAGAAAGCAACGTTGCGCTCCTGGTGGTTGGCAAGACAGATTGATCTTTTGGCGCTCTTTCTTCTGGCCAGCGCCACCGTCGCGATCTTGATCCCCTTGTGGTCGCCCGGCATCCCGAATCCAGGTGATTTCCTCATGAGCGTCCATCGCATCTACGAACTGGCGGGCGCCTGGGAGAACGGCATCTTCTATCCCCGTTTCGGTCTGGATCTCAACTTTGGCTACACCGCCCCACTCTTTCAATATTACCCGCCGCTAGCAAGTTATCTCGGTCTGCTGTTTAACAAACTGGGGCTGGGATTTATCGCCTCGGCCAAGGCGGTGGTTTCTGTAAGCCTGCTCCTTTCGGGCTGGGGTGCGTATGTGTATGCCAGCTCGTTGCTGAAAAACCGCTTCGCTGCTTTCGTTGCCGGTGTTGTCTATTTGCTGTCGCCCTACCTGCTGCTGGTGATTTTTGAGCGTGGCGCAGTGTCGGAATCGCTCACGTGGGCAATTCTGCCCTGGCTGGTCTGGTCGGCGCATCGCTATTTTGTCACGCGACGGCGCGCCTATGGGCTGGCGGTTGCCGCTCTGGTCGCCGCGTCCATGCTTGCGCACAACGCCACCGCCCTGTTTCTCGTGCCGCTTGTCGCATTTTATGTGGCGGTGCTGGCGCTGCTCGCACGTGACGCTGCGTCGCTGCTGCGCGTCGCCGGGGCGTTCGTATTGGGTGCAGGGTTGAGCGGGTTCTACTGGGCGCCCGCCCTGGTTGAGATGGGGCTGACCAAGTCCACCGAATTTATGTTCAGCGGCGCCACCAGCATTGAGGCGAACGTCAAGACGCTGGCCGATTTTGCCCAAACTTCGTTCGTTTCGCTGTACGCCGGGCCGGAACGCTTCCGCTTTGCGACGTGGCAATTGCTCGCCGGCGCGGCCGGTGTGATTGGCCTGGCGCTGATGCGCCGGCGCCGCCCGCCCATGCTGTGGTATTGGGTCGGCGCGCTGGCCGTGATGCTCTTCATCCAACTTGAGTTTAGCCTGGCGTTCTGGCAGAACGCGCCTTTTGTCCGCTATATTCAATTTCCCTGGCGGCTCTACGGCATCGCAGCATTTTCAATTGCGATCTTGTTTGGCGCGTTCTTTGCGGAGGTCAAGCTGGCATCGAAGCGCAGCGCCTGGCAACCCCTGTTGGTTGCTGCTGGTCTGCTGGCGCTCTTTGCCTGGTTCAGCCTGACCAACCTGCGCCCAAATCGGCTGCCGATCTGGCAAGCCCTTGACGAGGCGGAAATTAACCAACAAGCCATCTGGACGCGCGGCCAGAGTGGCTATCCGCTGTTTGGCGACTACACGCTGCGCACGCTGAGCATCGACGATCGTGGGCTGGCATTGAGCCGGCCAAGCGAGGACCCGATGCGCTTGCCGCCCACCTTTGCGCCGGAAAAGCTCGAAGTTCGCGCGGAAAATCCCTTCCGGTACGTGTTGGATGTGGCGTCCTCGCAACCGTGGACGCTGCGGCTGCATCGTCCCTATTTTCCTGGCTGGCAAGTGACAAAAAACGGTGAAGCGGTCGCTGTGGGGCCAGGCGGCGTCGGCGGGCTGGCATCGGCGGAGTTGCCGGCGGGTGAGTACCGGCTTGTCGCCAGTCTGGGCGATTCCACCGTGCGTCGCATCGCCAACTTGGTTTCGCTGTTTTCTCTGGCGATCTGGCTGGTGTGGTGGCTGTCGCGGCGGCGCTGGTGGTTGGATGCAACGTTGGTTGCCGGTTTGACGATCGGGCTGGGTGCGCTGATCTTTTATCTTCAGCATGACGGACGCTACGCCCGCTATCCGGCGACGACGCCTGTTCAGTTTGAAGAAGGCATCCGGTTGATCGGCCTCGATCTGCCCGCAACCACCTATTGCGCCACGGATGCCGTGCAAATGCGGCTCTATTGGTTCACCGACCGCTCGCCGCAGACTGATTACAAGCTCTTCCTGCACGTTGCCACGCTTGACGATACGGGCAAAGTGGCGCAGGTGGACACCATGCCGTTCGAGGGGTTCAACCCCATGACGCGTTGGGAGCCGGGCGAGTTGGTTGACTTCGCGCAGACAATCCCGCTGGAGAACGTGACGCCGGGACGATACCGCGTGTTGTTTGGCTTGTATAATCAGGAGATGGGACAGAATCTACGCGTGGTGAATGCCGCGGCTGCGCTGCCGGGTGACCGTGTGCATCTGGCTGAAATCGAGATCGTCGACTGCGGCTAATGAGTGTACGCAAGCAACACTGGCTGGAGATCGGGTTGGTCGTCCTGATTTTCCTCGTCGCGCTTTTCATCCGCACCTATCAACTCGATCGCTTTCCGCCGGGTCTCTACAACGACGAGGCGGCCTACGGCATGGACGGGGTGGCGGCGCTCCACGGCGACCTGCGCGTTTTTTACGAACGCAACAATGGGCGTGAGCCGCTCTTTATCTATTTGCTGGCGCTCGCTTTTCAGAGCCTGGGCGCTACGTCTTATGCTATCCGCGTGACCGCCGCGGTGGTCGGCGCCGCCACCGTCGTGACCACCTACTGGATGGTGCGCACCCTCTTCCAGTTCGATCCACAGGCCAACGCGCAGCCGGCGCGCTGGTACGCGGGCTGGGTCGCCTTGTTTCTCACCTTCTCCTATTGGCATATCAGCCTCAGCCGCGTAGGCTTTCGTGCGATCACGCTGCCGCTGGCGCTGACGATCGCGTTCGCCTTGTTCTGGATGGTGTGGCGTCGCCTGCGGCAACCAGGCGGCGCACCTTGGGCGCTCACCGTAATCGCCGGGCTTGCGCTCAGCCTGCCGCTGTACACCTACACGGCTGGACGCATGGCGGCGCTGTTGTTTGCAAGCATCGTTGCGGCTACCTGGCTTACCGCAAAACGTTTTGCTATCGACCGCGCGCGGCTGCTCAAGACCACGGGCGTCATGGCAGTCGCGGCATTGGTGGGTGCGCTGCCGTTGCTGATTTACTTCGTGCGTCACCCGGACTATTTCGCCGCCCATGCCGTCGAAGTCTCGGTGCTCAATGCTCAGTATGCGGGCGACAATCCGCTGCTGGCGTTGCTCACCAGCACGGTCAAGAGTCTTCTGCTTTTCGTATCGCTTCCCGACGGCAACCTGCGCCACAATCCTGCCCAGATTCCGGTGTTCGATCCGCTGCTGGCGATGTGGCTGCTGTTGGGCATCGGGCTGGCGATCTATAGTTGGCGCAAGTTGACGACGCTCTTTGCGCTGCTGTGGTTTCTCGCCTTGGTCGCGCCTGCGGTGCTGTCCAGCGAGGGCGCGCCGCACTCGCTGCGGATGATCGGCTTGCTCCCAATCGTCTATGTGCTGCCGGTATCGGCGATGGCGTGGGTCACGCGGCTGCCGCCAGCTCGCTGGCAGCCATTCATGCGGTGGCTGCCAGCGCCTTTCCTGTTGCTTGCCGCCGGCGTCGGCGTCACCAGCTACTTTGGGGCATGGACGCCGATCGAGCAGTTTCGCGGGGCGTTCAGGACAGATTACGCTGATTTTGCGCGCTCGATCGCCGCCAGCGACACGACGCAGACGGTGTGGGTGCTGCCGCTCAGCCCGGCCGATGCGTTGACGGACGGCAAATTCAACACCATCGATTTCTTCCAGCGCGATGCAGGCGCCTACGCCACCCTGCCTGTCGATGCAACGACCGCCGCGGTTGAGTTGGAGCGGCTCACACAGGGAAGGCGATTCGTCAATGTGTTGCGTCCCATTGATGCGCCAGAGCTGCAGGAAACCGCGTGGGTCTTCACCGATGTGCAGGGGTTGCTTGATCTGCTGCTGCGACGCAACAGTGTGGGGCCGTCGGCAACCGACCAGGCGCAGGCAGGCATTCCCTACACCGCCTATGAATTGCTCGACCAGCGCAGCTTTGCCTTGCCCGCGACCGCGCAAGCGGTGACGGAGACCACATTTGGCGACCTGTTCCAATTGACCGGCGTCAATCTGGGCGGCGGCAATCGCTGGGAGGCGCGCAACGGGCGATTGACGATGCCGGCCGACCAGCCGCTGTGGGTGGCCTTACAGTGGGCAGCATCCCAACCGGTGACAGCTATGCATAAAACCAGCCTGGTGCTGCGCGATGCAGGCGGCAACGTCGCTGGTCAAGCGGACGCGCTGCTCGTCGGCGACCGTCATCCCGGCGTGCTGGACAGCACCTACCAGATTGTGGAGCCTTTGCCCGGCCTCGCGCCCGGGCGCTACACGCTGGAGTTGCGCGTGTATGAAGATGCCACCGGGCGCGTCTATCCGGTCACACACGCGGGCGAGGCCAATGCCGCTTTCTTCCCACTCGCCGAAGTGACCTTGACGCCGCCGCTCCGCCCAGGCGCAGAAGTTGCGCCGCAGTTCACTCTCGACAACGCGCCGATGCCGCCAGACTTCCAGGTGATTGGGTATGATCTGCCAGGGCGACAGCTTGCGCCGGGCGACGCGCTGCCGTTGACGCTCTACTTTCATGCGCCGGTGACCCCGATGCAGGACTACACAGCGACGGTGACTTTACTGGCTGAAGATGAGAGCACGGCAGCGCAGCAGACATTGACGCCTGGCGGCGCGGCGTTTCCACCATCGGCGTGGCGCGCGGGGGAAGTGGTGCGCGTGCCTATGGCGTTGCTTGTCGACTCCGCCGCGGCTAACGGTTTCTATCGACTGCGCTTCCTGGTGCAAGCTGAAGGTCGCGCCATCGCTGATTTCGACCTGGGCGAGATTGAAGTTGCAGGACGGCCGCACGTGATGGATGCGCCGCCCATCGAACTGCCGATAGAAGCTGGTTTCGGCGATGCTGTGCGGCTGATCGGCATGAATTCTGCGTCGGAGATCATCAGCGCGCCCGGCGCGTCCATCAGCCTGACGCTGGTTTGGCAGCCTTTGGCCGCGGAGCAACGTTCGTTGGTGCGCTTTGTGCAGGTGCTTGATGCGGCCGGCCAACTGGTAGCGCAGCAAGACGCCGTTCCTTGTGACGGCGGTTGTCCTGCCACCTCCTGGCTTGCGGGTGAATATCTTCAGGATCCGGTCAGTCTCGTCTTGCCTTCAGCGATGCCGGCGGGGCAATATCAGCTCATTACTGGTTGGTACGACCCGGACTCGGAGCAACGCCTCCCGGCGCTTGACGTACATCACAATACGCTGACAGATGATGCTGTCGTCCTGCCAGCCAAGGTGCACGTAAAATAGCAATTTCATCCCATCTCCATCGCTGATGGTATACTGCTCAAGCCCTCCGGCGTAGGCGCTGAGTAATAAGGATGACCACCCAGGCGAGACCACATGCATAGAAAAGGCGTTTCCATCATTTTTGGTGTACTTGCAGGAACAGTGCTTGCTGTATCGAGCCTGATTGGCAGCGCGCAAGCCAGCGAGCCAGTTTTGCGACAGGCGACCCCATGGCAGGAAGCGCCGCCAACCCCTGAAGCATCTCTCTATCTGCCGCTCATCTCGGAGCCCTTTCGCACCTATCTGCCGCTTGTCAACGGTCTGTCGGCCATCCACACGCCACATCCGGCTAATGATGCGACGCGCCAAAGCCTGAACGCCTATTTAACCTGGGTGGCAAGTGATCCTCGTCTCCAGGGCGCGACCTATACGGTCTATCTGGAACGGGACGATGCAACGCCCGATGAAGCCGTTGCCACAGGGCTTACGACCACCGCGCTCGATCCATCCACCTTCGAGGAAGACGCGCGCTACTACTGGCAAGTCGTCGCAACCAGCAGTGCTGGTCAACAAATTGATAGCCCGATCTGGACCTTTACGACGGACTTTTTCCCCGACACACCCGAAACCGCTGCGATGGTCGAGGTGACGGCGGGGACTTTCCTGATGGGATGTGATCCAAACCACAACGGCGGTTATCTCTGTTCCAGTGAAGATACGCCGTTGCACGAGGTGTATCTCGATGCCTACCGCATCGACAAATATGAGGTGACAAATCAAGAGTATCGGGCGTGTGTGGCAGCCGGCGCGTGCAACCTGCCCCGCAAGTTTGGCTCTGAGACGCGCGCCAGCTACTTCTATAACGCTCAGTACGACTACTACCCGGTGGTTTATGTCTCCCATTGGGACGCGCAGGACTTCTGTGCGTGGGAAGGAAAACGCCTGCCCACCGAAGCAGAATGGGAGAAATCCGCACGGGGCGCCATCGACACGCGACCTTTTCCGTGGGGCGAGGAGCCGTTTGATTGCACCTGGGCCAATCACCGCTGCACCTCACCGAGTGATACCACGCGGGTGGATGACTTTCGCAACGGGCAGAGCCCCTACGGGTTGATGAACATCTCGGGCAACGTGTGGGAGTGGGTGCAGGATTATTATTATGACTACTACTACACCATCACGCCCTACGCCAACCCGGTGCTCACTGTCAGTATGCAGGATCCGAATATCCCCTATTTCTCGGTGCGTGGCGGGTGCTTCCCGCCATGCCTGGTGGTATCTGCGCACCAGCCATCGCAAGGGAGCACATTGGGGCGACACCATCTTTGAAGGATCAAATGACAAGCCGCTTTTCCGCAGCACCATCTATGGGTTCCGGTGCGCACCATCGATTTCGGATGATTGACTGGAAAGCATGAAATTCACAAACCTGCTGTGCTTTGTGTTTTTGACCCTCTTGATTGTAGGAGTCGTGCTCGGGTCTGCTGCGTATCCAGCCGCTGGCCAGGATGTGAGTTTGGCTGAGGCGGACAATGCTGCACTGAATGGAGCGTCGCCCGCTGTGGAGACCAACGCCATCTATCTGCCGCTGATTCTTTTGCCAAAGTATCACTATCTGCCCTTGCTTTCGCAGCCACCATTTCTCGATGAGCCGCAGCCGGCGCATGGCAGCAGCGGCAGGAGCTTGAACGCCTACCTGGCTTGGCATATCCTTTCCGGCGCTTTCCGGGCGCCTACCTACTACACTATCTATCTGGAAGCCAATCACCCGACGCCCCAAGTCGTTATTGCCAAGAATCTGACCTCGCCCAGTTTTGACCCCGAAACATTTGCCGAAAATACGCAATATTACTGGAAGGTGGTCGCCACCGACGCCGATGGCCGTCAGGTTGAGAGCGCGACCTGGGCATTTCGCACCGAAGCAGCGCCCAATCCTCCCGATCTTGCCGCCATGGTCGACGTGCCGGGCGGGCCTTTTTTCATGGGCTGCGATCGCACCAATCCGGCGGAGGGGCCGTGTTCGGAAGATTGGAGTTACAATTATCTGGACGAACCTGTGAGAGTGGTGCAGGTGGATGACTTCAAAATTGATAAATACGAGGTCACCAACCAGGAGTACCGGGCGTGCGTGGATGCCGGCGCGTGCGATTTGCCGCTTGATCCGACTTTGATCAACAAATCAGAGTTTGACTTATATCCAGCCGCCTTCGTTTCCTGGTGGGATGCCACCGCCTTTTGCACGTGGGAAGGGAAACAGCTGCCCACCGAGGCGGAATGGGAGAAAGCGGCGCGCGGCCCTATCGACACGCGCGTTTATCCGTGGGGCAATGAAGAACCGGATTGTCTGCGCGTGAATTCAAATCACTATCGCACCGGCGAAAATTGTAGACAGCTTCCTGCGGTGCTGCCAGAGGCGCGAGGCGCCGCGCCGGTAGGGAGATACCCGCGCGGCGCCAGTCCCTACGGCGCCTATGAGATGTCCGGCAACGTTTCGGAGTGGGTGTATGATAAATACGATGCCAATTACTATAACTATGCCCCGAATGACAACCCGCAAGGCCCTCCCTATTCTCGCCCCACCAAGGCAGTTGGCGATCCCATGCAGCCGTTGACCTACGAAGAAATGGGCTATCCCATCTTCCCGCATCGCGGCGGCACGTGGGGTGGATATACAGTATATCTGCATGTGGCGCATCGTCATTTCGGGCATCAAGGCCCCAATTGGCTGCCTTTTACGGATGTGCCCTTCTTCCGCAACAACCGCAAAGGCTTCCGCTGTGCTCAATGAGGACGGCCGCGCATAGGCGCGGTCGCCAGGCTCGCCTTGTGCAACTTTTGCCCCTGTTGCCTTTATTGGGCGCGACGTTCTGGCTGCGCTGGCAATATATCACGCGCGTCGGTCTCCATGTCGACGAATTCAGCAGCCTGTGGGCGGTGCGTCGCGTGCTCGACCACGGCGTGCCTTTGCTGCCCAGCGGCGTCCTGTACACACGAGGGCTTCTCCACACTTACCTGACTGCACTCTTCATGCAGTTGGGTGGATTTAGTTTCACCGTGGGCCGGCTGCCGAGCTTGCTCTTTGCGCTTGCTGCGGTCGTGCTGATCTATGTAGTGGGGTGGAAAAGCTGGCGGCTCGGCGTCGGCGTGCTGGCTGCGCTCGGCCTGACGCTGCTGCCGGAAGCGGTTGAGGCCGGCGGACGTGCGCGTTTCTACGCGCCGATGATGTTCTGGTCGCTGCTGGCGGCCTGGTCGTTCTTTGCAGCCATCCGCCACACCGAGCAACCCCTTAACCGGCGCACGATATTGCGCTGGCACATCCTCTTTGCCGTCAGCTTTTCATGCGCCATTTTTTCGCATGAAGAGATCGTGCTGCTCTACCCGGCGCTGCTGCTGGCGGCGCTGCTGTGGCGCGGTGGGCGTATGTGCGTCTGCCCGGCGCGATCCTGGCGCAGGTGATCAGCCTGGGCGCCGTGTCGCTCCGCTTGCTCATCGAGCAGATCGGGCAACCGGGTCAACTGCTTGCCATCCAATCGAGCCAGCCCTATCTCGACCTGCAATTCGACGGCGCCGGTTTATGGCGCTTGAGCGAATCCCTGTTCCTGGAGCCGTCGCGCCTGCCCTGGACGCTCGGTGCGCTGCTGGCGATCGGCTATGCGCTTGCCGCGCTCGGTCAACGCCGCTGGCGTCTGCGCGACCTGGCGTTGCCGCAGCAGGCGACGCTTTTTTATGCGCTGCTGTTCGGGTCGGTCTTCTTGCTGTTTGCAACCCTCGTCGGCGCAAGCTGGCGCAACCCGCGCTATCTTCTGTTCATCCAGTCGTACTGGCTGCTGCTGGGAGCGGCTGGGATCATGGGCGTCATCATGTATTTTCTGCATAGCCGTCGCTGGCAGGCAATTGCGGTAAGCGCGGTGTGCGTGCTGTTGGTTGTCCTGATGCAAAAAGACGCCATGTCCGCCACGCGCGAGCGGATGCTTGGCTACGAGCACGCCTTTGCCTACGTCGCCACCCAGCGCGCACCCGGCGACCTCGTCATGACGCCGCAGGCCGCAGGGTGCGCGCTGGTGCTCGGCGCACCGTGTGATTACTACACGCAAGGTAGGGATTACGAACCGTTTATCCTCGACGCTGGCGATCATCTGATCGAGCGGTGGAGCGGGGCAACGCTGTTG
The DNA here is from genome assembly GCA_016710365.1 of Candidatus Caldilinea saccharophila. Classification (GTDB taxonomy): domain Bacteria; phylum Chloroflexota; class Anaerolineae; order Caldilineales; family Caldilineaceae; genus Caldilinea; species Caldilinea saccharophila. Next base: position 41,390 of record JADJVW010000002.1, on the reverse strand, counting down.
TCCAATCTGACGCAACTTGAAGAGGTGCTTGCTGAAGAGAAGCGCGTCTGGTTTGTGACCGACGGCGAGCGCCTGCTCAAACGCTTCGAAACTGGCTTTGCACGCGAGGTGTTGGAGCGGTTTGAAGTGGTGCGCGCGGACGATTCAGCGCGCGTGCTGCTGTTTACAGGCAAGCCGCCGCTGCCCGCGCCCGCCTGGATCGAGCCGTTTGCGCCGATCGACTTCACAGACTGGATGACGCTAGAACGCATCGCCCGCAGCGAAGTCACCCCAGGTGAGGATCTGATCGTGCGCACCGACTGGGTGCTGGCCGAGGACGCAAAATCGCCCACCATCTCGGTGCAACTGGTCAGCGAGGATGGCACGCGCCCGACCTCCGCGGACGGTGTGTTGGCGGAAGGCGTGATCAACCCAGGGCAGGCGGAAGGCACGCCGATCCCGGACACAAAGCGTTTGCGCACGCCAGATGTCTTGGATGATGGTCTCTATCGGCTGGAGATCGTCGCCTATCGCGCTGAATCCGCGGACCCATTTGGCCCGCCGATCCCGGTCGATTGGTTCTGGGTCGGCCCGCCGCCTGCGCCGCCTGCGCTGCCGCTTTCAGCAAGCTGGCGCAATGGCATTGCGTTGCTCGGCGCCGATGCGCTGCCGGCCACGCTTGATGCTGAAGCGCCACTGACCCTGCGCTTGCGCTGGCAGACAAACGCTGCTGTAGCCGAGGAACACACGGCCTTTATGCATCTGGTTGGCCCTGACGGCGCGCTGTCAGCCCAGGATGACCATGCCCCGCGCCACGGCTTTTGGCCGACATCAGGTTGGCGCCCCGGCGCCGCGGTCGATGATATTTATACGCTGACGCCGCCCTCATTATTGGAGCCAGGCGTTTATCGCTTGCTGGTGGGATGGTACACTTCCGCCACGGGCGAGCGCCTGCTGCTGGAAGACGGCAGCGATGCGCTGGAGCTGACCCAATGGGTCGTGCCATGAGCAAAGCGGGGCGCGCATGACGGCAATTTCTACTACACGCCACCAGACTCACCCTCGCCACAGAACCTGGCTGTTGGCAGGCGCGACGGGCGTGCTGTTCGTAGCGATGTTTATCCTGCTGCTGGGGATCAATATGCGCCGTGAGCTCAATCACGACGAACATCAGTTTATCGCCAGCGCCGCGCTGATCGCACGCGCCGGGCTGACGCCTTATGGCGATTTTGCCTATTTTCACGTCCCCTTGTTGAGTTACCTCTACGCTTTGCTTTCCACCGCCCCCGACTCGCTGCTGCTGAGCAGTCGCCTCGTTTCGGTTGTCTTTGGCTGGCTGTCGCTGCTGCTCGTGTTTGGGATTGCCTGGCGCCGTTTTGCTCATCTTTCCGACTGGTCGCGCTGGCGCTATGCCAGTCTGGCGGCGCTGTGGCTGCTGGCGACGCCGGTGTTTCATTACACGAGCGGTCGCGCCTGGAATCATGACCTGCCGACTTTTTTGCTGTTGCTGGCCTTTATCGTGTTCAGTCAGATGCTCACGCATAGGCGCCGGGTCGGCTGGCTGCTGGTCAGTGGCGCGCTGGTGGGGCTGGCGGCGACTACGCGGCTTTCTTTCGCCGCGGCGGTGGCGCCTTTCCTGGTGATGGCATGGCTGACGCCGGCGCAGCACCTCCGCCAACGGCTGCGGAATTTTCTTGCATTTGGTTGCGGCGCGCTGTTGGCTTCTCTCGCCGTGCTCATCCCTGTGCTGCGCGATCCATACGCCTTTTCCTTTGGCAACGTTGGCTATATCCAACTCAACGCCCAATATTATGTGAATGCGGGCTATGGCGAGGCGATGTCGCTGGCGGGAAAGCTGCTTTATTTTGGCGATCTGCTGGTCGCCACGCCCACCAATTTAATTTCGCTCACGGCGTTAGTGATTGGTTTGTGGCCGGTGCGTGCGCTCCTGTGGCGCGGCGATCCAGGCAGCCGCCATAAAGCGGACGACCGCACGCAAGCCTGGACGCCAACCCGAGTGCGATTGGCCCTGTTGCTCTTGCTGATTTTGTTTACGTTGCCTGGATCATTCGGCGCTACGCCGTCACAGCCGCAATACTTCTACCCGATCTTTCCGCTGGCGATCCTGGGCATTGTCGAAGCGTTCGCGGCGTGGCCGGCAAGCTTGCGCGCCGGCGGCATGTACGCGTATGTGCTGGGCGCGGTGGCAACCATACTCACCGCCGTTCCGATCTATGGTGCTGGTCAAACCACGCTCTGGGACTACGACGCCTGGCTGCCGGTCAAAGTGCACGCCTACGGGGAGTTGATCGATGGGTTGGTCGATAGCGGCAAGGTGCTGACGCTTGCCCCGCTTTATGCGCTCGAAGGCGCGGCTGAAATTTATCCCGAATTTGCCACCGGCCCCTTTGCCTGGCGCGTCGCCTCGCTCATGACAGAGAATGACCGCACCCGGTTGCATGTCGTTGGCCCGGATGAGTTGGATGACCTGCTGCAAGCCGCGCCGCCGCGCGCGATCCTGACCGGCGTCGAAGATGACGATGCAAAGCTCGAGCAGCCGCTGCTCGACTATGCGCGCCATCATGCCTATGTCCCCACATCGCTGCCCGACAACAGCACACTTTGGCTCTCCCCCCAAGCGCAGTGGGAGCAAACGATTCAGCTCGGCGGGCACACCTTGCCATCTGCTCCGGTTGCCCCCGGCGCCCATTTCGTGCTCACGCTGTATCTGCAAAGCCTGCGCCCGATGGACACCAACTGGAGCGCGCTGATCCGCGTCGTGGACGCCAACGGCAACGAATTGATGCGCGATGAAGGATGGCCCTACGGCTCGCCGACCTCACAGTGGCAACCGGGCGAGGTCTGGCCCGACGGTCACGAATTCACCGTGCCGCAGGATGCCGCACCGGGCTACTACCGGGTGGATGTCAGCTTCTACGACCCGGACACGCTGGAGGAGTTGGGCGCGCCTGCCTCCATCGGCTATCTGCTGGTTGACAGTGAAGCGGGGACGTCATCCCCCACACGCCCGCTGGCGCAGTTTGGGGAGGCGATCGAACTGGTCGAGGGGTCGGCCGCTTCCAATGAGCGCGGCGACCCTGCTGTGCTGACGGTTGATACGCAATGGCGCACGCAGAAGAGGCCCGAGCAGGACTATACGCTGTTTGTCCACGTGCTCGACCGCGCCGGCAATCTGGTTGCGCAGCATGATAGCGTTCCCCTGCATGGTTTTTTGCCGACAAGCGCCTGGCGCCCGTCGCTGGCGGTGCATGATTCCATCGAGGTTCAGCTTCCGCCAGATTTGCCGTTTGACGACTATGAGGTGGTGATCGGCTTTTATGATTCCGTTACCCAAACGCGTCTACCTGTTCCACAGGCTACGTCATCCAGCACGGACTCATTTTCCCTCGATAAGGTGCAGCTTCCGTAAATCATGAGCGGCTGGGCCGCGCCGATTATACTCACACCATCGCTTTCTGCACGCTACCCTCAAGGGATTTGCCAGTCGGCAAGCTGCAGCGCATCCCCGCCTTCCGCCGTGGGCAGGCGCTGACCGGTCGCCGGGTCATACAGCCCCACCACCAGCCGATAGACGCCCGAGGCAAGGACGTCCGGCAGCGTCAGCAGGTAGACATCCGCTACAGATTCACCCGCGTCCCATTGACTTGTCGGGTAGAAGCCGTTTTCCGGGGCGCGGTCGTGCTGTGCGACGATGGCGCCCGCTTCGTTCAGCATATGCACAAAGACCGTGTAATTGACGGCAGGCGGCGCGTCTGCGCGCCACACAAGACGCAGGTTCAGCGTATCGCCGGGTTGGAGTGCGGCGGGCAGTTCGTCGTAGCCGATCAGGTGCATCCCATCCTGCCACGCTGCGTCGAGGGTAGTCGCTGGCGGCGCAGGCGGCGGTCCGATCTGGAGCCAATCCACGGCAAGCGGCTCGCTGAGCAACTCGCCACTCTCCACGTCATAAGCAACCACGTCGATGCGGTAGCGTCCTGGTGCGAGATCGGCGGGCAGAATTGGCTTCTTGGGGTCGGGCAGCGCCACCCGGTCAAAATCAAACGTTGCCGTCATGCCGCGCGCTGGCGGGCCATCAGCTTGGGTGATGGCTGTTCCGTCCGCTGCAAAAATCTGCATCGACGTGTTGATCTGCTCGTCGATCGCGCCCACTTTTTCCCACAGAAAGGTCATCGGCACGCGGCCTTCCGCCGTGATCTTGCCTCGCTCCCACCCGGCGAGCGCCAACGGCCCCATGACAATAGGCGCTTCATAGCGGCGCGTCGCTATGAGCGGCGGCTGTTCCTTCCACCCTTCGGCCACCAACACAGCAACGCCGTCGGCGGTGTAGACCTTGGTAAATTGCTCCACGATGACGCGCAAAAAATCATCCTCAAAGCGGCGGCCCAAGCGCTCACTGTCGGTGATGATCCAGACGCGCGAGGCCGCCTTGATCACTTCCTCTAGCTGTGCTGTCGTGTTGAGCAATTCCGCGCCGGACCAGCGGTCGACCAATTTGCCGTTGCGCGGCGTGACATAGGTGTACCAGTTGCGCTGCGTCACGTAGTAATCGCACGGCTCACCCATGCTCCAGGCGCAGGCCGGCGGCTGCGGCGACATGACGATATCATCGGGCTGGCGCTGCGCCGCGACGTATGCCAGCGCGGCCTGATAGCCCTCCGCCTCTTGCGTCAGCGCGTTGGCCGTGAGCGGCCACATCCACCACGCCAACAGCAACGCGCCGGCGCCCGTGGCGAGCCAGCGCTGCCAGTTCGTTTGGAACACACGATCCACCAGCCAGACCAGACCCGCGCCGCCGAGCAACATCCAACATGGCTCGACCAGCAGCAAATAGCGTGAATCTCGATAGTTGTTGCCGATCACGGTGAAAAAGAGCGCCACCACAAAAAAGAACTGCAAACCAAAGAACAAGGTGGCTTGATGAAAATGAGGTAGCCGGTCAAGCAGACGCCTTTCATCTCCGGAGTCGCGGGCCTGACGCGCCAGCCGCCACAGCGCAAACAACGCCGCGGCCACGGCCACCAGCGTCAGCACGCTCCACGGCAGCCGGCTTCCCTCCAGCAGGAGCCGTCCGTAGCTCTGCCAGGCGCCGGGGATGTCGTCGAAGAGGCGCAGATAGGCTTTATGCGTCTGCATCTCGCCAAAATAGCCCGGCTGCCCTACCTGCTCGATCACAAAGCGCAGCACCATGAGGCCCACGACTGACAGATGGGTCACTACCGCGGGCGGCTGCAGAAAATAACGCCACCCCCGCCAGGCCCACAGCGCCAGCAAGATCGGCGGATAGAGCAGGATTGTCTGCTCCTGCGAAAAGAGCGCCAGCGCAAATACGAGCACAAAGAGCAGGTGGATTCTCCAGCGTGCTGGGTGTGGATCAGCAGGAGCGGTGGACGGCGGGCGCGTCATCACGAACGCGATCCACATCATGAGCAGCGCAAAGAAGACCAGGGGTGAATAGAAGCGCGCGGCTGCTCCAACGACGATTTCGGGCAGCAGGGTGAGACCGACGGCGGCCACCCAGCCGACGCGCGCGGTCCAGCCGCGGCGCCCGACCAGAAAGACCGTCAGCACGGCCGCCACGCCAAACAGGATGCTGAGGGTGCGCCCCACCAGCGGCGCGTCGCCGGCGATTTGCTGCGCCAGCGCGACCAGATAGCTCGACAGGAGGCCGCGCGTGTAGAGCACGCCGCTGGGCATGAGGGGAGCGCCGTGCTCCTGCACCTGGCGCGCCGCCCACAGCGTTGTGAATTCATCTACATGGAGTTGCACCTGGGTGGCATATTGCCAGCGCAGCCAGAACGCAAACACAAGGATGGCCCCAACGCCGGCAAACCCAGCCAGCCATATGAGGCGATTGGGCGAAGATTGCGCGTCCTGAGTGGATAGTTTGTTCATACCAGCTTTACTTTGGATCTTACAAAATTCAAGTCGAAAATTTCCACACCCAGTAAATTGCTCACTCCTGACATACACACAGTTAGGGTCTGCGTACAGACACTTCGGCCACGAGAAACGCATCTTCCCCGTTCGCCGGCTGCGGGTCAAGCGCGAGGCGCGCGCCTGTCTCCATCGTATACCAAGCCAGGATCAATGCATAGCGCCCCGGTGCGAGATCGGAGGGCAAGGGAAAAGTCGTCGCATCGATAATGTCCAGGTCTGGCTGCCACAGCGTCGTCGGCAGCGCGCCGTCGAACAACTGGCGATCCTGCTGGACAACCAGCCGGCCCGCTTCATCGATGAGCTGAAGCGTTTGCACATAGTTCTGTGTCATCGGGCGCAGCGCACGCCAAACCAGCGTGACGGGCGCGGCTTCACCCGCCACCCAGTGCTCCTGTGCTGCAAGCGAGGTGGAGAGCAAGCCGAGCTCGCCTCCAAAGCTCACAATCGGGCGCGGTTCCACATTTCCAGTGGCGCGAGGGTCGTCGACGTTCAAATAAGCCAGCGACACGATGTCGCCAAGTGGTTTGGCGCCGGGCAGTTGCGCCACCGGCAATTTATCGAATGTGGTCGGGTCGAAGAAATAGGCTTGCATGACATACGTGCCTGGCGCCGCGTCAGGTGGGATCTGCACATCGCGCACATCAAAGTAAGTGCGGAAGGGCGTCCAGGTGGTGGTGTTGCGCCCGCTTGGCCAGCCCTGCATCTCCCACAACACGCGCCCATTACTATCTACCAGACGCGTTGCCAGCGCCATTTCCGCTGAGATCGGCTGCAAACTTTCCAGCGCAAGTTCAAGCTGCGTGTGCGCACCGGGCAAAAGCCGCCTGCTCTGCAAATTGTGCTGCGTAAGCACGATGCGATCTCCAAACAGCAACGGCGTCGTCGCGACCTCAGTCGGGGCGGGCGTCTTCGCGATGAAAGCAAAGAACGGCGCCTGTTGGCTGCCCAGATACTGGATCAAACGATCGGGCGAAGCTTCAAATTGTTCCAGAACAGTCTCATCATCTGGCGGCAAACGCTGGAGCGTTCCTCGCTCCAGAATATGCGCACCGTGGTAAAGCAGATCCTGGACTGGATTGAGCGCGGCAATCAACAGGGCGCCCCACAGGAGCCAACGCTGCACACGCGAGCGGCCGTGCTGGCTTACGCTCTGCGCCAGAAAAATCGTATAAACCCACAGTGCGGGAATTGAGGCGCGCATCACCAGATCGTTGACGGCGCCAAAGACCCACAGCGGCAGCAAGAGCAGCCAGGCGGTCGTCGCCCAGAACAGACGCCGGTCGATCTTTCGCCGCAGCACACCCGCTCGCCAGATCAACCATCCAAACAGACCGAATTCCAACAGATAAAACAAGAGCAACAGCAACAGGTAATTGAAACGCTGCTGCCAGCCATCAATCAGCGCCAGATAGAACCCTGCGCGAAATCCTTCATCCAGGAGAGGCTCCACTGGGGTGAGCTTGGTTGCATAAAACAGGCCGACAATTCCCAAGCAGAGCAAGCCAATCAAATTCTGGATGCTGAAGATGCGCTTCCAATCCGGCGAATTCCCTTGTCCTTCAGGCCACATGCCTACCAGGAGCACCGGCGCCAGACCAATCGTGATAAACGGCGACCAGAGGGCGGAGAGGCCCCACAGAAAAAGTGCGCTGTGCGAACGTTTCTCGGCCAGCAATGGCAATAGCAGCAACGAAGTGAGCAGCCATCCGGCGATAGCTTGATTGGGCACGGCAAAGAGTAGCTTCAGGTTGCTGCTGTACTGCCATGCGCTCCAGGCATCGTGATTTGTCCAGTAGCTCCACACGGCCGGAAATAATCGTTCCGGCCACAAAGTGTTGAGTGACGAATGTGTGACAAGAGAGCCAAGTACATCCAGCCCGGAAAAAAAGAGGAAAATGAGCAGCGCCAGCCAGACTCGTCGCGCCCTGACCAGCCACAGGTAGAAGAAGAGCGTCAGGCTCAGCCCCACTGCACTCCAGATCGCCAGCCCGAAGTTGGCGGCGGGCCAGCCCCAAATCTTCCCGATCCACGCAGCCGGTAAATAGTAGGCAATGTAATAGACCAGCGCCACGGGGCCACCATAGTAAGTGTAGCCCACGGGCCACACCTGATGCACCAAATCGCTCAGCACGGCATTGTGCTTGTCCCAGTCATAATGCTGAAAGCCGATGCCGCCGATGCCGGAAAGCATGATCAGTCCAACCGATACCCCCATCACTGTCAACAGGGTCGTCATTGTCGATGGCCGATAGCTTGTAGCCGCTGCCTCGCTGCCAAAATTCCCATGATACTCACGGACGGTCAACCAAGCGCCAAGCAAGATCAGCGCGCCAAATAGCAACGCCAGCGGGGTCTCAATCCATCCCCACAGAAAGAGCAGATAAGGGATGACCAGATAAGCAATGGCGATCGCGCTCAAAAAAGTTGCCGTGCGCAGGGGATTCACCATGCTGCGCCTGCGCTATTCCGTAACCGTGATAGTAGCCAGCCGTCCCAGCGGGTCGCCATCGCGCGTGAGGATGTCGGCGGCCGTCGCCGGGTCGTACAGCACCGCGCTCAGCGCGTACTCGCCGGCCGCGACATCGGGCGGGATGAGCAGGCCGAGGCGCACGGCTGGATCCGCGGGGACGTCGTTCTGGGCGATGACGCTGCCATCTGCGGCCACGAGGCGCATCGACAACTTGAGCGGACGCGCCTCCTGGCTGGTCAGTTCCAGCTCCACAGGCAGCACTTCCCCCCGCGCAAGCTGCGGCAGGCTGCGCATTGCATCGATCACAATCTCGTTCCACGGCGACGTACTCGCCAGCGGCTGCAACGGCTGCGTCGAGCGTCCAAATACGTCGAGCGTCGTGTCGCCCGACGCCACCGTGCGCGCAAAGTAGCTACTGCCAGCCACCGCGTCACGCGGCATGGTCGTAGCGGCTCACCACCAGGATCGTACCGGTCAAATCGGCCAGCGGCTCTGGATAGGCGCCATCGACCTGGCGCGGCAGCAGCACTCGATCCGCGGCCAGGTCATGAACCGCCGTCCACACCGCCACATCGCGGTCGCCGAAGACCAGCGTAGCGTGCGGCGATTCCCACGCGTTGAGCGCATCGGCAATGGGCGCGGTCTCGATCAGGATCACGGGATATTCACGCGGCTGGCGCGGGCCGTCACGCCGATAAAGGGTGGCTGTGTCGCCGCTGGGGAGGGGATATTGCTTGACAGGCGTGTACAACTGATCAAAGAGCGGGTCATGCTCGGCAATGCGCGCCAGCAACGCCTGGCCGGGCGCTCTGACCGCGCTGTTGTCGCCATCTTTGAGCAGAATCCAGCGGTTGGCGAACAGATCGCCCCAGGCGCCGCCGGTGTGCTCGGTAAGGGGCGTGACGGTGATGTTGAGTTTATCTCTCGCCACCAGGTAACGCAGCGCCCCACGGTGAATCTCCCACGTGTCGATGAGCATGCCCAACGACTCAGCGTCGCCCTCGGGGTTGCCAATTGTCGCCAGCACGTCGGGCGCGATCCAGTAGCCAGGATCGGAAGGACCGCTCGCCGGCCACGCCGTGTAGTCCCCGTAGACCCAAAGCTGCGGCGTGCGCGCCTGCACCCACGCCAGCCCGTCGAAGGTGTAGATCGCCCATTGAACCAGCAGCACGCCGATCCAGATGACGCCAAACGCGGCGGCTATTTTGCGCGGAAAAGTGCGCAACCCTTCCGCCAGCAGAATGGCGACGAGCGGTAATAACGGCACAAGGTTGCGCGGGTTCGCCTGCGCCAGCAGCGTCAGCATGATGGCCGACCCAAGCACCGCCGACCAGTAAATCACCACGGTAGGTCGCGCCCGTCGCCAGTGCGGCAGACGCCGCGCCCACCCCACCAAAGCGACAGGCAGGATCGCCAGCGTCGCCAGCGGCCCCATGTGATGCGTCAGCCAGTATTCCAGATAGCGGGTGTAATTGCTCAGCCGAAATAGATCAAGCGACTGCTGGGTGCCGCGATCGGTGCCAAAAGCCACATCCGACAGCCGGTTGATAAAATCGATGCGCGGAAAATACCACAGGCTGGCGATCGTGAAGGCAACGAGCAGCGCCGTCCAGACATTGCCGATTTTGCCGCGCCCGGTGAACAGAGCATAGAGGCACACGGCGAACAACCCCATCCACAGCACTGGCAGCCAGTCGCCCAGCGGCATTTCCTGGTCGAACACAAAATCGCGGCCGGGCAGATACCACAGCAAAGCCAACGCTGCTCCCAGGAGCACCGCGAGCAGCGCGGCGCGCCACATCACACGGAAAGTGCGCAGTGCGCGACGTTGGTGCGTCCAGCATTGCCCGCGCCACAGCAGAAAAAGCACAGGAAATACTAGATAGATCGGCGCGGTCCATTTGCCCAACAAGGCCACGCCCAACGCGATGCCAAAGAGCAGCGACCAGCCGCGGCGCTCGAAATTCTGTGAGCGCAGCAATGCGTAGAGCGCGAGCAGCAGCGCCGCGGTCAGCCCATTTTCCATGTAATAGAGCCGCGTCATGGCGGTTGCCATCGGCAGCAGGCTGAGCAGCGCCACAGCGAAGACCGCCATCCAGTCGCCGGTCACACCGCGCGCCAGGAGAAAAGTCAAAAAGAGGATAAACGCAAACAAAGCGATGTTGGGGAACTGCGCGGAGTCCATGCTTTGACCCCACAGCGCATAGGCTGGCTGCGTCAGCAAATAGAGCGCCGGCGGACGATAGTCGTCCAGGGTCACGGCCTGAAAAACACCTGACAACCCTCCTTGCGCCAGTGCATCCGCCGTGTTGATCGACTGTTCGAGATGTCCGGCAGAGTCACGCCCGACCAGCACGACGTTGATCTGCACCCACCGCAAGCTGAAGAAGGTGGAGACCAGGATGATCGACAGCAGCGCGGCGTAGACGAGATAGCGATGAAACGCCAGTTTTGCACCAGACATGACTCCGATTCTAGCAGCGAATTGCGCTTTCCGAGAATCCAAGCGCGGCAAAAGAGTCGGGTTTTGGATCTCATCGGGCGACGCGCCGAGGACTGGCCGTCACCCTTCCATGCCACCAGGCGGCTTGCAGTCCGTCCCCGCCGCGTCACCCGATTGAACCCGGAGGTTCTTTCGGAAGAGCTTCCAGCCATGCTGCAACTCGGACGCGGCGCGTTCTTGTGGCATACTGCTTCACGTTTGGTTTCCTGACATGAGGCTATCGACACGATGGATCGCTCCTCTCGCACCGTAAACGGCAGCCTTGGCGCCGCCATTATTTTTCCGCTCCTGGTGCTGCTGCTCGTTGCCTTTTTTCTGCGCATCTATCATCTCGCCGGCGCGCCGCCTGGGATGCATTTTGACGAAGGCGCCAACGGGGTGGATGCCCTGCGCGTGTGGCAGGGCGTCACGCCGCTCTTTTTCCCCGCGAACAACGGACGCGAACCGCTCTATATCTACCTGATCAGCCTGTTCGTCGGCGTGCTGGGCAACAACACGCTGGCGCTGCGCTTGCCCGCCGCCTTTGCCGGCACGGTCGCCGCCGCCACGACGTTCGCGTTGGGCCGCCGCCTGCTCGACGAACGCGCCGCCTTGATCGGGGCCGGTTTCGTCGCCGTCACCTTCTGGACCGTCTCGCTCAGCCGCATTTCATATCGCGCCAACTTATTTCTGGCGCTCTTTCCGATCTGGCTGCTCCTTTTCTGGCGTTGCCGCAACCGCACCGACCTGCGCCCGTACTTGCTGGCCGGTCTCGCACTGGGCGGGATGCAATATACGTACATTGCGGCGCGTTTTGCGCCGCTGCTGCTGATCGTGCTGGCGATGGATTGGCGGCGCACGCTGCGCTGGCGCGGGGTAGCGATAATGTTGCTGACGGCCGGCGTCGTTGCCGCGCCGCTGGCGATCGCGATCTATCTCAACCCGGCCGCCGGTTTTCAACGCTCGGAGCAAGTCTGGCTCTTTTCCCGCCCCGAACCGCTGGCGCTCTTCTGGCTTCAATTTATGGAGCACCTCAAGCTGTTTGGGCTGACGGGCGACCCGATCTGGCTACACAATCTGCCGGGCCGGCCCCCAGTGAGTTGGTTCGTGGCGCCGTTTTTTGTGATCGGCGCCGGCTTTTCCCTGCGCAACCCGGCGCCGCGCACGCTGCTGTGGACGGTGCTGGTGATGATCTGGCCAGGCATTCTCGCGGTTTCCGGGACGCCGCTGCCGCCCAATCATCTGCGCGTGTTGGTGATCGCGCCGGCGGTCTTTCTGCTGGCAGGCTACGGGATCACGCGGCTGTTTGGCGAACGGCGCGCCGGCTGGGCGTTGCTGTTAGGGTTGCTGCTTGTCACGACCGACGGCGCGCTCAGTTTTCGTGACTACACGCGCTGGCAAGGCGCGCGCGAAACTTTCGAGCAGTACGACGCCGATATGCTCAACGTGGCCCAGGCCATTGACGCCAACCCCGACACTTTTTATGTAGTTCCGCTCTCCTGGGGCTGGCCGCGACGCAACTATTGGTCGATTGACTTCATCACCGATTTCAAGCGTAACTACGCGGTTGTCGAACGTCCCTTTCTGCTCGACGATCTGCCCGACGCGCCGCGCATCGGCCTGGTGCGCTGGCTGGCCGGCATGCACGTTGACGCCGACCCCCAACACCGGCTCGACGCTCAGCTTCGCCTCAGCGGTTACATCGCAGACGGCAGCGAGCAAGGGCAAACTTATCAGATCGAGTACTTCCGGCCGGTGGCTACGCAGCGCAACCGCGTCGAGCTTGCCGGCGGCCCGGTGGTGACGGAAGGCGGCCTGGAACTCGCCGACGCGGTGGTGTACTGCTTCCGCCCCGCAGGCGCGCCGGATGAGCAACTTGCCGTCGACCTGACGTGGCGCGCGCCGGGGCCGCAGCCGGTGGACGCGTCGGTCTCGATGCGTCTGGTGCGGATCGAGACCGACGGCGGCGGCGCGCCGCAGGTGGATGCTTGGCTGCAAAATGCCAACGGGCGCGGCGCGCCGGCCTGGGACAGTCCTGATGGCGGCACGCAGTTTTTCGAGTTCCCCAACGACCCGATCGCTGCCGGCGCGTATGAAGTCTGGGCGATCCCGTACGCGACTGCTTCCATGCAAGCATTGCCGGTGGTGGGCGAGCCGCCCTCGTACAGCCTGGGCCGCGTCGATCTGCCGCTGTGTGGCGGGCAGCCATGACGCACAACGACTTGACGCCGAGGCGCGGAAATGCAGAGAAAACGCAGAGAAACTCTCGCGAGGACTTACCTGTCTCTGCCTCTGCATCTCCGCGTCAAAGCCGCCGATTTCAAACGCTTGCCAGGACGCGCTGGCCGTTGGCGCTGGCGGCAGCCTTGATTGCGCTGCCCGCGGTGTGGGTGCTGCTGACGCGCGGCCTGCCGGTCATCGCTGATGACACGCCCGTGCATCTGATGCGTCTCTTTTTGTTGGATCACCACGTGCGCGCCGGCGAAGTGCTGCCGCGCTGGCTGCCCGAACTTTACACCGGCTACGGCTATCCACTCTTCACCTTCTACGCGCCGGCCATGTACTATGCCGCCGAATGGCTGCATCTGGCGGGCGTCTCGCTGGTCGACGGCTATCGCTTCACCTACGCGCTTGCCGTGATGGCCGGTGCGATCGGTGCGGCGTTCCTGGCAAGCGACCTGTACGCACCTCTTCGCCCCTCGCCCCCTACCTCTCGCCCTTTCTGGCCCGGCTTGCTTGCGGCTACGGCCTACACCTATTCCATCTATTTGCTGGCGAATGTCTATGTGCGCGGCGCGTTTGGCGAGGTCGGCGCGCAGGCATTGTTGCCGTGGCTTTTTTGGGCGTTTCGACGCTTGCTGACTACACCGCGCAGCATCCCGGCGCTTACCCTGTCCGCGACGCTGCTGGCCGTGCTGGCAGCGTCGCACACGATCACCTTCTTGCTCGTACTGCCCTGTCTGACGGCCTATGTCGTGTTCCTTGCCGGGCCGCACAAGGATACTGAGTCGCGACTGGCGATGCGGCTGGCGCCGCCGCTCGGCGCGGCGCTGTTGGCCGCCCTCCTCAGCGCCGCGATCTGGCTGCCGCAACTGTTGGAGCGCGGCAATCTTTCGACGGCCGCGTGGTCGACGCAACTGCTGCTCGAAAACCTCTGGCATTGGCGTGACTTTGGCGAGTTTCCCTTGCGTTTTCGGGCGCTGGACGGCGGACAGATTCCTTATCATCTGGGCGCGGTGCAATTGCTCCTGGCGCTGACCGGCCTATTGTTCGTGCGCCGGCGCACTGGGGAATGGTGGTTCTGGGTGGGCGTGCTTGTGCTCTGTTTGCTTTTGATGTCGCCGGTGAGCGCGCCCCTGTGGGCGTCCGTCGAGGCGCTGGCGATCATGCAGTTTCCCTGGCGGCTCCTGAGCCTGGCCGGATTGGCGACGGCGCTCCTCGGCGCCGGCGTCGCCACGGCCTTTCCAACGCCGGCCACCCGTGCGATTGGCACGGCGCTGATCATCGCCTTCATCGTGATGACGCAGGCGCCGCGTGCGACGGAAACGCCGCACCTGGTGGCGCCGTCCGACATCACATTGTCGCTGGCATCGGTCGCTCGTTTCGAGGCGTCCGAACCCGCTTATGGCGCAGGTTATGACGACGAGTTTCTGCCCCGTTGGGCCGATCCGGCGGCGTTGGCCGCGCCCGCTCCCGCCGCGCGGCCGGTCGACGCGGTCGTCAAGCTGGCAGAATTGCAGGATGGCGGCCTTCGCCTCACGACGGACGCGCCGCAAGCTTTCGCGCTGCGGTGGAGCCAGTTTTATTTTCCGCAGGTGAGCGCAGGAGTGAATGAAACTGGCTCGCTGCCTGTGCTGCCAGATGACCGGACGGGGCTGGTTAAAGTGATGGCTCCACCCGGCGCCCATGGATTCGACATTCGACGCGACGCTACGACGTCTCAGCAAGTCGGGGCGCTCCTGACGCTGGTGGGCCTCTTGTTGCTGCTGATTGCACTCGCAATAGCTGCACGCAAGACACTTTTGCTGAGTGCTGCGTTTGCGCTGGTAGTCGGGCTGGTGTGGATCGCCGGCGCGAGATCGCAGGCGCCCCTGGAGCAACACGCAACGGTCGAATTCCCGCTAGAGGCCACGCCGGGGCTTGACTTGCTTGGCGTCGATGCTGTCCTGGACGATGCAAGCCGGCTCCAGATTGCGCCGGCGTGGTTCGTGCGCGCCAATCAACCTGACCTGCTCATGCACTGGAAGTTGCTGGATGCCACCGGCGCGGTCGTCAGCGAGTTGCGCGGCGCGCCGCGCTTTGGCGTGTGGCGCAACTCGGCCTGGGCGCCGGGCGATGTGATGCAGGATGGTGCGGAGTTGGCGCTGCCGCCCGGCTTACCGGCCGGCGTCTACACACTGGCCCTGTCGATCGAGCAGGCTGACCGCGGCATGGCGCCTTTAGCGGATCAAGAGACGCTGCAAATCAAGCTGCCGGCCATCCCTGCGCTGGCGACCACCCACGCACCGGCGGTGGCCTTTGGTCTGCCCGACGCGGCGCCGGTGGCGACGCTCGACGGCTTGCGTGACAATCAATGGTGAGCCTGTGGAGGGGCAGTTTGTCGCCGCGCCCGGCGACCGTGTAGGCGTGGATCTGCTGTGGCAGCCGCTGACGCCGGATCGTTATCCCTACCAGAGCATCGTCGAGATCGTGGATCACACGCAGCAAAAGGTGGCGGCGCAAGATTTGCAGGTCGGCTGGCGTGACACGGTGCTTGACCTGTGGCGGCCCTACCTCGCGCCGCACGAACGCACGACGTTGCGCCTGCCGGACGACGCGGCCAGTGGTCTCTACACACTGCGCGTCGGGCTGCGCGACCGGCGCATTGATCAACGGTTGAGCATCTTTGACCAGGCCGGCCAACCGCAGGCAGATTTCTACGCAGCGCCGGACTTCAAAGTGCTTGCGCCGCTTGGACGCCGCCCCGCCACGGCTCTCGCGGCCACGTTCGGCGACTCAATTGGGTTGGATGGTTACACACAGACGCCCGCCGCCGAAGTTCGCCCTGGCGACGCTCTCACCGTGACGCTTTTCTACACCGCGCGCGAGGTTATGCCCACCGATTACACCCGCTTCCTGCAACTGCACAACCCCGCACTTGGCATGGCCGCGCAGGCTGACGCCATGCCACAGGAAGGCGCCAACCCCACTTCGGCCTGGATCAAGGGGGAGCGCATGGCCGACGCCGCGGTGTTGCACATTGCACCCGACGCCACGCCAGGAACCTATCGATTGTTGCTGGGTTTCTATGATGCCGAACATGGCGGCGTGCGGTTATCTGCCACAGATGCAGCAAGCGTAGTGCAGCCGGACCAGGCAATTGTGCTGGCGGAGATTACGGTTGCTCCCCGCTCGCAGTAGGGGCAGCGCAGGAACATGAGCAGCACAAAAAAGCCGAGTTCCTTGAAGAAACTCGGCTTTGGACTGTTTGACTCATCGAAAGCTGTCTGTCCTACTGCGCCGTCGGCATTTCCTCCGCCTCATCCTCCCCCTCTTCGCCGCTTTCCCGCACGGTGCGCAGATGCGGGAAGAGGATCACCTCGCGGATGGTGTCGACGCCGGTGAAGATCATGGTGAGCCGGTCGACGCCCATGCCAAAGCCGCCGGTGGGCGGCATCCCGTAGCTGAGCGCCTCGATGTAATCCTCGTCAATGGGGTGCGCTTCTTCGTCGCCGTGGCGCGCCCGGTAGGCTTCGTCGATAAAGCGTTGCAACTGGTCGATGGGGTCGTTGATCTCACTGAAGGCGTTGCAGACCTCCATCCCTACCATGAAACCTTCGAAACGCTCGACCTGGCGCGGGTCATCTGGCGCGCCTTTGGCCAGCGGGCTGACATCGCGCGGATAGTCGGTGAGAAAAGTCGGCTGGATCAACGTTGGCTCGACGTACTTTGCCATCAGGCTGTCCACCAATTTGCCCCACGAACTGCGTGGGTCGGGTTCGTGGCCGCGGCTGCGCATTTCGGCGGCCAAGGATTCGGCGTCGGGATAGGCCTCGTAGTCGATGCCGGTGGCGTCCAGAATCGCCTGGCGCAGCGGAATGCGACGCCACGGCGGCGTCAGGTCGACCGTGTGCTCCTGCCAGGTCAGCGTCAACCCGCCGTTTACCTGTTGGGCGACATAGGCGACCATCTCTTCGGTGCGGCGCATGACATCCTGATAGTCAGCGTAAGCTTCATAGAATTCAAGCTGCGTGAATTCCGGGTTGTGTTTGAAGCTGACGCCTTCGTTGCGAAAGTCGCGCCCAATTTCATAGACGCGATCGTAGCCGCCGGCGATCAGCCGCTTCAAGTACAACTCGAAGCTGATGCGCAGATAGAGATCCTGGTGAAGCTGGTTGTGATGCGTGACAAAAGGGCGCGCGGCCGCGCCGCCATAAAGCGGCTGCAGGATAGGCGTCTCCACCTCCAAGAAGCCCTCGCCGTCGAGATAGTCGCGCAGCGCGCGCACGATGGCCGCACGCGTGCGGAAGATGTCGCGCACCGGCGGGTTGGCAAGTAGATCGACGTAACGGCGGCGGTAGCGCTTTTCCTGGTCGCGCACGCCGTGCCACTTATCGGGCATCGGCTTGAGCGTCTTGGCGAGAAATTCGATCTCGCGCACGTCGATGCTGATCTCCCCGGTCTTGGTGACCACCAACGGCCCGGTGGCGCCGACGAAATCCCCCAGATCGATCAGGCGCTTCCAGACGTTGTCGTAGAAGGAATCAGGCAACGTGTCCCTGCGCAACACCAACTGGATGGAGCCGCTGCCGTCCTCAAGATCGGCAAAGCTCATCTTGCCCATGATGCGAATGCGCCGCAGCCGTCCCGTGACGCTGACCGTTTGCGCCGGCGCGTCGTCCTGCTCGAACAGAGCGCGTGCGGCGGCGATGGTGTGCGTCCGCCTGGTGCGCGCCGGGTAGGGGTCGATGCCTGCCTCAAGCAAGCCTTGCAGGTTCTTGAGACGCGCGGTTTCCTGGTCGGTCAGATTGGTCGGATCGAATAAAGAAGGAATGGGTTCACTCACGCGCTGTTTCTCCGTGCTGGCTTTGGGTGACGATTTCGTCGTTCCGGATCGCGGGCGTCTCGCCCGCACCCATGCGGACGAGACGCCCGCGATCCAGTTGTATCTGTGACAGCTTTCGAGCATAACAATGCCCGGCGCTTCGACTGGCCGGGCACATGGACAAAGCCATCTATGACCTTATGGTCGATGCTGATAGTGCGGTGCGCTACTTCACCTTTACAATTTCAAAGACGATCTCACCGCTAGGCGACACCACGACAGCCTGCTCGCCGACGCGCTTATTCAACAGGGCGCGTCCCATTGGGCTTTCGTTGCTGATCCTGCCCTGGCTTGGGCTGGCTTCGGGCGGGCCAACGATCGTGTATTCTTCTTCCATCTCTGCGCCCTGCTCGCGCACCACCACCGTGCGGCCGATCATCACGACGCCGGGCGCGGCGGCATTGTCGCTGATGATCTCCGCGTTCTTGAGGATGCCTTCCAGCTCGCGGATGCGTCCTTCCAAAAATCCCTGACCGGTTTTGGCTTCATCATAGCCAGCATTCTCACTGATGTCGCCCTCGGCTTTGGCCTCAGCGATCATCTGCGCCACTTCACGGCGTCGCGTCGTGGTCAAGTATTCCAACTCTTCCTTGACCTTGCGCATTCCCTCGGGTGTCAAAAATATAGGTTGATTATTGCTCATGACTGATTCTCTCGGAACGAGGTTCCTACTTCATTCTGATCCCAACCGCGCTTATTTTGCATCGCTGCTCAGATTGCAATCACTTCTGTGACCGCTCTACAAGCAAGACGCCTGCACTATTCGCAAGGGACGTTTGTTGGTGTTCTGAAAAGGTCAAGCACACGTATGCATTCATAACGCCATCCCAGCAGAAAGTGTTTCCGTGGGGCGCGTTTTGATATGAAAAACACCGCCCTGTTCAGGCGGCGCATGGTATGGTGCCTTGTCTACCAAAGCAAACGCCGACCAGACGGTCGGCCCTTACTACTGAGCATAGTATACTGCATGTTCGTACATCTGTAAAATCATATTTTCGACTGCGTCGTGAAATCAGGAGGAGAGCGTCTATGCACGAATCTATCCAGGCGGTCGCTGCGTTCGACCGCTTTGCGCGTTTTTATGATGATGACTATCGCAACTATGACGACGATATCGAGGCGATTGCGATGCTTGCCGAAGAATGCGGCGAGCCGGTGCTGGAACTCGGGTGTGGCACCGGACGCGTCCTGCTGCCGCTGGCGGCTGCCGGCCATCGGGTGACCGGTGTAGACATCAGCCCGGCGCTGCTGGCGCGCGCTGCGGCCAAGCTCAATCAGCAGGGGCTGGCGTCTGGCGTTCAGCTGGTCGAGGCTGACCTGCGCACGTTTGATCTGCCACAGAAGGAGTTTGCCTTCGCCTTCTGCACCAGCAATACGCTTATGCACTTCGCCACCGCCGCGGAGCAGCTCGTCGTCCTGCGCAACGCCGCGCGCCATCTGCGCCCCGGCGGCCGGCTCCTCGTCGATCTCTTCAACCCTGATCTGCCCCGCCTCTTTGCCGTCGATGGCTTGATGGAGTTGGCGGATCGCTGGCAAGACGTGCAGACCGGCGCCGAGGTGCTGAAATGGAGCGTGCGCACCCTGGATCTGGCCGAACAGCGCCAGGAGACTCTGTTCATCTACGAAGAGATTTTCGTCGATGGGGGCGCCCAGCGCACCGCTTGTCCCTTTACCCTGCGTTTCCTATGGCGCAGCGAAGCCGAGTTGATGCTGCAACTGGCGGGCCTGCTGGTCGAAGAGGTGTGGGGCGATTTCGAGGGCGCGCCGTACGCCGGCGACAGCGAACACCTTGTATTGATCGCGGTAAAACCAGAAGCATAGCGATCCACAACGATTGCTACGTTGCGCAACTTTCAACTAGACTTTCCGTATTGATGGACATCGGGCAACGCTGATCGGCGAGACAGCGTAACGGGTTAAAAGAAGGAGTTGAAACCATGGTTGCAAGCGAAAACAAACAACTGTTGTGGGGCGCGTTGTTGATTGCATTGGGTGGTTTCTTTCTGCTGCAGGTGACTGGCATCCTCGGCGCGCTGAGTGATCTATTCTGGTCGCTTGCCTTTGGTGCGGCAGGCGCGGTGTTCCTGTATGTATTTCTCACGGCGCGGCATGAACGCTGGTGGGCGGCGATCCCCGGCTTCACCTTGCTGGGGCTGGCCGCAACGATCTTTTACTCGCGTTTTGCGCCGCCATTTCTCGACGGCATGACGGGCGCCATTTTCCTGGGTTCCATCGGCGCCGGGTTTCTGGCGATCTTTTTCACGAACCCGCGGCAGTGGTGGTCGATCATTCCAGGCGGCGCGTTGTTCTCGGTGGCCGCGGTGGCGGGCATTGACGCGCTGCCATTCCAGTTCATCAATTCAGGCAGCGTGCTCTTCATCGGCCTGGGTTTGACCTTTGGCGTGCTGGGACTGCTGTCAACCTACCTGGGTCAGAATTTGCGCTGGGCATACATTCCCGCCGCGATTTTGCTGGTGTTGGGTCTCGTCATCGTGACGCCTTTTGTGGGTGCATTGGCGTGGTTGTGGCCGTTGGCGCTGATCGGCGCAGGCGCGTATCTGATTCTGCGGAGATCGGCGCCTGTTCTTCCGACGCCGGCGTTGCCGCGCGCGGCCGGCCAAGTGGCGTCTGAGGCTGAGCCAAAAGGCAATGCGCCTGTTGAGGCGTCGCCAGCGCCGACGCCAGTGCAGCGTGAACCAGTAGCGCCGCTGCGCTGACTCCATCAGCCCCGCATCAACTAACAAATTCCCAAGTAACCAGCCCGCAGCAATTGCTGCGGGCTGGTTGTATTTTGTAGAAACAGAACTAAAACGCCGTCGCAACTTTCCCTGCCAGCATGTGTTATTACGTTCTGGATTTCTAAGATTACGAAACAGAGCGATTATATGAACAAAGTAACCAATGAACAATCCTATCCAGTACGCACCAATGGCGCAACGCCCCCGCGGGTTGTGATTACCGGCATGGGTGCTTTGACGCCGTTGGGGCACACCGTTGAAGAAACGTGGCAGAGCCTGCTGGCGGGACGCAGCGGCATCGATTACATCAGCAAGTTCGACGCCTCCAATCTGCGCGTCAACTTTGCTGGTGAGGTGCGCGGCTTCGACCCCGGCGCCTACATGGATCGTAAAGAAGCACGCCGCCTCGACCCGTGTATTCAATACGCGCTGGTCACGGCGCGCCAGGCCATCACCGATGCGGAACTCGATCTCGAAGCGCTTGATCCGGCGCGGATCGGCGTCATGATCGGCAGCGGTATTGGCGGGGTCACCAGCTTTCGCGAGAACATCGACGTCGTGCAGGCCAAGGGACTACGCAAGGTCAGCCCCTTCATGATCCCCAACATGCTGATCGATAGCCCAGGCGGTAAAATCGCCATTGAATTCAACTTGCAAGGGCCAAACCATGCCGTCGTCAGCGCGTGCGCGAGTGGCACCACTGCCTGCGGCGAAGCCTTCGAGATTCTGCGCCGCGGCGACGCTGATGTCATGCTTGCCGGCGGCAGCGAAGCCGCGCTGCTGCCGATCAACGTGGCGGCGTTCGACGTGATGGGGGCGCTCAGCCAACGCACCGACAACCCGGCCGCGGCGTGTCGCCCCTTCGACAATGACCGCGATGGCTTTGTCATGAGTGAAGGCTCGGCCATCGTCGTGATGGAGACCCTGGAGCACGCACACGCCCGTAACGCCCACATCCTGGCCGAGGTCATCGGCTATGGCAACACCAACGACGCCTATCACATGGCCGCGCCTCACGCGACGGGACGCGGTGCGGCTGAGGCCATGCGCGTTGCACTGCGCAAAGCCGCCGCCTATGGCGAATCTATCGCCGACATCGATTATATCAATGCGCACGGCACCGCAACGCGGCTGAATGACATTGGCGAAACGTTGGCGATCAAGCAGGTCTTTGGCGAAGCCGCCTACAATGTGCGCATCAGCAGCACCAAGAGCATGACCGGTCACTTGTTGGGCGCAGCCGGCGCGCTGGAAACGCTCATCTGCACAGAGGTCATCAATCACGGCATTGTGCCGCCGACGATCAACCTGGACACCCCTGACCCGGCGTGCGACCTCAACTACACACCGAATCTGGCGGTGAAAAGCGACGTGCGCGTTACGTTGAGCAACAGCTTTGGATTTGGCGGTCATAACGCCTGCATTGTGCTGCGCCGCTATGCCTGAGCCAGCCGTCCTCAAGGAGAAAAGATGCCAGAGATCAAACAGACCCCCACGGCGAGTGAACCCACTACCAATGGCGCAACGCCCCATTCCAACGGCGCTGAGTCAGCCACACTGAAAGAGCGCCAGACAGACGCGATCCCGCCACCGCGCGGGCGCTACGCCCACATTGTCGGCTGGGGCTATCATGTGCCAGAAAAGGTGATCACCAACCAGGATCTGGAGCAGATCGTCGATACCAACGACGAGTGGATTCGCAGCCGCACCGGGATCGCAGAACGGCATGTCGCCGCCGACCCCAAAGAGACTTCCGCGACGCTGGCGATTGTGGCCGCGCGCAAGGCGCTTGAAGTGGCGGACGTGCCGGCCAACAAGATCGATCTGATCATCTGTGCGACTACCACGCCTGAATATTTGTTTCCGGCCACAGCTTGCTTGATTCAAGACGCCCTGGGCGCCGACAATGCGGGCGCGTTCGACCTTAGTGCGGCTTGCTCTGGCTTTGTCTATGGACTGGCCATGGCGCGCGGCCAAATTCTGGCGGGCGACGCCGAGTATGTGCTGGTGATCGGCACGGAAACGCTCTCTCGCATTGTCGACTGGACCGATCGCGACACCTGCATTCTGTTTGGCGACGGCGCCGGGGCCGTCTTGGTGGCCGCCAGCGAAGTGCCCGGCGGCATCTTGTCGGTAGATCTTGGCAGTGATGGGTCGGGCGGCAACACCCTGATCGTGCCGGCGGGCGGCAGCGCTATGTCCACCAGCCTGGAAACCGTCAGCAGCGGCATGCACTATGTCAAAATGGATGGCAAAGCTGTCTTCCGCTTTGCCACGCGGGTCATGGCAGCCTCCACGCGCAAAGTACTCGAACGCGCCGGCTACACGACCGACGACATTGATTTAGTGGTGCCGCATCAGGCCAACATTCGCATCATTCAAAACAGCGTGCTGAATCAGTTGAAGATCCCCGCCGAAAAGGTCTTCGTCAATCTGCAGAAGTACGGCAACACCAGCACCGCCAGCATCCCGATCGCGCTGTGCGAGGCGATCGAAGCCGGCAAGCTCAAGCCCGGCTACAAGGTGGTCTTCGTCGGTTTCGGCGCAGGACTGACGTGGGCGGCCTGTGCGCTCGACTGGCGGACGCCGGTGGAAAGGCAGGCGGCCGGCTGGTGGAAGAGCACGCGGCGCCAGGCGACGTACAGCGCCGCGGCCGCGCGCAGCATGTGGAAACGCGCGGTGCGCTGGGTTTATGATGTGCTGCCGGACCCGGAGACGCCCGGGCGCGACGAGAATCCAAAAGAGACGCCCGAAACGCCGATCAAGGAGACCGGGGGCGAGCGTATAAAGGAGTAGACTCTATTTTTCTACCCTTCCAGTGGGGCGATGTCAAAGTCGCCCCATTTTTATTTCGCCTGTCCTATTCGCAAAAATGCCCGTTCCGTAATACACTACAGGTTGGTGTGAGAATATTGCATTCGAATGCATTCAAAACGTTAGAATTAACAAAAGGAGTAGACTCCCATGAGTGAAATTGTATATGTCCATGCGCGTGAGGTGCTGGACAGCCGTGGCAACCCGACCGTCGAGGCCGAAATCGGCCTGGACAGCGGCGTGATTGGCACTGCGATTGTGCCGAGCGGCGCCAGCACCGGCGTCAACGAGGCGCTGGAACTGCGCGACGGCGACAAAAAGCGCTACGGCGGTAAAGGCGTGCGCAAGGCAGTCGAGAACGTCAACGAGGTGATCGCCGAGGAACTGGTCGGCATGGACCCGGTGGAGCAGGTCACCATCGACGAATTGATGCTCGAACTCGACGGCACGGAGACCAAGAGCAAGCTCGGCGCCAATGCAATCCTGGCCGTGAGCATGGCAGTCGCCAAGGCTGCGGCCAGCGACCTCAACCTGCCGCTCTATCGCTATCTCGGCGGCGTCTATGCGCGCACGTTGCCGGTGCCGATGTTGAACATTCTCAACGGCGGCAAACACGCGGCCAACAGCACCGACTTCCAGGAATTTATGGTGATGCCGGTCGGCGCGCCGACTTTTGCCGAGTGTCTGCGCTGGGGCGCCGAAATTTACCAGAGCCTCAAGAATGTGCTGCACGACGGCGGCTTTGCCACCAACGTTGGCGACGAAGGCGGCTTTGCGCCGAGCCTGGGCGGCAACGTGAAGGCAGTCGAAGTGATCCTTAA
The DNA here is from genome assembly GCA_016710365.1 of Candidatus Caldilinea saccharophila. Taxonomy (GTDB): domain Bacteria; phylum Chloroflexota; class Anaerolineae; order Caldilineales; family Caldilineaceae; genus Caldilinea; species Caldilinea saccharophila. Next base: position 17,044 of record JADJVW010000002.1, on the reverse strand, counting down.
GGCCATCGAGAAAGCAGGCTACAAGCCGGGCGAAGACGTCTACATTGCGCTCGACCCGGCCGCCAGCGAACTCTACGACGAGGCCACCGGCACCTACAACCTGGAGATCGAAGGACGCAAGCTGGATCGCGGCCAGATGGTCGATCTCTGGGAGGATTGGGCCAAGCGCTTCCCGATCATCAGCCTGGAAGATGGCATGGCGGAGGGCGACTGGGAGGGCTGGGCGCTGCTTTCCCAGCGCATCGGCAACCGTGTGCAGCTTGTCGGCGACGACCTGTTGGTCACCAACGTTAAGTTTGTCAAGCGCGCCATCCAGGAGAAGGTCGCCAACGCGCTGCTGATGAAAGTCAACCAGATCGGCTCGCTGACGGAGGCCATCGCCGCCATCGAGATGAGCCAGCGCGCCGGCTGGGCAGTCATCACCAGCCATCGCTCCGGTGAATCCGAAGACGCCACGATTGCCGACATTGCCGTGGCTTTCAATACCGGCCAGATCAAGACCGGCGCACCGGCGCGCAGTGACCGCATCGCTAAGTACAACCAACTCCTGCGCATCGAGGAAGAACTGGGCGACACCGCCATCTTCCCTGGCCTGCAGGCGTTTCCGCATCTGCGGAAGTAGATGAGATTGAGAGAGTAAGAGATTGGGGAGTGGGAGAGTGAGCGACTGAAGATTTCCCGGTCTCCACTCTCCCAATCTTTCCAAAACAAAGCGCCGATCTCGCATGCGAGATCGGCGCTTTGTTTTGGTGCCCCTACTCCGATTTGAACGGAGATGCCCTAACGGGCACAGGCCCTCAACCTGCTGTGTATACCAATTCCACCATAGGGGCGAACATGATTGGAGTATACGCAGTTGCTCCAAAAAAGTCAAAAAAATGAAAGTGCAGTAGGTCAAATCTAGGAAATGTGTGAAGAATTTCACAGTTCACTTTTTTATCTTCCAGTATACTGCTTACTATTGAAAGGATAGACGAAATTGATGCGCCACTTCAAGTGGCGCCTGAGAAGCTGATAAAAGTATCAACGAGAGAAACATGGTAGAAAACTCGACGCAACCAGAGCGCAAATTGACGCCTGAGGATCGGTTGTTGAAACATCTGCCCTTTGCCGAGCGGTTCGATCAACTTGACCAGCGAATCACGCAGTGGATGGCCCGCTACGGGCTGGTGATGATGCGCGTGGCGCTCGGCATCATCTTCTTCTGGTTTGGCGCGCTCAAGCTCATTCCTGGGCTGAGTCCGGCTGAAGATCTGGTGCGTGCTACAATTTTCTTCATCGATCCAAACTTGTTCCAACCTGTGTTGGCGATCTGGGAGATAACGATCGGGCTTGGTCTGATCACTGGTTGGTTTATGCGGACGACGCTGTTGTTGCTCTTTTTACAGATGCCAGGCACAGCGCTGCCCATCTTTATTACGCCGGAAGCCGTCTTTACAGTCTTTCCGATTGGTCTCACCATCGAAGGGCAGTATATCGTCAAGAATCTAGCGTTGATTACGGCGGCGATTGTGCTGGGTAGCACGGTGCGTGGCGGGCGCATCGTTTCATAGCGGTGAGCTGACGTTGTTCGGCACAGGGTTTTATGGAAAATGTCCAACAGACTGGACAATAGAATTCCGACTCAACCAGATCTCGTGTGGTTACGCGCCGGGGACGGGCTGAGCGTTCTCTGCTTGACCGAAGCGCCGCAAGCCCGTCCCCGGCGCGTAAGACCCGACCACATGAATTCCGGTTGAGCCGCAAAACCTGGCAAGATGTTCGTGCACTGTCGCCTCTTTCAAAACCAGCATCAGTTTTATGCTACACTTGTGAATGAATCCTGATGCTTTACGGGGGAATGCTTTACCGGGGAATGATTAACCAAGCTTTCATCTCTACCTGCCTATGGACATTTTACGCGGCGTCGTCGAACGCATCACCTATCATAACGAGGAGAACGGCTACACCGTTGCCAAGCTGACGCCAGAACGTGCGGAGCGCACACTTTTCGGCGCGGAGCGCGAGGTGGCGATCGTCGGCAACATGCTGGGGCTGAATGTCGGCGAGTCGGTGGAGTTGACCGGCCGCTGGACCGTCCACGGCGAATATGGGCGGCAGTTTCAGGTCGAAACCTTCCGTCCGGTGTTGCCCGCCACCATCGCCGGGCTGGAGAAATACCTCGGCAGCGGGTTGATCAAGGGCGTCGGCCCGGTGACGGCGCAGCGCATCGTCAAACAGTTTGGCCTCGACACGCTGACTGTGATCGAAGAAGCGCCGGAGCGGTTAGCCGAAACGCCCGGCGTCGGCCCCAAGCGGGTGGATATGATCAGCAAAGCGTGGATCGAGCAGCGGGCGATCAAGGAAGTGATGCTCTTCTTGCAGAGCAACGGCGTCAGCACGAGCCTCGCCACCAAAATCTACAAATACTACGGCGACGAGGCGATCAACCAGGTGCGCCGCGATCCCTATCGGCTGGCGCGCGACATCTTTGGCATCGGCTTTCTCACCGCGGACAAGATCGCACGTGCAATGGGGCTGCCGGAGGACGCGCCCGAACGCGTGGCTGCGGGCGTTGGCTACGCGCTCAACGAGGCCAGCGAAGACGGTCACGTGTTTCTGCCTACGTCAGAGCTGGTCAAGCTGACTGCCGAGCTACTCAAGGTGTCGCCCACCTTGATCGGCATCGGGCTGGCGCGCATGTGGAACGAGGCGCAGGTCAAGGTGGCCCCGTCGCCCGGCGCCGAGGCCATCGAGCCGCAGCCAAGCTTTGTCGCCGAACCGCGCCTGGTGGCCGAGCAGGGTCAGTTGTACGCGGTGCATACCGTCGATGAAGCCCAGCGTCTGCTCGCCGAGGAGAACGCTATTTATCTGACGCCGCTCTATTTCAGCGAAGTGGGCGTGGCGCGCCGGCTCCAGCGTCTGCTGCACGAGGCGCAGAGCCGGCTGGCACCCTTTGCGCGCTATCGGCAACCGGAGTGGCGTCACGCCATCGCCGCGGCCGAGCAGATGAATGGCTTCCCGCTGGCCGCGCAACAACACGAAGCGGTGCAGGCCGCGCTGACCCATCGCGTCACCGTGCTGACCGGCGGGCCAGGCACCGGCAAGACTACGACGGTGCGCACGATCATCGACCTGTGCCGCGCCGAGCAGCGCCGCGTGCTGCTGGCCGCCCCGACCGGCCGCGCGGCCAAACGTCTGGCCGAAACCACCGGCGAGGAAGCCAAGACGATTCATCGTTTGCTTGAATTCAAGCCCGCCGAAGGGATGGCTTTTCAGCGCAACGAGGAAAACCCGCTTGAAGGCGATCTGCTGATCGTCGACGAAGCTTCGATGCTTGACCTGCCGCTGACCAATCACCTGCTCAAGGCGGTCCCGCCGGGAATGCATCTGCTGCTCGTCGGCGATGTGGATCAACTGCCCAGCGTGGGGGCAGGGAATGTGTTGAAGGACATCATTGCGGCGCTAGGAAATGGAGATTCAGAGATGGGGGGATCAGGCGATAGTGAGATCGGAGAACGGAGAGTAGAGATTGGAAATGCACTCCCCCAATCTCCCAGTCTCCCACTCCCTCAATCTCCAATCTCTACTCACCAATCTCCCAGCTTCCGCGCCGCCGTCATCCGCCTGCAAACCATCTTCCGCCAGGCGGCCGGTTCGTTCATCATCGCCAATGCGCATCGCATCAACGCGGGCGTGTTGCCGCTCGTCGACAACGACGCGGCGACCGATTTCTTTCTCTTTCGCACGGAAGAACCCGCGCGCGCGGCCGAGCTTTGCGTCGAGTTGGTGGCGGAGCGCATTCCGCGGCGTTTTGGCATTGCGCCGGAGGATATCCAGGTGCTGGCGCCGATGCACCGCGGGGTCGTGGGCGTGGCGGCGCTCAACTTGGCGCTGCAGCAGGCGCTCAACCCGGCTGCGCCCACGCGCGCCGAACGCACCATCGGCAGCCGGCTCTACCGCGTCGGTGACAAGGTGATGCAAATTCGCAACAATTACGACAAAGACGTCTACAACGGCGATATGGGACGCATCATTGCGCTTGACCCGCTCATGCACACCGTCACCGTCGCGTTTGAAGGGCGACCCGTAGGCTATGAGTTTTTTGAAATGGACGAGCTGGTGCACGCCTACGCGGTCAGCGTACACAAAAGTCAGGGCAGCGAGTTTCCCGCGGTCGTGCTGCCGATCCTCACCACGCACTACATGATGCTACAGCGCAACCTGCTCTACACGGCTGTGACGCGCGCCAGACGGCTTGTCGTGCTCGTGGGACAGCCGCGCGCCATCAGCCTGGCCGTGCGCAACAACGAGGTGATAGCGCGCTTCACCGGCCTCACGGAACGGCTGCTTGCGTAAAGTTCGTCCGAATCTCTTCCATCCGCTTGCGATTGACGCCCATATCACTGCGCCCCATGCGTGACGCCGACCGAAAGTGAATGGTCTTGGCGGCGTCATCGATCACAAACTGCACATCGTCCACAAAGCGAAAAATCAGCGATGCAAAGGTGGCATGAATGTAAGTGTCCTCATTCGTCACAACCTCGTTGCGCGGCATGGCTGCGATTACGGCGAGCAGCTTTTGGCGCGCGTCGGCAGCGCTGCCCGTGAAGGGGATCGGCTCGATAAAATGCTCCGTATCTGTAGCTGGGGCTTTGGTGGAGACGCAATTGGGTGAGTCCGGGCAGGGCGACAGGGTCTGCGACAGTGCATCCTGTTGCACGTTGGCTGGCGCGGCGCCGGCGCAAGCGGTCAATGCCAGCAGCGAGAGCAGACCGGCAGACAGTAGCAACGTCTTGGAAATATGTGACATTCCTCTAAATCTCCTCATAAATAGTTGATCGACAGCGTTTAGTCTGCACCGCCTGGTTGGCGAACTCCATAACCATTCCTACAGTTTGGCTTCGCTGCTTGCAAAGATGTCTGGTGATTGCCTGTGTACAGCGAGATGCAGCACAGAGGTGCGATCTTACCTTTTGCGCGGTAATTTCACCACGATCCTTGCGGATGGATCGGCGCACTGCCACAAACGTCACAACCTTAAGGTGAGTAATCGTTTGTTGAGCGCACAGTATCCGAAGCAAATGTGTCATGACGTGGCGCCAACTTGTCTCTACAATAGATGCAATGCGTAAGGCAGAGCTTTTGGCAAACAGTCATTATTTTTTAAGTAGAGTCTAAAAGGCGAAAAACACCGATGAAACCACTGCACACATCGACCATTACACTGCGCTCGGCGCGGGTTGGCATTATCGCAGGTCTCGCCATCATGATTCTCTTTTTGGGGACGGCGCCGGCGCTGGCTGCGCGGCTCAATGAGATCGCCTACACGGGCTGCGGTGGGGCTGACGCGCCGATCATCGACGACGCTTACGAAGCGCGTGTCGTCGAGTTGGTCAATGAGCAACGCGCGGCCAACGGCAACCTGCCGCCGGTCAAGCGCATTGTCGCGCTCGGCAAGTCAGCGCGCTATCACGCCACGGATCTGGGCACGGACAACTACTTTAATCATGACACCTACGACCGCAGCGGGGGAATCTTCAAAAAAGTGTGCGGCGCGTTCGACCGTATGCGCGCCTGGTACAACTGGACCGCGGCAGGCGAAAACATCGCCGCCGGCTACGGCACGCCCGAAGAAGTGATGGCCGGCTGGATGAAAAGCGACGGCCACCGGCGCAACATCCTCGACCCCAACTTCACAGAAATTGGCGTCGGTTATTACAAGGGATCGGGCGATTATGGCGTCTATTGGGTGCAGAATCTTGGCGCCCGCGCGGGAGAGTACCCGATGATCATCAACAACGATTCGCCGGATACCGCCGATCGCAACGTGGCTATCTATGTGCACGGCGCATGGAATGAAATGCGTCTGCGCAACGACAGCGGCGCCTGGGGAGAATGGCAGCCCTTTTCGAGCAGTTTCACCTGGACGATCAACGACGGCGTGGGCGAACATATGATCTCGGCCGAATTGCGCAGCGGCTCAGACACCCACAGCAGTTGCGACAAAATCAATTTGACGACAGCCACTGCGGTTGCGGCGCCGGCCAGCGCCGACTACCAACTCTTTCTGCCTCTTTTGGAGTCAGACGGCCAGCAAGAACAGGCGCTGGTTGTCTGCGATTGATGCTGTTGAATTCTGCCTGGCGGCTGATCGACGGTCAATCGTCTGCTTCGGGTAAAGCCACAATTGGAGAACGTAGATACGCCCAGATGAAATCGGATAAGCGCGGATGAGAGCACACCAACAAAACATCTGCGCCTATCCGTATTTATTGGCGATGTCTGGCCCCCAGGACAGGCTGTCATTTGCGTTAAATCCTTGCGCACACTGCTTTCAGTGGTACACTTTCAGCATGTCCACCGCTCTGTATCGCAAATGGCGTAGCGGATCGGCTCTGTACCGCCTGGGCCATAGGGGGACTTCACTATCGCTGCCAGCTTCCGGCAGGCCAATTGTAAGATGTTAAAATGTTAAGATGATCTCTCCCGATCAGGCAGTCGTCGCGAATGCCGATTCGCATGTATAATCGCAACCCGTGGATACAACGAGCAAAGAAGACGCTTTACCATTGAAAGACGCTCCGGTCGGGCTGGACAGCCGGCGCATGGCCGGCGCGGCGCTGCTGGTCATGCTTTTCTTTGTGTTCAGCCGGTTGTCAGGGTTGGCGCGCGAGATTATCATCGGCGCCAGCTACGGCACCACGGCCGAGTATGACGCCTATCTGGCGGCGTTTCGCATCCCCGATCTGCTCTTTCAACTGGCGGCGGGGGGTGCACTGGGCAGCGCCTTCATCCCTGTCTTCTCCGGCTATTGGCTCCAAGCCGACAAGCGCGCCGCGTGGCTGCTTTTCAGCCGCGTGCTGAATTTGATCACGCTGGTGCTCGTGTTGTTGAGCATTGGCGCCGCGCTCTTTGCCGAGCCGATCGTGCGCTTCGTCCTGGCGCCCGGCTTCACTCCAGCTCAGCAAGCGTTGACCGCCGCGCTGATGCAATGGATGTTGATCGGAACCGTCGTCTTTGGCGCCAGCGGCTTGATCATGGGCGCGCTCAATGCCACGCAACATTTTCTGGCGCCTGCCGCGGCGCCGGTGCTCTACAATGTGGCGATCATCGCCGCCGCCTATTTTCTGGCGCCGATCTATGGCATCTACGGATTGGTGGTGGGTGTCGTGGTCGGCGCGCTGGCGCATCTGTTGGTGCAGGCGCCCGTACTGTTGTACAAAGGCTACCGTTATCGCCCGACCCTGGCGCTGACCGACCCCGGCGTGCGCAAAGTGGCGCTGCTGATGGGGCCGCGTGTGCTGGGTCTGTTTTTCGTGCAGTTGCAGTTCCTCGTCAACACGATCCTCGCCAGCGGGTTGGGCGCCGGCGCGGTGAGCGCGCTCAACTATGCCTGGCTGCTCATGCTGCTGCCGCAGGGCATCATTGCGCAGGGCATCGCGACCGTGGTCTTCCCCACCTTGTCCGCCCAAACCGCGGCCGGTCAGATCGATGCCTTCCGCCGCACCTTTGAACGCGCGCTGCGCGTGGTGATCTTTCTGGTGGCGCCCGCCACCGCGCTGCTGCTCATATTGCGGCGCCCCACAATCAGCATCCTGTTGGAGCGTGGCGCCTTTGACGCACAGAGTGTGATGCTGGTCGCCTACGGCCTACAGTTCTACATGATCGGCCTGATTTTCCACTCGATGCTGGAGATTATCGTGCGCGGTTTCTATGCGCTGCAAGACACGTGGACGCCAGTGCTGGTCGGCATTCTGGCGATGGCCGGGAACATTGCGCTCAGTTTCCTGCTGGTCGGACGTCTTTCGTTTGGTGGGCTGGCGCTGGCCAACAGCCTGGCAACGTTGGTCGAGACGCTGGTGCTGCTATGGTGGTTCGACCGTCGCCTTCCCGCCGGTTTGCAGCGGCGCACGCTCCTGCCCGCGCTTGCCAAGACGCTGCTGGCGGCGGCCGCAATGGCAGCCGTGGCGTGGGCGTGGGGGCGGTGGATCTACGTAAACATTTACCCGGCGCGGATCGGCGTGTTTGATGACGACTGGCTCACTGTGCTGGTGGGCGTCCCGTTGGCGCTGCTCGTTTACCTGGGCATGCATTGGCTCCTCCGCAGCGACGAATGGTCGTTGACGCTCGCCTTGCTGCGCCGCCGCTCCTCTGTGTAGCAAGGGGATGTCTGTTCCATTCGTGCACCTGGAATTTGTGCATGGTTTGCTTCGATAACGAGGCAGCAATCGTAATTGGCAAAACGTAATGGTTGGGGAAGGCGTTGTATACTTGCAGCAAGGTATCCTGTCAAGAAAGGAAATGACAAGCCATGTGGTTTTTTGATCCGGTCTATCTCTTATTTGCGATTCCCCCGCTGCTGTTAGGATTGTGGGCGCAATTCCGCGTGCAAAGCGCATTTCGCCAATACTCGAAAGTTAAAACCGGCAACGGCATGACCGGCGCGCAGGCGGCGCGCGCGATTCTGGATGCGAACGGCCTGCAAACCGTGGCCGTAGAACGCGTCGGCGGCGCGCTGACCGACCACTACGATCCGGGCCACAAGGTGCTGCGCTTGAGCGAAACGGTCTATGGCACACCCAGTGTGGCCGCGGTTGGCGTGGCTGCGCACGAAGCCGGCCATGCCTTGCAGGACAAGCTGCACTACGGGCCGTTGCGCCTGCGCTCGGCGATCGTGCCGGCCGTCAGCTTTGGCAGTTGGCTCGGCCCGATCATTTTCATGGTGGGTTTTTTCATGTCCGGCGTGACAGGGAACACGATTGCCATCGCTGGCCTGCTGCTTTTCGGGTTGACCGCGGTCTTTTCGCTGGTGACGCTGCCGGTGGAGTTCGACGCCAGCAAGCGCGCCAAGCAACAGCTCGCCGCCATCGGCCTCTTGAGCCCTCCAGAGATTAAAAGCGTTGATAAAGTGCTGGACGCCGCCGCGCTTACCTATGTGGCGGCTGCCGTGCAGGCAGTGATGACGATGCTTTACTACGTTTCGCTGCTCACACGTCGCAACTGAACTCGCCCAGAGCAGAGAGAGCAAGTTGAGCAACCTATCCTGTGGCAATTGTATTGTCACAGATAGGAAGTGCAGAAGGGGTAAGGCGACGGCCTTACCCCTTCTTTTGTGCGCGACTTTGGGCGGGGGTTTGCGTAAAGCATCACAGCGATTACTCTGCGATTTAGTCTGCCTGGTACTCGGCGCGTAAGAAACGCAGCGGCGCCACCGCACCGGTCAGCCAGATCACGAACAGGGTGAGCATAGCGCCTTGCAATGGCCAGGTGAACTCAGCCATTTGCTGCTGAAGATAGGCGGTGACGACCAGCACGGATGGCAACCCGTTGCCAAGTGCGACCGTCACCAGCGCCGGCAGCCTGATGATGCGCTCGCCCGCGGTGAGTAGGTAGAAAATACCCAGCGTCAGCAGGGCAGCGCCTGCCAGCCGCAGCGGCCAGAGCGGACCGGCGCCCAGCCCCATCGTCTCGACGGCGGTGGCGTCTGGCAAGAGCAGGAAGATCAGTCCGGTCAGAAGCGATGCGGCGCCGCTAAGACGCAGCACCACGCGCAAAGAGCGGAAGGGATCGCTGAGTGTGTAGGCCATAGTGCCGTTATTGTGGACTGAGGCAGAATGCTTGTCAACCTGAGGCGAACAAATGACACGAATTGATTGGCGTGGAACTGCATTGGAACGCACACAAGGGGTGCGTCGTCACCTGTCGCGCCACGCCGTGCTGCTCGGCGCGCTGGTAGCCGCGTTGTGGGGCATTGAACTGATTGACTGGCTTGTGCTGCACGGCGCGCTGGACGGGTTAGGCATTCAGCCGCGCACGTTGGGGGGCTTGCAGGCGATCGTGGTGGCGCCGTGGCTTCATGCCGGCTTTGGACACCTGCTCGCCAACACGATCCCGCTGGTGGTGCTTGGCTGGTTTGTGATGCTGCGCGATACGCGTGATTTTGCCATCGTGTTCCTGGCATCGCTGCTGGCGAGCGGGTTGGGCATCTGGCTGTTTGGCGGCGCGGCGACGATCCATCTCGGCATCAGCGGCGTGGTCTTTGGGCTTTTCGGCTATCTGCTGGCGCGTGGCTATTACGAACGCAGCATGGTCGCCATCGTCCTGGCAGTTGTGGCCTTCCTGGTCTATGGTGGGATGGCGTGGGGCATGTTGCCGCTGCAGCATGGCGTGTCGTGGCAGGGACATCTCTTCGGCTTTATCGGCGGCGTGGTCGTGGCCTATCTCCAGGTGCGCGGCACGCGCCGGGGTGGAATAGAACGAGAAATAGCACGCGGATAACGCGGATCGGGCAGATTTCCGCTGATCTTGCGTAACGATACAGCTATAGCAAAAACTAGGCCACGAATAATACGGAGTAGACGGATTTGCGCGGATAAGAGCCAGGCATCTGCACTTATCCGCGCAAATCCACTTTTATCTGTGATTATCTGCGTTCCCTTGTTGTAGCTCTACCCAAACCCAAAGTTTGATGCTTGACAGGCCACTACTCCTCTGCGGGGGGCGCTGCCCGCAGCAAAATGTGGAAGCGGTGGTTGCGCACCTCCCCGCTGAGGAAAGTCTGCATAAAAAGGAAACCTGATCCTTCAAAGAGTCGCAACGAACGCGCGTTGATGGCGGCCACGGTGGCGCGGTAAAACTCCGGTTGAAACAACTGATCGCCGAGCGCCAGGATCTTCTCCAGAAAGCTGTGTGACAACCCACGCCCGGTCAAATCTGGGTGCAAACCTAAGCCGATGTCCAGCGCCGGCAGCGAGTAGTCGCCGCCGGGCACTTGCGCGTCCTCGCCAAAGCAGCAGAAGCCGACCAACCGCCCCGTTTCGTCGTGGGCCGCGTGGTAGTGATAATCCGGGCGCAGCAAAGCCGCAACATCGCGCGCCAGTTCGTCGGCGTCCGGTTCGGCGCTCAGTCCCATCATCGGGTAGCGCCAACAGAGCACCGTGCGTGCTTCGTCTTCGGTGATCGGGGCAAATGAGACGCGCATGATTTCCCCGCTTAAGCCAGCGCCTGCGCCAGATCTGCCATCAGGTCGTCGGGATGTTCCAGCCCCACGGAGATGCGCAGAAGATTGGCCGGCGTCGTCGTGTGTGATCCCTCCACCGAAGCGCGATGCTCGATCAAACTCTCGACGCCGCCCAGACTGGTCGCCCGCGTGAAGAGTTGCACGCGCCCCGCCACCCGCATTGCGGCGTCGGTCCCGCCCCGCACCTGGATCGAAAGCATCCCGCCGAACTGCTGCATCTGCTGGCGGGCAATTGCGTGGCCAGGGTGGCCAGGCAGACCCGGATAATGTACGCTTTCGACAGCCGGGTGGTCGGCCAGAAACTCGGCGATGCGCTGGGCGTGCTCACTGTGTGCGCGCATCCGGTAAGGCAGCGTGCGGATGCTGCGCATCAGCAGCCAGCAATCAAAAGGGGATGGCGCCGCGCCGCCGATCGTCTGGACGAGGCGAATCCGCTCGAAGAAAGCGTCCGCCGCGCGCGCGATCACGGCGCCGCCCAGCAAGTCGCTGTGCCCGCCCAGGTACTTTGTGGTGGCGTGCATCACGAGATCGGCGCCCAGTGCGAGCGGCTGCTGTCCGGTCGGGGAAGGCCAGGTGTTGTCGACCGCACAGCGCGCACCGGCTGCGTGTGCGATCTGCGCAACGGCGGCAATGTCGGTGATTTTGAGCAGCGGATTGGAGGGCGTCTCGACCCACATCAGCCGGGTCGTGGGCTGCATCGCCGCCCGCACCGCGTCCACATCCGCCATATTCACTACGCTGTAGGTGAGACCCCACGGCGCCATGAGCTCGCGCACGAGGCGGCCGGCGCCAAAGTAGGCGTCGTCGGGGAAGAGGATGTGATCGCCGGGCGCCAACGCCTGAAAGATGGCGGCGATGGCGGCCATGCCAGAGCCAAAGGCCGCCGCGGCCGCGCCGCCTTCAAGCGCGGTCAGACAGGTTTCGAGCGCAACTCGGTTTGGGTTATCTGTGCGCGTGTAAACGTAGCCGGCCGGATATGTACCGTCAGGGTTGCGCTCAAAGCTCGTCGACAGGTGGATCGGTTGCATCACGGCCCCTGTCGTCGGGTCGGGCGTATGGCCGGCGTGAATCGCCAGCGTTTCAATGCGCAGCGCCGAGTGCTTTTTCACCGTGAGATCCCTGTGATTCTGACGCCACTGTTTTTCACTTTGTTGCGAATGTTGATGCCGACCAGCACGGCGGTAAAGCCTTCGACGACCGAAGCGTTCGCCAGCGGGCCGGCGTCGACGCCAAAGAAACCGGCCGCGCGGATCAACTCCAACGTCGTGGCTTTGGCTTCCTTGCCGTCGCCGGTGTAGAGCACATCACAATCTGACGTCCAGGTGAGGTCGCGCAGATGGCCGGCGGCAATGTTCTGGAACGCAGCGACGACCTGCACCTGCTCGCCCAACTGTTGCTGGAGTTCCTGCGCGGCCGAGCCGGCGGCCGGGCGCCACACCACGGACACCTTGGGCGGCTTGAGCGGCACGACGACGGTGATAACCAGCTTGCCCTGCGCGCCCGCCGCGATCTGTGCGGCCATGTCGGCCTGACTTTCGTAGGGTACACTCAGCACCACGATCTCAGCCGCGGCTGCGGCGTCGGCGTTGCTCTCCCCGCGAATTTCGCCACTGCCCGCGGGCAGCAGCGCAGCCAGCTCTGTGGCGACGGTTTGCGCCTTGTCGGCGCTGCGGCTGCCGATGATCACCGGGTAGCCGGCGGCGGCCCAACGCACCACCAGGCCGGACCCCTCGGCGCCGGTGCCGCCAATCACGGCAATGACGGGATTAGACATATAACTCTCCTTCATTTTTCTGTTTCAGTTTTTCTGTTTGAGTGTTATTGCTTGGCAAAATATTGATCGAGCATACGGTCGAGTTTGTCCAGATCGATCGGCTTGCCCAAATAGTGGTCGGCGCCGGCGGCGCACGCGTTCATTGTCGTCGCTCAAGGCGGTGATCACTGCGATAGGAAGGTCGGCGTATCCTTCCATACTTCGGATGCGCCGGATGACTTCGAGGCCGTCAAGTCGCGGCAGGTTGATATCCATTAAGATCAGTCCTGGATGTTCGGTGCGGGCGATTTCCAGCGCATCCGGGCCGGTGCGCGCAACAACTACCGGAATGCCGTACAGGTCAAGATATTCGGAGATAGCAAAGATATTGGCCTCGTTGTCCTCTGCAAGCAAGATCAGCCGACGCCTGCTGCCGGCGGAGATGGATGGCGCCGCAGCAGGATGCTCGACCGCGTGGGGGGCATCGGAGATTTGCCACGGCAGTTCCAGCGTGAAGCGGCTGCCGGCGCCCAGCGCGCTCTTGACGTAGATATCGCCGCCATGCTGTCGTGCGAGCCGCTGTGACAGCGCCAGCCCAAGCCCGGTGCCTACAGATTGGGCTGGCTGGTTGTTCTCGATTTGCACGAAGGGTTTGAACAGACTTGGCAAGTCGGCCGCGGCAATGCCAATCCCGGTGTCCCAAACTGTGAAGATCATCTGGCCCTGCTCGACATTGCTCACAACTTCAACGCCTACGGCGCCATGTTCGGGCGTAAACTTGACGGCGTTGCTCAGCAGATTGACCAATACCTGTTTGATGCGGAGCGGATCGGCGTGGATGGTGCTTGCCTGGTCGTCAAGGGTGAGGGCGAGGTGCAGATGCTTCTGTTCTGCTTGCTGGCGCACAATGTCCAACGAAGTTCTGCAAAGTTTTTCCACACTGACAGGCTCGATTTTCAGCATCATCTTGCCGGCCTGGAGCTTGCTCAGGTCGAGGATGTCGTTGATCAGCTCCAGCAGATGTTGGCCGCTGGCGCTGATCACTTGGAACGACTGTTGCTGACGTTCGGTCAACACCTGCCCCAATTGCTCTTGGAGCACGCGAGACAGGGACAATACCGCATTGAGGGGAGTGCGCAATTCATGTCCCATCGTCGCCAGCAGATCATCCTTGACTCTTGCCGCACGTTCCAATTCCTCATTGGCCGTCTGTAATTCGACGATTTGTCTTTCACGGCCTGTAAGTTGCGCCGTCAATCCCTCAATTTGGGTTTGAAAAATCACTTGTTCGGTCGACATAAGTTTATGCGCTGTCATCACTATAGGCGGGTGTTTATCCAAACGTTCCAGTAGCAGCGTGGGAAAAGCCTGCATTTAGTCTATACCGAACGATTCCAACTTTCAAAACATCGCCCAATAGCGCTCCCAGGTCGCCTGTGCGTGGCGGCGACTGTGCGCGGCGATGGCCGGCTCGTCCAGCGTAAGCAATTTACGCCCGCGCATGAGTGTGACGCCCTGCACAATCGTGCTGTGCACATGGCCGCCGCTGACGCCAAACAGCATGTGCCACGGCAGATTGGCCGCCATAAGCGGCGTGGTCGGCCAATAGTCGAGCAGGATCAGGTCCGCATACGCGCCCGCAGCCACGACGCCAACCGGCCGGTCGAAGAAAGTCGCGGCCAGCCGCCGGTTGTTGATCACCGCCATCTCGATCACCTTGTCCGCGCCGAGATAGCGTGGGTCGCTGTGCACCGCCTTCTGCAGCAGGTCGGCCACCTTCATTTCGACGAACATGTCGTTGCTAAAACCGTCATTGCCCAGGCAGACCGGCAGCCCTTTGCGCAGCATCGGCGTGATTTCAGCCGCGCCGACGGCGTTGTTCATGTTGGAGCGCGGCTGGTGGCTGACGAACGTTCCCGTTTCCGCCAGCAGCGCGGTTTCCCACGCGTCAATGTGAATGCAGTGCGCCATGATGCTGGCCGGCCCGGTGATCCCGAAATCATGCAACCGTTCCACCGCGCGCTTGCCCGATTTTTGCAGACTGTCATACTCGTCCACCGGGTGTTCCGCCACGTGGATGTGAAAGCGATTGGCCTCCGCGGCGCACTGCGCCAGCGTCGCGTCGGAGAGGGTGAGGCTGGCGTGCAGGCCAAAGGTGGCGGCCAACCGTCCTTGATGCCATCCGCTTTCCGCTTCCACGCGCTGGCGAAAACGTACATTTTCGCGAATGCCGGCTTGTGCGGCCTCCGCGCCGTCGCGGTCGGTCACTTCATAGCAGAGCGCCGCACGCAGCCCGCTTTGTAATACGGCTTCGCCAATCACATCCAGACTGCCGTCGATGGCGCGCTGGCTGGCGTGGTGATCGATGAGCGTCGTCGTGCCGTTGCGGATAGCATCGACCAGACAAACCTCCGCCGAACTGCGCACACCGTCAAGATCGAGCGCCTTGTCCAATTTCCACCACAGATTCTGCAGGATCTCAGGGAAATCCTTGGCCGGTGGGCCAGGGATATACATCCCGCGCGCAAATGCGCCGTAGAAGTGGGTGTGCGCGCAAATCTGGCCGGGCATCAACACCATGCCCGCGGCATCCCATCGTGCGTCGTCGGGATAGTTGGCCAGCAGCGTGTCGCTGTCGCCGACGGCGTCAATGGCGTCGCCTGTGTAGCGCACCGCACCATCGGCGATGACACGGTTGGTTTCATCAAAGGTGACAACGGTTGCGTTATGAATCAGCATGACAGAGGATGCCCTTGTCTGTTCTGGAAAATTGCCTTTGACGCTGAGATGCAGAGACTCGCAGAGAAGGCTTTTCATTGCTATCCGCGTCGCTGGCATGGCGCAAGGTAGATGAATGAGCAAGCCAGAGTATATCATGGCCTCGACCGCCTCTGGCGTACCTTGCCCAATGGCGTCAAAGACGGCTAGAATTTACTACTATGCCAATCTCGACAGTTTCACTTCATGTCGCCGTCAATGGCTGGATGGCGGGCCGGCTTGCCAGCGGCAGCGGCCAGTATCTCGCCCATCTGCTGGAATGGATGCCGCAAGTCGCGCCTTCAGCGCGCATCTCGCTGTTGCTGCCGGTGCATGCCGCGATGGGCGAGGCGACGCCCGCGGCGCTTGCAGCACAGTGGCCGAACGTCACCTGCGTGCCGGTCAAATTGCCGCGGTTGCCGGAAAACCTGGCAAAGTTGTGGTGGGAGCAGGTGACCGCGCCGCGCGCCGCGCGCATGTGCCGGGCGGATGTCTACTGGGTTCCCTACTGGGCCGGGCCGGTCTGGCAGCCGGCGCCCACTGTCATCACCATCCACGATCTGATCCCGCGCGTGCTGCCCGCCTACCGTGGCAGTGTGATGCAGCGTATCTACACACGCCTGGTCAGTTGGACGGCGCGGCGCGCCACTGCGCTCCTCACCGTCAGCGAAGCCGCCGCCCGCGACATTGTGACGCATCTGCACGCGCCGCAACCGCGCGTCCATGTGGTCCATCATGGCCCCAATCAGGAGGGCGCTTCGCCGCCCAGCGCCGAAGATCTGGCGCGCGTCAAACAGCGTTATGAATTGCCCGACCGTTTTTTTCTCTACCTGGGTGGGTTCGACGTGCGCAAAAACATGCAAGGCGTGATCGGCGGTTATGCGCGTTACCTCGCGCTTGGCGGCGATGCCGCGGTCAAGCTGGTGCTGGCCGGCGCGCTGCCCTCGGCAGACACCGCCTTTTTCCCTGACCCGCGGCGTCTGGCGCAGGAGATGGGATGCGCAGCCCAGGTGCACTGCTGCGGGTGGGTGGAGGAAGCCGACAAACCGGCGCTCCATGCACTTGCCACAGCGTTTGTCTTCCCCAGTTTGTACGAAGGCTTCGGCATGATGGTGCTGGAAGCCATGCAGGCAGGCGCGCCGGTAGTGACGAGCGCGCGGTAGGAGAGAGGGGGAGACAAGGGACGAATTGTCAATATTGAATCGTGAAGTCTCCCCTTCTCCCTGTCTCCCCCTCTCCTTGTCTCCCTCTACTTCACTTGCCGCGCGGGATAAAGCAGACCTGCTCCGGCGCCAGCGCGGGATGGTTGTAGCCGAAGTGATCCGTGATCTGCCAGGTCAGCGTCTCCTTGTCGAAGATCGGCTGGACCGCGCGGCAGGCAGCCGCGGCGTCTTTACGCGCGGTGTAGCTGTCCAGCCATTGCGCCGCGGCTTCAGCAAAACCGCTATCCGGCTGCCCCTGCTCAAGCGCGGCCAGATCCTGTGCGGCGGCAGCGAGATCGCCCGCCAACGCCTGCGCCTGGATCAAGCGGA
>JADJVW010000001.1 GCA_016710365.1 Candidatus Caldilinea saccharophila | reverse complement strand
TCGGTTTGCTGGGGACAGACTGAACCCCAACTGCCTGATCCAGAGTCAGGTGTTCTGCCGATTAAACTATCCCCCACCGGCCTGACTCAATCCTCTAAAAGTATAGCGCAGCGCGCCTGCACAGCCAAATTTCAGAGGGGGGAAAGCTGCCAATTTCTTCTCATACGGCCTCACACCGCGGCCGCGGCATAGGCGCGCAGCGTCTGCGTGGCGTTGGCGATGCGTGCGAGCGTCTCCTCGCGCCCCAGGACGTGCATGCTCTCGAAGAGCGGCGGCGAGACCGTGCGCCCGGTGATGGCGACGCGAAAGGGCGCCAGGAAGCTGCCGACCTTGATCTGCATGGCCTCGGCCTGGCTGCGAAAAGCCGCCTCCAACGCGGGCACAGCGAACGGATCGATGCTGGCAATTATAGCGGCTCCGGTCTCAAGCACGTCGAGACTTTCGGCCGCCGTCAGCTTTTTGCCGATCAACTGCGTGGGGTCAGGGTAGAGGATTTGGGACGCTGGCACAAACGCCCATTCGATCAGCGCGGTCGCTTCGGCCAGCACCTTGATGCGCTCCTGGATCAGCGGCGTCAGCTCGGCCAGCCGGCGATCCGCGTGGAGGCTGGCGACGTCCAGCCCCAGGTCTGCCGCGACATAGGGCGCCAGTTCCTCTTGCAGCCGCGCCGGCTCCATCTGCCGGATGTAGAGGCCGTTCATCCAGTCCAGCTTGGTGAAGGGCAGCGCCGTCGCTTTGGGTGAAATGTCGGCGGCGTCGAAGCGCGCGATCGCCTCCTCGCGTGTGAAGATTTCCTGCTCCGCGTCAAAGCTCCAGCCCATGTTGGTCAGAAAGTTGAACATGGCGTCGGGCAGATAGCCGCCGGTGATGTAATCGCGCACAAAAGGCGAAAATTCGCGGCCATCGACGACAGTCTTGCGCTTGCTCATCTTGCCCTTGCCGCTGGGGTCGAGGATGACGGGCAGATGCACGAAGATCGGGGCCGGCCACGCAAACGCCTCTAAGACGTCAACTGATGCAGTGGCGCCGACGGGATCCACTCCTCCCCGCGCAGCACGTGTGTAATCTCCATCAGCCGGTCGTCCACCACCACGGCCAGGTGGTAGGTGGGCAGCCCGTCGCTTTTGAGCAGCACCGGGTCGGCGATGCTGGCGTTCTCGACAGTGATGTTGCCGCGGATCGCATCGTGCACGGTCGTCGTCCCGGTCAGCGGCGCGGCAAAGCGGATGACGGAGGCGCGCCCTTCCGCGGCAAACGCGGCGCGTTGCTCCGCAGTAAGGGTGCGATGGCGGCGGTCGTAGGGCAGCCCCTTGCCGCGCAGCTCCTCCAACTCCGCTTCGCTCGTGTAACAGTGATACGCCTTGCCTTGCTCAACCAGCCAATCCGCGTACTGGCGATAAAGCGCACGGCGCTCGCTTTGGATGTAGGGCGCGTGCGGCCCGCCGATATCGGGGCCTTCGTCCCACTCCAGACCAAGCCAGCGCAGACTGCGCATCAGGTCGGTCAGGCTGTCGGGGTTAAAGCGCTTCTGATCGGTGTCCTCGATGCGCAAAATAAACTGCCCGCCGGTGTGGTGTGCGTAGAGCCAGTCAAACAGGGCTGTGCGCAGTCCGCCGAGGTGCAAAAATCCGGTCGGGCTGGGCGCAAAGCGCACGCGCGCCGGCGCCGTGGATGATGCCGCCATAGATGTTCTCGCTTCCTTATTCTCAATCAAGACAAAACATCCACAGATGCCACAGATGGTACAGATTGTTCAAAACTCATCTGTGAAATCTGTGTCATCTGTGGATGGAAGATTTTGCGTAGCTATTCGCTATGCTTCCAATTGTTGCTTCAACAGCGCCTGCACCTGCTTTGGGTCGGCCTTGTTGCCGGTCGCACGCATCACCTGGCCGGTGAACATGCCCAACAGACTCGTCTTGCCGCTTTGATACTCCGCCACCTTGTCCGGCAGCGTTGCCAGCACCTGCTGGACGATCGCAGTCAACTCTGTTGTGCTCAACGTCTGGTCAAGCCCCAACCGGCGGACGATTGCCTGCGGCGCGCCTTTGCCTGCCGCCATCTCCGCATAGATGGTCTTGGCGGCGGCCGTCGTGACCGCACCGTCGTCCACCAGCCTGGCAAGCTCGCCCAGGTCAGCGCCGCTAAAGGCGAGGTCGTCAATGGAGCTATCCTTCAACTCGCGCAGCACTTCATTGTTGATCCAGTTGGCGGCCGTGCGGGCGCTGGCGCCGCTTGCCAGCGCGGCCTCGAAAAATGTCACGACAGCGCGGCTCCCGGTTAATGGGTCAGCCTGCTCTGGGCTGAGTTCCAACGCATCGACATAATGGCTGTACCGTTCCGCCAGTCCCGCATCGGACGCGCGTGCGCGGACGCGTTCTTCCGAAAGCGAACCGACGACCGCTTCACTTTGCATCGCGCTTGCCGCTTCTGATTTGGCCTTGCGCTCTGCGTCGGCGCCGGTTTGCCGCGCGGTGTAAGCGTCGGGCAGCTCGACGATGCGGTTGAAGACCAGCTTGCCGGGCCGCGTATCGGCGTCGACGATGAAATAACCGTGGCGCAAGAACTGGTAGCGATTGCCGGGTTGAGCATCGGCCAATGCCGGTTCGACCAGCGCGACCGGAAGAATCTCGACGGACTGCGGGTTGAGATAATCCTTAAAGGTCTTGCCCTCTTCGACTTCATCCGGGTTTTCGGTCGTAAAGAGCCGGCTGTACAGCCGCGCCTCGACCGGCAAAGCGTGCACCGCCGACACCCACTGGATCGCGGTGCTGCGTTTGCGCGCGGCGGTGGATGGCCGCCCCATCGACTCTGGGTCGTAGGTGCAGCGCAGCTCCACGACTTCGCCGCTCGCCGGGTCGGTGACGGCCTCGTCACAGCGGATAAAGTAGGCGTGACGCAGTCGCATCTCAGCGCCGGGCGACAGGCGCGTCCAGTCGGGCGGTGGGTCCGGACTGAAGTCGGTGCGCTCGATGTAGAGTTCACGCGTCAAGGGCGTGCGGCGTGCGCCTTCCTTGTCGATGTCGCGCGGCCAGTAGGGCGCATCGAGCCATTCGACCTGCTCGGCGGGATAGTTGGTAAGCGTCACCTTGAGCGGGCGCAGCACGGCCATTACGCGCGGCGCGCGTGCGTTGAGATCATCGCGGATGGCGTCTTCCAGCACCTCGAACTGCACGCGGCTGTTGGTCTTGTTCACGCCGATGCGCTGGCAGAAGAGGCGAATGCCTTCCGGCGTGTAGCCGCGGCGCCGCAACCCGGCGATCGTTGGCATGCGCGGGTCGTCCCAGCCGGTCACGTACTTCTCCTCGACCAGTTGCAGGAGCTTGCGCTTGCTGATCACCGTATAATCAAGGTTGAGCCGGGCAAATTCATACTGATGCGGCCGCGGCTCCTCGTAGAGATTATCGAGCGTCCAGTCGTAGATGGCGCGATTGTTCTCGAATTCGAGCGTGCAGATCGAATGCGTGATGCCTTCGATGGCGTCTGAAATCGGATGCGCGTAGTCATACATGGGATAGATGCACCAGTCGTCGCCCGTGCGGTAGTGCGTCGAATGGCGGATGCGATAGAGCAGCGGGTCGCGCAACTTCATGTTGGGCGCGGCCAGGTCGCCTTTGGCGCGCAGCACATGCGCGCCGTCAGGAAATTCCGCGCATGCGCCGGAAGAGGTCGAGATTCTCTTCGACGGCACGGTCGCGATAGGGGCTGGGGCGTCCCGGCTCCAGCACCGTGCCGCGATATTGGCGGATGCCTTCCTCGTCGAGGCTGTCGACATACGCCTTGCCCTCTTGAATCAACTGCTCGGCAAATTCGTACAACTGTGCGTAATAATCGGACGCAAAAAAGAGCTTGTCGCGCCAGTCGTAGCCCAGCCAGCGCACGTCGCGCATGATCGACTCGACGTACTCCATATCTTCGGTTTCGGGGTTGGTGTCGTCGAAACGTAGATGGCAGACGCCGCCAAACTCCTCAGCGACGCCGAAGTTAAGCGCAATCGATTTGGCGTGGCCGATGTGGAGATAGCCGTTGGGTTCAGGCGGAAAGCGCGTCACGACGCGGCCATAGTAGCGACCACTTTCCATGTCGCGCGCCACAGTCTCGCGAATAAAGTCTTGACCTTCCCGCCGTTTGGATTGCTTGTCCGCAGTTTCGATTTCAGTCATACCAGTTCCATCACCAAAAATTGCACAGAATAGAGGCGCGCCAGAGATGCGCGTATCGTGTATCAATAGCACGCCGCGGCGTAAGTGTCAAAAATACAACTTTGTGGGGTCTAGCTTGGCTCGCCGATCAGACTGCGCACCTGCATGGCGAGTTCGCCAAAGGCAGGCGTGCTGGTCATGGCCAGATCGCGCGGGCGGGGCAGCGGCACGGGCATCTGGGCAATGAGCTTCCCTGGCCGCTCGCTGAGCACGAAGACGCGATCCGACAGCAGCACGGCTTCCGTGATGCTGTGCGTCACCATGAAGACGGTGATCTTCTCTGCCGCCTGCAAACGCAGCAATTCCAGGTTGAGGCGCTCGCGTGTTAAGGCGTCGAGCTGGCCGAAGGGTTCGTCCATCAACAGCAGGCGCGGCTGTTGCATGAGGGTGCGCGCCAACACGACGCGCTGGTTCATCCCGCCGGAAAGCTGGCGCGGGTAGGCGTGCTCGAAGTCCTTCAGCCCCATCGTGGCGAGCATGGCTTCGGCGCGTATCCGTTCTGCGATGGACACTTTGCTTTGCTGAATTTCGATAGGCAGCAGAACATTTTGCAGAATCGTGCGCCACGGCATCAGATTCGTCTTCTGGAAGACAAAGCCGATCGCCGTATTAGGCGCGCAGTGGGGTTGGCCCTGGAACCACATGGCGCCGCTGTCCGCCGCGATCAGGCCGCCCATGACGCGCAGCAAGGTGCTCTTGCCGCTGCCGCTCGGCCCGACCAGGCAGACGATCTCGCCTGCGTGCAACTGGAAGCTGACCGGCTGCAACGCTTGAATCGGGCGGCGGCCGTCGGTGAAGCCTTTTGAGACGCCGTCCACTACAAACACCGGCGTTGCGTCACCCATAAAAACTCCAGAGTTGATCTATGAAATAAGAAAGCCAAAGCTCGCCTCACACAGAGGCACGAAGAACACAAAGAAGAGCGAAGAAAAGAATTCTCTTTGCGCCGTAAATCCGCCTGATCCGTCAAATCCGCGATCGATTGGTTCTCTTACTCATTGGCGACAAACTGGTTGGTGAAGAGGCTGTCGGCCGGTACGACGCTATCGACCAGGCCGATCCGTTGCATAAAGGCGGCCGCAGCCTGCCAGTCAGCTTCCTCTGTGGCGCCAGGCGTCTGGCCTGCACGCGGCGCCCAGAAGGCGAGCGAGGCGTCGAATACGGCGCGGCTGGCAGCTTCATTGTCGCCGCCGGCTTCGGGCACGGCTTTGAGGGCAATGGCAAACGCTTCGTCGGGATTGGCGAGCGTGTAGGCAATCGCCTGCTGCGTCGCGCGCACCAGCGCCTGCACCAGTTCAGGTCGCTCCGCGATGGTCTTCTCGTTGGTGACAAGGCCGTTGGCCGGGATGACCAGATAGTCGTCCAGCGCAATCTGGTTGGTGGGCGTTCCTGCCAGCGCCAGGACGACCGGGCCGTTGACTGCGTAGTCCACGGCTGCATCCACCTTGTCCTCGCTGACGGCCGCGGCTTGAGTGAACCCGATGCTCTCCAAGCGGATGTCCTGTTCGGTCAGTCCGGCCGCTTCGAGGATGCCGCGCAGCGCCACATAGCTGGCCCCAAACGCACCGGGAATGCCCACGGTCTTGTCTGCCAGTTCTGCCGGCTGGGTGATGGCGCGGTCGGCTTTGGAGAAGATGACCACCGGAAAGCGCGTGTACCAGTTCAACACGTAGCGCACCGGCAACCCCTGGCGCGCCCCAACACCACCTGGTCGCCGCTGCCGACCATAAACTGATATTCGTCGATGCCGACCAGCTTCAGATAGTCGTTTTCAAAGCCGTAGCTCAACTCAAGCTCGATCCCCGCATCCTGAAAGAAGCCTTTCTCGATCCCGACATAGTAGGGCGCAAACTGAATGCTGGGGATGAAGCCTAAGCCCAACTTGACGGACTCGCTGGCCGGGGCCGCAGGCTCATCACTGGCAGCAAGCTGCGCTGGCAGCGGTGCACACGCCGACAGCGCCAACCCTAGGATCAGCGTCAAAAAGATCAATGTTCGTGTTCTGAATTTCATGCGAATGTGCCTTTTGTAAATATTTTGCAATCTAAATTGAGTCCTGTTCCCAATCCCAGCAATATGCTGCCTCGCCCCTCGCCCCTCGCCCCTTGCATCTTCTTACAGCCTTTGCCAGCGCAATAGCCGTGTTTCCAGCGCGACGACCGCAAAGTGGAGCGCCTGGGCAATGACGACCAGCAGCAAGATGGCGACGAACATCATCGGTGTGTCGAGCAGACCGCGCCCCAGGTTGACCAGGTAGCCAAGTCCGGCGTTGGCGCCCATAAATTCACCGACGACCGCGCCGACCACCGCCAACGTGACGCTGAGCTTCAGTCCTCCGAAAATCATGGGCAGGGCCGCGGGCAACTCCAGCTTCCAGAAGAGCTGCCAGCGCGAGGCGCGCAGGCTGCGCAGCAGGTCGTGCAGGTCGGGGTCAACGCTGCGGATGCCGACGATAGTGGCGATCAGTGCGGGGAAGAAGGTGATCAGCGCGGTGACGGCGACCTTGCTGGCCAGGCCGCTGCCCATCCAGATCACGATCAGGGGCGCAATCGCTACAATCGGGATGCTCTGGCTGGCGACGATGTAGGGCGACGCGATGCGCTCCAGGGCATGATGCTTGCCCAGCACATAGCCAAGACCAAACGCTGTGCTCAGCCCAATCAGCAGCCCCAGCGCAATTTCGACCAGCGTGACGCCAATGTGCAGCCACAGCGCGCCGCCCGCCGCCAGGGTCAACAGTTTTTGCCAGACCAGGAGGGGCGACGGCAGGATGAAGGGTGGGTAATCCTGCCAGGCGACCAGCAGCGCCCAAAGCGCAATGACGCCGATCAGCACCAGCGGGGCAGCCAGACGTGCGCGGCCGCGCGCCAGCCAGCCTTGCCCAGACGCCGTCGCCGGGCGTGTGCGCTGGAAAGGAAGATCAGCTTTCTGTGTCTCGAACATCCTAAGCTTGCCTCCACAAAAAACGTCCCAAGCTAAACATGCCCTTGGGACGTGGAGAAACCAGCACAGGCGCGTAACCTTTGCTCGCCACCATGCCAGCCGCAAAAAAAGCCCGGAGCCACAAGGTGGACTCCGGGACTGGTTGCAGCAAACACAGCGCGGTCATTGACCTGCTGACTGCTGGCGCCTTCTTTCATCCGGACTATACCGTCGGCGTCGGAATCCCAGGTTGATCCTGGTCACCGCACTCGTGCCTGGCGACGCTTGCCGTCGCCGTGCTCGCGGGCTTCCCGATTCCACAATTCGCGTTATCGGATCACCGCCGGTCGGGAATTGAGATTACTCTCTCACCCTGCCCCGAAGGTACGCAGTTATTTGATTGCCTTTACTATAGTTGGATCAGAAGAAAGCGTCAAGTAACGGGCATTACTTGGCAGGCGAAGACGCCTCGGCTTGTCGCGTGGAACTTTAGCCGAGTGTGGGGATGTGAGTGGGCGCGTCTGCATGCTCGATGATCGTGCTGATCATTTCCACCGTGCGATCCATGTTGGAAGGCGCGTCCTCCGCCGGTGGGTGGCGGTCGAGATAGCCGCCGCGTCCCGTGTGTTTCATATCTTCCATGCGGATGATGGTGGCGCGGCCTTGACGCAGCGCGCGATTCCATTCCGAGGTTGCCAGCCATGACCAGCGGCCGGGCATGAGAAAGCGCCAGATTTGGGCTTTGTCTTTCGTGCCCCACAAATGAAAAACATGATCTGCCATCAGAATACCAGGGTCGCTGCTGAAAATGCCGCCCAGGGAGATGACGTAGATAGGCGACTTGGTCCACTCGCGCAGATAGGTGGCCGCGCCGATAGCCATCTGCCCCGCGCCACTGTAGCCAATGATAAAAATTGGCACGGGACTTTCCGGGTCGAAGCTGTATCGCATGACCGTATCGAGCATGATCTCGGCCATCGCCTGATTGTAGATGGGGCCATAGCGTTTGTCGGCGGCAATCGCCACTTGCAGCATATTGCGCGTGTTGATGAGATAGCCGGCCAATGCCGGGCCTTCCAGCTTGCGCCGCAAGGCCCAGCGCCACAACCCGGCAAAGATGGGCTGGCCGGTCAGCGCCAGGTTGTTGACCGAATAGGGAAAGATGTTGTCGATGACGACCGCGCCGGGTAGCCGTTGGCGGAGTTGCTCAAGAAAGCCCTGCTCGCGATAGCTGAGCGTCTGACCGGAGACGCGCCCGATGCCCGATAAGAACAACACATAGGCGGCTGCTGGCTGGCGCGTCAGAGTGGTGCGGTTTGTAGAGAAGGCTGCTTCCTCAACGGTGGCGGCGTCATGGTAGATGGCATCTCCAAACCAGCCAGCCCACCAGCCCAGGGTCTCCAGAGGCGTCAGCGCGGCCCAGAAGAGGAAAATTACGAGCGCGGCCAGCGGCAGCAGCAACAGATCACTCCACTCGGTGAACATGGGTTTGCTCTGGGGATGATTGGCGCTTCTTGCGCACCGGCATGAGACGAACGCTGCGACGACGCGCTGCGAGCTGTTTGTACCAATCGTGCATGGGATGGCGGCGCAAACCGGATACATCGGTTTCTCTGATTGTCAGAGGCACGCCAGCGACACGGCGCTGCAACAGCGTGCGAAGATGGAGGATCGGACGCCCCACAGTGCGTCGCAGCGTCTGCATCAGGATCCATCCAAGCGAAGAGACGAGCAGGGCTTGCCAGCTTTCCATGCCTAGCCCATAGCCAAGCGCCACGACAATGGCGATCATGCTCCACAGGGAAAGAATGCCCCAGATCAGATTGCCGAGATAGGGCGTCAATTCAAAAAAGGCGAAGATTTGAGGGGCATAAGCCAGCCCCACCACGACCGCCACCGCGCGCCAGGGTTGTTCAGTCTGGGTCAGCCAACTTCCGACCGACCAGATCGTCAGTGTCCACAAGAAGTAGCCGACAATGTGGCTGACTGTCGTGATGGAGAGCGCCAGCACGAATCGTCGTGGTCGCACCCGATTGAGGAAGAGGACGACGCTCTGTCCCAACGACTCGGAGACGCCCGCCAGCACCACAATCAAAGCCGCATATCCGAGACCTTGTGCATCGTTCTGAAGTCGGACGTAGAGTGCTGGATTGAGGCGCAACGCAAGGCGCAACGTTTCCAGAAAGCCAGAGAGTTCAATATCAGGCATGGTCGCATGTCACCTGCCAGGGAATTTCAAGAGCTTCACGGTTTGCTGGAGCTTGCATCCCACTCTATTGGCTGTTGGCGCCTTCACGCATCGCGTTACCTGACGCTGCGGTGTGCGAAGGCGCCTGTTTTCAACCATTTATGCCGCGGACGAAGCGCGCGTGAAGAGGGGCGGTTTGCCCAGATACTCGAGCAAGAAGGCTAGGAAGATCGCCAATAGCAGACCGACGACCCCGGCCAACATGACACTCAGCAGGAGGCTGACCCCCTGCACAGGCTCATCAGGCGGGATGGCAGGCGTGCCTCTGCGCACTTCGCTGTTGGCGGCCGCTCGCTCCAGGGTCAGCTCCGCCTGCTTGTTGCTCAGCGCGGTGAACGATTCCCACATCAGATCGCGCTGCTGGGTGACCTGCTGATTGATAGCGTTCTGTTCTTCCAGTTGAGATTGCAACATCTTGAAGCGGTCTTCCAACTGCACGATGCTTTCTTCCATCGGGGCATTGGGCTGGCTGGAGAGCAGCATCGTCTCTGCGCCGGCCAGCTTCAGCAGTTCCGCTGCTTGCGCCTGTCCATCTTTGGCGATCGTGCTGCCCTGGGCGGCGTGCTCGGCAATCGACGAGAACAGACCGCGGCTGAACAGTTCCGGGTACTGCGTGCGGATGGCTTCGACCAGGCTGCTTTCATCCGGGATGCGGGTGGCCAGGTTCTGATAGCGTTCGCCGCTCAGCCACGTTTCGTTGAAGCTGACAATTTCTTGTTCCAGCCCGCTCATCTGCTGTTCGAGACTTTGAATGACGCCGTCCAAATCGGCGCTCAGGCCATCGAGGGTGGCGTCGGTGACGGGCGACAGGTTGATCTGGAAGAGAGGTGGCGACGATCTATCCCCCACAGACGCGTCCGGCTGGATCGTCTGGACGTTTTGCACAGGCTGCGCCGGCGTATCTTGCGAGCTATTCATCAAAGGTGCGTTCAGATTCAAGGTGTCAACGCCTTGTAGAAGGCCGGTCTGGCTGTTCTGCATCGTAGGAATATCGCTGGTCAAAGCTGAAACCAACTGGAGTTTGAGCAGTTGCAGCGCGGTTGCAGTGCTGGCGACGGCGCCGTCGCCGCCTTCTGTCAATCCAGCCTGCAACGTGCGCGCCGTCGCCAGCGAAGCAGCCGTGCGCAGCCACTGGTCGTAATACATGCGGATCAGGCGCGTATCGCGCTCGCGCTGCGTGTCAAAGGAGTCCACGATCGCATCGTTGTACGCGCGGAAATAAGCATTCAACAATTGACGTTGCGTCTGCTGCTCGCGCTGGAACCCCAGCACCTGACTGTCGGTTTGGGCGGTGAGATAGGCGCTCACGATGCGCTTATACGAGGCGAGGATCTCCTCGACATAGCTGGACAGCGCATCGGTATTGGCGCGCTGTAAGGCGGCGATAGCCTCGCGTGTCTCCTCCGACTGTCGCCGCAAGGAGTTGACCGGCGACGTCGCCAGGAATTGCTCCAGGTTGCGCTGCGCCGCTGCATAGAGGGTTTTCGCCTGGTCAAGTTCAGTTTGCACGGAGGCCATCATCTCGTCGGGCACCTGCCCGTAGATGCGGTTGACCTCTTGGACGTAATATTGCGCCCAGGCGTTGGCGATGGCTGAGGCCTTTTCCGGCGAATCCGCGCTCGCGGTGATGACGATCAGGTCGCTTTGCGTGGTGCGCCCGCCTGGCGAGCTAAGTTCGGCGTCGATGCGACGCAGCAGCGTCGCCGGCTCTCGTTCTTGCGCTTCAAGCTGATCGCCCAGGTCGGCGATCACACGTTCGGCGATGGCGCCGCTAAAGACCAGCCCCAGCAGCGCGCCGCGCCGCGAGCCGACATCGGCGTTCGTCACATCGCTGGAGGAAGTCGTAAAGCGTTCGTCGAAGTTTACTTCGGTTTGCGTGCGGATGATCGCAACACTGGAATCCGCCTCGTACATCGGCGTTTGGACAAAGCGCATGATGAGGACAGCGGCTGCCGCCAACACTATTATCGCAAGCGTAAAGACGACGATTTCGCGCCAGCGTTTGATGAGCACGTCGATGTATTTGCGCAGGTCGATCTCGTCGTCGGCCTCCCAGGCATCTACCGGCGTTGGATTCTGAGACGTATGGACAGACATAATCTAGGTGAGTTCCCTTCTTCTGACAGATTTGCGTCAGGCGTATCATCGATCGTGTGGTCGCCAGGTAGACGCCACGCATCGTTTGAGCGGCGCATCTAATCGCGGCGGCCCGAACCTAAGCACTGGATTATACAACCCCTTTCCCCGTGGCTCTAAACGGGCATGGCTTTCAGGTATGTGACCTATAATTTTATTGCAGGGCAGGATCGGTTGCGGTATACTGCCCGGCAGTCAAAAAACTTCGCTATTTTTGGGTCGTCTAGGTTGCATTTTGCTATGCCGATAAATCAGATTCCCACCAAAATTCTTGCGTTCGGCGCCGTTGGCCTGATCGTACTAGGTCTCGTTTTGTTGCTGCGCTCCGTCTCCGGTTGGCCTGAACCACCGACGTTGCTGGCGGTGCGTGACGCTGTCGCCGAGAACCCCGCGCGCGCGACGTTGCTCACACCATGCCCACCAATGTTGATGCTGACACGGACATTGATCCTGGCATCGCCACAGATGTCGCCCGAAATGTCGTCGGAGAAGATGCGGCGCCCGTGACGCCAACGTTGCGCGCGACGCCGACCCCGATTCCCGCGGTGCACGTGTCGTGGGGAGACGATGTTCCGACCGGGGTGCAGGAGGCGGTTGCCGCCGTTCAACTCGACGGGGTCGCAGTTGTGACGGCCACGACAGGGGCGGCGCCGGTGCATCTCGATGCCAGCGCGCGGGAGGATGGCCTGGCGGTGCACCAGGTCACGTTTGCTGCTGCCACGCGTTTTGACACGATCGAGCCTGTGTTGGCGTGGGATGAATTGCGCTCGCTCTGGAGCGGGACGCCGCTGTCAACCACGGCCGCGGCATCCGCCACCGTCGATGCTGCACCGCCCTTGACGCGCGTCGTTGTGCTGACCAATACACTGGCGCTGTTGACTCAGGTGTTGGGGAAGCCGTCGCCGGCCGTCGTTGGCTTTGCCGAAATGGCTGAAGTCATCGACGCTGCCTGGCAGGATCATACGACGCTTGCAATTGTGCCCTTCGATCAGCTCGAACCGCGCCTCGTTGTGTTCGCCATCGACGGGCAGAATCCGGTGGACAATGGCGCCCATTTTGACCCGACCGTCTATCCATTGATAGCGACCGTCTACGCGCATCTTGATCCCACGGACGCTGACGAAGCGGCGCGCGTCCAACGCTTTTTACAGGCGCTCCCGCCGGGCAACCGGGATCCGGCGCGCCTGACCGTGCTGGCGATGACGGGCGTCACGGCCATGTGCCGGATGACGGCCGCGCAGATGGATCGGTTTGGCCCGGCGTGGCCCGCGGACGTGGTCGGCCCCGAACTCGCCAGCGCCGACATCACGCACATCAGCAACGAGGTGCCTTTTGTCGAAGAGTGCGTCGCCAACACCGACCCGGATAACTTCAACTTTTGTAGCAAACCCGACTATATCGAGACGTTGACGGCCTCCGGTGTAGACATCATCGGCATGACGGGGAACCATCAGAACGATTTTGGTCGTCAGAATGCTATGTTGTCGCTGGAAATGTATGACGCGTGGAAATTGCCCTATTACGGTGGCGGTAAAAACTTGGAGGAGGCGTTCAAGCCTCTCATTATCGAACATAACGGCAACCGACTCGCCTTTCTGGGCGCCAACAGCTATGGCCTGAAAATGGCGTGGGCTACGGATGCGCTGCCGGGCGCGGCGCCTTTCGATCTGAATGTTCTGTCCGCAACGATCCGCTCCATCAAAGAGAAAGATCTGGCCGACGCGGTGATGGTGGAGCTGCAATACCAGGAGAGCTACGACCCGCAGCCGCTGGCGGATCAGCGGCTGGATTTCAATGCGCTGGTGCGGGCGGGCGCCGATATTGTCACCGGAGTGCAGAGTCATGTGCCGCAGGGGATGGAGTTCACCGACGGCAAGCTGGTGCTCTACGGGCTGGGCAATCTCTATTTCGACCAGATGTGGGGGCAGACGACGCGCGAGGGGATGATCGTCAAGCACACCATCTACAATGGGCGTCATATCAGCACGCAGATTTTGACCACGCTTTTTGTACGATTACGGCCAGCCGCGTTGGACATCGCGGCAGGAGCGCGCCAGCCTGCTGGAGCGGGTCTTTGGCGCCAGCTACTGGTAAATGCGCCGGGATAGCAGCGGTTTTCTTGTCGAAGCGTCGGCAACCGTGTATACTGCGGCGTTGCCTGGCCAAGCAGGAAATTGCATTGATGTGAAATTGATGGATATGAAACAATCTGCCTGCATCGGCGCCTATCGACCCTAGGTTGACTATAAAGAACCGAGAATAAGGGAATTACAATGGCCACCACCATAAAGAAGAAGAGCAGCAAAAACAGTGGATCCTCTAAGATTGGCCTCTGGCTTGTCGGCATCAGCGTTGCTATCGTGGCGATCGTCGTGGCGATCATTGTGTTCAACGAGCAGCGCGTTTCTTCCGCGCCGGTCGCCCAACCGGACGTGCCCGCCGACTGGATCGACCGCACCAGCCTGGGCAGCCCGGACGCTGCGGTGGTCGTCCAGCTTTGGGAAGATTTCCTCTGTCCCTCCTGCCAGACTTTTAGCCGCACGGTCAAGCCGCAGATTGTCGAGGAATATGTGAAAACCGGCAAGGTGCGCCTGGAGTTCCATCATTTTCCGCTGCAGCAGCATGCGCCCGGCTCCTTCATGTCGGCCTTGGCCGCAGAATGCGCCGCCGACCAGAACTCCTTCTGGCCCTATCACGACAAAGCGTTCCAGGTGATTTCGGCTGAACAACAGGGCGGCGCCACTCCGGAAAGACTGATCGAATTTGCACAGACGGTGGGGCTGGATGCCAATCAGTTCCAGGCTTGTCTTGTCAATCAGCAGCATCAAGCGACGATCACAGACTCGCTGAACCAGGCTGGGCAACTGGGGTTGCGCTTTACACCATCCGTCATCGTAGACGGAACCGTGCTCGAAGATTCCAGTTACGCCAGCGTCAAGGCGAATATCGACGCGGCGTTAGCGGCTAAGGGCCAATAAACCACAGAAACAGAAGCGACAACAATCAATGGAGCGCATTTCATCCTGGCTGAATCGCAATAGCCTATACATTGCCTTGCTTGCTGCGTGGATCGCCATGTGCGGCAGCCTCTACTTTAGCGAAGTGCGAGGCTATGCGCCATGTGTGCTGTGCTGGTATCAGCGCATTCTGATGTATCCATTGGCAGGCGTCATCGCCATCGGGTTGCTGCGCCGCGACGGAAACCTGCCCTATTATGTGTTGCCGTTTTCGCTGCTAGGCTTAGGCGTCTCCACCTATCATTATTTGCTGGAAAAGACTGACCTGTTTGCCGGCTCTTCGTTTTGCGCGCAGGGAGCGTCATGCACGACGCAGTGGATCAATTGGTTTGGCTTCGTGACGATCCCGTTTCTGGCGCTGACGGCCTTCCTGCTCATCACGCTCATGAGTCTGATCGCCCTGCTCAACGGTGAACCCGTCGCCGAAGACGAAGAAGGCGATGCGTTGCGGATGCCCTGGCTCCAGGTCAGCGGCGTTGTGATCGGAGTGTTGGCGGTGTTCACGGCGCTTTTTATCAGTGGTGCGCAAGATCCCCAGGTAGCCGCCGCCGAGCAGAACCCGTTTGCCACCTTGTCGGTCACTCCCGGCGCTCAGGTGCGCGTTGATGGGACAGTCAGTGACCCCGCTACGCTTGTCCATGGTGAGCAACTCTATCTGCAATCTTGCGCGGCGTGTCATGGCGCTGATGGGCTGGGCGTCGCCAATCTGGGCAATCAACTGCGCGGTTCGGATTTCTTTGCGAGCAACACCGACGAGCAGTTGCTTGCTGTGATCCGTCAAGGGCGCGAACTGAATGACCCGGCCAACACCACTGGGTTAGTAATGCCGCCAAGCGGCGGCCGGCCAGATCTGAGTGATGAAGATATTCTAGCCATCACCCAATATCTGCGCACGCCATAAGCGAGGGTGAGGCATTCAAATCAAGGTAAGTATGGTTTTGACCAATTTTGGACGAGCTTGTTTGAAAAGAGACATTCTCGACGTGGCGTCGCAGAGCAGCAAAAGACTGGCCGTTTTCCTGCTCTGTGCGGTGTGGTTGGTTTCGCTGCCGGGTGCAGCCTATGCCCAGGCCGAGTCGGGTATTACGTCACCTGCGCCTGGTTCGGTGATCTCCGGCGATGTGCCGATCTTTGGCACGGCTGCCATCGAGCCGTTTCAGAAATACGAGCTGCATTTCAAGCAGGATCCCAGCGGGGACGATGCGTTCATTTATTTCGCCGGCGGAACCTCCCCCATTGTCGGTGGCCAACTGGGCGTGTGGCAGGCAGGCGGCCTGCCTGCGGGAACCTACACGCTGCGATTGCGCGTCGTCAAGGCGGACGGCAACTATGCCGAGTTTTTCATCCCTAACCTGACCGTGAATCAGGGCGCGGCGCCGACGCCGACATCCGACCAGCCGACTGAAACGCCGACGCCGACAGCTACGTTCACCCCGGCGCCGCAGCCGACGCCGGCTTTAGGACAGGTTACGCAGCCACAAGTCGAGGGTGATGAATTGACGCCCACGCCTGCCCCGGTGGCGGTGGTTGATCCAGGACAGACGCCGGCCGCCAACGCCTTGCTGCCGACGCCGACGCCTGGCAGCCTGACCGCCAGGGAGACGACGTCTGATGCCACGGGCGGCGGGCTGACGCGCGAACTGGGCGAGGCGCTTTCCTTTCAACGGCTGCGCACCCAGCTTTTCAACGGGATGCGCATCAGCGCGGCGATTTTCATCGGGATCGCGGCCATTGTCCTGGGCAAGCGCGTATTTGAGTGGGTCTGGCGCCGTTATAGCTGATTGATTGGATTGCATTTTTCCATCGGAGACCCTATCCTAACTTAAAACGTAGAGCGACTTGTCAAATGGCTCTACGTTTTTGATTGGCGCATCCTGCGCTAAATAACCTATGGCAGATCTGAAAATGATTGTGGGGCTGGGCAACCCTGGCCCGCAGTATAGCCGTAACCGGCACAACATCGGCTTTCAATGCGTCGAACTTTTGGGCCGTAAACACGACATCGCGCTCGACCGTATGCAGATGCGCGCGCTCACGGGCAGCGGCGTGATCGCACAGGGCGGGGTGCGCCAGAAGGTGTTGCTGGTCAAACCGCTTACGTACATGAACGCCAGCGGGGAGGCAGTGGCGCCGTTGGCCCGTTTCTTTCGCATCGAGCCCGCGTCGATCCTGGTGATTCACGACGATCTCGACCTGGCGTCGGGCAAGCTACGGCTGCGCGCCGACGGTTCGTCCGGCGGGCAGAACGGCATCCGTTCGATCATCGATCATTTGAGCGCGTCAGAGTTTGTGCGCGCCAAAGTCGGCGTCGGTCGCCCGCCAGGGCGGATGGATCCGGCTGACTATGTGCTGCAAAATTTCAGCGCGGACGAAGAAGCGCTATTCACGCCATTGCGTCAACGCGTCGTCGAAGCGGCGATCTGCTGGCTCTTCGAGGGCATCGAGGTCGCCATGAATCGGTTTAATGCGAATGCGCAAGGTGATGCGTAAGACATGATGCGTAAGGCGTGATGCGTAATTCGTAGCGCATTACCTTACGCATCACGCATCACGCATCACGTCATTACCTTTTAACAGAGGGTTCCATGCATCTTTCCGGGTTACTTGAACTGTTGCCGCGGCTGCCCGCGTTTCGGGCGTGGCTGCAAACGCTCGCGGCGCCGTCAACCGAAGCGACGCCTCAGGCGCTGTTGGCCGCGGCGCGCCCTTTTGTGGTCGCTGGCGTGCGGATGCAGCGGGCCGCACCCCTCGTTCTGATCACGGCGCGCAGCGAAATGGCGCAACAACTTTGCGACCAATTAGAAATGTGGCTGCCATCGCAGGAGGCTGGCGCTCCGCCGATCTACCTCTTTGCCGAGCCGGACGCGCTCCCCTACGAACGCATTCCCTGGAGCAGCGCCACGCGCCAGAAACGGCTGACCGCGCTGGCCGCGCTGCAAAACCGCAGCGCGGCCCCGCCGATCATTATCGCCAGCGCGCGCGCGTTGATGCAGAAAACATTGCCGGCGCGCGAACTGCGCCTCGCTTTGCGCACCATCAAGGTGGGCAGCGTGGTGCGTCTAGATCAAATGGCAATCGGCTGGGCGCAGACCGGCTACAACCCGGTCGAAGTGGTCGAGGAGCCGGGCAGCTTTGCGCGCCGCGGCGGCATCGTGGACATCTGGCCGCCCAACCTGACCACACCGGTGCGCATCGACCTCTTTGGCGACGAGGTGGACAGCCTGCGCCTGTTCGATCCGACCAGCCAGCGCACGATCCGCACCGTCGACGCGGTGGAAATCGGGCCGGGCAGCGAGGCGTTGAGCAAGTATGGCCCGGCCGCGCTGGAACGGTTAGGCGTGCGCGGGGACGATCTGCGCGCCGTGGAAAATGTCAAGCTTGGCGCGGAAGTGACGCCATTGCTCGACCCCGGCCTGCTGTTGGCGATCCGCGAGGAGATGCGGCTGGAGGTCGATCATTTGGCCAACAGCCAGAGTTTCCACGGCAGCGAGTGGTATCTCCCCTATTTTACAGCCCGGCCGTCTCGTTGCTGGAGCATCTGCCCGCCGAGGCGACGCTGCTGGTCGACGATGCGCTCGACCTTTTTGCCACCTTGTGCGAACTCGACCTCCAGGTGGAGAGTCTGCGCGCCGAACTGGAGCACACGGGCGAGTTGCCGCGCCGTTTTGAGCGCAGCAGCTTCACTGCCGACGAACTCAAGGTGAAACTGCTGGAGCGGAGTCCGGCGTTGCTTGGCTACGGCGATCTCTACGGCAAGACGGCCAGCGCCAACACACCGCTGGCGCGCTGCTTTGCACCTGCCCCGCGCTTTGGTGGCAAGGTCAAGGAGATCGCCGCGGATCTCGTCAAGCTGCACAATGCCGGCCATGCCGTGGTGCTGGCCACGCGCCAGGCCGCGCGCATGCGCGATCTCGTGCAGGAGGTGCATCTTGCCGGCCACGTGCAGAGCGAGGTCAAGGTTGCGCCGGAACCGGCAAGCCTCACCCTGGTGCAGGGGATTCTGGGCGAAGGTTTTGTACTGAAGGGAATTGAAGGAAGGGGCGAGGGGCGAGGGGCGAGGGAAGACGAGGAGACGAAGAGACAAGGAGACAAGGAGAGGGGGAGACAAAGAGAGGGGGAGACGGGGAGAGGGCGAGAAGAGGAGACAAGGAGACAAGGAGACGAGAAGACAGAGACCACCAATCTCCAATCTCCAATCTCTAATCTCCCAATCTCCCAATCTTCCAATCTCCCAACCTCCAACCTCCACCTCCTCACCGATACCGAGCTCTTTGGCTGGAGCAAGCCGCAGGCGCGTGCGCGCCCTAAGCAGCACAGCAAGGTCGCCGCGGAACTCTTCTTTGCCGATGTGAAACCGGGCGATTTCGTCGTGCATATCGAGCACGGCATCGGCAGGTTCGAAGGGCTGACGCGCATGGCGTTGGGCGGGATCGAGCGCGAGTATCTGCTCGTCGTCTACGCGCGTGAGGATAAGCTCTACGTGCCGGTGCATCAGGCCGACCGCCTCAGCCGCTACGTCGGTTCGGGTGACATCACGCCGGCCGTCAGCCGGCTGGGCACGGCCGACTGGCAGCTCGTCAAGGAGCGCGCCAAACGCGCCGTGGCCGAGATCGCCGACGACCTGCTCAAGCTTTACGCCGAGCGAGAGACGATCACCGGTCATGTCTACAGCGCGGACAGCCCGTGGCAGGAAGAGATGGAGGCGGCGTTTCCCTATCAGGAAACCGACGATCAGCTCGTCGCGGTCGACGCGGTTAAGCGCGACATGGAATCCGACCGCCGATGGATCGCCTGATCTGCGGCGATGTCGGCTATGGCAAGACCGAGGTTGCGGTGCGCGCGGCGTTCAAGGCGATCAACGACGGCAAACAGGTCGCGGTGCTGGTGCCGACGACTGTCCTTGCGCAGCAGCACTATCGCACGATGAGCAGCCGGCTGGCGCGTTTCCCGGTGCGCGTCGAGGTGCTCAGCCGTTTCCGCACCCCCACCCAGCAGCAGAAGGTGATCGATGGCCTGCAACAGGGCGCGGTCGATCTCGTGGTCGGCACTCATCGCCTGCTCAGCCAGGATGTCGCGTTCAAGGATCTCGGCCTGTTGATCATCGACGAGGAGCAGCGTTTTGGCGTCGCGCAAAAAGAGCAACTCAAGCAGTTGCGCATGAAGGTCGATGTGTTGACGCTGAGCGCCACGCCGATCCCGCGTACGCTGCACATGAGCCTAAGCGGCATCCGCGACATGAGCACCATCAACACGCCGCCCAAAGAACGCCTCTCCATTCATACCGTGTTGGCCGAGGCTGACGACGTGCTGATCAAACAGGCGATCCAGCGCGAGCTAAACCGCAAGGGCCAGGTCTTTATTGTCAACGATCGCGTGCGCGACATCCACCTGCTGGCCGAGCGCGTCCGCCGGTTGGCGCCGGAAGCGATTGTCGGCGTCGGTCACGGGCAGATGGCGGAACGCGAGTTGGAAGATGTGATGATGCGCTTTGCCGACGGCGACATCGACGTGCTGGTCGCCACGACGATCATCGAAAATGGGCTAGACATCTCCAACGCCAACACCATCATCATCAACCGCGCCGACCATTTTGGGCTGGCGCAGCTTTATCAACTGCGTGGGCGGGTCGGGCGCAGCGCGCAGCGCGGGCACTGCTATCTGCTCTACGACAAGCACAAGCCGCTCAGCTACGACGCGCGCCGCCGGCTGGAAGCCATCCTCGAAAGCAGCGAGGAACTGGGCGCCGGTTTCCGCATTGCGATGCGCGATCTGGAAATTCGCGGCGCCGGCGACATCCTCGGCGCCCGGCAGAGCGGCCACATCGACAGCGTCGGCTTTGATCTCTACACGCGGCTGCTGGCGCAGGCGATCAATGAAGCGCGGCGCAAGAAGGATCGCTTCGAGAAGGCGGTGGAGACGCAGGAGGGGGCGGATGCGAAAGAGGCGGCTTCAGGTGGTGAGGTCGTGGGGTCTTTGGGTGGTGGAGAAAAAGCAATGGCTCCCTCCCTCGCACAACCCGACATCTCTACGACCCCAACACCCCACACCGCCAACACCCCACTCCCACAAGCCGCCGCCGAAGAACTCCCCTTCGACCTGGAAGACCCGCTCCAGCCGCCGGTGCCGCTCGACTTGCCGCTCGACGCCCGCATCCCGATGACTTATATCGAAGATGAGGAATTGCGTCTGCAACTGTACCGCCGCATCGCCGGCATTACGCACCCGGAAGCCTTGGAGGAAATGCGCCGCGAGTTGATCGACCGCTTTGGCAAGGATGCGCAGACGGGCGCTGTGCCAGAGGAGATCGACAACCTCCTCTTCCATATCCGCATCAAGATTCTGGCCACACGCGCCGGCATCGACCGCATTGGCCGCGACATGGACAACCTGGTGCTGTACAGTGAGGCGCTGGAGAACCTGGATCGCCGCACCATGGAGCGACGGCTGCGGCTGGGTCTGGGCACGATCTCTGCCGACGACGCCAGCTTTGTCCCGGAGGACGCCGCACGCGTCGGGCGGCGCGCCATCTATCTGCCCATCGACGAAGCGGGGCAGTGGCGTCAGGCGCTGACGCGGACGTTGGAGATCATGGCGGTGGGGTAGTATACTTTTGTGGTTCCCGGAGGAGGTGCATTCATTTATGACGGCTGCTGCGGATACTCCAAAGATTGGCTTGATTTCGCCCTACAGCAACCTGTCGGCGATCGGCCTGCGTCATATTTCATCTAGTCTGCAACGGGCAGGGTATGCTACGCGCATGATTTTTCTGCCCGACCCAGATGAATTGTACTACAAAGCCAAATCACCGCCCTCACAGTACACAGAAGCGGTGCTAGACCAAGTTTGTGACCTGTGCGCCGACCTTGATCTGATTGGTATCACCCTGATGAGCAACTATGTTGGAAGGGCGCGTTCGTTGACTGATGCAGTCCATGAGCGTTTGGGCATACCAGTCGTCTGGGGTGGGATTCATCCGACGGTGAGACCGGAGGAATCTCTAAAGTGGGCGGATTTCGTGTGCGTGGGTGAAGGTGAAGATGCAATCGTTGAATTGGTGCATAGCATTGAGTTGGGTGCTTCCCAATACGATATTCAGAACATCTGGTGGCGCGATGCGCAGGGGCAGATTCATGCGAATCCCAACCGTCCGATCACTCAGAATCTCGACGAGCTGGCACTGCCTGATTATGATCTCGATCGTCAATTCATATTGAATGATGGACAGATCGAGCCGCTCACGCCACCATTGCTTGCCCACCATCTGATGCACAATTTTGCGCGGCAAACCCGTCTTGCGTATATGCTGTCCGCCACGCGTGGTTGTCCATTTCGTTGTACATTTTGCTGCGACAATGCATTGTCAAAAATGTTTGCTGGCTGGTCGAAGTTGAGGCGTCGCAGCCCGCAGAATTTGCTCGCTGAAATCCAGGTGATTTGTGCGGTTCTTCCACAGCTTGAGGCTGTTATGTTGATCGACAGCACCTTTCTAGCAGTCTCGGATGACTGGCTCGAAGAGTTTGCTAACCTCTATCGACGCGAGGTGGGACTTCCGTTTTTTATTCAGACAACACCTGGCTCAATCAAGGAGCATAAACTTCAGTTGCTAGTGGAGGCTGGTCTGGCCGACGTGGGGATGGGACTTCAATCGGGGAGTGCTCGCATGAGATCGCTTTATCATCGGTTCGAAACAAACGAGCAGATTGTGGAATCTGGCCGGCTACTTCAAAAGCATCGTGCGGCGATCCCATACCCTAGCTACGATGTGATCTCTGATAATCCCTACGAAAGCTATGAAGACCAGTTGGAGACACTGAACCTTCTTTATCGGCTGCCTCGACCACACTTACTCCATTTTTTCTCTCTAACCTTTTATCCTGGCACGGATATGTATGAGCTGGCCAAGACCGACGGGTTTATCAGCGATGACGAAGTTGATATCTATGCAAAAAGCTATATCAAGCTGCAACCCAACTACTACAACTTTGTGCTGTGGTGCCTGCACCGCAACTTGCCGCATTGGGTGTTGTTACCGATGATCCAACCCATATCACTTAGGCTGTTCTCCTTTCCAATTTTTGCTTGGCTCTTCACATTTATCTATCGCCTGATCGCCATGACGCGTGGCCTAGATGCGCAATTCAAGCATTTCCGGCAAGTACGCACCTATCTACGTCCCCAACTCTGAGCATGTTACAGGTCGTTTATCCCCGGAGCATAGTATGCACATTTGCCTCATTAGCCTGGATTACAAGCCGTATCGCAGTTCTGGATTGACAATTTATGCTGAAGACTTGGCGCAGGGACTGCTGACCCGCGGGCATCAAGTCACCGTCTTGGCTGCGCAGCGTTGTGCTCTTCCCAGTCATCACTGGATTGACGGCGTGGAAGTGTATCGAGTGCGCGCCGACAAACTGGATTGGATCACCTATAGTCTTCGGGCGGTCCAACTACTTGCACGGTTGCAACGGGAACGTGCATTCTCGTTAATTCATTTTTTGGATGTGCATTTCGCTTATCCGTATCATGGTGTGTATGTTGCATCAATTTGGCAGTCATTTCGGCAGCGACTGACAGCGCATCACGGCGGACCGTATCACACCGGCCGCGTTGATTGGGTTCGAAGGCAAGCATATTATCGTGTTGCACGGACATTTTTCGAACATCGCAGCGTAAAGAACGCAGTACGACTGGTTGCCAGTTGTCGATCGACGCGCGATGAATTTGTGGCGCACTATCACATTCCATTTGGCCGCATCGACCTAGCCGTACAAGGCATTAATACAGAACTGTTTTGTCCGACGCCGCACCCTGAACTGCGTAAAAAGCTTGGCCTTGAGCACTGTCGTATCTTGCTTTTTCTTGGATTCATCACGCCTCGCAAAGGAATGGAGTATCTTGGCCAGGCAATGTGCCAGTTACCTGAAGATGTGCACCTGCTAGTGGGCGGGCGGTGGGATGAATCCTATCGGAAGATATTTCGGAAGGTAGTTGGGCCGGCCGCACATCGTGTTCATGATATTGGGTTTTTACGTGACGAAGATCGCCCTCTGTACTACTCGCTTGCTGATGTCTATGTTTCCCCGTCTTTTCTGGAAGGACTTGGCATCACACCGATCGAAGCGATGGCGTGTGGCACGCCAGCAGTAGTGACGTCTGCCACATCAGGTCCAGAAGAGGTTGGCAACGCTGGGATCGTCGTGCCCGCCTGCGATTCGCGATCCCTTGCTGCCGGGATTCGTAGTCTGCTTGATGACAATGAATTGCGCTGCCGACTAGGACAGGCTGGACGGGAAAAGGTGCTTGCAGAGTATTCTCATCTGCGTATGGCCGATCTGACGATTCAATGTTACGAACGAGCTTGTTTGAAGTCCTGAGACTTATCCCACATGAATTGTGGGATAAATGTGGGATAAATGTGGGAATGCGTGTCGAAGAGGTGTTGGAAATGTGTGGGAAAAGTGGACACGTGAATCTTTAATTTTGAGGTTTGATCAATGCAGCCTAGCACCGATACTGTCCCGATCTTGAGACCTTGGACGCACTTTTTCACTATCTACGAGATGGTGCCAATCCTCTGTTTCATCTCTGTGCTTTGCAGGAACGCATCGGTGACGTCTATAGACTCGATCTCGGTCTGACGAAGCTGTGGGTGTTGACGCGACCGGAGCACGCCCAGCATATTTTACAGAATAACGCCCGCAACTATCGTAAGGGCGATCATTTCGATACGCCACTACGCTCCGTTATCCGTAACGGTTCTGCTGTGAGCGACCTAGCGAAATGGCGTGCGCTTCGTTCCATCGCGCTCCCCTATTTTCAGGGTGACCGACTGTCGGATCTGCCAATATTTGTCGATGCCGCATGGCGCAGTCTGGAAGGCGTAATTGCAGAACACTGCGCCCTCGGTCGTCCGCTGAATCTATCGCGGTTGATGGAGTGCGCAAGCGTCAGCGTCGCCTGTCAACAGTTCGGGTTTGGGGTCCCGACGTATCCAGAACTTGTCGCCTATCTGGATGCCATCAAGACACTGATGTATGGCGACTCACCCTTGTTCTTTGCCACGCGCCTGTTCCCGTGGGCGCCGTTACCGTCAAGGGCGCATCTCCAGCAGGCGG
Organism: Candidatus Caldilinea saccharophila; assembly: GCA_016710365.1. GTDB lineage: Bacteria > Chloroflexota > Anaerolineae > Caldilineales > Caldilineaceae > Caldilinea > Caldilinea saccharophila. The sequence goes on along the minus strand of JADJVW010000001.1, from coordinate 485,751 downwards.
CAGTACAAGTCAGACAGATCGTGACGAGTTGGATTGCGACCCGACTGAAGCAAGACGATCCGCGTGACGACTTCTGCAATGCCTTGTTGCGTCTTGTCAGCCAAGACATACCGGCTGTACAAGGCGATAGCGCGGTTCTTGCCGCCATGCTCTATGACGAGCTATTCCAAATTCTTCTTGCAGCACACGAGACGGTAAGCGCCGGGCTTGCATGGACAACTTGGCTGTTATCGAGTCACGCATCGATTCGAGAAAACGTTGCGGCCGAGATTGACGCACGCCCGAACTGGGCTATCGAATCGGCCCCCGCCTATCTTGATGGCGTGATCAAAGAGTCGCTCCGGCTTTTTCCACCTGCGTGGCGTATCACGCGCCGCGCCATTGAAGACGATACCATCGGTCGGTTTACTGTGCCGGCAGGTGCACCGGTCATGCTCTTTGTGTTTGGTCTGCATCGCCATCCGGATTTCTGGCCTGCGCCCAACGCGTTTCATCCCGAGCGATTCTTCGGCGCGACGCGTCATGACCTAGGTTGGCAATGGATGGCCTTTGGTGCGGGTCCTCGCAGTTGTATTGGTGGTGATATGGCTGTTATAGAGATGAAACTGATATTGGCATGGCTGATGCGGCGCTATCGCATTACGCCTGTTGCGCCACCCCCGCTTGACTCACGCGTCAATCTAGCAGTCACGCTCCGCCTGCGCCGGCCGCAGTACGTTCATCTGCACCGATCGTCTGCTGTGCCGCCTTCTTTTGCTTGATCCATTGTAGAAGGCGGCGCAGTAGGGCGTAATGGGCGTAGTAGCCAGTCGTCGATATCAGCGGTCTTCCAATTTCTTTGCATGGTTTCACGTGGGTGACGAACAAAGTTGCGTTCAACCTGTGTGCGTGACGTATTACCCACCACCGTAATCTCGTCAGGGAGAAATTTGCCCAGTCCTAGCTTGGCGCAATGGTGCAAATATCCGATCTCGTCCAAGCGAAATCCCATCAGCTCAAGCGCCGTTACGTCAACGGCGAGTGGATCGACGCCGGCAAAGGCGACTTGCCACTCCACCGGTGTTCCCCAGATCGGCCCGTTGCCTTCCATCGCCACATACCCGTCGATGACCGATAAGTGGGGCCACACCAGCGGTGCCACGCGGGCGAGATTCAGGTTCATGATGGAGGGGTGTTGATGCATGGCGGCTTTGTCGCTTCCCCACCCGTTGCCATGCCCAAACGCGGCTCGGCCAATCCGATCAAGCAGGCGGGCGCGTCGGGGAGTGTCCGCAACGCGTCGATTGACAAGCCCGGCCATGATGATGTTTTTGATCGAGCCGGTGAACATTACCGCATCGTGTGTTTTCGGCACGGTGACAGAAATGCGACAGTCGCTCTGAAGCAATGTGCGGGAGATTTCCACCTGTATTGGGTGTTTTCCACGTCCGATTAACTCGACTGTGGCAGTGTCATCGCTGTTCAGATCGACCAGATTGCAGGCGTATCTTTGCGCAAGTTCCGGATAACGGTGCGCTTCGAAGGCGCAGAGTGGGTTCGATGGCACACCCCTCGGCAACCGTCAGCATCCCCTGATAGCGTTGGCGCAATAACGCCAGGATGGTTTCCAGCGTGTTTCGGTGTGTGATCGCATGCTGTGCATGGCTGACGACAAGATTTGGCTTGACGAGGACGCGCCGATAGGTGGTCCACGGCAGTTCATCGATCACAGCTTCCAGCGCACCGCGTAGATTAGCGACGCGATCCTCACCTCGAACCATTGCAACGCGTGCTTTCGCTTTGACTGCGTCATGCTCGGTTTGCATTTCCCTCCGGGCGTCAAGGATCAGATCTATTCAGAAAAGCCGGGATTTTGCCCTGCATATGAACCGGTGCTGGAACGCCAAGGAGCGTCAACACCAGGGGCGCGACATCGATCAGACTCATGTCCATTTTGAGCGATGGGGGCGTCAGGGGGCCAGCCATTAATATTGTCCCATCTGGTGCATGGTCGCCGGTAATCAGTGGATGGAGATTTGGTAAAACGCATTGTGGATTCCAATGAAGCGATAAGTCTGGGAGTAGGTGACAATCATCTCCTCGACGAGATAAATCGTCCGATTGATTGATTGTCACTGCATCTACATAGACCTTCCCGGAAAGGGGATCGCACCAATGCTGCAAGCTTTCCAACACCTGTTTGCAAATATTTTCTCGTTCAAAGGGTTCAACGCAACCTTGTACTTGTCGACCCCGAACATTGACCCACATCTCAAGATGATCGATAGCCGCGTACACCTTGGTTCGGCTAAAATCAATCTGGCCGATCCGCAGCGATGTCTCGATCTGCCGTCGCAGAGGCGCGAAAGATGCGAGCATTTGCTGGCGTACTCGAAAACTGAGATGGCGGCGTGCGAAGTGGCGCAACCATTTGAAGAAGCGTTGATTAGGTCGCTCCTGACCAGTGGGGACAAAGTACAACAGTCCCTGTTTAGCCAACCAGCGGTTGATGGCATCGCGCGTACCATGCAGTGGGCCAAATCCATGGTCGGAGCAGATAACAATTGTCCCATCGTCGGGTAGCAGCTTCAACAGCCGCGCAACGTGCTGATCGATCAATCGATAAGCGTCCTCAATCCGCTGTTCGCTCGGTGAGCCGGGTGGAGCGCTCCAATAGTAATGCTGCCAGACATCCGGCAGACTGTATACGGAAACAAGTAGATCCCACTCTATCTTTTTCAATAGATGTTCGGCTGCGCGCGTGCGCGCTTCAGTTTCCTGTTTCACCGCAGCCCAGCCTGCGTCGAGCTGATTCGTTTGCATGTAGGAGGCAAGACCACAGTCAATGATGTAGTCTATGCCGGCACCTTTGAGCGCGCGATAGACGCCGTGAGGATGTTCGAACCCAGGTGCGTGTTCGCTTGGAGCGTCGATGCCGGCAAGCATGACGCCGTTGACCGGTTGCGCTGGATAGCTCATCGGCACGTTGAGCACAACGACACTTTTGCCTGTGTCGCTGGCTATTTCCCAGAGCGGCGCCACTTGTAGGTGACGCCCCGTGGTCGGCTCCAGTTGATATCCATTACAACGATGATGAAAGTCGTGATAGATGCCATGTCGCTCAGGATTGCAACCAGTTGAGAATGACGCCCACGTCGGTCCTGTCGTCATGTTGGTGACAGACGTCAGAATACCGTGCGCGCCGATTCTCAGCAGATGAGAAAAGGCGGGTAACTTGCCTGCAGCCGCCAATGGCAAGAGACGTTGTAGTGTCAAACCATCAAGACCGACGAGCATTACTTTGCGGCGACGGGGTTCTGACATGGCTGGCACGCTTCTATACCTTTATGTTCTATCCAGAAATTTCTGCGAAACAACTTTCGTGCAGAGGGTGCCGCAAGAAAGCGCAACCAATTTTCGATGAAAACTTAATGCTGCGCCAACTTCTTCCGCATCCGCACATACTGCGCATAGTCAATCTGCACGCGGCGGCGGATGTAGTCGCGCGTCGTCGGGGCGCGGCGCTGGGCGTCGACAATGCGGTCGGTCACGCGCAGGTCGAAGGCGTCGGCGCCGGCGCCGCTGCCGTAGCTCACCATCAGGATGCGCTGGCCGGGCCTGGCTTCGTCCAGCACGGCGGACAAGCCGATCATGGCCGAGCCCGCGTAGGTGTTGCCGATCTCCGGCACGAGCAGGCCGGTTTTCCATTGCGCCGGCGTGAAGCCCAGATCGGCCAGCGCGCGCGTGGGAAATTTAGGGTTGGGTTGGTGGAAGATCACGAAATCATAGGCTTCCGGCGAGGTCTCCATCACTTGCATCATCTGTTCGGCAGCAGGCATCACGTGCCCGAAGTAGCCGGGATCGCCGCTGAAGCGTTCGGCGTGGCTGGGATAGTGCGTGATGGGACGCCGCCAGAAGTCGGTGGTGTCGGAAACATAGCTGAGCGAGCGCTGGATGATCGCCAGCGCCTCGGCGGCTGGCCCCACAATGTAGGCGGCGCCGCCCGCGCCCGCGGTGTACTCCAGGGCGTCGCCGGGGCGTCCCTGCGCCGTGTCCATGCCGATGGCAAGTGTGTAGTCGGCCATGCCGCTGCCGACAAGCCCGATGCCTGCTTGCAGCGCCTCGGTGCCGGCCTTGCAGGCAAACTGCCAGTCTGCAGCCAGCGTCGCCGGGGTGGCGCCGATCGCCTCGGCCACGATCGTGCCGGTCGGCTTCACCGCGTAGGGATGGCTCTCGCTGCCGACCCACACCGCGGCCAATTGGTGCGGGTCGATGGCCGCCCGCGCCAGCGCATTGCGCGCTGCCTCCACGCTCATCGTGGCCGTGTCTTCATCGAGGCCAGGCACGGCTTTTTCGCGCACCGGACTTCGGGCGTTGCCGTCGGTCCACACACGGCTGATCTCGCTGCCCGGCAGCCGAAAGCGCGGCACATACGCGCCATATCCCACAATCCCCACCGGTCGAATTGGTTGGTTTAGCATAGAATCACTTCTTTTCCAGCAATTCCCGCGCCCGTTCGACGCGGATCTGACCTTCTGAAACTAATTGCGCCGCAATGCGATCTACATCGTTGCCCTGTGCACCGGCCGCGGTGGCGACCTGGCGGGCGTGGAGCGCCATGTGTCCGCGCTGGATGCCTTCCGTCGCCAGCGCCCGGATCGCGGCGAGATTCTGCGCCAGGCCGACCGCGGCCATAATCTCGCTCAGTTCACGCGCGCTTTGAACGCCAAGAATCTTGAGCGCAACCTGTGCGGTTGGATGGGTGCGCGTGGCGCCGCCGACAATCCCGACCGCCAGCGGCAGCTCCAGACGACCATAGAGCGCTGCCGCGTGCGCGGGTTGATCGCCCTCAGTTTTATCCGCGGTGAGCGCCTTGTCAAGAATGACTTTCCACTCGGTGAGGGCGCGATACTGGCCGTCGCGTGCGGCGTAGGCATGGCGCCGGCCTCGATGGCGCGCCAGTCGTTGCCGGTGGCCAGGGCGACCGCATCAATGCCGTTGAGAATGCCCTTATTGTGCGTGGCTGCACGGTAGGGATCGGCCACGGCGAAGGCGTTGGCGTGCGCAATATCGGCGATCACTTCTTCGCCGGCAGCCTCGATCGAACTGAACTCTCTGGCCGGGATAGTCACTTCGGCCCAGGCGCGGCGCTGGTCGGTCAGGTTGCTCAGGATGCGCAGGAGCACGCGCCCGCCGCTGAGCCGTTCCAGATGCGGCGCAATCGCTTCGGCCGCAGTGTTGACGGCATTGGCGCCCATCGCATCGAGGACGTCGAACAGCAGGTGGACGATCAGCATCGGCGCCGTGTGCGTGACGGGAAGAAAATGCACCTCAATGTCGACCGGGCCGCCGCCGTGTGCGGCAATGGTCGGGCTGGTGTTGGCTGCGGCCAGCAGCTCCGGTTTGGCCGCCAGGATACGTGCGCCCGCCTGTTCGATGTCCGGCGCGTCCAAGATCTGCACCTGGGCGATCATGATCGAACGCGTGCTGCCTGTGCGAAAGCCGCCGCCGCTGCGCGCCAATTTGGCCGCAAAGCTGACCGCCGCCACCACGGACGGCTCCTCCACCACCATCGGGACGAGCACCTCGCGGTCATTGATCACAAAATTGGCGCCGATGCCCAAAGGCAGACCATAGCACCCGACTACATTTTCGATCATTTTATCGGCCTGCGTGATCGAAAGCCCACAGTGCAGCGCCGCGATCTGGTCATGGGTCAAATCCGCCCACTGCGCAAGAAAAGCCGTGCGCTCTGCCACGCTTTTTTGATAGAAGCCGCTGAGCCGTGAGGTGCGTGAAGAGATTGGTTGATTCATGCTTTGTCCATCAGAAATTTTGCATCACGCAAACGCGGCCAGCGCGCGCGTGATAAATTCGTTGAGAAGTTGTGGCGTCGTGGCGACGGCGATGGTGATGGCCAGGGCAACGGCCGCCGCGCCGACGCTCAAGGCGCTTTCGCGGATCGACAGACGGGCTTCGTGCGCGCCGAACATCAGTCGCGCCAGGCGCACAAAGCCCAACATGATGCCAACGGAGGCCACGACGATCGCCATTGCTGGACGCCAATCGACCACCGCCAACGACTGGAGCGTCGCCCAATGACCGGCGAATCCCGCGGTCAGCGGAAAGCCGACCAGCCCCAACCCACCGAGCAGCACAGCCGCGCTGCTCCACGGCATTCTCAGGCCGATCCCGCGCAGCCGTGTCATTTCAAGCGAGCCGGTTTGTTGTTCCAGGGCGCTTAGTCCGACCACAGTCGTCGCCATGCTGATCGCACGCAGCACAAACAGAAAGAGCACGAGCGTCCAACTGCGCAGGCCAGGCGCGGCCAGGGCAAGCACGATCAGCCCCCAGTCATGGACCGCGGCATAGCCCCATAAGCGCCCCGCGTGCGTCGCGCCGATCGCTGCGATGCCGCCCCAGAGCGCCGTCATCAAGCCGAGTGCACTCATCCACAACGACCAGTCGCTTTGACGATAGACAAAGGGAAAGGCGCTCACTGTCTGCGCGGCCAGATGCAGGACGGTAAGCTGATAGAGCATACTGACAAACATCATCGCGACCGGCGGCGAGCTTTCACCGGCGGCCGGCCAGGCGCCATGCAGCGGGAAGGGCGCCAGCAGCAGCAGGACGCCCAGACTGAGCAGTGCGCCGGCGTTCTGCGTGATCGCCAGATCTTGGGGGTTGAGCGGAATTTGTTCGATCCACCAGCCGCCGATCAAGAAAAGGGGGGCGGCCAACACAGAGGGCAGCAGCGCACGCAATGGCCCGCTAAGGCTCGTCGTGCGGCCGCCTTGCAGCGCGTAGACGCTCAGCGTGGTCAGGATGATCAGGAAAACAGGCGCTGCCACGACAGGCGGGGTGGGCGCGCTGGTCAAGAGCGCGACCAGAGTGTACCCCCCTGCGATCAACCAGACGAGCGTAGGGAAAGCGTCATCGGCGCCGGATAAAGCATGGATGAGCAGCGACAGCGCGGCGATCAGCAAATAAATTGCAATGACCGGTGCGTTAGTCGCTTGAAGCTGAAACGTGTAGCCTGAAAGTTGGAGCGGCGCTTCCAAGTCCACGGTCCACCCCGTCGGCAGCACCCAGAGCGGCAGGCTCAAGTCGAGCGACCAAAGCCATGCCGCAACCAGCAGGGCGGCAACGGCGCCGCCAAGCGCCACCCAACGCCCCCAGGCGCGCAGGTAAAAGCTGGCGCCTGCAGCAACCAGGTAGAAACCAAAGATCAAGAGCAGGAACGGCAGTCCCGCGGCATTCACTGGCGTCATGCGCTTTTCTCCACCGGCACTTGTGGCTCCTGTCCAGGGTTGGGGGTGACGCCGGTCGCAAGCGATGCGGGTTGCTGCTGGCGCGGCTTAGGGAAACGCAGCGGCGTTTGGCCCGTCTGGGTTGTTTGCGCTGACTGGGTCGTTTGCGCCGGCTGGATCGTTTGTGCCGGCAGTGGCGTCGGCGTGGTTTCGCCGGGAAGTGGCAGCGTCCGGCGCGATGCGCGCACCAGGCTTGGCTGCGCCAGGACAAGATACGCGCAGCTAAGCGCAAGCAAGATCTGTGCGATGCTGACAAGGAGCGCCATGCCCGAACCCGGCAGTAAGACTGCAGCGATCGCCTGGAGCGGCGCCATCATCAACATCAGCCCGATGCCTGTATGCAGCGGCGCCGACGAAAGGCTCACGATCAACAAGCCACACAGCCCTAGCCAGAAAATCAAGTCAGTCTCGCCTTGTGTGAAGAGGGGCAGGCTGACGCCAGGATCGATCACCCACCACGCACCCACCATAAACCCAAGCGCAATCAAGCGGAGAAGCCAGTTGCCGTTCGTGTGCGTGTTGGCAGCGGCAGGATGGAAGCGACCGGCCAAGCCTAACAACACGCCTGCCACCACGCTCGCCAGCCATTGACCGGCGGTGACCAGCGGACTTAAGGTGTGGAGCGCTGCGCCAATGCTGCTCAGGGCCAGCAGGACGATCACGGCCGCGGACAGCGCCCAACGCCAATCCCAAAACAGCACAATGCTCGCCGTCAGCGCCGACAGCAACAGAATGCCCGGCCCATTTGCCAACAACAGACCAATTGCGGAGAACGGAGAAAATCCCATCAGCGCACCAATAGCAATCCCAGCAACACGATGGCGAGCGCCCACCCGACATAGCCGGCGCCTTCGACCACGCGCAGCCCATGCTTGCCGATCTGAGCGCTGTAGTCAATGCCCCATACCGTCAGATTGAAGAGCCATTCAAGTTGGCTGAAGCGACTGATGCGGTCTGGCAAATCGCCCAGCCGCGGCCACACGCGCGGATGCAGCCACACCAGCCCAAAGCCAAGCAGGAGGGGCAGTGCCAGCGTAACCCATACCTCGGCGTTGGCCACCACATTGGGTGGATTGCCCAGCGAGTCAGCGATGGTATTAGGAATTCCCACCAGCGTTTCGGCGAAACGCGGCAGAAAACCGGCGACGGCCAGCGGCAATCCCAGCAAAAGACAGGCGGTGAGCAGCTTGAGTAAGTAGCTGTCGGGCAGGTCGGTGGATGCTTTGTGTTCGGCGTTCCAACTGCGCAGCACCGAAGCGATCAACATCCCCTGCGCCAGCACATAGAGTAGAAACGCGGGCCAATAGGCCGGGCCACTCGTCAACAAGCGCGCCAGCGCCGGCTGCGCCAAAAACCCAGGGGTAAAGGGCACACTTGCCAGCGCGAGCGCACCGACGCTCACGGGAATCTGCCAGCCCCACGCACGCCACGTCTGATCGCCCACCATCCATAAGGCGCCGCCCAACGCAAACGCGGTCAGCGGCCACATCATCGACGCTGGCCCCGGCGTCGCGCCCAGCAGCCCTGCCAATGCAGCAATTCCAGCCGATGTAACCAAAACGAAGGCGACATAATAAGTGTGATCTTGCGCAGTGAAAGCGGCCAGCGCCGCTGCAAAGATCGCCAGCGCGATCACAAACAGCATCTCCGGCGAGAATAGCAGCGCGCCGCCGCCAAGTTGCAGCGCGCGTCCCCACAACCATAGTCCGCCGAGCACCGGAACCAGATGATCCAGCAGGCGCTCAGACAGATTGAGCCGGTGCGCCGAGCGCGGCAGCAGCCACAAGTGAAAGGGATAGAATCCTGCGCGGATGACAGTCGCCAGCAGCAACAACACCAGGGTTTCGGTGGGGATGGCGCCGATCGTCAATTCTTGCGCCAGGCCGGCTGGTCCAGCCGGCAGCAGCGCAACAAAGAGGAAGACGGCGCCGATCAAGCTGAGAATCTGCGCTTCGCTGGCGCGCGCGCGTTCGGACTGCACGGCGCCTATCGGCTCTGCGGCGAGGCGCAAGATCACTGTAATATCGAGAAAGACCCAGGTCAGCAGCACGGTGAGCAGATTGCCGCTGGCGACAAAGAGCAGGCTGGCGGCTATGAGGATCAGATCGGTGGCAAGTACGCTGTGTAAGCGTGGCGCCGGCTTACCGTCGGGGGTGCGTGCGCGGTTGAGCAGGATGCCCAGCCCGCCCACCAGCAGGATCAGCGCGCCGAGATAATAGTTCCACCCATCGGCGATCCAGTAGAGATTGGTGGCGCTTTGCAAGAGTGGCTGCCAGGGGCGGCCATAGGTCGGCACCACGCCGGAAAATTGCAACCCGATATAAACCAGTCCGGCGCTGCCTAGAAAGGCGAGCGCAAACCAGGTGTGCCACTGCGCACGCCGAAACCAGCGACCCAGCGAGATTTCAGCCGCGGCGCCGGCTAGCAGGATCAGCGCCGGCCCAATCGGTGAAAAGAGCAACGACCATAACGTAGTCACAAACGGCGATTGTATCATAGGCCGCGGGGATGGAAAAACGAGTAGGGAAGCAGGGGAGGCGTCAACCGGCTCGCTATAGAATGTAATCACTATTCTGGCAAGATGGCGTTTCGGCGCTATACTGCTCAGTATGGGTGAGACAATTACTTGGCTACAAAAGCTTTCCAACCGGATCTATGGCATCCCTGCGGTGGCGCAATGGTGGGCGCGACGCGCCGCCCAACGCAGCGCGTCGCTGGATGTGGACGATGACGCAATTCCATTTGCGCGGCTGCGCAAGCCGCTTTCCACCGCGCGCGGCGTGCTGATGACGACCGGCGGCGTCCACTTGATTGAGCAGACGCCATTTGATATGGAGACGCCGCAAGGTGACGCCACCTATCGCGAGATTCCGGTGAACGCCACGCCTGCGCAACTCACCATTACGCACAATTATTACGACCACCGCGACGCCGACGCCGACCTCAACGTGATTTTTCCGTTGGCGCACTTGCAGGAGTTGGTGGGACAGAAGGTCATCGGCTCGCTGGCGCCGCGGCATTACGGGTTCATGGGGCACATCGACGGCGAACTGGTGACGACGCTGACGCAGCACACCGCGCCGGAAGTCGCGGCGAAGCTGCGCGCCGACGGCGTCGATTTTGCCTTGCTCACGCCTGCCTGAGGGCTTTGCAATCGGTCCGTGGGACTGATCGCACGCGCCATTGAGCGAGTGGGTATTCCCACCGTGAGCATCTCGATTGCGCGCGACCTGACCGCAGCGGTGGGCGCGCCGCGCGCCGTCTTTGTCAAGTGGCCGCTGGGCCATCCGCTCGGTGAGCCACATGCTCCGCTGCAACAACGCACGGTGATTTTTCGTGCGCTCCATCTGTTGATGCACGCCGACGTCCCCGGTGTGATCGACGAGCCGGGGTATCGCTGGCGTCGGGAGAGCTATGAGGAGCCGGATTGGTCGAGGCTTGCGTAGGGAGGGGAGACAAGGAGATGAAGAGACAGAGAGATGGGGAGAAAAAAATTGTGTCTTGCTGCTTGCCGTGCGAAAAGGTATGACGCGTCGTGCGCGGCGGACTACGGCGCCTGATGGGGGGAAGCCGCCACTGTCCTGGCAGGGGGTGCTGTTTGCGTTTGCCGCCAATACGTTTCTGGTGACCGTGCTCACCGAGTTGGTGCAGACGCTCACGCTTTCCATCGAGTACGAGGCCATTGCCACGTTGTTCGGCCCGTTGTTGGCCGGCGTCTTGACCGCGCTCTATGTGCGGCAGCGCGGCGGGATGCACGCGTTTCTAGGCGGGATGGCGAGCGTGGCGCCGCTTATGTTCTTTGTTTTTCTGGGAAGCTGGCAGCCGGCGCTCTATGCTGGCGCTTTTTGCACCATCGGCGGCGCGCTGACGGAGATCGTGCAGCGGCGGGGGAAAGGGTAAGAAGGGGAGAAGGCGCACAAAACTATGCACAGCGGAAATTGGTGGCGGTATATCACTTTCGAGGAATCGGACAAACAGCGACCGATCATTGACCGTGCGCTGTTGCGTCGCGTCTTTCAGTATGCGCGGCCCTATATGCGCGCCATCACGATTGTCCTGGTCACGATTACGTTGACCTCTCTGCTGGGGCTGCTGCCGCCGCTGATCTATCGCGCGCTGATCGACCAGGTCCTGCCGAGTGGCAATCTGCGCTTGTTGAACCTGCTGGCGATCGGCCTGTTTGCCGTGCCGCTGCTGACGGGCTTGCTGGGCGTCGTGCAACGTCATTTCAGCGCCCGCGCCGGGGAAGGCATCATCTACGACCTGCGCAACCAGATGTTCGATCATCTGGGGCGCATGTCGATGCGCTTTTTTACCAACACCAAATCAGGCGAGATCGTTTCACGCTTTAACAATGACGTTATCGGCGCACAGGGCGCCATCACCAGCACGATCCCGGAGATCCTGACCAACGTCGTGACATTGGTTTCAACGCTGGCGGTCATGATCAGCATCGAATGGCGGCTGGCGTTGCTTTCGGTCGCGGTGCTGCCGCTGTTTTTGCTGCCCGCGCGCCGCGTCGGCCTGACCTTGCGCAAGATTCGACGCCAGGCGTTAGATTACAACGCGGACATGAGCAGCCAGATTACCGAGACGCTCACGGTCAACGGCGCGCTCTTGATGAAAACCTTCAACCGCCTGCCCGCCGAGGAGCAGCGCTTCAAAGCGGTCAGCGCCAACGTGCGCGATATCGGCGTGCGTCGCGCCGAAGTCTCCCAGCTCTTTTTCATGGGGCTGGGATTGGTGGGTGCGGTCGGCAGCGCGTTGGTCTACTGGGTGGGCGGTTGGATGGTGCTCAACGACGCGCTGACCGTGGGCACGATCGTGGCTTTTACGGCGTACCTGGCGCGGCTCTACGGGCCGATTTCAGCGTTGACCAACGTGCAGGTCGAGTTTGTGACCGCGCTGGTCAGCTTTGAGCGCGTCTTCGAATATCTCGATCTGCCGGTCGAGATTCAGGATAAACCCGGCGCGGTCCAACTTCACACGACAGAGGGACATATTCGCTTCGAAGATGTCTGGTTTCAATATCAGGGCCCGCTGATTGGGGATGTGCTGCACCTGCCCCAAGCAGATGGGAGCGCGGCTTTGAATGGGAAAGATGACGCAACCTCGACTGCCGCAACCACAGAGGCAGCCGATCCCGATCAAGCCGGTCTGTTGCGCCGCCACGCTTTGCAGAACATCAACTTTGAAATCGCGCCGGGCGACTTGACGGCCTTGGTCGGCCCCAGCGGCGCGGGCAAAACGACGCTCACCTACCTGCTGCCACGGCTGTATGACCCGACTGCCGGTCGCATCTTGTTAGATGGCATTGACCTGCGCGACATTACGTTGGACTCGCTGTCGCAGCAATTCGGCATCGTCAGCCAGGAGACCTACCTTTTCCACGATACGATTCGCGCCAACCTGCTCTATGCCAAAGCTGACGCCACGCAGGCGGAACTGGAGGCGGCGTGCCGGGCTGGGAACATCCACGAGATGATCGCCGCTCTGCCCGAAGGGTACGACACGCAAGTCGGCGAACGCGGCTATCGTTTGAGCGGCGGGGAGAAACAGCGTCTCGCCATCGCACGGGTGATCCTGAAGGATCCGCGCATCCTCGTGCTGGATGAGGCGACCTCACATCTCGACTCGCAAAGTGAGGCGCTGATTCAAGCCGCGTTGCAGCCGCTGCTGCGTGGACGGACGAGCGTCGTCATCGCGCATCGGCTTTCCACCATCCTGGCCGCGGACAAAATTCTCGTGGTGGAGAAGGGACAAATTATCGAACAGGGCGCACATCGGGAATTGCTCGCACAGGGCGGCCTCTATGCCACACTCTACGAGACGCAATTTCGTGATCAAAGTGTGATGCGTAATACGTAATGTCGCCTTACGCCTCACGTATTACGTATCACCTGTTACGCATCACAGCGTCGTGCGCACTTCGACCTCGCCGCCCTGGACATGCCACTGGGTAATGCCACCGGTCAGATTGCAGGCGTCGAGGCCCTCGGTGCGTAGATAGTAGGCCACGCCGAACGAACGGCTGCCGTGCGCGCAGAAGACCACGATTGGCCGGTCGGTCGGCAGCTCGGCGAGGTGCTGTGGCACGCTGTTCATCGGCATGTGGCGCGCGCCAGGGATGCGCACCTGCCGCCATTCGTAGGGTTCGCGCACGTCGAGCAAGAGCAGAGGCTGGTCGTCCTGCAACGCACTGCGCAAAGCCGCCGGCGTGATTTCGGGGACTTGAAGTTCATCCGGCTCAAGTTCAGGCGTCAACGGTGCAAGCGGGGGCGCCGTCGGTTGTGATGGCTCCAGCGGTTTGCCCAAAAGACGTTTCATAAGATTTGGCAGCTTCATTACGGGTGCTTCCCTCTCTCCTGCATTGATCGGTGTTTTCCCCACGACCACAGCGACTTCTGCGCCGCGGCGCCATTTGCAGGGTGGCGGCAAAGCCTGCGCCCTCGACCCGCTGTAGCACCGCGTTAACTTGCGCTGCGGAAGGCGCACCATAGAGCAACGGCAATTGCAGCCGACGTCCTGCTACCGTCGGAACCACCCACAGCCCGCCAATGATCAATCGGCCGCGAGCGCGCAAGACGCGATGACACTCACGCAGCGTGGCCGGCTCCAGCATATACCGCGCGGGAAACGTGGCGATAATAGCGCCGAAGCTGCCGCCCGCGAAGGGCATCTGTTGGGCGGTGGCGCGGAGGCGCGGCGCTGACATGCCGTGCGCCTCCAGCCGCGCGGTCGCCACGGCGTGCATCTGCGGCGATAATTCAAGACCGACAAGTGCGGCGCCGCGCTGAGCGGCCACGGCCAACAGTACACCGGTGCCGAAGCCAAGCTCCAGGAGCGGGGCGCCAGATGTTGCTTCATGCGGCTGCACTTCATCGAGCGCTACACGCCGCCAATGATCCCACGCGCCGGCGCTGACGCCCCAACTTACCCAGTCGTAGCTCCAGGCAAACTCGTGATAAAGGCGCTCACACGCCCATGCATAGCTTGCCCGCAGCCATTGATCGAACACGACAGCCTCTTTCGATGTCACCAGCGCCAGTGGCCGGCTTTTCGTCCAGATGGATGATTGTCCGTCAAGCGTAGTGGAAACATCGGCGGAAAATTGTAAGCATTCCACTCTTTACGCTCCTCTTTTCTCTGATACTCTGTATATAAGTTTTGCCGTTTATGCTTTGAGTATACTTTGCAAAACCCCTATTCGTCAGCGCATGGCTCATGCGCGCCGTCACACGCAACATGCGACACGCTGGCGTTGCTTCATAAACCACCGAAGCCGCCACGCATGGTCTTCTGTTGCACCGTAGCGTTCTGTTCAGCGCACAGCGCCCTGGAAAGGAGAGTTTCATCCACAGTCGAATGCTCATCGTTCGGACGCAGATCCATCCCTGAATTCCCAGCTAACCGTTCTGATCCCAATGAAGGAGTTACCATGAGAAAAGTTGTTCTCAACTTATTGCTCATCTCTGCTATGGTGCTTGGCGCAGTTGCCCCGGCATTTGCCCAGGACCAGAATCCAGACAGTCCCGATGTCAACCATCAGCTTTTTCTACCTTCTGTTGTAAGTTCATTCGGCAACTCGCAAGCCAGCGACGAAGCCAACGATGAGGCGCCGCCAGTCACGGTGGTGGAAGTTGACGCGGCCAGCGCCAGCCAGGTAACCGCCGGCGCGCCCGCCGGACGCGTCCTGCCGGCCTGGATGGCCGCAGCAAAGTTGGACGCGCCCGTGCAGCTTGACACCACCGAGTTCAACAAACTCAAGCTTAGCCCGGAGCTGGCAAGCCGCGGCGCGCAAAATGTCATCGTCCGCCTGAGCCAGCCCTCCGTGGGTGAGGCGATCGCCGCGGCCGAAGTGCGCGGCGCTGCCGTCTCCGGCGCCGAGCAGGTTTCCGTGGCTGCGGTGGTCGAGCAGCAGCAGGCAGCCGTGCTCGCCGACCTGGCGCAGATCGACCCAAGCGCCACCGTGCTGGCGACGACGCAGGTAGCGTTGAACGCCGTGTTGATCAATGCCACGCTCGATACGCTGCGCGAACTGGCCGACAATCCAGCCGTAATCGCGGTGCGTCCGGTCAAGAATTACGAAAAAGATCTGCGCGAGACGGTGCCCTACATTGGCGCCGCCACCGTGCAAGAAGTCTTCGGCTTCGACGGCGCAGGCGTCAAGGTGGCAGTGCTCGACAGCGGCATCGACTACACCCATGCCAAGTTGGGCGGCGCCGGCAGCGTCTACGCGTTCGAGAGCAACGACCCGACTATCATCGAACCGGGCACCTTCCCCACCGCCAAGGTGGTGGGCGGCTACGACTTCACCGGTTCGGTCTGGCCGAATGGCCCCGAAATGCCCGATCCTGACCCGATCGATGACGGTCCAGATGGCGGCCACGGCACCCATGTCGCCGACATCATCGGTGGCCTGCCCATGCCCGATCCCGGCCGCGCCCGTGTGCGCGTTGTCCATGCTTCGCCCGACGCACCGGCGGTGGACGTGCTGGTCAACGATGGGATCGTGCTGGCCGACGTGCCATTCAAGGCGATCAGCAACTATCTGAGCCTGCCGCCGGGGACGTATAACGTCAAGGTTGTGCCGACAGGCGCCACTACCCCGGTGGTGATCGACGCTGACCTAACGATTGACGCGGGCGTCGATTACACCGTAATCGCCAAGGGCCTGCTCGCCGACATCGCCCCGCTGGTGCTGGTCGACGACAACAGCGACCCGGCTGCCGGCAACGCCCACATCCGCTTCGTGCATCTCTCACCGGATGCGCCGGCGGTCGATATTGCCGTGGCCGGTGGCCCGGTGATCTTTGGCAACGTCGCATTTGGCGAAGTTGGGGAGTACACGCCCGTGCCTGCCGGAACGTACGACCTCGAAGTGCGGCTTGCCGGCACAACGACCGTCGTGTTGCCGCTGCCGGGCATCAAGCTGGGCGCCGGCGTCGTCTACACGGCCTACGCGTTCGGTCTCGTCGGCGACGGTAGCCTGAGCGCAGGCATCAGCGTCGATAACTCAGCAACGGGTGGCATCGGTGTGGCGCCGGGCGTGGATCTCTACGCCGTCAAGGTCTGCTCCTCCGTCTCGACCTCGTGCAGCGGCGTGGCGTTGATCCAGGGCATGGAGTACGTCGTCGACCCGAATGGCGATGGTGACACCAGCGATCATCTGGACATCGTCAATATGTCGCTCGGCTCGACCTACGGCCAATCTTTCGACGACGATCTGTCGCAGGCGGTGGAACATGCCGCGGCGATCGGCGTGCTGACGGTTGCCTCCGCGGGCAACTCGGCGGACAAGCCTTACGTGACCGGCTCGCCAGCCGCGACGCTGTCCGCGCTTTCGGTGGCACAGACCGAAGTGCCTTCAGCTTTCCTGCCGCTGATGCAGGTGCTGACCCCGCCGGCTATCGCCGGGCAGATTCAGACCTTCTTCCAGCCGTGGTCCGCGCCGCTGACCGCGCCGATCGAAGGCCCGCTGCAATATGGCGACGGCGCCGGCGGCAACCTGCTGGGCTGCAATCCCTTCCCCGCAGGCTCGCTGGCCGGCAAGATCGTGCTGGTTGACCGCGGCTCCTGTGGCTTCAGCATCAAGATCAGCAACATCGCCGCGGGCGGCGCTCTGGTCGGCATCATCGGGTTGGTGGCGCCGGGCGAACCCTTCTCGGGCGGCTTTGGCGGCGGCGACCCGAGCATCCCCGGCTACATGATCAGCCAGGTGGACTCGAATCGCCTCAAGAGCGGTCTGGCCGCGGGCGTCACCGTGCGCTTTGACCCGGCCGTGGGCATTCCACTGGTGCGCCATATGGCCGGCTCCTCTTCACGTGGGCCGACCATGAGCGATAACCTGATCAAGCCGGAGATCGGTGCGCCGGGCGCGTCCTTCTCCGCAGTGGCAGGCACTGGGGTTGGTCAGGAAGCCTTTGGCGGCACCTCCGGTGCGGCGCCGATGGTCACCGGCTCGGCGGCCCTGCTCAAGCAGGCGCACCCAGGCCGCACGATCACGGAGCTCAAAGCGGCGCTGGTCAACACAGCCGAGACCAACATCATCAACAAGGCTGCCATCGGCGGCGGCGAATTGGCGGCGATCACCCGTATCGGCGGCGGTGAAGTGCGCGTCGACGAGGCGCTGGTCACCCCGCTGGTCGCCTTCGAGGCCGAAACGGGCGCGCCGGCCCTCTCCTTCACCTTCCATGAGGTCAGCCAGACCAAGCTCCGGCTCTCCAAGTGGGTGGCGGTGCGCAACTACAGCGACCAGGAGATGAAGCTGCGCGTTTCTTCGACCTTCCGCTTTGCGGACGACGAAGCCAACGGCGCGGTCAAGGTGCGTGCCGAACAGCGTCCAGGTACCCGCCAATGGCTGGGGCTACTTCGAGGTCAAAATGAGATCGACGGCGCCATGCTGGAGGAATGGGCGCTCAACTCTGGCGCACTCGGCGCCAGCGGCGACGCACTGACCGGCATGGAGTACGACGGCTACATCTACATGACCGACATCAGCGACGGCGCCAACCGTATCCACTTGCCGTGGCAGGTGCTGCCGCGCAAGGCCGCCAACATCACGCTGCGCAATATGAAGGGTGCAGATGTGCAGGTGCGCAATCGCGGTGTGGCAACGGCGACGGTGGAGAGCTACTCGCTGCTTGCCGGCAACTACAACCTGCCCGAAGGCGGTCCTGGCGAACAGAACCCGCGGCCGGACTTCCACTATCTCGGCTATGCTACCTACCCAGTGCCGGCCGGCTTCTGCAGCGACGATCCTTCGTTCCTCATGGCCTTTGCTGTGAATACGTGGGAGCGGCAGGCGCATGCCAACGCACCGTTGAGCATCGAGATCAACATGGATGTCGACAACGACGGCATCTTCGACTATCAGGCTTTCACCTTCGATGCAGCCCTTTCGGCACTGTCGGATGGCCGCAACTTCAGTTGGGTGGCGGACCTGAAAACCGGTCTGGCCGATGCCTTCTTCTTCACCGACCACAACACCAACAGTGGCAATACCGTGTTGTTGTTGTGCGGCGAGCAGATCGGCATGAACGCGGCGGACTTCCTCAAGCCCATCAACATTCAGGCCGTGGCGCGTGATATCTACTTCACGGGCGACGCCACCGACATGTTCGATGCGATCACGATTGCCCCGCTGGGTGAGCGCTACCTCGGCGTCTTCCAGAATGGCGATGTCGGTCTGACCGAGATCGGCTTCAAGCAGAATGATGTGCTGACGGTGGTCGACACCGGCTCGCGCACCAACAACACCGAATTCGGTCTGTTGCTGCGCTATCTGCCCGGCGCCCCTGTGGATGCCGAAGCAGGCGTCGTGATCGTCCGCTAGGAGGTGTGGTAAGCGACGTCAGGCGCTGCGGCGTCTGAATCGTGTCTAAACAAAAAAGAGAAGGGCCGAGCGGCCCTTCTCTTTTTTGTTTAGACAATTTCAACGGGAGGGCGGTGCGCCGGGCGCGTTGGGGCGTGGGTTCTCGCAGAGGCGGAAGGAATTGTTGCGGCCGGCGCGGTAGTCGAGCGTCTGATCGCCAGCCGCCACGATCACGTGGTAGCCCTCCACCAGCGCCTGCGTGTAGACCATGCCGGGCTGCCCACAGCCCAACGAGCCATCCGACCACACCACTGCCTGATCCTGGATCACCTGTAGCGCGCTGCGCGCCAGGCCAGTGCGGCCGGCCGCGTCGTCGAGGATCAAGTCCAGCAGCGCCTGGGGCGCCTCGCCGGTCACGCCGCCCGCAGCCGCAGCAACGGAGATCGGCGTCAGCAGCGGCGACTCGACTGCCAGGGGCGGCTCAACCGCTAGCGGCGACTGCGGAGCCGCCACGGACAATGTGGGCGGTGCCGCGCTTTGCTCAGCGGGCGGCATGGGCGTTTCCGGCGTCGCCGCACAGGCGGTGACCAGCATGGCCGCCGCCAAGCCAGCCATGACGGCGATGGATCGATAGTTCATCGTTTTTCCCTTTCTTGCACTCCATCTGCGGACAGTGCACAGACCATCATGAGTGCTCACCCTGAGGACGACTGGACGCGGCTGATCGTTCCCCTGTGGTGAGACGGAACGGCGACGTGACGCGGATAATTTCAGGCGTCCGTAAGGCGTGGTCCATTTTGCGCCAAAAATTGTCAGCTTTCCCTGATTGAAATTTCTATTTTTTTGTGCCTATAATCTTCCGTCATAGTGTAACCTGTGTTGCACTACGTCCAGCATCACAGCGCATTTCCATCATCAAGCCTCTTTGAACATTGCTGAAAAAAGGAGAACACCTGCATGAAGGTCAATTGGCGGAGTATTCCCGCGCTTTTGTTGATCCTCTCTCTCGTCCTGACATCCGTCACCCCTGTCTTTGCCCAAGATGCTACACCGGCAACCCCGGATACGGCGACGCGTCTGTTCCTGCCCGCAGTCTTATCCGACAGCCAGACTGAACTTGCCCAGACGCCGCAGCCCACACCAGGCCCGCTGACGCCTGGCGACGCACTGGCGCCTGAATCGAGCGAAAGCGCGGTCAAGCCAGAAGTAGCGGCCAGCACGCAACGCTCACCCGACCAGTTTCAACTGGCAAGCGTCATCGTGGTGCTGGAAGAGGGCGCTGATCCTGCGCCTGCCGTGGCCGCGGGCGAGGGACAGGTCGTCCATCGTTACACCAAAGTTTTCAACGGCGTCTCGATGGTAATGCCGGAAGGCAATATCGGCGACGTTGCCAGCAGCCAAGGCGTCAAAGCCGTTTTTCTTGACGAGCTGCGCCAGCCTGATACCGACGCCAGCCCCGCCTTTATCGGCGCACCGGCTGCCTGGGCTCAACTCGGCGGTCAGGAAAGCGCAGGCGAAGGGGTGATCGTCGGCATCCTGGACTCCGGCGTCTGGCCTGAGCATCCCTCTGTGTCGGATCCGGATCCTTCCGGCAAGCCGTACGCTGCGCCGCCGGTTGTGCCCGGTTCCAATGGCTTTTCAGGCGGCGTTCCCCGCAGCACCTGTGATTTTGGCGACACTGCGTGGAATCCGAACGATGCAGCTTTCTCCTGCAACAACAAATTGATCGGCGCGTACGACTTCATCGACACCTACAAGGCGTTCGTTGGCCTGCTGCCGACTGAATTCGACTCGGCGCGTGATGACAACGGCCACGGCACCCACACGCTGACGACCTCCGCCGGCAACGCGGGCGTTTCCTCCAGCATCTTTGGCGAGTCGCGCGGCGTCGTGTCTGGTATTGCGCCGCGCGCGCATGTGATCGCTTATCGCGTCTGTGGCGACGGAGGTTGCTACGGCAGCGACTCGATCGCCGCGGTCGAACAGGCCATCCTTGACGGCGTCAACGTCATCAACTTCTCGATCAGCGGCGGCAACGCGCCCTATGGCGACGCCGTCGAACTGGCGTTCCTCAATGCCTACGACAACGGCGTTTTCGTGGCTGCCTCGGCCGGCAACTCTGGCCCCGCGCCTGAGACCGTGGCGCACCGCGGCCCGTGGGTGACCACCGTCGCCGCCAGCACCAGCGACCGTCACTTCCTCAGCACCCTGACGCTGACCGCAAACAACGGTGACACGCTCAACCTCGTTGGCGCCACCGTCACGCCTGGCATCAGCACCCCGCTGCCGGTCGTCCTCAATACCGCCGATCCGCTGTGTCTGAATCCGGCTGCCCCCGGCGCCTTTACCGGGCAGATTGTAGTCTGCGAGCGTGGCGTCAACGCCCGTGTCAACAAGAGCTACAACGTCAGTCAGGGCGGCGCCGCAGGCATGATCCTGCGCAACCTCATCCTGCAAGGGTTGAACACCGACAACCATTTCATCCCCAGCGTGCACATCGACGGGCCGGAAGGCGACCAGATGATCGCGTTCTTCAACGCGCACGCGGGCGTCATGGCGACCTTCACGCCGGGCACGGCGACGCAGGTGCAGGGTGACGTCATTGCCTCCTTCAGCTCGCGCGGCGGGCCTCAGCAATTGCTAGGCGTCAGCAAGCCGGACATCACGGCGCCTGGCGTACAGATTCTAGCTGGCCACACACCGCTGCCTGCTACCGAAGATGGCGGCTATCCTGGCCAGCTCTTCCAGGCGATTCAGGGCACGTCGATGTCCAGCCCGCACATCGCCGGCGTGGGTGCGCTCCTGAAAGACCTGCACCCGGACTGGACGCCCGGCCAGATCAAGTCGGCGATCATGACGACGGCCAAGGTGGCCGGCGTGGTCAAGGAAGATGGCGTCACCCCGGCGGATTCGTTCGACACCGGTTCCGGTCGCGTCGATGTGGCAGCCGCCACCAATCCTGGTTTTACCTTCGATGAGACCAAGGCAAACTACGTGGCCCTGGAAAAGAGCCTGTGGAATGCGAACTATCCGAGCCTGTATCTGCCCGACATGGCAGGCAAGATCACGGTGCAG
The DNA here is from genome assembly GCA_016710365.1 of Candidatus Caldilinea saccharophila. Taxonomy (GTDB): domain Bacteria; phylum Chloroflexota; class Anaerolineae; order Caldilineales; family Caldilineaceae; genus Caldilinea; species Caldilinea saccharophila. The sequence goes on along the minus strand of JADJVW010000001.1, from coordinate 464,073 downwards.
CGCACGATCCGCAGCGTCGATAACCGCGCGCGCAACTGGAAAGTCAGCGTCTCGGCGCCGCCGGACGTGAACATCAGCCTGCCCAAGCAGATTCGCCTCAATCCGGGGGAAGCGCTCACCTTTGACATCACCATCGACGCCCGCTATGTGCCGATGGGTCAGGTGCGCTTTGCGATGATCGAGTTCAAGCAGGGCGACCGGTCAGTCCACTTCCCGGTCACGCTGGTGCGCGGTGAGCCGAACGTCAACATCACCAAGAGCTGCGATCCGGCAGTCATTGCGCGCGGCGCCAAAACCACCTGCACCGTCACGCTCAAGAACACCACGTTCGACACGGCTGAGGTCGACTTCTTCGACCAATTGCCGCCTCAGTTGAGCCTGGATCCAAACAGCGTCGTCAATGCCGGCGTCTGGGGCAACAGCGTCGTCTACAAAGGCCCGTTGGCGGGCGCCCAGCCGGCGATCGTCACGATCGGTGCAGATCCTGGCGGTTCGCCCGCAGGCTACCTGCCGCTGTCGATCTTCGGCATCGGGCCGATTGCGGGTGTGGGCGACGAGACGATCACCAACTTCACCGTGCCTGCCTTCACCTATGCCGGTGAGACGTGGACGCGCATCGGCCTCGTCAGCAACGGCTATATTGTCGTGGGCGGCGGCACAAGCGCCGATATCAACTTCGCCAATCAGATTTTCCCCAATCCGCTCCAGCCAAACAATGTGCTGGCGCCGTATTGGACGGATCTGAACCCGGCCGCGGGTGGCGCCATGCGCATTGCGACGCTTACCGATGGCGTCTCCACCTGGCTGATCGTGGAATGGGACGCAGTGCCAGAATATAGCACCGGGCGGCCCAATTCGTTCCAGGTCTGGATAACGCTGGGTGCGGTTGAAGACATCACCTTCACGTATGGCTCGGTCAACAACGGCGATGGCGGCTTCCTGACGGTTGGCGCCGAAAACAGATTCGGTAACAGCGGTCAGAATTATTACGCTGACGGCGCCGGTTCGCTGCCGGTTGCTGACACTGAACTGCGCGTGACCTCTGTCCCCGGCGCGCCGGGTGAGACGCGCGTGATCACCTATCAGGCGACGGGCGTGAAGAAGGGCGTGTGGAGCAACTGCGGCATCCTGTGCAGCCCCAACGTCTTCCAGGGCGACAATATCGCCTGCTTTATTGGGCAAGTGACCGGGCGCTAAGTTGCACGAAGCGCCTACGGGTCAGATTGATCATTTGAGCCGCAGCGCACTTCGTTACGGTCGGTAAGTAACCAAACAGAGGCCGGGAGAACATGTTCTCCCGGCCTCTGTTTGGTCAGTATAACTGCTCAACTGAGTCAACTTCCTTCGGTTTTGCTGCCGGGCGGCGCCGGTTTGGCGGGGTCATTGCAGAGAAATGGTGCGCGTCCGCCGCCGCTATGGTATTGATAGACAACGCCGTCAGCAGCTAAGCGAATGCGCAGCCCGTCTTGCAGCACTTGCGTGTACATCATGCCTGGCTTTGGACAGCCGTAACTGCCATCTGGCCAGACCACCATTTCCACACTCACAACCTCGATTTGCTCGGTCGTCACGTTCAGAGTGGCGGCCAGGTCATTGATGGCCTGACTCACTTGTGGCAGCATCGGCTGGCTCCCTTCCGCCGGCATCGGCCGGCTTTCTTCTGTGGGCTTTGCGGCTTCAATTACTTCCTCCTGGACGAGCGAACCATCCTCCACCACGGTGAGCTTCTGCGTGGCTGGTGCGACTGGTTCTGAAGCAAGGGGCTGCACTGGTGCACAGGCAACCAGGATGGTTGCGGTGAAGATTGCCATGGATAATCCTATTTTCATTGATCCCCCGAATCAGCATACATAACATTTCGCTTTCTATTGTGATGACGAGCCTTGCGACAACAAAGTTCCATGCGCTGGTGGGTCACTTGTTGTGAGAGTGGACAGCCCAGCTTGGGACCTCCTCAAAGTTTCGTGCGCCGATTGGCGCGGCGAAAAAAGCCAAGCCGCGACCTGGCAATCGTGGAAGGTTTCCGCGCGTGGTATGATTCAGCGCGGAACTAGCCATGGTTCCTTGCTTATTTCCATACTCATTTTTTAGATCGAGGTCAACTCATGCAATACGGCCAGATTCCTGGCGTCACCAAACCGGTGGCGCGGCTTATTCAGGGGACTGTCATGATCGGTTCCGACAAGCTTGACTACAGTTTTGGTCTGCTCGATGACATCTTTGCGTTGGGCGGCAACGCTTTCGACGCGGCGCATGTCTACGGCAATGGTGATAACGAACGCACGCTCGGTCGCTGGATCGAAACGCGTCATTTGCGTGACCAGGTGGTGGTCATCACCAAAGGCGCGCATCACAACCAAGATCGCCGCCGCGTGACGCCCTTCGACATCACCGCGGATCTGCACGATTCGCTGGCGCGGCTGCGCACGGATTACATCGATCTCTATTTGTTGCATCGCGACGACCCGACGGTTCCTGTCGGCCCGATCGTGGAAGTGCTCAACGAACATCTGGCTGCCGGTCGCATCCACGCCTTTGGCGGCTCGAACTGGAGTCATCAGCGCATCGAGGCGGGCAACGCGTATGCGGCCCAACACGGGTTGCAGCCTTTCGCCGTCTCCAGCCCCAACTTCAGTCTGGCGATTCAAGTCAAGGAGCCATGGGACAATTGCGTCTCGCTTACGGGTGACGCCAACGCCGCGGCGCGCACCTTTTATACCCAGCACGACATTCCCCTGCTGACGTGGTCAAGTCTCGCCGGCGGTTTTTTCAGCGGGCGCTTCCGCCCCGATAATCTGGACACTTTTACGGCCTATCTGGATCGTCTCTGTGTGCAGAGCTATTGTTACCCGGAAAACTTTGCTCGTCTGGAACGCGCCCGGCAGCTTGCCGAGCAGCGTGGCGCGCCGTTGGCGCAGATCGCGATGGCCTATGTGCTGGCGCAGCCCTTTGCGGCCTTCCCGTTGGTCGGGTGCGCCAACGGCGCCGAATATGCCGCCAATGCTGCGGCGCTCGATGTGGCGCTGACGCCGGCAAAGGTTGCCTGGCTCGAAAGTGGCGCATGAGGGAATGAGGTGATTGTCCGTCCTGTTTTGACAGCCAGCGGGGCGAGTGCTATGCTTGCGACGATCGACAGGTTCGGTGCAGCCTAGACAAGCGCCAGGTCAGTACGACAACGAATCCCGACAGGCGACGGGGTCGCACCGGTTTTTTTGGAAAGATAATGAATCCTGAACAACGTTCTACGGGGCCGCTGCAAATCCAGACGGACCCGGACAGTAGCAAGCCCGATGCAGAGCCTGGTCAGCGTACGCTGACCAAGCAATTGCTGGGCCATGCTGCTGTCGAAACACTTGGCGGCGGAGCTATCCATCGCCAACAAATCAATCTGAATCGTCGTTTTGCGCGTCCGGTGTTTCACCAGCGAGACCTGGCCGGCGGTGGCAACAGCCTGCGCAGCAACCACGATCGCGTCTGGAGGTTTGCTTTCTGATCGATGCAAGAGGGCAAGCCCTCATTGCGATCTCTTGCTGCTTTGTGGTTGTCGAACCGTCTGACCTGTTGGTCAGGCGGTTTCTTTTTCGCCTCCTTTTGTCTGTTGACCATCCACCAACGCGTGCTGCGACACATTTTGTCTATGTGAAAACATGGCGGAGGTGGAAGATGGTCGATCCCATTGAACTGAACGATGCGTTGGAGCGCCTACACGCCTATCTGGACGGACAGGACATAGCAGGCGCCATCGATTACCTGCGCACGCTGCACCCTGCCGACAGCGCCGAGTTGCTGGCGGAGTTGGAGCCTGAACAACAGGGGGCAATCGTCGAGCGGCTGCACGCGACCGAGTTGGCCGACGTCTTCGAGCAACTCGACGAGGAGGACATGGCCGGCGTCGCACAGCATCTTGATGTCGGGATGCTGGCGGATGTGCTCGATGAAATGGAGCCGGACATGGCCGCCGACCTGCTCGGTGAGCTGGAGCCCGACCAGGCCGCCGAGGTGCTCGAACAGATGGAGGAGCCGTCCGACGTCGCCGCGCTGATGACCTATCCGCCCGACACCGCGGGCGGCATCATGACCGCGGCGCCCTCGTCCTTGCGCCGTTTCTGGACGGTCAGCGAATCGGTCCCGTTTTATTAGAAAGCACTATGCCGAAGAGGAAGATTTCTACACCCTGTACGTGCTGGATCGTCATGCGCGATTGATCGGGCTTGTCGATCTCAAGGCGCTGATCCTGGCCGATCTGGAGCAAACCATCGAGGAGATCATGGATCGCAGCGTGATTTCCGTGCGCGCCACCGCGGATCAAGAGGAAGTGGCGCAGTTGTTGCAACGCTACGATCTGGTTTCGCTGCCCGTGGTGGACGAGGAAGAACGGTTGATCGGCATCGTGATGATCGACGATGTCATCGATGTGATCGAGGAAGAGGCGACCGAAGATATCTATCGGCTGGCGCAGATGAGCTCCGATTCCGAGATCTACAGCCCGATTCCGGAGGCGGTGCGCAACCGGCTGCCTTGGTTGGTGGTCAATCTCGGCACCGCCTTTCTGGCATCAAGTGTGGTGGCAATGTTCGAGAGCACGATTGCGAGCGCGGCGGTGTTGGCGGCCTTCATGCCGATCGTCGCCGGGCAGGGGGGCAATGCCGGCACGCAGACCATGACGATTATGGTGCGTTCCCTGGCGCTCAAAGAGATCGAACCGCGCGATACGCTCTGGGCGCTCTGGCATGAAGCGCGCGTGGGCATCATCAATGGGATTTCGGTTGGCATCCTGGTGGCGTTGATCGCAGGATTCTGGCAGCATAATCCGTATCTGGGATTGGTGATCGGGCTTGCTATGGTGGGCAACCTGATTGTAGCGGCTATTGCGGGTGTGCTTATGCCAATGATGCTGAAAGCGCTGCGCATCGATCCGGCGCTGGCGTCGAGCATTTTTGTGACCACCTTTACCGATATTTGCGGCTTTTTGCTCTTTTTGGGGTTGGCGACCTATTTTTTACGCTTTTTAATTTGAGAAAATCGTCATTTGACAAAGGGGAATGAGTGTGGGATACTCTGCACCAGCTAGGTGAGTGGCCCTGCCAGCGCCAAGCCTGAATCCGCTATCCCAATAAAAGGAGGTGGTGTACATGGACAGTACTCGTTTTAGTCTGTGTCCGGTAGCATCGCCTCGGGGATATACCCTGTAGGTGCTACCGGACACCAAAGAGAAAGCCCTTGCCATTGGCAAGGGCTTTCTCTTTGGTGTTACTTGTCTTGGTATCGGTGCTGCCAGGTAGAATTTTTGGGGCGACCAGTGGGGATTGAACCCACGACACCCAGAGCCACAATCTGGTGTTCTACCGCTGAACTATGGCCGCCATATAAAGAAAAGAGTGCCAAACAACTTATTTACAACGTATAGAGCAGGCTTTCCTGCCCCGTAATGGTGGCTGGGGGACAGGGATTCGAACCCCGATTGACGGATCCAAAGTCCGTAGTCCTGCCGTTAGACGATCCCCCACTAGGACGTTGGAAAGGTGCCGAGGCCCAGACTTGAACTGGGGACACCAGCATTTTCAGTGCTGTGCTCTACCGACTGAGCTACCTCGGCCTATCAAGTTTTCATCAAAAGGGTCGGCCGCGTGGCCGACCCTTTGAGAGCGGGCGATGAGATTCGAACTCACGACCTTCTCCTTGGCAAGGAGACATTCTACCGCTGAACTACGCCCGCATCTTACGTATCTGCAGTGCTACTGACTGCTCTCCTCCCCCGACGCTTCAGGTTTCCGTGTGGAAGGTGGACCCGGTCGGATTCGAACCGACGATCTTCTCCTTGCAAAGGAGACGCCTTCCCGCTAGGCCACGGGCCCCTGAACCGGCCACATCGTGGTGCCGACGAGAGGACTCGAACCTCCACACCTGTACGGTAATAGATCCTAAGTCTATCGCGTCTGCCATTCCGCCACGTCGGCGCGCCTTCCGCAGAACTTTTTGGAGTATACAACAGGCAAATCATTGATGCAAATCCGAGACAACTTTGTACCCCCGATTCTGTTCACGACAGCGCCGAATTGCTTCGACGCTGTCGCTGCGCCGTCATCTGTCTCACACCTCATGCTGTGGCGGTTTGTGGTCTGCCAGGTGTTATCTGACTCGCCCGCACCGCTGCGGCAAGATTCAGCCGTCTTGCGACAGCCGAACCCACTTGCCTTGCTCCCGATTGCACGCTCGCCTAGCCGGTGACATCACTGCCACCGCTGGTAGGCTCTTACCCTACCCTTTCACTCCTGACCGACTGGACGCCTTTGCAGGCATCGTCGGCGGCGCTGCTCTCTGTTGCGGTTGTAGTCACAATGCCGTTGCCAGCATTGCGCCCCCACTTGCTGTTTCATGGGGCAATCGCTCTGATGGAGTTGCCTCGCTCAGAAGGGAGTCGGGAAGTTCCTCTACCGGCGCTTGCCGGCAGTGACGACTTAGTTGTCCGGATTTGATTGTCAAGTTGCATCCCTCTGCGGAATTCGGCTACTTTGCCGAGCGCAATTCTTTCTTCTACTATTCTCAGCGTATTTTGTCAAATTGGAGATGACTTTGACTGCTTGCGAAGATACAATCGTTTTGCAAAAAACTGAATTGACAGGGATCGAATGTCTATGTTACTCTGTTCTACATCAGCATGAAGTAACAATTCAGAACTGTACATCGGCAACGGCACGCTCCTGTCAATTGTTTTAGAGTTCTTTTTTTTGAATGCGGCCTATGCTGGTATATACCACTCCCGAATTGCTTATACCTTTTGTCTGTCGAACCCGACCTAGCCGACGAAACCAAATTCTATGACGACAACTGCGACCGTTCCGGAAAGCCTGGGGAGCGAGCAATTCAATCGCTCCCCCAACATCTTGAGCCGCTTCGCGCAGAACTTCTATGTTCGGCGCTTGGGCAAAGCGTTATTCACCATCTGGGTGGTCAGCACCATTATTTTCTTCCTCATCCGTTTGTTGCCAGGCAACCCCGTGGAGCAATATATTGCCCGCCTGATCGAAACGCAGGGCATGGACTACGAAAATGCCCGCACACAGGCGGCTGCTCTCTTTGCCATCAACCTGGATGCACCGCTCTGGCAGCAGTATGGAGACTATCTTTGGAACTTGCTGCATTTGAACCTGGGGGTTTCGATCACCTCGCCGGGCACGCCGGTCACTGCGATCGTTGCCCGCTTTCTGCCGTGGACAATCTTTAGCGTAGGCATCGGCCTGATCTTCAGTTTCACCTTTGGCATCCTGCTCGGGCTGATGATGGCTTATCGTCGCGAGGGTTTCCTGGATCATTCGCTGACTATTTTTGCCTCGGTTGTCAGCTCGATTCCGAATTACTTGATCGGCATCTTGCTCGTGGTGTGGCTGGGCGTGCAGTGGAAGATCCTGCCCATTGCCCAGATGCGCGGCACGATGTCGCCGGGGGTGACGCCTTCGTTTTCGCTGGCCTTTCTGGGTGACGCGCTTTTTCACGCGTTTCTACCGATCACGACCTACGTGTTGACGACCATCGGCACGTGGATGCTGAGCATGAAGGGCAGCACGGTCGGCACGTTGGGCGAGGACTTCGTCACGGTGGCGCGGGCGCGCGGTCTGACGGATTGGCGCATCACCACCGCTTATGTCGGCCGTAACGCGGCGCTGCCGCTTTTTACACAATTAGCGATTGCCATCGGTTTTGTCGTCGGCGGCTCGTTCTTGATCGAAACCCTCTTTCTCTATCAAGGCATTGGCTATCAACTCAACGTGGCGATCTCGCAGCGCGACTACCCGGTCATGCAGGGCATCTTCCTGGTGATCACGATGTCGGTCATTCTGGCGAATCTGTTGGCCGATTTCCTCTACGGCTGGCTTGACCCGCGCATCAAGGTTGGATGAGGATTGGCAGAGTGACAATGGGTGGTTTCCGAAACACGTTAAAGCGGAGCAGACAATGGGTGTAATCCGAGGGTTCTTTCGTTCGTTGAGCACGACGCTCAAGTTGATGACCTACAACAAGGCCGGCTTTATCGGCTTTTTAGCCACCTGTTTCATTCTGATCGTCTGTCTGATCGGTCCGTTCTTCATCCCACTCGACTCCAAAACCAAGCTTGATCAGATCTACCAGCCGCCTTCGGCCGAGCATTGGTTTGGCACCGACCATCAGGGGCGCGATATCTTCTCGCAAATTGTGCACGGCGGCAAGGATGTAATCTATGTGGCGGTGGTCGCGGCGTTCCTGTCCACAGCTATCGCCGTCACTTTTGGCACGATGACTGCATTTGTGGGCGGCAAGATCGATGGGGCCATCATGGGCTTCACCGACATCTTTCTCACCATTCCCCAGTTCCCGCTGCTGGCGGTGCTGGCCGCCTTCATCACGTTGGACAACCTGACCTATCTTGGCATCTTTCTCGGTCTGCTTGGCTGGGCCGCGCTGCTGCGCGCTGTGCGGGCGCAGGCGCTTTCGCTGAAGGAACGCGATTTTGTCGAAGCAGCGCGCGCGCTTGATTTGGGCACGCTGCACATCGTTTTCCGCGAACTGGTGCCCAACATGATGACCTATATTGTGATCAGCTTTACGTTGGCGCTGACCGCGGCTGTTTATACGCAGGTGGGTCTGGTGCTGCTCGGCCTGGTGCCGGTTTCCAGCAGCAACTGGGGCGTCATGATCAGCATGGCCTGGACGCAGGGCGCCATCTTCTTCCGCGATGCGATGTGGCGCATCATGATGCCCATCCTGGCGATCGCCCTCTTCCAGCTTTCGGTGATTACCATGACGCGTTCGCTGGAACTGGCCTTCAACCCACGCCTGCGCACGATGGTGTAGCCGCAGTCTGATGACATCCATGCGCTGACAGTTCCTTGTACAAGTGACTGTCACCTTACGAGGACCGACCAAGCTATGGCCCAAAATCAACTTGACTGGAAGACCGAAGACAAACCTACTGGCAAACCGCCGCTGTCGCTCGACAATGTCCACGTGGGCTATGCCACCCGGCGCGGCAAGGTGCAGGCAGTGCGCGGCGTTACGGTCGACCTGCGCGCCGGCGAGAGTCTGGCCTTGATCGGGGAGAGCGGCTCCGGCAAGTCCACGCTAGGATTAGCCATCGTGCGGCTGCTGCCGGAAACTGCGCAGGTTTCGCCGGGCGTGATCACCTATCGCCGCGACGAACGCGAAGTGGACGTGCTGAGACTGACGCCGAACGAGATGCGCGAGTTTCGCTGGAGCGATTGTGCGATGGTCTTTCAAGCCGCGCTCAACGCCTTCAACCCGGTGCTCACGGTCTGGAATCAGACGTTCGACACCGCCAAAGCGCACGGTTGGCACGACAAACAGGCCGTGCTCGCACGCCTGGTGGAATTGTTGCAGTTCGTGCAGCTTGACCCCAAACGTGTGATCGACGCCTATCCGCATGAGTTGAGCGGCGGGATGCGCCAGCGTGTGCTGCTGGCTTTGTCGCTGTTGCTCAACCCACAGGTGCTGATCCTGGACGAGCCGACGACCGCGCTCGACATTATCACCCAACGCACGATTATCAAGCTGCTGCGCCAGTTGAAAGAAGATCAGCACTTCACGATGATCTTCATCTCACATGATCTGGCGATTGCCGCCGAACTGGCTGACCGCGTGGCGACGATGTATGCCGGCCGTATCGTCGAACTTGGTACATCAGATGACATCTTCTACCGGCCACGCCATCCTTACACGCTGGGGTTGATCCGTGCGGTGCCGACGGTGAGCGGCGGCTTCGAGCAATTGTTCTCGATCCCCGGCTCGCCCCCCGACCTGATCAACCTGCCGTCGGGTTGCAAATTCCACGAGCGTTGCAGCTTTGCCACCGACCGCTGCATCCAGGAGGAGCCAGAATTGGAGACGGTGGGACTCAATCACGCCGCGGCGTGTTGGAACTGGCGTGCGGTGGCGGAAGAGCTGAAACTGAACCCGTTGCATCGCGGCGCACTCAACGTGCTCGACCCAAGCATCATTTTGGCGGAGGCTGCCTGATGGCGCCTATCATCGAACTTCGCAACTTGACCAAACGCTTTGGCAAAGGCAAGGAAACGGTGACTGCCGTCGATGCAGTCTCGTTTGCGGTCGAACCCGGTGAGACGGTCTGTCTTGTGGGCGAGAGCGGCTGCGGCAAAAGCACGACCGGGCGCATGGTCGCCGGTTTGCTCGAACCGAGCGCGGGTGAGGTGCTCTTCGAGGGCAAGAGCATCAGCAAGTTGGACAGCGTCGCGTTCCGCCGCTACCGTCAGTCGGTGCAGATCATCCATCAGGATCCCTATTCGTCGCTGAACCCCACGCAGACGATCCGCGAGATCATCACCGCGCCGCTGCTGCGCCACAACAAGGTCAAAAAACGCGCGGACGCCGAAGGCCGGGCGCTGGAGCTGCTCGAAGTGGTCGACCTGACGCCGGCGCGCGATATCATCGACAAGTATCCGCATCAATTGAGCGGTGGTCAGCGCCAGCGCGTGGCTGTGGCTCGGGCGCTCACCGTCGATCCCAAATTTATCGTCGCCGACGAGGCCGTTTCGATGGTCGATGTATCGATCCGCGTCAGCATTCTCACCATGCTGGCGCGTCTCAAGCAGGAGTTCGACGTCACCTTCCTGTTTATCACGCACGACCTGGCGCTGGCTAAGTACTTTGCGTGGGAAGGGCGCATCACGGTGATGTACCTGGGGCGCGTTGTGGAAGATGGCCCAACGCAGCGGCTGATCACCGATCCGCGCCACCCTTACACCCAGGCGTTGCTCTCCGCCGTACCCGAAGCCGACCCAGCGCTGGCGCAGCACAAGCGGCAGATCGAGCTGCGCGGCGCGGAGATTCCCAGCCTGCTCGCGCTGCCGGCGGGCTGCACTTTTCATCCGCGCTGCCCCTACTTTGTGCCCGGCCAGTGCGATGTCGCGGCGCCGCCGCTCGAACCGCTTGTGGAGGGCGGCCGGGTGGCCTGCCCCGTGCGCAAATTGGAGCACATATCTTTGTTGGTCTAGCCCATGAACCGCGAGATTGGCCGCGCCGGGATTCTGATCGGCTCACTTCTGTTGGTGGCGGGGATTCCCCTTCTCTTTGTAGTGCAGCCGGGCACGGCGGAGTATGTCATCACGTTGTTCACAGTGCTGATCGGTATTATCTTTACCCTGGCGATGGTTCTTATCGTCCGCATGAGCCAGTGTTGACGCTGGAAAGGAGATGAATCGACGAAGATTCCTGTCCACATTGTAACCCGATGGTGCTGTTTTACCGTTTAATCTTCAGATGTAAGGAGAGATCGTATGAGAAGTAAGAATTTGTTTGCACTGCTGCTGGTGCTGGCGTTGCTGGTGTCGGCCTGCGCCGCGCCCGCCGCGCCCGGTGGCGCGCCTGTCGCCGAGTCCGGTGGAGAAGCCGCGGCCCCGGCTGCCGGCGCTGGCGAATTTCACATCGCCTGGCTTTACGAGGTTGCGCCCAAAGGCCATTGGAACACGTTTGTGGCGAACAGTATTTTCGGTGGCAGCCCTTACCAGGCGTTGATGGAACCACCCCTGTTCTACTACATGTGGGCAGACGAAAGCTGGATGCCGATCGCTGGCGAGTCCTGGGAATGGGCGGACGACGTCACCCTGCGCGTCAAGCTGCCCGAAGGCGCGGTCTGGAGTGACGGCAGCGCCTATACCTCCCAGGATGTTGTCGACACGTTTTCCATTTACCATCTGCTGAACACAGCGGCTTGGAAAGATCATCTGGCCGAAGTCAAGGCAGTGGACGACACTACCGTCGACTTTATCCTGCGCGAGCCTTCGACTGTGGCGCCGCGCCGCCTGTTGCGTGATAGCGTCATCCATGCCTCGTCGGTCTACGGCGAGTGGGCGCAAAAGGTCAACGACTTGATCGCGGCCGGCAAGACCATCGACGATCAGGAGTGGAAAGACCTGCTCGCCCAGTTCAACGAGTTCCGCCCGGAAGACATGGTCGTGCTTGGGCCGTATAAGATCGACCCGGCCAGCATCACCGAGTCGCAAATGATTATTAATAAAGTGCCGACTTCCTTCATGGCGGACATGGTCAAGTTCGACCGCCTAGTTAACTACAACGGCGAGACGCCTGTGGTGACGCCACTGGTGCTTTCTGGCGACGTTGACTATGCCACGCACGGCTTTCCACCCGCCACCGAGAAGGAATACATCAACCTCGGCTACCGCATCATCCGTGCGCCGAACTACAATGGCCCGGCGCTCTATCTCAACCATGCTGTGGCCCCCTTTGACAAGAAGGAAGTGCGCCAGGCCCTGGCCTATGCGATCGACCGCAATGAGAACGGCGTGATCTCTCTCGGCGACTCTGGTCGAGCAGCCGTTTACATGGCCGGCTTCTCTGACAACCTGGTTCCGAACTGGGTCACCGAAGAAGCGGTTGGCAACCTCAACAAGTACGACTTCGATCGCGCCAAGGCTGAAGAAATCCTGACCGGCCTGGGCTGGACGCGCGACACGGACAACGTGTGGATGGATGAGACCGGCAAACGCATGGAGTTTGAACTGACCGCGCCGGCTGAGTTTGCCGACTGGTCCGCCGCGGCCGAGAACCTGGCGCAACAGCTCACGGACTTCGGCATCAAGACTGCGTTCCGCGGCATCACCTTCACGCAGCACGACCTCGACGTTCAGAATGGCGACTTCCAGATGGCGATTCGCGCCTGGGGCGCCGGCAATCCGTACCCGCAATATGCGTTCGACTTTGATCTGCGCACGCCCTACAACCAAGCGCTTTCGGGCGTAGGTGATCCGTCCAAGAAGGGCATGTCCTTCCCGCTCGTGCAGCAGACTGAAGTTATGGGCGAAGTCGACCTCGGCCAGATGGTGGCTAGTTCCACGCTAGGCGCCGACATCGACGCTCAGAAGGCCATCGTGGGCGACCTGGCGTTGGCCTACAACGAACTGCTGCCGCAAATCCCGCTGTGGGAACGCTACGGCAACAACCCGGCGCCGGCGATCCGCGTCACCGGCTGGCCGGAAGATGGCGACCCGGTCTTCCAGAACGGCACCTACAACGACCCGTTCGTGATCGTGCTGATGCTCGAAGGCAAGTTGCAGCCAGTCGGCAATTAATTGTCTGTCAATCGTCACTGTCTGGTTGGCTCGTCGACGTCCAAATGTTCGGACGTCGACGAGCTAACCAGACATGATTGACCAGTCACCAACCGAAAAAGGGGATCTGCACCCACACTGAATCCGCTGCTGATTGACGCCCGATAATGAGCCAGCGTTTGATGAGAAGGGTGCGATGTATGCTAATGCCTACGTGTCCTGGGTTGTTAGTCAGCGCAAGCTGGGTATAGCAGGGCAAACCCAGGAAGTCTGGGTTCGTCATTTCAATGCGCTACGGGCAGCACGGCATCAAGCAGGTCACGGGTGGAGCATCCTTTGAGCAAAAAGGCGTCGGCGCCGGCCAGTAGGATGGCGGCGCGATCGGTAGCATACATCGTGAGCACCACAATCCTGACGTCCGGCCACCGGCGTTTGATCGTTCGAATCGTATCCAAACCATCCAGCGTCGCCTTCGAACGCAGTCCCCGATGCACAGAATCTTGAGTAGGCAGATCCAGCATTACCACATCTGGATGAAGCGCCTGTACATGCTCGATCACTTGCTGACCATCGTTCGCTTCGCCGACGAATTGGATTGCCAGCGTGGCGCCATCAGGTGTATTCCAGCACAGCGCCGTGAGCCACGCTTCCAAGCTCTGTCGGACGCGTGGCTGGTCGTCTGCGATCAGCAGACGCACAGAAACTGAGTGCTTGTCTAAATTCTCCATGTATTCTCTGTGGGCTGGCACATCAAATTATCCCGTGTATCGGTGCGCACACCGCAATTGACGCCCTGCGAATTGTCAATCTGAATCACATAGATCGTCTGGCCACCTGATAAGTCATAGCCACAGCCTGAGCCGTAAGCAGGCGGGATAAGCAGGCGGGATGGCTCGACAACGTTATGCTTGCCGTGAACCCAGTGCGGCCCAATCGGATTGAGCCAGGCGTCAGCACCGGCAGACCTCGCTGGTTTCTGTCATGGTGCGTCCACCGATCGGTGTTCCTCCCATGCCCACTACATTGCGTCACCAATGTCCTTGCTTGCAACTGCACTAGTGAGCTGCGCCCACAGTGCCTGCGTCGCCAGCCAGGCTGCCTCCACCGCGTGTGGATTCTGAAAACGTTGGATCAGCGCCTGCGCAGCTTGTCGGTCCGCATCTTGTCCGATCAAAAAGTAGACCTCCTCCTGTGCGCCAGGCGCCAAGTCCATGTGGAGCTGCAGGACGGCGCATGGATCGGCGCCAGCCTCGACGCGGCTGTTTAGCCCCGCGTTTCAGGCCGCAGGGTGAATCAGCGATCCCAGGCGGCCCAGAAAGTCGGTGCGGTCTGCGCTCAAGCCATGCGGTTGTTTGCTGGCAGCCACAAAGGCGACCCGTTGGCCAAACTCGGCGCTGTAGCCATTGCGCGCTAATAGGGCGTGATCTTCTTCTGCATATTCCGAAATGATATGGCTTTGCGTATCAGCTCGATCTACACCCAGCACCCATTCCGCATAGTAGGTGACGGTGAACCGTCTCTGCCGCAAACCGCTGTTTTCCAGTCGCAATTGCACCACCTTGACCGGAGCATCCGGTGCGACAAAGACGCGCATCTGCTGCTTCACGCCGTGGCTATTATGCGCAAAGATCGAGTAGCCGATGCCATGGCGCACTAGATAGGGCGCGGCGGCGGGCGCAGGCAGCGGCGTCGGCGACCAGACCTCGGCCGTTTCTTCATCGCGCACAAAGATCGCTTCTGCCGGCATGTCGGAGACGGGATCGTTGCGCCAACTGGTGAGCCGGTTCTCGCTGCTGTTCACGGCCCACGTGTAACCGGCTCCCGTCTCGGAGATCAGGCAACCAAAGCCAGCGTTGGCAATGACGTTAATCCAGGGCGTGGGCATTGTGTCACCAGGATGTAGATAGACAACGTATTCGCCGCTGGTATTGAATCCGCCCAATCCGTTGTCAACCTGGAGATTTGCAGGGCGGATGAGCAAAGGCGTGGCGTCCCGCAGATCATCAACCGGAAGCGTTGCCTCCAGCATTGGCAAAGATGGCTGATGGCGCTGCTCCTTGGACATCTGTTCGGCCAATGTGCCATTGGCGCTATCGAGTACGACGCGGGCAACGGCATGGAGTAAAGTCTGATCCGTATCACTCATCTGACCTTCGTTCAACACAAAGATCCCGCCACGCTGATTCAGCCAACTGCTGCTGTCGGTATGCTGAATCATGCGGTGGATGAAATTGTGTGTTGACCGCCCATAGTTCGTCGGCTGCCGATTGAAGATGACAAGATCAATAGTGAGGCCGCGGCGGCGCCAGTAGGTGTGCGCCCGCAACAGTTCCTGGAGCACTTTTCCCTCTGTCTCGTCGCCAATGCGCAAGAGCAGGATAGGGTAGTCGCCGGAGATGCCGAAAGGCCACAGCGCGGCTTGCCCTTGGCTGTTGGCGTTCAGGGTGGCTGCGTCAGCGCGGTGTTTAGCATGGGGGTAGATTAATAGAGAAAGCAACTGTTGCGTCTGCTCCAGCATGGGCGACGTCATCTCCAACTGGCGCAGTTCCTGTTCTGCCTCAGTTTGGGCGCGCGGAAAGACGCGATCAACGGTGCTCCAAATGCGATAGCGCATTGCCAACTCCAGCGCAGCCACACGCGTTGCGGCCGCCAGCGTGACGGCTGCAATCTGCACGGTGGCCCGCGCCGGCAGTTCAATATCTTGGCCTAGTGACAAGATTGGATCGAGGGTGGCGCCGGTCTTCCCTGCGGCTTTTGTGGAGCCAGCCGCGGCAGCGGTTAGGACTACCGGCGCCTGTACGGTGCACCCTCGGCCCAGGAACGCCGCCCGATCACTCTCGTAGCTTTGGCGCCCCCACACCTCCCGCGCAACGTTGCGCGGCCGCACAAGCATATGGATCATGCAGGGGGCGCCGTCTTTGATCGAGCGCGGGCGCCGCGTGAAAAGCAAAGCACTACGAGCGGCGAGGTATTCACTTTCCACGAGGAGCTTGGCAAACGTCGGATGGCTTTGATCGGTAGCGGCGGGGGCAAGCACCACTTCGCCATAGGTGGTCAAACGCAGCTTGCGGTGCTGGTCGCTCTCATTGGTCAGCGTGATCCGCCGCACTTCTACGTCATCTTCGGGAGCAACGGCGATCTCCATGAGCAGGGAAATGTCCTCCTCGCGCCGCCGAAAACTGACCATGTGCGGGGAAAAGAGCACCTCTTCGTAATCCGGTGCGCCAGCCAACGGTTGGCGGGTCGCCGACCAGAGGGCGCCGCGATCCAGGTCTTGCAGGTAGAGCCAACAGCCCCAATTATCCAGGGTGGCGTCGGCGCGCCAGCGGGTGAGTGCAAGGTCGCGCCAATGGCTGTAACCGCCGCCTGCGTTGCTGATCAAAAGCCCATACCGCCCATTGGAGAGATAATGCACTGTCGGCATACGCGTATCGACTGACACAGGCCATGGACGGGAGACCATCGTATCGCTACGCGCCGGTGACGGAGGGCTGATCCCTTCCTCATTGGGGAACTGGAGCGGCGCAGCCGATGGCAGGTGCTCTTGTAAGAGCATTTCCATACTTTGGATGCCCGGCTCGGCGTGGAAGCGATGCACCATGATTTGGTTTTGCAGGCGGTTGACCACGGCCAGCATGATCATGCCCTGATGATGGGTCATATATGAGCGAACGATTGCATGGGATTGCCCTGGTTTCAGATGTGACGGCGTAAAGTCAAGCGCCTCATAGAAGCCGTAGCGACCGACCATTTGAAGGGACTGAAGCACCTCTATGTTCTGCAAGACCGCCTGGGTGTGAAAGGATAAGGCCAGCATCGACGCGTAAGGCGCAATCACCAGGTCCTCAGCCAGACCACGCTTGAAGCCCAGCCCCGGCACACCGAAGGCGTGATATTGATAGTTCATGGCCGCGTCAAAGGCATAGAAGCCGGACTCGGAAATGCCCCAGGGCACACGCTTTTCCCGTGCATGGACTATTTGCTGGTCGATGGCGGCGGTGGCGCTGGCATGGATCAATGTGTCGGGATAGCTGTGCATGAGTAGTGGCGGCATCAGATATTCGAACATTGTCCCGCTCCAGGAGAGCAGTGATTCTTCACCGGATTCAAGACGCGTCAACGGGCGCCCCAGGTGGATCCAGTGACTTTGCGGAACGTCGTACTTGGCGATGGCGACCAGGCTGGCAATGCGCGCTTCCGAGGCCAGCAGATCATAGTAATTCTGATCCAGCAAACCAGCAGCCACATTGTAGCCAATGTGAAAAAGCTGTCGTTGCGCGTCGAAAAGAAAGCCGAACTCCATGTCGGCGACCAGACGATCTGCCGTTTCGGCAAGGGTGATGTAGCGTGCAATCAATGTCCTGGCTGCCGCGTGCGCCCCCGCCAATCGATCCATCAGGTGCGCACACCAGGCCTGCGCCAACTCCGCTTCGTCGGCAGGCAGGGTTGCTGTCGCCGCTATCTGGGCCGACAAATGTTGCGCTTGATGTTGACCCACATGGGAGATTGCTTCGATCTCATCCAGGCGAGGGGCGAGTGGCAACACCCGCTGGAGCGCGGCCCAGGACTCGGCAAGGACAGGCGAGAGGAGCGGCCGCACAAAAAGGGCAGGGGGCGCGTTGAGCAACGCAACCCACGGCAGGAGTCTGTCCATATCGTGGCGCATCTCATCCAGGTGATGGCGAATACGGTCTGCATAGATGCGGCAGTTCTGCAGTACTTCACTGTTGAGCGCGCCCGCATTGGCTGCCAGGATATCGACAAGCTCGTGGTTGATCGTCTGCTGATCTTTGGTGATGAGCTCGATCAGCAATGGTTGCCACTGCGCCGGATCGCTGTGCACATCCAGCACCCGACGCCGGATCTGTGCAAGGTGCTCAACCAGCCGCGACGTGGAGGCATCCCGCTGGCTATCGCGCCTGGCGCTTGCTTCGGTTTGTTGTGCAGGGCCAGGCAGCGACTCTGCAAGCAAGAGCAACAGGTCCACCAACCCCTGCCAGGCTTCCCAGCGCCAAATCGGCTGTCGCGGCGCGACCAGGCAACCCTGTTTAAGCGCAATCAGGCTGCCAGCCAGGTTGCCGCTGTCCACTGTGGAGACATAGCCGGGCGGTAGCGTATTCAGACTGCGCGTGTCGATCCAGTTGAGGAAATGACCCCGATAGCGCGGCAGCTTTTCCAGTGTGGCGAATGTAGCGTCCAACCGCACGGCCATCGTGATCATTCCCGTATAGCCAAGATCGTGGGCGGCCAGCACCGTCAGCAAATAGAGCCCGATATTCGTAGGTGAGGTGCGGTGGGCCACAATGCCACGCGGCGCCTCCTGGAAATGATCGGGCGGCAGCCAGTTGTCGTCAGGCCCGACAAAATGCTCGTAAAAGAGCCAGGTGCGGCGGGATAGCGTGCGCAGTTGTTGCACCTGAGCGGTGGTAAGTTCAAATGGTTTCTGAAGACTCGGACGGCTGATCCAGTGGGCGATCTGCCAAGCCGACAACCATAGCAGAAAGAATGGCGTTGCAATCAGCAGTGCCTGCACATTGACCACACCGACAAGCAATGCAAGGAGTCCAACCGCCAGCATGGACGGCAGCATCTTGACCAACGCGGTGGTGGATGTCGCCTCATCGCCGAACAGATGCGCAGTGCGCGCGGCCGTTGTCCATTGCAGCAAATCCTTGTGGGTGAGCAAGCGTCGCAGCGTTGTCGCGATGGCGATGATCATCAAGAGCGACTCGTAGGGCAAGAATGCAATAAAGAGCAACCAGCGCAGCGCATCATCGCGTACGGGCCGCAGCACCGTATGATACGACGATGCTTTGACCCCGTGAGCGAGCGCCACTGCGGTATCGAGCAACGACGGGGTTGCCGGCATGAGTACGGCAAATAGCGTCCACACCCAGGCCGCCAGGCAGCACAGTCCAGCCGGCGGTCAACAGTGCCATGATCGCCACGACCAGCAAACTGCGCCGCAGGTTGTCGAGGATCTTCCAGCGATCAATGAGCGTCAGATCGTTCCGGATCCGGCCAGCCTGGGCGGGGACGCTGCGCCAAAGCCAGGGGAGCAATTGCCAGTCGCCGCGCACCCAACGGAAGGAGCGCAGGACATTGATCAAATAGTGGGGTGGGTAGTCCTCATAAAGAAGAATGTCAGTCACAAGGCCGACGCGACCGTGAATACCTTCAAAGAGATCGTGGCTGAGAATGGCATTATCGGGCAGGCGGCCTGCCAGGCTGCGCTCAAACGCATCGACGGCATAAATGCCTTTGCCCACAAAAATGCCAGCCCCAAAGAGATCCTGATAGGCATCGGAGACGGCCCGTGTGTAGAGATCGATCCCGCGATCGCCAGTAAAGACGCGGGTAAAGAGCGACTGGTTGGCGCTGGTCGGCTTGATAGCAGTGCGCGGCTGCAAAACAGTGTATCCGGCAATTACTTTGCCGCTCTCGGCGTCAAATTCAGCGCGGTTGAGTGGATGGGCCAGCGTCCCGACGAGCCGGTTGGCCTCGCCGCGTGGCAAGATGGTATCGGCGTCCAGGGTGATTACATAGCGAATCTGGGACAGGGGCGTCAGATCGCCGATCTGGGTGGTGTACGAGGTGTCTGTATGGCCACGCAACAGGCGGTTGAACTCCTGCAACTTGCCCCGTTTGCGTTCCCAGCCCATCCAGATCCCCTGGGTGACGTTCCACTGCCGCCGGCGCTGAAAAAGGTAAAAGGGGCGGGCCGCATATCTGGCGTTCAATTCCTCGACACGCGCGCGTGCCGACGCGATCAATGCTGTATCCTCCGGCTGCTCCGCCTGCGCTGCATCGGCAAAGTCACTAAGCAAGGCAAACGAGAGATGCGGGTCGCTGTTGCGCAAATAGTGCAACTCCAGTTGGCTGGTCAATGATGCGACGTCCGACTTTCCAGCGATCAAGCACGGCACGACGACCATGGTGCGGCAGGTGGGTGGGATTCCTTGCTCAAAATTGAGCTTGGGCAAGATGTGCGGGGTGAGCACACGGTTGATGATCCCGTTGATCAGGCTGACTGCCACGGTGAGTGCAGGAACGAGTGCCAGTACGGCAGCCATGGCTTGCAAGTGCAGCGCGCCGCCAGCAAGACGGGCATACGCAAGGAATCCGCCGATGATTAGAGCCGTCAGCACGCCAATTCCACCCAGATAGACCAAGGTAGGGTGGTTCATCATCGCGCGCCGCAGCCCTTCCCTGCCGCGCGGATGGTATCCAATTGCATTCTCCAGTTGCGGGCGTCCCTGGTCGAACAAGTAGTAACCGACATGGGCACGGCTCGAGACGTCCACGTTGCAGGTATCGTCAACGCTATTCTCGCCAGCATGTTTGTATTCGCCGTTGATGACAAACGTCCGCTCCATTTTCGCGGGCGCGGCGCCATTATTGCCATTATCTTTGGCGCTGGTCAGATCAATTGCCTTTTGGGCGACAACCGTTTCATCTAGACCGGTCGCGCGCGCCAACATCTCAACCACACTTCGATAGCGGTCGCGCGAAGCAAAATCCATTTGGTCATATATGCGGGCTGGATCCTGACTCAGAATCTGCTGCACCAGGCTGACGCCTTCGAAAAAACGGTTCCAATCCTGGCCATTCAACCTGCGCAAGCTGAGGATGCAGTTGGCAACTATATCGTTGTCGTTCAGCCCTGTTGAGAGATCTGTTGCTATCGCTGAATCAGCCATCCTGCTCATGTCGTTGGTCCGGCGAGCAACCTGCCCGGCGACTCGGGCAAGCGTTTCCAACAACATCAGCCGCAGCATGGTGGGCACAGCCCATAATTCACCGATTGTGAGCGCACTTACCTGCTGGTATGCAGCCACGAAACGGCTGAGCCGACCTTGATCGAGTTGATACGCTTCGTACGTCCAAAACGTTGACGCCACGGCGTAGATGCGCGGCTGTCCGGCGCTGGGCGATCCGGATAGAGAAGCGCCTGCGGTGAGTTTGGGCAACTGCAGGTAATAGGTTTCAGGCAAATCTTCTTCAATCTGCCGCAAAGCCTCAATCACCAGATAGTAGTTGTCCAACAGCCACTCGGCAGCACTGGAATGGGCTAGATCGTGTGCAGATGCGTCGACAAGATGCTGGTGCGCATCCTGTAACTGTTGCGTCAGCCGTGGCAGTTGGGTTAAATGCTGCACATAACTGGCGGGCTGCGCTCCAATCACATGGTGGGCCGCAATTTCGTGCGCAGCGCGTTCCAGATGACTCGAAGTCTCGGGCACAGGACGCGTATCTCGTTCTTTAACAGGGGGCAAAGATTGGGGCGGGACTGTCACATCAGATCTCAAAATGCGCAAGGAGATTCCGTCCTTCCTCTGCAGCACTTGACCTTCTGGCTGGTAGCGTTGCTTCGTCAGTCATATGCTCATCTATGTCTCGCCTCGTATGATTTGAAGCGAGATCCTGCAAAATCAGCAGTGACGTCGCGCCATACGTGATAAAGCTATCCACCAGCGAGCCATAGGGTCTTTGGCTATAACATGAATGACCATGCGCGCTGAGCACGACAAGATCCACCTGTTCCAGCACAACCAGATCATGCAGCGCCCGGGTCACACTATCGTCGATAAGAACACGGGTTTGCGTATTCGGTAGCAGCCGAGAGCGGAGTTGATCAAAAGATTTGTCCGCTTCCGTCACATGGCGGTCAACCAGGCGTTTGGAAAGCGCCGCATCCTCCAGGCTGAGCGGGATGCGTTGCAGCATTTCCGGGCGCGTGACAACGTGCACCACCAGCAGGTCAGCCCCGTGACCCCGCGCCAGGGCAATCGCCAGGGGCCAGGCACTTGCCGCACGTTGTGACCCGTCGAGTGGCGCCAGAATGTGACGGTATTGAATCGTCTCGCCGCCGACTCCACTATGAACCGGCGTGTTTTCGTCTGAAGCGCGTACCAGCATGATGGATGCACCGGCACGATAGATGACCTTTTGGGCGACACCACTCACGTTCCATCCGCTTAATCCACCTTGCCCGTGGCTGCTCAGGACCACGAGGTCCGCGCCGTGCTTGTGCACATGCTCGACAATCCGCTGGGCAGCCCCGCCTTCCAGCAGCACGGTTTTTGCAGCGAGGCCCAATTGCACCAACTGTGCGGCGGCCTCATTCAGATGGGCTTGCGCTTCAGCTTTGGCGAAGTGCCACTCCAACGAATCGACTGCCGTCGACGCTTTGTCGGTGGTTTCCAGGACGCGGAGGAGGATGACTCGGGCTGGCTGGCTGCCACTTTGCGCGATAGCAACCACATGGGGCAAGATTCGATCTGCCATCGGCGACCCGTCCAATGGAACCACGATATTTTTGAACATGGGTGTTCTCCCGCGGCCGTAGAGGCCAGATTTTTGCCATTCCAAACCGTTCTGCGCCAAGTGTGAGTGCGCAAAGACTGGCACCGCCGCGATACAGGTCGCATGGACGCGCCAGTCTTACTGCGAATTTGGTGACGCCTTGATTGGGGCGCGGCGCCGAGGGAAACCGGTAGAAATAGGCGTGAAACCATTTCATGTCTAGGGACTCACTGCCAGTAGAAGCTTGGTGCACGCGTCTGCCACTCTGCGATCTGGTTTCTCCTGTCCCGATATAGTGGCCCAACCCTGCTCTTGTACATACTGCGTGCGCTGATAGGTAGACATTTCGTTCAATTCGGCAAGCTTCGTGCTCTTTTCCGGATCCAGATTGAACTGGGCAACACAGATAGGCGCCAGCCGATCCGTAACGGCGTTGCTCGCCATTGACTGAGCCGACTTCTGCGCAGAATCGGCGGACACCCAGCCTCCCCAGGTAAATCCGATCACCATCGTGAGGATGATGCTGGCCAGACAGGCCCAGAAGAGCGTCATCTTGGTGGGTTGCGCCTTGCGCCACCGCTGCCCGAGATTTGGCTTGTTTTCTGCCGTTGTCATGGTGTTGACCTTTCCTGATTCAACAGGTATTCTCTTGCGCGAATCATTCGTTGGCCGGGGTTCGTGGCGTACATCTTGCTCCATCACGCTTTCTCCTTTTGCAATAAAACTCTCCTGCCTTAGATACACCAGGTGTCGGACTGCTGTCACTATAGATCGAGCAGCTCGGGATTCTCCTTTTTGTCTTTCTTAGCTTGCTTTGCCTGTTTCTTCTCCTTCGCGGTCTTGGCCGGCTTCGTCTTGTCGTTCTTTTTCTTTTTCGGATCTTTACTCATGGTCTATTCCCCTTGCGAACCAACTTGAGATTGTGTCTTGGCTGTGCATCCGTGTGTCCACGGCTGATCGCCTTGTTTCAGCATAGGGGAAATGAACGCCCCCGTCATCCGCGCAACCGATAGATTTTGCATCGCAAACGGGACGCCTTCGACGGTGTCCAATTCCCATTTGTCGTACGCTATTTGGTATGGGCGCTTTCAAACTGAGCCAGCCACGCATTCCGGGGTTGGAGCAGAGTCGCGTCGTCTGGCTTCAAAGGGCGATCTTAGCGGCGCCGTTGCGATGAGGGCTCGCTTCTACAGCGGCTAATGCCTGTTTGACCGCGTTGCCATCGACCGTCTCTTGTGACAATAATTGGGAGGTTAGGGTCTCCAGCGCAGCACGATGATCGCGCAAAAGCGCCTGCGCGCGCGCATATTGCTCGGTGACGATGCGCTGCACTTCGCTGTCGATCACCTGGCGCGTGGCGGGGCTGATCTGGCTGTTATCCTGGGACGCACCACCCAGATATTGCAGATCTCGTCCGGCGTAGCGCACCGAGCCTAACTCTTCGCTCATGCCGTATTCGCTGACCATGCGCCGCGCCAGTTCGCTGGCGCGCAAGATGTCGTCGCTGGCGCCCGTACTGAGCGTGCCAAAGACCACCATTTCGGCCGCACGCCCACCCAGCATGACGGCAACTTTGTCCAATAACTCATCCATCGTGAGCAGGTAGCGATCTTCGGTCGGCATCTGCATGGTGTATCCCAACGCGCCGCGGCTGCGGGGAATGATGCTGATTTTGCTGACGGGGTCGCCATGTTGCGTCAACGCTGCGGTCAAAGCGTGGCCCGACTCGTGATAGGCAACCGTTTTGCGTTCCTGTTCGTTCATCACGCGCGTCTTTTTCTCCAACCCGGCAACCACGCGTTCAATCGCCGCTTCGAAATCTTGCAGCGCGACGGCCATGGCGTTGTTGCGCGCTGCAAGCAGTGCCGCTTCGTTCATGACGTTGGCCAGGTCGGCGCCGCTAAAGCCGGGGGTCATGCGCGCGGCGCGCGCCAGGTCAAAATCAGGCGCCAGCTTGATGGCGCCGCTGTGAATCTTCAGAATCTGGATGCGGCCGGCCAGGTCCGGGTTGCCCACCGCAACATGGCGGTCAAAGCGCCCGGCGCGCAGCAAGGCCGGATCCAAGACCTCTGGCCGATTGGTGGCCGCCATGATGATCACGGGTTTTCCCACGTTGGTCTTGAAACCGTCAATCTCAGCCAGCAATTGGTTGAGCGTCTGCTCGCGTTCGTCGTTGCCGCCCATGCTGACTGCGCCGCTGCGGCTGCGCCCAATCGCGTCAATTTCGTCGATGAAGACGACGGAGGGAGCAACCTGATGCGCCTTGACGAAGAGGTCGCGCACACGCGCCGCGCCGACGCCTACAAACATCTCAATGAATTCGGAGCCGCTGGTTTCAAAGAAGGGAACGCCCGCTTCACCGGCCGAGGCCTTGGCGAGCAATGTCTTGCCGGTGCCCGGCGGGCCGATCAGGAGGACACCTTTGGGAATATGTCCGCCCAATGCGGTGAACTGCTCCGGCGTTTTCAGAAACTGGATAATTTCCTGCAACTCGGCGATCGCCTCATCGGCCCCACCCACGTCCTTATAGCTGACGACGACGGTCTCCGGCTTCACCTCGGTGGCCTTACTCTTGCCCACATTGAAGATGCCGCCGGCGCCCTGGCTCATTCGCCGCGAGAGCATCAACCAGACACCGCCCAGCAACAGCAGCGGCAGCAGCAGCGTCAGCAAGAATCCCCCGATCGGATTGGGTGGAGGCTGGAAGCTGTACTGCACCTCAGCCTGTTGAAGTTCATCCACCAGCTTCGGGTCTCCGCCCGCCGCAAAGACAGTGTTGAATGGCACTGTGTCGGCCATCGGATCGGTCGCCGCATCAGCCGCCGTGTCAGCGGCGGAACCCAGCATGGTTCCGGTGAGGCTGCTGTCGCCAATCACCACGTCGACGATTTGCCCCCCTGCCAGCTCTTGTTTGAATGTGCTGTACGCGATTTCGCTCGCCTGCTGGGCGCGCGGCGCCACAAAGAATTGCTGAAAGAACCACATTGTCAGCAACAGGGTAACCGCATAGCCAGCATAGGTGCGCAGCTGCGCTTGCCACTGTTTGCCCCGCTGCTTGCCGTCGTTCGGGTCCGGTTGGGGAAGGGTAGATTTGTTGTTCAAGACGTTGCTTCCTGTGTCAATGTTTGCGCGTCTTTGGTTGGGGACCATGCAGCGCATAAGTAGCGATAGACAGCCGGATAGATCGTTCCCGTCTCTGGAAGTAGCAACAATAACCCAAACCCCTGTTTGTGATCCACAATCCGTTGTAAACGCTATGGCCTATGCTCACCAATCAGTTCCTGTGCGTGATGCTGGAGTTCGCCCACCCCTTCTTGTAGTCGGTCTGCGCCTGTTATGCGACCGCATCAGCGCTGTGGATCGTGCCGGGCGGCTGGACGATCTCTGGGGGGAAACCGGTGATCGCAGAGCCTGGAGAGAGACCCAGGTCACGGTCGATCACGGTCGGGCCGGTATTGGTCACCATCGCGGCGCCCAGCACGCGTGGGCTCTCGGCAACACCCAGCGGGGGCGGGACGCCCGCTGGCGGCGCTGCGGACATTTGATAGCTGCCGCCGCCAGCAGGCAGCAGTGCCAACCCGATCATCAAAATCGCTGTCAAAAGTACGGCTTTTAGCATAGCTGCAACCTCCAGCGTCAAGCACACAATAGACCGGTTTGTCTTGTGGTTTGTCAAGCCCTACTCCCGGATACTTTGAACTGCGTCTTTCCCAGCCTCGACCATGGTGGTCAGATTGTCCATCTGCCCGTCGAACATCACCTGACCGCGATGTTCCAGCTTCTCAGCTTGCCGGCGTACGTCGTGCGTGATCTGGTGCGCCCTGTCGCCGGCCTGCCCCATCGCGTCTTCCATGCTGTCGGCCATCTGCTCGCGCAGTTCGACGCCTTGGCGCCGGAGTTTGGCCCGCGTCCGCTGCCCGGATTGCGGCGCCAGCAACAGCATGGTCACTGCGCCCGCCAGCCCGCCGGTCAGCATCCCGATCAACATGCCGATCCATATCCCCACCCGAAAGCCCCCTGGCTCAGGCGTTTCGACCGCGGTGGCAACCTTGGCGGCTTGCTTCTCATCCGCGACCATGACTACGGGCAAACTACTCACGAATTCTTTACGTGCCATGTTATAGCCTCCTCGGCTCAACTGTTCTACAAAACGGAAAATTCTCTTCCGTCTCGTCACAGCATAGCGGTTAAAGCAGCGCTGTCGTCAGTGCAAACGCTAGATATTCCATAGAAACAACCGCCTCCGGGACGGCTTCTTTCACTTTTGTTGTAAGCTGATTGGTGTAGGCGGTTGGTGGCTACAACGGATACCGCGCCTGAAGGCGTGGCCCTGCTGTATTCTTTGCATTCTGAATCCGTTGTACTCTTCTCTGCAGCCGCGTGCTTGGCGGTGGTTGCCGGTAAGCCAGCTTGATGGCAAAATGAGCGCAAACAGCACCATTCAACGCCCCAGAGCGAGCAACGCCATGACCCAACCCAACACCCTATTCTACGGCGACAACCTGCCCGTCCTGCGCGAACACATCGCGGCGGCGAGCGTAGACCTGGTCTACCTCGACCCGCCCTTCAACAGCAGCCGCAGCTACAACGTGCTCTTCAAAGACGAGAGCGGCCACGAGGCGGACGCGCAGATCACCGCGTTCGAGGACACCTGGCACTGGAACCACAAGGCCGAGGAGACCTACTTCCAGTTGATCACTCAGGGCGACGAGACGGTGGCGCGCATGATCGAGGCGATGCGCCACTTCATCGGCGCCAACCAGATGATGGCCTACCTGGTGATGATGGCGGCGCGGCTGGTGGAACTGCACCGCGTGCTCAAGACCGGTGGCAGTCTTTACCTGCATTGTGACCCAACAGCAAGCCACTATCTCAAAGTAGTGCTAGACACCGTATTCGGTCCCCAGAATTTTCAGTCAGAGATTATTTGGAAACGCTACGGCGCCCATAACGACTCCAAGGGTTATGGCGCAGTACACGATGTTTTGTTGTACTATGCCAAAGGCCGACCATCGGTTTTCAATAAACAGCATCAGGATTACGAAGAGGAGTACGTCAACCAGCGCTTCAGATTCAAGGATCCTGATGGGCGTCGATGGAGCGAGCAGAACCTCTCAAGTCCGAATCCAAGGCCAAACCTTACCTACGCTTACACGGCGTCCAACGGAATTACCTATCAACCACCTCCGAACGGATGGAAATATACGCGGGAACGAATGGAACAGCTTGATCGTGAAGGAAGGCTACACTTTCCACAACGCGAGGGTGGGCGACTGCGTCTTAAGAACTACTACGATGAATTGCCTGGTGTACCTGTACAAGACGTTTGGACAGATATTCCGTTGATCGGTGGAACCAGCGCTGAGCGGCTTGGATATCCAACACAGAAGCCGGAGGCACTGCTTGAGCGAATCATTTCTGCCAGCAGCAACCCCGGCGATCTGGTGCTGGACCCCTTCTGCGGCTGCGGTACGGCGATCGCCGCCGCGCAGAAGCTGGGCCGGCGCTGGCTGGGCATCGACGTCACCCACCTCTCGATAGCGCTGCAAAAGTACCGGCTCAAGGACACGTTCGGGCTGGTCGCGGGCAAGGATTACGCCATCAAGGGCGAGCCGGTCGATTACCAATCCGCAGTGCAGCTTGCGCAAGACGACCGCTACCAGTTCCAGTGGTGGGCGCTGTCGCTGATCCAGGCGCGCCCGGTCAGCGCGCCGGCGGGCAGCAAGCAGGGCAAGAAGGGCGCGGACAGCGGCATCGACGGCGTGATCACCTTTGTCGACGACGCTACCAACAAGGCCAAGCGCGCCATCATCCAGGTCAAATCAGGCAAGGTCAAGGTGGGCGACGTGCGCGACCTGGTCGGGACGGTCGAGCGCGAGAAGGCGGCGCTGGGCATCTTCCTCACGCTGGAGGAGCCGACACAGCCGATGCAGGTCGAGGCGGTGCAGGCCGGCTACTACCACTCGCCCGGCTGGAACCAGGAGTACCCGCGCATCCAGATCGCCACCGTGCAGCAGTTGCTCGACGGCGCCACGCTCAAGCTGCCGCCGTCGGCCGTCACCTTCAAGCAGGCGGAGAAGGCGGACGGGCAGGACGATTCGCAGTTGGGGTTCCGGTTTGGACGGTAAGAATTCTTCGTGTCCATTCGTCAAAATTCGTGCAATTCGTGACGTGTCGTTGCTGCGCGCATACGGAAGAGTTCGCGATTTGTCATTCTGAGCGCAGCGCAGAAGCTTGTTCCGAACTCGAAGCCAGATTCTTCGCTACGCTCAGAATGACAGGACCGGGCAGATTGGCGAATTACTGATCCTGGCAGCCTGCCGCTCAAGGCGTGGCGAGCAACGTATACCCAAAGATAATCCCGCCCAGCAGACCCCAGGCTGTGCCCAGGATGGCGCCCGCCAGCACATCGCGCGGATAGTGCGCGCCCACGTACATGCGCGTGACGCCCACCAGCAGCGCAATGGCATAGAGCAGGAGCGCGCCCCAAATCCCAATCGCAAAGTACCCGACCAGCAGCGTCGCCATAAAAAAGGCCTGGGCGGTGTGCCCGCTCGGAAAGGAACGCCCACCAGCGCGCTGGCCGACGATGCGCGCCTGGGTGATGCGCAGAAAAGGCCGGCGCCGGCGCGCCAGGACTTTCACCAACTCGACCACCATCCATAAGGTCAAAACACCCAGGATCAGCTCGTAAGCCAGCAACCGATACCCGGCGACAAAGAAGATGGCGGCCAGCACCCCGGCGGCGATGCCGTTGCCGATCTGGGTGACGCCCGTCATCACCAGATCGAGCCAGCGCGGGTGACGCCCGCGCACGTTGAAAAAGAGGAAGGTCCAACTGTCCAACTGCTGGCCGGCAGACCAGAGCAGCGAGAGCGCCAGCAGGCCAAAGCCCAGAACCATGCCCGCCAGGAGCGGGTTGGCCTGCAGGCCGATCCAGAAAAACATCTGCGCGTAAGGCGGAAGCCAGACCAGGAATAAGGCCAGGCCGATCACAATCACCACCAGCCAGACCAGCGGGCGATTCTGACGCACCCAGCGGGTCAGGCGCCCCCAGATTCCAGGCGGCTGCGCTTCAGGTAATAGGATTTCAGTCGGTTGCTGCATTCTGTTCTGCCTCAATCATCGCATCCGGGTCGAGCAGCGCCGCTGGCGCCGGTTTGCCGACCATCACGGTCAGGACGCGCCGCCGCACTTCGATCCGCACCCGTCCTGCGCCCAACGGGTTCCCGTCCGCCATGATCGGCATGGCCGGCTGAGTGTCAATCTCCACCCGGCGCGCGTGGTAGTGCTGGATGCGCGGGTCTTCCACCTTGCCTGGACCTATGCCGCTGAAAATATAACCCAGCAGTTCCAGCTTGGATAGGTCGGGAAAGAAGAGCACATCTAACAAGCCGTCGTCAAATGAGGCGTCGGCGTCGATCTGATAATGGCGGCCGATATAGGGCATGTTGGAGACCAGCACCACGTGACCCAGACCGCGGACTTCCTGCATGTCACCCAGGATCAGGTGGATTTCGGCTGGCGCGGAACCAACAAACGTTGTCAGGAAATCGCCTACCCGCGCCAGATTGCCATGTTGAACATCGTCGGCAGACGGGAAGAGCGTCGAAATCAGCCCCACTGAGCAAACCTCCAAAAAAGGTGTGCTGATTTCGCCGCCCTCTGGCGAAACTTCTCGATGGGTAGCCATGCCAACGTCCACTTTGATGCGGCGGCCCGTGCGCAGGATGGCGATGGCGGCCGGGATGTCCGTCGGGATGCCCAGACTGAGCGCCATGTTATTTTGCGTGCCACTCGGGATGATCCCCAGTGTTGCGCGTGCACCGGCCAGAATACCGGCCACAGCGGAAATGGTGCCGTCACCGCCACAGACCACGAACATGCGGATCCCTTGTGCAAGGGCGTCCTTGACTGCTCTCGGCAGGTCGCAATCCGCTTCGACAAAAAAAACCTCTGGCACAATCTTCCAAGCCTGTAGCTCGTGAATCACATCTGTGATCTGGACGGAGGATGCTCTAGTTGCCCCTGCGCTGGGATTGAAGATCAATTTGGCACGCATGTTACGCATTTTGCTCCTCCTTTGCGGATAAGCGCGCACCATGCTGCAATTGCTCGAAAGGCTCAGCCAGCGGCGCCGATTCCAACACGGGTTCAACCTTCGCAATCAATTGGGTAAGCCGCTCCATGCTGCTGGTCACGATGGGTAGATACGGCTCATCTATTGTCCGTATGGCGTCCCATACGCGTTCTTGTCGCTCTTTGAGGTTGGAAAGCTGATCCGCCGCTCCTGCACCACGGCGGTGGATGATCAGGCGGCTCCAGAGAATCTGGCATACAACGGATAGCGGTGGCGCTACAATGATACCGGCAAGGCCAAAAGCATCTCCCAGGGCAATGAGCAGAACGACAGTCAGAATGGCATTGTCCCAGCCGCGGTTGAAAAGCCGTGGGTTCACCCATACTCCCAGGACGAACAAGACGGCGAGCGCATAGAGAGCGGAAAACAGGCTAAGCTGCACACCAGTCAGCAACCCCACGACGAGGGGAGGAATCAGCGCCAGGGCTGGCCCCACCACGGGCACCAGACATGCTAGAGCGCTCGCAAATGCCAAGAGCACTGGATACGGAGACCCGAGAAGCCAGAATCCAAGACCTAACAACAGCCCGGCCAGGAGAGATTGAGTTACCTGGCTGCGCAGGTATGCCCCCATATCCGACTCGACCGTGCGCCAAATGCTGCGCGCCTCTTTGCGCTGCGCAGATGAGAGCAAGGAAAGCCAGAATCGCTCAAAATGCGTTTCGCTGAGAGCCCAGTAAATGCTCAACAACAGAATGAAGAGCACGCCACTCACGATGCCGCCGATCCCCTGCGTAAAACCGAAAAGAGCCGGCAGCACGAGCTGTCCCTTACTGCCGGTAAGTGCGCTGAAGAGCGTACTCGGCGGGGGCAGCCACGCCGCCAATACCGGTTGGAACGAACTACCGGCTAGCCACGCAGGCATCATCCATTTATCCTGCCCCGACCCTGTTTGGGCCAACTGCTGAATCTCACGGATGGCGGCATCACCGGCGAGGAAGAGCAGATAACCGAAACTGCCCAGGGCTGCCAGGTACAGTAAACTCCAGGTCACACGCGCCAAGAGGCCACGCCCGACCAGGCGATTCGCCAGCGGGCGCAGTGCAGCAGTGAGCGTCAGTGAAATCAACACGTAGATGACGACAATCCGGAATTGCCATAGCACCGCCAACGCCATCAGGGTGGTCATCACTGCCGCACCGATCACTGCCAGTTGTTTCGTCATGGTGCACCTGCGGGTTGGGCTTGTTCCAGCAGTGCATCAAGTTCGGTTGCGATCGTCTCAATCTCATCCATCACCTGGTCAATCTGCCTGACCTTCGGCTCTGATCCCCCTTTCTCGACCCGCGCCTGCTTACGCAGGCCTTGTGCCAACTCTTGCGCTTCATAGCGTAGCCGGCTGGCGTAATCGCGGTCGGCCAAAGCCCCCGTTTCCAGAGATGTCGGCTGAAAAAGAAAGTGGTCAAGTAAGAGTTGGATCATCGCCGCAATCGGCACAGCCATGAGTGCGCCGGCAATGCCAAACATTGAGCTAAACGCGAAAATCGCCAACAGGGAGACAAATGGATTGACCCCCATTGCCTTGCGCATGACACGCGGCACCAACACAGCACCTTCCAACTGCTGGATCACAAGCGTGGCGGCGATCACCCAGAGCAACTTGGAAGGATCGATGGACAAGGCAATGACTGCTGCGGGAACAGCGCCCAGGAATGGTCCAACCAGGGGTACAACTTCCATCACACCTGCCACGAGCGCCAGCACCAAGGCATTGGGCAAGCCGATGATCAGATAGGCAACCAGCGCCATGGCTGCGATGCTCAGACAAAGAGCGCCCTCCCCAGCAATGTAGTAACCAATCTTGGTCTCCATAGCCGCAATCAGTTCGCCAATGGGTTCGCGGTGAGCCTGTGGCGCCAGCAGCAACAAGGACTGAATTGTACGCGGCCCATTGAGCGTCCAGTGAAAGGCCAGCAGTAGAATCGCTGTCGCCATAAAGATGCTATAAGATGCCGCTGTCAGGTAACCCACCGTTTGACCTGCAATTGCCAACATTTGTGGTCCCGATTGCTGGTTCACTTCCAGAACCGGTGGCACTGCCGGGAGAAACTCACTCAGGCGCACAATCAATTGATTGGAATCGGCGCCCATCCACGCGCGCAGGCTTTGGTAATAACCTGGGGTAGCGGCGGCAATCGTTCTACCTTGGTCGACAATCAACGGGAATAGCAACAGGACAAAGCCGGCAAACAGGGCGAGCAGTAGGAGGTAAACAAGAATAACACCAGCACGCCGGGAGAGTCCGCGCAGATGCAACCAGGTGACAACGGGTCTGATCACCGTGCCTAGCATGATGGCGACAACAGCATAAAAGCAACCTGGTGATACCAATAGAGCAGGCAGAAGCTGAGGGCAACAAACACGAGAACAAGGGTCGCCCACATCACGCGTCGAAATGTCCATTGATAGGATGAAAAAGGCGAGAATCCCATTACCTACTCCGTTTGCAGCCGCGTCGTAGCCAGCCGTCGTCTAGGCCTTCACCCCCGCCTCAGCTTCAAGCTGATCCAGCCGTGTGTAATAGTCTCCAATCTCCTTCAGATGTGCCCATGCAATTCTTCCGGTGAGCACCAGGTCATCACCGGTCACATCGGTCTCCGGGTCAATCGCTCCATGCTCGAGTTCCACCTCGAGACCGCGCCGAAACTGTTCAAGGTCGACATGCGCCCAGTCAAGCCCGAGTTGCATTCCGACCGCTTGTGCTTCTTGGGTTGTGAATTGTCGTTTGTTGCTCATGTGCTCTTCACTTTCTCCTGGTTGACTACCTGATACAACGGCAAAACAGTAACATCGAGCCGGCGAAGTGGCAAAGCAGGGGCGTCACCACCTCACCGGCGTCACGCCAACCGCCGATCTGTCTATTGGGCGGCGTCCTTGGCCTCGTTCTTGGCATCGTGGGCGGCGTCCTTGGCCTCGTTCTTGGCATCGTGGGCGGCGTCCTTGGCCTCGTTCTTGACGTCGTGTGCCGCGTCCTTGACCTTGTTCTTCACGTCGTGTGCAACATCCTCGATATCATCCTTTACATCATCCAGCACATCTTGAACCTTCTGTGTATTGTCTGACATAGGTCTCTCCTCATTGTTGAAATCGTGAACTCAAGCGGCTTGTCGATCAATGGTTCATACGCGCACCCCCCTGCGTCCGGAAACCAAGCGTAGGAGCGCAATCAAGATCACTGCGCCAACGAAAGCCACAAAGATACTGGTGACGTTGATGCCGGTCATAGAATCGGGGATGTTCAGCAGCGTTCCGGCCAGAAAACCGCCGATCACCGCGCCCACCATACCGATGACGATGTCACCGACGATGCCGTATCCGCCACCACGCATCACCAGGCTGGCCAGAAAACCAGCGACCAAGCCTACGACTATCCATGCAAGAATACCCATTATTTTCTTCCTTTCACTGCTTAGCATTGTACGAGACAATACCGGAGACGCGCCTCGGGGCGACGGTCTCTGTTGAGATACTGGAAGATCGACTCTCTTCCATACAAAGGATAGTGGAAGCAGACTGTCATGTCGTCAGCGCAAACGCTAGGGTTTCTATAGCACAAAGGTCGCCGTTCGTGGCGACGACTGAACCTTTGGTGTACGCTGTTTGGTGTAGCTCACGGCTGGTGATGAAGGCCGCCAGCCAGCCAAGGCCGGATGATCCCGTCCTCACGCGACATTGCTGCCGAAACGGAGCGAGATCACAGCGTTCACATCTCCGCTCTGTCACACTTGGCCTACCACTTGACCGTTGCAAAGCGACCAAGGAGAACTCACACGCATGTCCCAGCCTTCCCAGCAACGCGCGCATCCTGCCATTCTGGCGCTTGGTACGGCTCTGCCCCCACACGGCATAAGTCAGGAAGTCATCGCCGCGTGGATGGCGGCTTCATTTGTCGGCCAGCCTGCAATGGCGCGCATGATTCGCAGCCTGTATGCCTATTCGGAGAGTGTTGCAGAATTCAAGGCAGGGGGTGGAAGCCGCTATCGAGCGGCTTTTTTGTTGGCGGCTGAGCCGGGGGTCAGCGGTGTGGCGGCAAGCGCAAACAGGCCGTCAGCGGTGTAAAAATCGGCTGAGGTGGGAGAGGAACAGGGTGTTTGCTCGTGCGCAGGGCGCGCCGAAGCGCTTCGGCTGAGCCTTGCCGAAGCCCCGCCCAAGGCACGGGCGGGTGGTTGCGCTGCGTCTGGCCGGTCAGGGGGTGGATAGAGGCTGGTGGGACATGGTGGTTTCTCCTTGCATCCCTGGCGCTCCTTTTGCAGCGTCAGGACGTGCCAGCGTTTGAGATTGTAGGCGGTGGCGGCCCTGGTGAGTTGGAAGTTGACTTTGGGCAGGCCGATGACCTTGGCGTAGCGTGCACCGTTGTGTTGGGTAAGGCCAGCGATGTGGCGTTCGATGTTGGCGCGGAAGGCGAAATCGGCCTGTGCCGCCGGGGTGGCGAGATAGTCGATCTCTGCGTTGTAGAGCAGGGTGTAGTCGGAGATGAAGACCGTGCGATGGCTGTCGGGTCTGGATTTGGGGTCGCGGGACTGCTCCCAGAGCGGGCAGCCCTGGCACTCGCTGGCGAGGAAGCGGTAGTCGAAGCCATCGGCGCCGCCAGCGCGATAGGCGCGTGTCGTTGTGACGCCGTTGGGGCAGGTGAGAGCGTCGGAGCCGAGGGTGAAGTCAGTGGGTGCAAAACGGGTGTGACGCTGACCATAGTTAATCTGGCGTGCGACGAGTTGGGTCTGGCCGTCCGAGGTGCGGCGGACATCGGCGATGTGCTTGGGCGTGCCGGCGGCGCGGTCATAGACGAGGCGTTGCGGGGCAAAGCCGAACTGTTCCAAATGACGGGCGATGCCGGGCGCAACGGTGGCGCCATCGGGGGTTGCGCCGGTATTGGCCTGGATGCCGCGCACAAAATTAGCGGTGGCCAACACGTCGGCGTTGTACCCGATGATGATCGATTCGCCATGTTTGCGGACAGTCGCATCGGTGTCGGTGGCACTGACGATGCGATAGGAGCCGCGTTCGGCGTCGGTGCAGCGACGGAGGGAAGGTGGCAGTGTGGCAGGTGAGGTGGCAGACGTAGGCAAGCCGGGCGTTGGCGCTCTATCCGCCGGTGTGGGTGCGTCAAGTGCTGCGGCAGGCGTGGTGATGTCAGCAGCGACGGTGATGTCAGCCGCAGCGACGGTGGCATCTGCGGTGACCGTGGCTGGGGCAGTGGCAGTCTCTGGTGTGACGGCACTCTGCTGCGCCACCTGCGCTTGCTTCTGACTTGCTTTGCGCCTAGTGGACTTGGGCGGCGGCAGTCGGCGCTCGGCGGGCCGGGCTAGTACAGGTGGGCGTAGATTGACCGATGGTTGGTGTGGCATGGAGAAACCGAGTTTTTTGGAAAAACTCGGTTTCTGACTGCTGGCTCAATTACGCCCACGTGTGCTAGTAGGGCGAGATTGCATTGAGCCAGGCGAGGATGATAAAGAAGACGATCGCCGTGAGGAGGCCCAGCGCAATATTACGCTGCAGATTTTCGGCCCAGGAGGTATATGGTCGCTCGTCGTTATTGCACATGGATTGCTTCCTTTGGTGAATCAGCAGGACTTGTCTCTGTCTGCAGTATACCGGATGCGGGCATGATTTCATCTGACAATCGGCTGAATGGAGACTGACATTTATTCATCATGCCAGTTGTAACGATCAAATTTAACGCGAAAGGTCGGAAGACACTGAATCCTCGACAGGGGAGCATTTCATAAATCTAGGATGGGGGAAGATGGCTGGCTGGCGACCCGTTTTTTGGCGAGGCGACCGCTCTGCAGGGAGAGACAGGCGGTCAACGGGTCAAAAACGGGCGCAGGCGTGAGCGGCGCACAGGGGACAGCCTGGCGCGTGCGCCTCTATTGGGATGGAAATAAATCGATTGTGTAGTGAGATTGAACGCCGTGGCGGCCATGCGCGCCTGAGAGTCGGCAGAGAAATCGAGGCGGCGCAACTGCTCCCTCATGCTGTACTCGGCCGCAGATCCTGGACATTGAGTTGCAGCCGCCGATTCCCTTGCCATTCGTTGACTTCCACCTGAAACGCCAGGTCGACCCGGCTGCCTTCGGCCAGGTGCGCCGCCCATTCGCCTTGCTGGAAAGCGACGGCGTCGAAGACGCTGCCATGCGCCCCTTCCTCCACCACCAGACGCAGATGCTTGCCTTTGCCCACCGTGCGCACCCCGCGCACGCCTACGTTGCGCGCCAGCAACGTGGGCGGCGGGTTCTCCTGCCCGGTCGGTTCGAGGCGCGCAAACTGTTCGACAAGCCCCCAGTTGATCGCCTCCAGCGGCGTCAC
The DNA here is from genome assembly GCA_016710365.1 of Candidatus Caldilinea saccharophila. Classification (GTDB taxonomy): domain Bacteria; phylum Chloroflexota; class Anaerolineae; order Caldilineales; family Caldilineaceae; genus Caldilinea; species Caldilinea saccharophila. The sequence continues at coordinate 427,245 of JADJVW010000001.1, read as the reverse complement.
CGCATCGATGGCGAGCGTCGGGCGCAAGTCAGCACGATCGGCCAGCGCACACCCCTGGCACTGCGCAGGCAGAAAGCGAAAATGCCAGCCGTCACCGCTGTGCGAGCGATAGCAGCGGGTGCTCTCTTCCTCTTCCGGCCAGGGCCACCCGTTCGCACGTGGGCGTGCGAACTGAACCATGACACTGAGCCAGCAAAGCATCTGCGGCTATCGGATGCTATCGGCGACTATCTGTGTCCTCTTGAATCTGCCGGCCAAGGCCGCCCGTTCGCACGTGGGCATAGACCTGGCCGCTGAACCACTCCCAGAGATGCTCCTCTGCGGCTTCCTATTGAAAGGTGACAAAGTTGGTGAGATCGAATAGAGTGTGCATGGGCAGCGATGGTTTGGCTGATAGTTGTTGTCAACTCTATTCTTCCATACCATCGCTCCCTTGTCACCCAAGCTCAACCGCTCAACTCACAAACTGACAACCTTACGAAATCCTGCAACACGTTCTATTCGGGCATTGAGACGCGCTACGGCTGCACCGCCGAATACCTGGTAGCGCCGGAAATCTCGCGCTTCGCGCCCGCGCGCTCGCTGGACGAGTCACCGACCACGGCTGAGCGCCTGGCAATCTACGAGCGCGAGGCGCCGATCCTGGGCACGGCTGCCGCCCGCGCTGAACTGGCCAACTACGCCGCGTCAGCCGGGGTGGACGGTGACACGCTGCCGGCCTTCATCACCCATCTGATTGTGGTAAGCTGCACCGGTTTCTTTGCGCCGGGACTCGACTTTATGATCGCCAGGGAGCTTGGCCTCGCGCGCCCACCACCAGTCGCACGGTGATTGGCTTTATGGGCTGTTCGGCGGCCTTCAACGGCCTGCGTATGGCTTCTCAGATCGTCGCCGGTGATCCGCACGCCCGGGTGCTGGTAGTGTCAGTCGAGATCTGTTCTCCCCATATTCAGCCCGGCACACGGCGCGACGACCTCGTCTCAGCTTCGCTCTTCGCTGACGGCGCGGCGGCGGCCCTGGTGGGGATGCCCACCGCCGCCGATCACGATTACTTTCGCCTCGACAATTTCCACACCGATATGAAACCCAATACCCGTGACGAGATGGTCTGGAAGATCGGCAATCACGGCTTCACCCTGCGCCTGTCGCCCCATATTCCCGACCATTTGACCGATGTCGTTCCGGCCGCACTCGCCCAATTGACCGGCGCGCAGACGCCGGATTTCTGGGCGATCCATCCTGGTGGGCGCGCCATTGTTGACGGCCTGCAGCAGATCCTCGCGCTGGACGACAGCGCGGTCGCCGCCAGCCGGCGCGTCTTGCGCGACTATGGCAACATGTCCTCCGCCACGATCCTGTTTGTGCTGGCTGCACACGCCGAGGCGCTGGCCAAGAGCGGCCAGCCCGCCACCGGGGTGGCCATGGCATTTGGCCCAGGGTTGACTGTGGAGATGGCTCAGCTTTCTTACGCGCCTCCGCATATGGGCGCGCCCGACGCGGTTGCGGTTCACCATGATGCGTTCATGCCGACCGGCGCTATGGTATGAGCAAACAAAGCACCGATTCTCCGCCGGATCGCTATGACGTTGCCGTGGTCGGGGCGGGACCCGCGGGCGGCAGTGCGGCCAGCGCGTTGGCCACGGCAGGCTGGCGCGTCGCCCTCATCGAGCGCAAGGATCTGCCACATCACAAGGTCTGCGGCGAATTTTTGTCGCCCGAAGCCCAGGCGACCCTGCGTGCGCTGGGCCTGTATGAAACGTTGGCCGCGTTGGCGCCCACGCCCCTGACCGGCGCAACCCTGACCTCACGCCGAGGCGCAACCCTCACCATGAACTTGCCCGGAACCGCCTGGGGCCTGAGCCGCTATGCAATGGATGTCACGCTTGCAAACGCTGCCGTCGCGCGTGGCGCCGTACTGCTGACCGAGACAACGGTCATTGGCGTAGTACCTGACGACCATGGAGTGACGCTGACGCTACGCGGTAACGACGGCACGCGGTCCCTCTACGCACGCACGGTGATTATGGCAGGCGGGCGCCTGAGCACGGCGAAGCTGCCGCCTGCTGCGCCGACACGACCGCGGGAGCAGCTCTTCGTCGGTCTCAAGAGCCACTTCGTTGGTCTGACCATGCCCGATCGAGTCGAACTCTTTCTCTTTGCCGGAGGGTATGTTGGCATCAATCCGGTAGAAACCGGCGCGGCCAATGTCTGTCTGCTGGTCCGCTACGACGAATTTTTCCGCGCCGGGCGTACGGTTGAAGGCATGTTCACGGCCATCGCCCGCCAGAATCCGGCCTTTGCCCAGCGCATGGATGGGGCGCAGCCGCTGGCCGAGACAGTCTGCACGGTCGCGGCCGTCGACACCCATCGGCCGGCCGCGACCTGGGCAGAGATGGTATGTCTAGGCGACACGGCCACCATGATCCCACCTCTATCCGGCGACGGTATGGCCATGGCCCTGCGCTCAACTGAGATCTGCGTGCCCCTTGCGCACGACTATTTGCGCGGCGCCTGCACATTGGAGGCGTGGCGCGACCAGTACTGCGCACGCTGGCATGATGAGTTCGACAGCCGGCTGCGCATTGCGCGTGGATTCCAGGGTCTCCTTAGCCGCACGCTGGTGGCGGACGCGCTCATTCCTGCCGGGCGGTTCGCGCCCTGGCTAGCTGACTATGTCGTGCGCACCACGCGGGGTGCGGTCTGATGGCGCGGGATAGCCAATTAGATAGCTAATCCCCAACGGCGATAGCAGCGTGTGCGCCCGACCAATCTCCCAGACGTAGGCCGGTCCGTGCTCTGCATCGATCAGCAGGCCATCGATCATGCTGCGCAGCTCCGGCTCGGTGTAGGTGCGCCAACAGGAGACGACGCCGTCGAAGAAGAGGACGGCTGGAATGGCGGGCAAGACGTAGGTCCAAAAAAGGCGCGACCAACGAAACGGGCGGATCAGCGGCACGGCAAGGAAAGCAATGGGTGCCAGGATTGCCATAAAAGCCTGCGCGGCCCGCGTGCGTCGCGTCTGCTCGAAGATGGCAATGCCCTGGCCGGCGCTGACTGCATCCTGCAAAATTGCCTGAGCCACGGGCGGATCGAAATGGTGGAAGGTCGTGAAGAGGGTGCGCAGGCCCTGCAATGCCTCCGGAACATTCGTTGCATCGACGGAACTGCCGACGAAATCGATCTGCGCCGGCGCCTTGGCACGGGCAGCCTGCAACGCTTGCTGATTGGGAAAGAGATCGGTGAGCGTGATGGGCACGGGCGCGCCCTCTTGGGTCTGCAGTTGCGTGCGCAAGGCCAGCCACGGCCCGCCGCCGCCCGAGCCAAGGTCAATGATCCGCTGTGCGCCACTCAGCGCCAGGGCACGGCGCAAGGGTGGCAGTGCCCCCTGAAATTGCCGCCCAATCACCGCAATCAGCCGGAGGCAGTCGGTGGCGCCGTCGCGCACTGCCTGGGGACACCAGGGTTGTTCATGAATTTCGAGCAGATGGCGTCTGCGCATGGGCACTTTCTTTACAGATGACGGAGCACAGATCAGTCTATTGATTGAAAGTCTACCATGTGTCGCGCCAGATGGCGATCTCCACGGCCAACATGGACGTCGCCACTATTGTTTGCAACGATCGGTCGCTGCGACCGGTTGGCGCACGAAATAACGTGTCCTGCCCCAAAGATACACCTGAATGATAGCAACCAGCATCAGGCTGCCTAGCAAATAGGAGCCTAGCACGTCGCTGGCCCAGTGTTCCCCCAGGTAGATGCGCGAAATGCCGATCAAGAGAACCAGGCCGCCAAAGAGTGCCAGGAGGAGGCTGCGGCGCAGCGATGGTCTCAACAAGCGATAAGCCAGGAACCCAATAAAGCCAAAGAAGCCCACATAAAACATCACATGCCCGCTCGGGAAACTGTAGCTGGTGAGTGTCGCAACCACAGTCACCTGGTCTGGCAGCGGTCGCGGGCGCTGGATCAGATTCTTCACCAATAAATTGACCGCCGTCGTAAAGACCGCTGCTATGAGCGCCATGACAGCTTCCCAACGCAGACCCCAGCCATAGAGCACCAAAATGATCAGCCCGGCAATGATCATGACCTGGGGATTGAAGCCCGGCCAGCTAACCAGACGCATGAGCAACGCAAAGGCCGGCAAGCTGATCGATTGGACAGCTTGCGTGATCTGCAGGTCAATCGCAAAAGAAGGCATGGTTGCGACCAGCAGCGTCAAACCGGCAAACGCACCGGCGACGAAGAGCAGCGCGCCCCAAAACAGGGTTGAACTTTTCAAGCAGCCTCTCAGAATTGACCAGCAGCCCAGCGCACCGCTTCCGCCATCGTCGGGTATGGCAGCATGGCCGCGGCAACCATCTCGACCGTCAGGCCAAAGCGCAGCGCGTAGACGACGGGTGCAATCAGATCGCCGGCGTTGGCGCCAAGGATGTGCCCGCCAAGGATTTTGCCATCCGCATCCGCCAGAAGTTTTACGCTGCCGGCAGTCTGATTGTTGGTGATCGCGCGATCGAGTTTATCGAAATTAACGCGCCCCACGCGGTAGTCGATCTTTGCGTCCTGCAAGTCGGCCTCCGACGCGCCGACCCGGGCGAGTTCGGGATCGGTGAATGTCACCCAGGGGATGACGCGATCGTCGAACGCTTGCGGAGCGCGGGCAAACGCGTTGTGCGCCGCCAACTCGCCTTGATCGGATGCGACATGTGTGAATTGATATGGGCTGGTGATGTCACCGGCGGCCCAGATGTGCGGCACATTCGTGCGCAAGGTCGCATCGGTCACAATGCCGTTCTCGGTAGTTTGCACGCCAGCGGCCGCAAGGTTGAGCGCGTGCAACGCGGGTCGCCGCCCCACCGCCACCAAGATCTGATCGGCCACCATCTCCTCGTCCTTGCCCGCCTGGCTGTGGACGTGAACATGTTTGCCGCGCGCATCGATTTCGCCGCAGTACACCTCGGCGCCAAATTCCAGGCGAATGCCTTCCGCAGTAAGCTGCGTACAGAGCGCCATCGCCAGTTCGCGATCTTCGCGCGGCAAGGGCTGGTTGCCGCGTTCGAGCACCACCACCTGCACGCCGAAGCGGCTAAACATTTGCGCGAACTCCAGACCGATGGGGCCGCCGCCGATCACTACCAGGCGCTTCGGCAGTTCGGGCAACGCCAGAGCTTCCACGTTGGTGATATAGCCAATCTCTGCCAGCCCCTCGATGTCGGGGATGCTGGCAACCGTGCCTGTGGCGATGATGAAGCGCGCTGCGCAACGGCGCGCCGTTCACGTGAATCTCGTGCGCTGACATGAACACCGCTTCGCCCATAAACAGGTCAACGCCTTGCTCAGCGATACCGGCGCGGGCCTGTTCGGGCGTGCCACCACGAATGGTTTCCTGCACCTGGCGCACATGCGCCTGGACTTTTGGCCAATCGGCCGCGGCGTGGGGGAAGCTCAAACCCAGCGCAGCGGCGTGCTGGGCCTGGTAGAGCAGGTGGGCTGTATGCAATAGTGTTTTGGTGGGATCGCAGCCATAGTTGAGACACGCACCGCCAAGTTTATCGCGCTCAATCAACGCGACCCGCTTGCCCAAGCCTGCCGCGGTTGAGGCCGCGGTGCTGCCCGCGCCGCCTGCGCCGATTACAATCAAGTCATATTCATTTTCGGTCATGAATTCCTCCAGTTGCGTCTCAGTCTCTGCATCTCTGCGTCTCCGCGTCAAAATGGGTGGCTGCTCAAACAGATTCTTTGCTGACCTTTTTGAAGTCGATAAACCCGCGTTCGACATTGACCGACAGCAGTTGCACGCGCACTCGGTCGCCGACATCCAGCCCCGCGAAGTCGCGCTCCACCCTGCCTTCAACCGGAAGGGTGAGCAACCTGGCCCATGTCCCTTTCTCCGACGCGCCCGTGACAATCGCGTCAAACTGCTCGCCGATCCTCGCTTCGAGCAGCAGTGCCGCCGCGGATTTGGCCACCTGCCGTTCGACCTTGTTCGCGGCGTCCTCTTTTGCGCTGAAATGCCTGGCCAGCACATCCAGTTGCGCAAAGCTATAGGGCGTCGCCTGGCCAGCAAGCGCAGCTTTCAACAGGCGCTGCGTGATCAGATCGGTGTAGCGGCGGTTCGGGGCGGTGGAGTGAGCGTAGTCCTTGACGGCAAGCCCAAAGTGCCCTGGGGCTGTGGCGCCGGGCGCCTCTGCGATATACTCGCCCGCGCCCAGCAGTTTGATCACCGCGAGTGAAAGGTCGGGGAAGCGCTGCGGATCGGCGGCTTTCGCCTTGACGAGAAACGCATCGAGCGCTGCCGAATCCGGGTTATGCGGCAGCTGGAAACCCCGTTCCTGGGCCAGGGCGACAATGCGGTCCCAGCGTTTGGGCGTGCGCACCACCCGGCGAATGGATGGAAACTGCTTTGCCGCGAGATAACGCGCGGTCACGCCGTTGGCTGCAATCATGAAATCCTCGATGATCTTCTTGGCGCTGTTCTTCTCTTCGGCTTCGAGACCGCGGAGTTGGCCGTCTTCGAAGATTGGTTTCGCCTCGATGGTTTCCAGCGTCAGCGCGCCGTTGAGGTGCCGCAAATTCTGCAGACGCTGGGCGATCCGATCCTGCACGAGCAGATTCTCCGCCAATCCCGCCACAGCCGCAATCTCCGCCGGGACGGCGCCGCCCTCTTCCAGCCAGGCGGCCACGCTGTTGTATGCGAGCTGCGCATGATTGCGCACGCGCGCCCGATAGATCGCCGACTCCTGCACGGCGCCGTCTACGCCGATCACCATTTCCACGACGACGGCCAGGCGTTCGACATCTGGATTCAGGGAGGTGAGGTCGGTAGAGAGCTTTTCCGGCAGCATCGGGAAAATCTTGGCCGCCGTATAGACCGAGGTCGTGTTGTGGCGCGCGTGGGCATCGATGGCTGAGCCATCCTTGACCAGCGCATCTACGTCCGCCACGGCCACACAGATCTTGACCTTGTCGCCGGGCAGCGCCTCGGCGAGCGTGAGTTGATCCAGGTCGTGGGAATCATCGTTGTCGATGGACACCCACAGGAGTTCTGTCAGGTCACGAATCCCAGCCCGATCGCCAGCCGGCTCCTGGTTTATGCCGGCGCCCACCGGCATCCGGTCAACTTCGGCAAGCACTGCGGCCGAAAAGTCGGGCAGCAAGCCTCGCTCAAGCATCGCCCGCTGGGCAATGCGCTGCAAGATTTCACGGTGCCGTTGAGCCGTCTGCTGTGCTTGTGCCATGATCAACTCCTTTTTCCCGTCGCTGTGCGACGGCTGTTTCTGACGCTATCGCGGGAGATCGCGCTTCCGTATCTAACATAGCCGGAAGAGGCGCAACTGTCGTCAGCGCAAGCGCTAGGGATTCTGTCGCAAAAGAGCCGCCCCAAAGGACGGCTCTGGAACCTTTGGTGTACTGGTCCACCCTACTCCTCTACGCTCAGCGCTTCGAAGCCGGAGATGACGTCGAACAGTTCCTCGTCAATGCCATTCTGGCGCAAACGGTGGAATGTCCTGTTGAGCTCCTCCAACAGTTCTTCGATGTTTTTGTCGGCGCGTTGCATCGCCGCCAGGCGGCTCGCGTTCTCACTGGCGAGGGATTCGGCGCACGCCCGGAAGAGTGAGACGAAAAGATACTCGCGAATGAGCGCCCGCAAGGTGGCGGAGCCGCTACCCATGACTTCAGGCAAGATTTTCGTCGGCCAGGGAAGTTCGGCCAGCGCGCGCCGCCAAGTTTCGTCCAGCGGCAGCAGTCGCTGATTGATCGGCGCATAGACCCCCGCAGACTCCGAGCGGTTGTAGAAGAGGTGAAGCTCGGCGACCTCATCCCGGCCGCGTCGCCTCTCGCTCTCCACCAGAATCTGCCCAACGAGCGGGGTAATCGCCTGAACGGAGGTGGGTACGGCGAAGAGTCCGATCACCGGCAACCCTGCATCCGTCAATCGCGCATGAACCCGCTCACCGACGGCCCAGACCCGGCGCTCCCCCGGCAGAGCCGCCAGCGTCTTGACCGCAGAATCGGCCACCACATCATTGAACTGGCCCACCAGTCCCTGGTCTGAACCGAACACGACCGCGCCAATCGCACCCGCAACTGTCTGTCTTTCCCGATCTGGGATCAAGGGCGCGGATCCGCTTGCCCGGAAGCACGCGCCCAGCCCCAGTTCCACAGTACGATAGTAGTCGGCCAACGCGCGCACCGAGTTCTCGTATTGCCCGATGCTTGAGGCGGCCATGACCTTCATCGTGCGGACAACGGATTGGAGATCCCCGGCTCCGCCGATCTTTCGGCGCAGACCCGCCGTGGTGTCGCTCATGACGGCTCGGTGGGTTGCTCCTCAGGCAGCCCCGGGTCGTGCTTACGTTCCTGTGCGCGATGGCGCGTTTGATCATGCAGCCGATCCAGGGTGCTCTGGAGCAAATTTGCCAACTTATCAGCTGCGCCCTCGACGGCTTGCGCCACGGTGGCGGCTTGGTGAGAGACCGCAACCGGTTGGCGGCCGGCGAGGTGGGCTTCGATCGAGCAGCGGATGTCGTCATTGCCCCCCTTCTTGTCGCTGTTCTCATCGTTCAGGCGGACCGTCACTTGCGTGATCTGATCGCTGAGTCGGTCCAGGGCGCTCTCGACGACGCTACTGAGCTCAGCGGTCAGCGCCTGGTGACCTTCGATGTTGTGGCCGGTATTGATTTGGATCTGCATGGTGTTCTCCTGTTGTGATTATGATGGGCTGTTTAGCCAGCCGCACTTGATACTGCGGTTCGATTTGGGCATTGGCTCGTCTATCTTCATTCGGCTTTTGGCTCAGGTTCTGCGTCCGGCTTCGATTCAGACTTTGGCTCGTTTTTCGCTTCAGGCTTGGGCTGGAAGCGAGCAAGCGATTGGCGGGCGGTTTGGATAATCGTTTCACGATCCTCGTCGCTCAATTTATCGGCGGTATCCAGTCGCTCGCATACGTCCGACGGGATATCCGCCGCCGCCTCACGCACGGCGTGCTCGGCGTCTGTCATCTGGTCAAGCGGCACGCTGTCGAAAAGTTCTGCGGTCAACGCCAGCAGCACGGCGATTTGCGCGGGCACGGACACCGGGGCGAATTCCGGCTGCTTGAGGCAGGCGCGAATTCGTCGTCCGTGCTCGATGATCTTCCGGGTGTCTTCATCCAGGCGGGCGCCGAACCGGGAAAAGGTTTCGAGTTCCTCAAATTGCGCGTAAGCGAGCTTGAGGTCGCCCGCCACCGCGCGGTAGGCCGCCCGTTGCGCCTTGCCGCCCACGCGTGAAACGGATTTTCCGACATCGACCGCGGGCAGTACGCCCAATTCGAAGAGCGACGGCGAGAGGTAGATCTGCCCATCCGTGATGGAAATCAAGTTGGTCGGAATATAGGCGGAAATGTCCTGCGCTTCGGTTTCGATGATGGGCAGCGCGGTGAGAGAACCGCCGCCGAGTTCCTTGCGCAAGTGCGTCGCACGTTCGAGCAGCCGCGAGTGGATATAAAAGATGTCGCCGGGAAACGCTTCGCGACCAGGCGGACGGCGCAACAAGAGAGAGAGTTCTCGGTAGGCGCGCGCGTGATGAGTGAGGTCATCGTAAACGATCAGCACATCTCGGCCCGCTTCTACGAAAAACTCCGCGATGCTGGTCGCCGCATAAGGAGCAACGTAAGCGAGCCCCGGCGGATCGTTGCCCTCGGTCACGACGAGGACGGTGTAATCCATTGCGCCCTTTTCCCGCAAGGTTGCCACAGTCTTTGCGACGGCGGACGCGCGCTGACCGATGGCACAGTACACACACAACACATCGTGGTCGCGCTGGTTGAGGATGGTGTCGATCGCAATAGCGGTCTTGCCCGTCTGGCGGTCGCCGAGAATCAACTCGCGCTGACCGCGCCCGACGGGAATGAGTGCATCGATGACTTTGAGGCCGGACTGTAAAGGCACCGTGACGGGCGCACGATCCATGATGGGCGCGGCGGGGCGTTCGATGGGCAGGCGCTTGCCGGAGGCCACCGGCCCGTTGCCATCGAGTGGCCGACCAAGCGGGTCGATGGCGCGCCCCAGCAATCCGTCGCCCACGGCCACATCCATGACCCGGCCCGTGCGCTGGACTTCGTCTCCCGCGTGGAGAAGCCAGTATTCGCCGAGTAGCACGACGCCAATTTCGTCCGCGTCCACGTTGAACGCAATGCCGAGCACACCGCCGGGAAATGACACCAATTCGTCAAAGCCCACGCCGGGAAGACCCGACACCTTGGCGATGCCGGTAGTGACACTGGTAATCGTGCCCACCTCCCGTGGCGTCAGTTGCGGCGTGAATGCTTCGCGCACCTGCCTGATTCCAGCAAACGTGCTGTCGAAAACGCTCTTGAGGCTCTCAGGTTCCATGTTCATTGACTCGTTATAATATCCATCTTTGATTCCCTCTTAATCGTAGAATGACCCGACGTATTTCGACATCTGTTCCAACGTAGTCATATTTTCGGAATGCCTGTTTTTCCCCTCACTCATTCCTGACCGACTGCTTCGTGTTTATGAAAAAAAGGAATTACCTTCATGAGTTCCATCAGCGCGACCGCGATAATTCCACCTGCAAGTGCCAGGAACACACCGTTCAGGGAAACAGCGCCGAAATGAAACAGATTCTTGAGAAATGGTATTGTCAGAACAAGGCACAGCAACACAGCGGTTCCGGTTATGACCCATTTGAACGCCGTATTTTTCTCTCGCAGCATACTAATGCTCGATCGTGTCAGTGAACGATTGGAGAGAATCATTCCGAGGTTGCATACCACAAGCGTGAAGAATGTCAATGCTCGCGCCGTGTCTACCGCATGGTCATGGCGTATGAAGACGTACACAGCAATGGTTACAGCCAGGGTCAGGCCGCCTTGAAAAAAAACATTTCAGCACCGTCAATCGGTCAAATAACTGGGCATCTATGCTGCGCGGTTTGCGTGTCATCACGCCGCTGTCATCGTTGTCCGCTTCGAAAATTAGTGTGCAGGCGGGATCGATAATCAGTTCAAGAAACACAATCTGCACAGGGAATAAAATCAACGGCCAATTCAGAAGGATCGGTATTAACGAAAGTCCCGCAATCGGGATATGAACCGACAGGATGTACATCATCGCTTTTTTGAGATTGTCATAAATACGCCGCCCCATCCGCACGGCGGTCACAATCGAATTGAAATCATCATCGAGGAGTACAAGCGCGGCCGCTTCACGCGCCACGTCCGTGCCGCGGTTTCCCATTGCTATCCCAATATGAGCGGCTTTCAGGGCGGGAGCATCATTCACGCCGTCGCCGGTCATGGCGACGATTTCTTTGTTTATTTTAAGCGCTTTGACAATGCGCAGCTTTTGTTCCGGCACCATGCGGGCGAAGACATTCACGTCTTGGATGCGCTGCGCAAGTTGTTCATCGGTCAAGGTGTCCAATTCAGTACCGGTAATATGCTGATCCGGATTCCGAAGACCGATCTGCCGGGCAATGCTCATGGCCGTGCCGGGATAGTCTCCGGTGATCATAATCGTTCGGATGCCCGCGGTGTAGCACTCGTCAATCGCTCCTTTGACGTTCGGGCGAACAGGGTCCTCAAGACCGAATAAGCCAATGAATTCAAACTGAAAATCGTGTTGCTGCTCCGGCAGATCCGTTTTTTATACTGCGCGCGCGCCACGCCCAGAACGCGTTTGCCTTGATTGCTGGGGATCGATCTTTTCTGTAAGCCATTGTAATCTCCGGGCATCGAAGTGACACAGATCGGCAATCGCTTCAGGCGCGCCTTTGGCGGCGATGACCAGGTCATCACCCGAAGCGGACGTCCACACGCTGGACATGGCAAGCAGATCCTGGCTGAGAGGGTATTCACGCTGAAGCGTCCATCCGGCATGCAGATGTTCAGTGTCGGCAAGCGTGCGTTCCCCAAGTTCTTTCATGGCTTTTTCCATGGGATCAAATGGATCGACCGGACTGGCGAGAATGCTGTATTCGACCACTTCGTGGATTTCTTCGGGAAGAGCATCGTGTTCTGTCCCAACGTGAAAGACCTGATCGCCTGCCACGCTATCGGTCACAGTCATCTTATTCAGTGTCAACGTGCCGGTTTTGTCAACGCAAAGCACAGTTGCCGAACCAAGCGTTTCGATCGCCGGAACCCGCCGGGTCAGAACGCCATGTTTTGAAATGCGCCAGGCACCGAGCGCGAGAAACACCGTCAAAACCACCGGGAACTCTTCAGGCAGCATCGCCATCGCCAGCGATAGCCCGGCCAGGAATCCTTCAAGCAAATTGCCGCGAGTCAGCCAGTACACAACCACCACCAGCGCGCAAAGCACGCCGCCGGTGATCGCGAACGCGCGCACGATTTTGCCGGTCTGGATCTGAAGGGGTGTTCGCTCTTCTCCAAGCGACTCAAGCGCCTTGCCGATTTTCCCTAATTCGGTTCCGGTTCCAATCGCTTTGACAATTCCGACTGCCTGACCGGACACCACCAATGTCCCTGAAAATGCAAAGGGCAGGTCATCACCCCCCGGTTTCCCAATGGCGGTTGATGCGTCTTCGGTCGAAGATTTGCGCACCGGGACCGATTCACCGGTCAGAAGCGATTCATCAACGGACACATTGGCGGCATGCAGCAGAATACAGTCTGCGGGAACACGGTCGCCTTCCGAGAGCAGGATGACATCATCACAGACCACTTCCCGCCCGGCGATGCGCGTTTTTTCGCCATTGCGGATCACATACGCACGCGGGCTTGCCAGATCTTTCAGCGCTTCAAGCGCCCGCTCGGTTTTTCGTTCCTGATAGAAGGTGATGCCGATAATGACACCCACGAAACCAAGCAGCATCATCGCTTCCTGAAATTCGCCGGACAGCAGATACAATGCGCCACAGGCTATCAGGAGTAAGAACATCGGCTCTTTCAGGACTTCGATCAGGATCACCAGAGCCGTTCGTTTTTCCTGAGTCGGCAATTCGTTAAACCCATCCCGTTTCTGCCGCTCGACGACCTCATCCTGAGACAGGCCAACCAATTTCTCAAATGGTACTCCACTCATATTTCCACCTTTTAATGAACCTGTTAACAGGGTTTATCTTTATTTCGAGTCGTGGCGTCGGCTTTTGCAGGCTTGTCCTTACTCTTTCAGAAGTTCAGCGGCACCCTTTTCCAGCGATGCCAGATAATCCGCAATGCTCCACGCCACTTTTTGTCCATTCGTGGTGAGTTCAATGCCGCTGATCAGGTCCGGCGCGGTCTCGAAGCGGACGTGGATGTCTGCCGAGAAGGTTTCGTTGAGTGCATTTTGTATCGCCGCGCGTTGCTCCGCAGGCAGGTCGAACGCGCTGCGTACGAGCGCGGGGCCAGACGCAGTCTCAAGGGCCTCTGCAAGGCGTGCCTTCGCCTGGCCGTTCATCGCTCGCAAGCGGCGAGTGAACACCTCGCCCACGCGTTCTTCCAAACTCGTCGTAGCGAGATCCATCAGTGCCTTGCGCGCGATGGCAAACACTTCCTGCTGGGTCCGGCGGCTGATAGCTTGATTCAGATTATGGGCGTCGTTTCTCAGCGTTTCCTGTCGCCTGGCGCTCAAGGCGTCGGCCGCCTGCCGCGCTTCGTCAAGGAGCCGCTGACGTTCGACTTTCGCCGCGTCCGTCGCCTGGCTCAAGAGTGCGGCGCGTTGCTGGTCGAATTCCTCGTTCTTGTGCTGGAAGTCGTCGCGCTCTGTTTGAGCTTCGGCTTTTTTCGCGTCGGCGTTTGCGAGTTCTGCGGCGATTCGCCTCTCCCGCTCATCGATGGCGTTGAGGATGGGCTTGTAGAGAAAGCGCTTCATCAACCACACCAGGATGAGAAAGTTGAGCACCTGCGCGCCGACCGTAAACCAATCGATTAACATAGGCTTACTTTCCTGCTGCTTGGGCGATGACGTGATTCCAGAATGGGTTGGCGAAGAGGAGAATCATTGAGACCACGAAACAGTAGATGGCTACGGATTCGATCATTGCCAGGCCCACGAACAAGGTCCGGGTGATGGTAGACGAGGCATCGGGCTGCTGCGCCAGCGAACTCAGCGCCGTCGCGACCGCCCGCCCTTCTGCCAACGAAGGCCCGATAGCGCCAAAACTGATGGTGATGCCGGCGGTGATGATTGATGCCACCGCAATCGTTGTCATGCTATCCATAGTAGCTCCTTTTCTTGTCGCAATTCATGTTTCACAGTTGTGCCCCGGGTTCAGGCTTGGGCTTCCGGACTCGCGTGGCGGCCGCGATGTAAACCGCTGCCAGGATAAAGAAGATGTAGGCCTGCACCAGGCCTGTGAGCAGACCGAGCAGCGTCATGATGATTGGAAAGATGAAGGGCACAATCGCGAGAAGGATCACGATAATCATCGTCCCGCTCATCATGTTGCCGAACAGACGGACGGCGAGGGCCAGCGTACGCGAAATCTCGCTGATGATGTTAAACGGCAGCATGATGAACGTCGGCTCCATATAGGACTTGAGGTAGTTGCCCACCCCTTGCTCCTCGATGCCGAAGAAGGGCACGGCCACAAACACGCACAGCGCGAGTGCTACCGTGGTCGAGAGCGAGCCAGTCGGCGGCTCGTAGCCAGGAATGATGGTGCAGACACTGGCGGTGGCGATAAACAAGAGGAGCGTACCCAGAAAGCCGAGATATTTGCGCGGCTGAGTCAGGCCCACCTCTTCAATTTGTTTCTCGATCGCGGTGACGACGATTTCCAGCAGGCTCTGCCAGCGGGAAAGTTTCAACCCCGTGGACAGTTTGCGCGTGATGAGTCTTGAACCGACGACCAGCATGAGCATCAGGCCCCACGTGAACAGAATCGTGGCATTGAGCTTGAAAAACCCGGATTGCCAGAAGATCAGCTCATCAGGAGTAAGGTGCATGTCTGGCCTCCTGTACCGGGGATGTTGGCTTTTCCGTCGCTCGGGTTAGTCGTGCTTGTCCTGAGCGCAGTCGAAGGGTCACGATCAGGCGCGCAAGGACAAATCCAAGCAGGCACACCAGCAGCCGCTCCCAATGACCACCCGCGACAAGATAGAAACCAGCCAGAGTAATGCTCGTTCGCAGCAACAGGCTGCCAAGGAACCAAAGCGCTGACCATTTGGACAAAACCACTTTCTGAACCGTCCACCACAGGCCGCCGAAGTATATCGCACCGAGCAAAACGCCCGTTACCAAAGCCAGCACTAGAGTCAACGTTTCACTCATCATCCTCTCCCTGTTCATCGCGCATTTCCGTGTCTTCGTTGGCCACCCAATGCCAGGCAGTCAAACAGCCTACAACCAGGCCGATAACCAGCAGCATCAGCGTCCAGGAATGACTTCCCGGAAGGCGATTGTCCAACCAGATACCGAGCGCCGCGCCGAGCAGCGTCGGGACCGCCACCGACCAGCCGACAAGTCCCATCATGCCCAAGCCAAACCAGACGCCCTGCGAGGAGCTGCGCCGCGCCTTGAGCTTGCGCTCTGCCTTCGCGCCGACCTCCTGACTGAACGCAGTCTGCTCTTTCGCGCTCTTGATTTCCGGTTTTTCACTCATGTTGAAACTCCGCTAAGCGGCGGATGAAATCGCTCTCCACTACTGCCATCACCGAGCGGACGCTCTGCTCCCGCTCGTTCAGGTTCAGGAACTCCTGCTCCACGGCCTCACGCAGTTGGCCGAGGTCCGTTCCGCCAATGGCGTTGCGCACGGAGACGAGCACATCCAAGCCGGTCTTAACCAGCATCCCTTCGTCGACGGCCACGAAAACCTCGCCCTCCGCTTCGTTTTCGTAGATCAGAATCCCGGGCGCGAGCGCCGCAACGCAGTCGAGTCGGTGTGGCAAGAGTCCGAACGAGCCCTCGCGCGTCTCCGCGACGATGCGCGAGACGCCGGTTTTCTCGGCGAAGACCTGGAAGGGCAGCAGGATCTTAAGACTCATCAGTGTCGGCTGCATGTTCGACCTCCGGTCGAAGTTCCAACTCGGGGCTTCGACTGCAATGCGACCTGGCTTTGGGCTTGGCATCGGCGGCGGGCTTCGGGTCGGCCTTCGCAGCAGGTTTGGGCCCAGGTTCGGCCTTGTCTCCAGGTTGGTCGGGCGCGGCCTTTTTCTTCGCTTCGTCAATCGCCCCAATCATGTAGAGCGCGCGCTCCGGGTAGTCTTTGAATTCATCACGCAGGATGCGTTCGCAGCCATCGAGCGAATCTTTGAGGCTGACGAACTTTCCCTTGATGCCGCTGAACTGCTCGGTGGCGAAAAACGGCTGCGTGAGGAATCGCTCCAATCGTCGGGCGCGGGCGACTACGTTGCGGTCTTCCGGCGCCAGTTGTTCGAGGCCGAGCATGGCGATGATATCCTTGAGGTTTTCGTACTGCGCGAGCGTCCGCCTGATTTCCTGTGCCAGGAGATAATGTCGTGCGCCGACGATGCCGGGCGTGGCCATTTTGGAACTAGATTGCAGCAGATCGACAGCCGGGTAAAGTCCCTGGCTCGCCCGCTTACGTGACAGCACGATGGACGCCGAGAGATGCGAAAATGTGTGCACCGCCGCCGGGTCGGTCAAATCGTCCGCCGGCACATACACCGCCTGGATTGAGGTGATGGCGCCGGTGGCAGTGTTGCCGATGCGCTCCTCCAGCCGCGACAACTCGGTGCCCAGCGTTGGCTGATAGCCCAGGCGCGACGGCATTTGCCCCATCAAGCCGGACACCTCCATGCCGGCCTGGATAAAGCGGAAAATATTGTCGATCAACAGCAGCACGTCGCGGTGTTCGTCGTCGCGGAAATACTCGGCCATCGTCAGCGCGGCGTGGCCCACGCGGAACCGGCTGCCCGGCGGCTCGTTCATCTGGCCGAACACCATCACCATGTTCGGCAACACGCCGGCTTCCTTCATGTCGCGGTAAAGCTCCTCGCCTTCACGACTACGTTCGCCTATCCCGCAAAAAATGCTTACGCCCTCCTGGTGCCCGATCATGTTATGAATCATTTCAGTGAGCAATACTGTCTTGCCCACGCCTGCCCCGCCGAACAGGCCCGCTTTGCCGCCGCGCTCGAGCGGCACCAGCACATCGATGACCTTGATCCCCGTCTCAAAGATCTCGGTTTTAGTGGAACGCCGTGCTAACGCAGGCGGCTCTCGATGGACTGTACGCCACTGGACATCTTTTGGCGCCGGCTGGCGGTCGATGGCGTTACCGAACACGTCGAACATGCGCGAGAGAATTCCCTTGCCAACCGGCGCCTTCAATGGGCCCGCCCGTGTCTTCCAACGCCATGCCGCGAGCGAGGCCCTGGGTTGGGGTCAGCGCGATTCCACGCACGCGATGCGCGTCGAGTTGAGCCAACACTTCGATGGCAATCCTCCCCTCCTGCGCGTGCAGCAACGCGTAGATGGGCGGCAAATGGGTATCGAATCGGATATCGACGACACTCCCACGTACCGAGACTACCGTACCGAGATTCAATAAACCGGTTTTGTTTTCCACGTTATCTCTTTCCGCCACCGTGGTTTTCTTTCTGTTGCTGGCTATCTTCTGTTTTGAGCCAACCCCGCTGTTGCCAGACATTCAAATATCTGGGTTCCGGCCAAATTCCCTGGGGGCTGAAATCAGAACATTCCACGGGAAATATGCCCCGCCCCGGTTGGATTGTGACCAGCCGAATTCGATTCCGCGATCACAGCCCGCACAATTCACATAAAATCTGTCGTTACCCGGGTTGATCCTCTGTTCGTGTATTTCATACTCTTTTGGTGAAGAAGAAGAGTTGTCCTTGGCGTACTCAGCAAAATCCGGTTGCTCAACTTCAGCGTCTGTTTCTTTCTCTAGCTTTTTCTTGAATTCAAAGTGCCAGTGATGATCCGCGTCGAGTGGACCCCATTCCTGCCAGTTTTCACTCTCAGACCCAGCCAGGATCGTCCAAAAGCGAAAGACGTTCAGATCATGACCACCGCATGTTTTACAGGTGAACATCCATGGTTTGTCATTGTTCATAGGAGTATTCTTTCTGTCGATCATCAATCGACAACTTTGATGGCGAGCTTCACGGTCGCGTTTATCGGCGCTGATTAATCCTGGTTCTTCGGTAAGAGCCGTTTGCGGATTGACTTCAATTCCTTGTGACGCTCCTTATCCACGTCCGGATACTGCATATTGAGCTGGTTCAGCGTATCGAGGATGATCTGCGAAATGATCAACCGGGCATTCTTTTTGTTATCGGCGGGGACGACATACCAAGGTACGTCTACGGTGCTGGTGGCGCGCAGGCACGCCGCATAGGCCTGCATGTAGTGATCCCATTGCTTCCGCTCGCTGATGTCGGCGTTACTGAATTTCCAGTTCTTGTCCGGATCATCAATGCGATCGAGGAAGCGCTTGCGCTGTTTGTCCTTCGATAGATGGAGGAAGAACTTGATGATTCGAGTGCCGTTACGGTGAAGATGCGCCTCCAGATCCACGATGGAACGATACCGATCCTGCCAGATCGTCTTCCCGTCCGGTAGCTCATCCGGCAGCCTTTGGTTGCGGAGCAGTTCTGGATGCACGCGCACGACCAGCACCTCCTCGTAGTAGGAACGATTGAAAATGCCGATCCGCCCGCGTTCCGGCAGCCGGCGGGTCGTGCGCCACAGGAAATCATGCTCTAGCTCCTCGGTGCTCGGCTGTTTGAAACTGAACACCTGGCAGCCTTGTGGATTGACCCCGGACATGACGTGCCGAATAGCACCATCCTTGCCAGTAGCGTCCATCCCCTGAAAAATCAGCAGCATGGCATAGTGGTTGGACGCGTAGTGCAGGCGTTGCAGCGCGCTCAGCTCCTCCACCTGCGCTTTGAGCAGTTTGTGGTAGTGCTTCTTCGACGTGTACACCCGCTTCACATTCGTCGGCCAGGTTGAGAGATCAACCCTTTCCCCGGCTGGCACACGGAAGTCACTTGGATTAATGTTCATCTTCATGTCTTTGCTGGCTCCTCGTGCGTCGATAGATCGGCCGCGTTCGTTTTTGCGTGTTGGGGAATCTCGCCGCCTTCGTTTTCCCATCGTCCGAGCGCTTGTTGTTTCACGCGCCTGGTGTCGCTGGTGGATTGGGCGGAACTCCACAACTCCCTTGGGCACAAGGTAGGCTCGGTTTCGAGCGCTTCGCGCACGCGCGCCAGCCGCGTGTCGATCCTCACACGGTCATGGGCGGACTCGATAGTGCGCTCAGCCAGTTCGGCGATCCATTGCACTTGATCGCGAAGCGCCCGCCGTCGGCCCGGAATAGCCGTCAGGCTGGCGACGGTTTGCAGCGCGCTCAGCATCCGCAACATGACGGCCACATTGCTGTTGGCGCTGCCTCGAATTTGGTCGAACGATTCAGCCAGCAGACTCTCAAAGCTCGGGCCTTTGGCGATCACTCGCAGTTCCCCTTCCTCGTAACGGCGCGATGAGGGGATTTGCCGCGGCGCTATCCGCGCCAGAATCGCTGTCAGATAATCCACGCACATCACGGCCGTCGTTGTGTCGTTGATGCCGGGGGAGAGCGCTCTCAGCGCCACATCCACGATCTGCCTGATGCCGAAGGCCGCGTCCTGTTCCACCAGGCGGTGGCTACTGATACTGAAAGTCGCCTGCAGGGCGGCAATCATATCTTCATCCGGCGGGTCTTCCATAGAAAATGCGGCCAGCGTGGTGTTCTGAACAACGAAATCACCGATGCCATGCTCCATCCACACGATGTGTTTCCTGTCCCGCGCCAAGCGTAGGATCGCTGCGTCATTCACGCTTTGGATATAACCGCTCTCCTTAGCCGGGACGGTGCACCAATTCCGCTCGGTTAGAGGGCGCAGTGTCTGGTCATCATCGTCTTCGGTCGGCCCCTCTCCCCGTCTTTCCGGAAGCAGCCGGTCAATGGCGGCGATGGTTTCCTGCGCGACCGATGCGATGATGCTGGCAGCCTGGATCGAAGAGGCGATGTGATGAATGAAGAACATGAGGGCGCCGACACCTCCGAGCGCCAGCACGAAGCCGAAGAACACCGCCAGGTCTGGAACAAATGCGCCCTCGTCGCCGCTGCGAATGGTGCGCAACACGAGCAGACAATACGTGAAAATGCCGGCGAAGATGCCGAGCACTATCTGCGTGACGCCGCTGCGCATGAAGTTGCGGAGGATGCGAGAGGTGTATTGGCTCGAAGCCAGCGCCAGCACCACCAGGATCATGGAGAATGTGACGCCCACCACGGTCATCATCGAACCGGCAATCGTGGACATCATTCCGCGCGCGCCTTCCGCCCCGGCCCCAAACAGGCGCGACCACTGGGCAGGCAGCAGGTCGCGCACGACGGAGTCTGCTTCGATCAACGCTACCGCGAGGGCAATGCTGAACAGGACAATCAGCGAAGGCACAAACCAGAAGCTCGACCGCAGATTGCTCCAAAGCTGCCTGAACTTATTCATAGGTCTGATTCCACTTCCAGTTCCGGACTTCCGCCACGTCTTCGCCGTGTTCATCAATGTAATGTTTGTGCTCAATGAGCTTGTCCCACACCCGGCTCTGCGCCCTGGTCGTTGCTGGCCCATTGCCAGATGCCGATGCCTTCATGGCGTTTCTCCTTCGTAAATGCAAATCATATGGTCCAGGAGGCCCACTGCCGCTAACCGGTCGCATCGAAACGATCTGTGACCTATGACCGAGCCAAACCCGCCGCCATCGTGGATCGCGCGAACTTCGTCAAGGATGGCCGCAGCATCGCGGGCCACCTGCTTCAACCGCTGAACGCGGAAGCGCCTGTGCTTCGCCGCTACAATGCGTCCAGTCGCCAGGCTGAGCAATGACGCTTGATCAATAACGGAGCACAGCGGCGGCAGATGTCCCACCCGGCACCTTTTCCGGCTCCATGGTGTAGACTACGCCACCCTTCAGGTAGGTCTGAACAGCCGCCAGGTCCAGCAGTGGCTCGTCGTCGGCCTGTATCTGATCGTGTAATTCAATCTCATTTGTAACGGGATCAAAGACACCCCATTGCGGTACTCCGGTGGCGACGAACAACGTTTCAATCCGGCCGCGATAAGCGGCTGGAACGATCTTCTCCAATGTGTCTGCAACTCGTTCGCTGGCCTGGCCGGCAAGTTGTTGGTATTGGGCGACAGCTTCTTCTTGTGCTGCCTGGAAGCGAGGCCCAATAATGTCCCAGGCGCTTTTGTGCAACTCGTCCGCGCTCAGCAAATCAGGATTCCCCTTGATGACCATGTCTATCAAGTTCGGATACCTGTTGGCCTCCTTATAAATCGGCAGCAAGTATTCGACTCCCGCCAATACGAGCGGCGCCTGCTCTCCCTGAAGAAATTCCGTCAAGCCATCCGCGACAAGGTGAAAGTAGCGCAGGAGCTCATTCTTGGCACTTTCATCACTGCCCCCGCCTTGCCCATGGAATGTTACTGAACTATCCCCACTCATTCCCCCTAAGGAACCAGAAGTGTGGAGTTGCAGACTCACTTGAGGATCGTCGGGCGATAAGGCGTCAGTCAGGCTGCCAGCTATCTGCCCGATGCCAATTTCGCTGACGCTATCGCGCGTACAATTCAGCAACCTGATTTCGTTCTGGCTCAACGCCAGGATGTAGAATTGGCCGTCCCCAGTGAAGAGGGGCAGCAGTGGTTTGATGTGGAAGTGGTCTATGACAACCACCAATTGTTCAAAATCCAATGGGAGTCGATAGTGATGGACTCCCTTGGAGGAGAGAAAAATCGCCAGACCATCACTCTGATGCTGCCAGAAATCATAATCCTGCAAGAGCTTGTTGGCCGGCTCGAGCATTTCTTGTACATCGCGCGTGCTTACGCCCCGGGCAGATAGGTGTTTCTCAGCCTCTCCGAGCAGATTTTTTAGCCGAATCGGATCCTGTTGGGTCTCCGGCCCGCTACGATGAGCCGGCATGTAGATTGATACGCACCATTGTTGTTCTTTACGCATCAACTGTTCCAGTTCTGCCCTAGTCAAAATATCCATTTGTTTTCTCCTTGTGCAAGTACTTCGCCTGTTCTGATACTCGACTTCGATGATCGCCTTTCTGAGCGGTGACTACAGACTGGGCATGGGCCTCTCCATAATAATGCCCGCGCGCTGTTATCATTCCTGAACTTCCAGTTCGATCCAGGTGGCTTCGTAACAGACTTCCCGGTAACGAACCAGACGCATATGCTAGCTGGCATACTGGGCGGTCAACTCGGCTTCTAACCGGCGAACATGAGACTTGTTACCCGGGTTTACATCGGGGTGATGCTTGCGGGCCAACTGGCGGAAGGTCCGCTGGATAACCTTCCTGTCGGCGTCCGGCGGTACACCTAATATGCCGTAATAATCTATATAGTCCATTGGTCACCGTCTCACTCATAGGTCATGGCTGGCTATCTTCCGTCTTGAGCCAACCCTTCTGTTGCCAGGAATCTAGATATCTGGGTTCCGGCCAGATTTCTCCGGGTACGAAATCAGAACACTCCAAGGGGAATATGCGCCCACCACGGTTGGGTTGTGACCAGCCAAATTCGATCTTTCGATCGCAGCTTGCGCAATTCACATAAAAATCTGTTGTTTCCGGGGTTGTCCTCCGGATGTCTTACAGATAAATTCCCAGGGTAGGTAATCGTTCATGGCCGTACTCCCTCTGTCATTCATCTGGGATTGCACCTGATCTCGAAACTGCGTCACGATTCGGCGCTCTACTTTCCGTACAAGGGGGAACAGAAGAAATCCGGACCCCGCCGTCGCTATGGCGACAAACTTAATGTTCAGGCGATTCCAGAGCGTTACCAGATGGCGACCAGTCAGAACAAGGGGATTCGCACGGATGTTTATCAGGCGAAGATGTTGCACGAGTGCTTTGCCGACCCACTCAATGTCGTGATCTTGGTCAAGACCAATCTGGAGAGTGGCGCCTGCACATACGCACTGCTGTTCAGCACTGATCTCACGCTCACACACGACACCCTGATTCACTACTATCGCCTGCGCGTCCAAATCGAATTCCAGTAAATCACGAGTCTCACGCGGAGCCGCGAAGAACGCGGAGGGAACCATCTTCAACTTTGCGGCTTCGCGCCAACGCGTGAGGCAAAATCGTGAACTACTGAATTCAACTTCCGAGACGCCAAACAGTTCTGGGGGATGGAGGACTTCATGACCATCAAAGAAACTCCCGTCACCAATGCAGTCAATCTGTCGCTCTTCATGGTCAACGTCTCTCATCGCCTGCTTGCCGATTTTCGCAACTCACATCCTGACGCTGGCGTTTTGCCCCGAACGAACTATCATCGTGCCAGTTTCAGCAACCGCGCGTTGATGTCCATTACATTCAGCGGATCGCTCCGTAGAATACACGTCGGGCGACAATCGTTCTGCCTTGCTCGACAATCAATGGGAATAGCAACAGCGCGAACCGACAAGCAGGAGGAGGTAGACAAAATGACACCAGCTACCGCCCCCGGCCCGCCCCCCCGCCCCGGCCCCCCCGGCCCGGGCCCCCCCCCCCCGGCCCCCCCCCCCCGGGCCCCGGCCCCGCCCCCCCCCCCCCCCGCCCCCCCCCCCCGGGGGCCCCCCCCCCCCCCCCCCGCAGCGAGAGTCCTCGCCGATGCAACTAGATAACGGCGGGTCTGATCACTGTGCCAATCACGATGGCGATCAGCAACATGAAAACGACTTGGTTAGCAGAAAGACAGCGGCAGCGAGCTGGCGAGGTGATAGCGCCTGTACGGTTACCACCTCGCCTGGCGTCACGACAGACTGCGGAGACGCCTATTGGGCCGCGGCGTTGGCATCGCTTTTCGCGTCCTTTGCCTGGTTTTTGGCGTCATGAACGGCGTCCTTGACCTGGTTCTTCACGTCGTGAGCGACGTCACCGACCTGGTTTTTGGCGTCATGGGCGGCGTCCTTGACCTGGTTCTTCACGTCGTGAGCGGCATCCTCGATGTCGTTCACGACGTCCTCGACCGCATCCTGAACCTTCTGTGTGTTATCGGACATACATCCCTCCAGTTTAGTAAGACAAGAAACTGCAAGCAGACAGATCTATCTGATACGCCGCGTGCCGCTCATCACCAGTCTCATCGAATCGATTGACCAGATGAAAACGTCAACGCATCCTTCCCCGGCGAAAAAGATTGACGATCGCCAGCAGGATAATGGCGCCCACCAGCGACACCACCATGGCTGGGATGCTGAAGTTGCTTTGATTGATCGTGCCAATCCCCAACAACGGGGTGAGCAAAAAACCGGCCACAAATGCACCGACGATACCCACCACGACGTTCAGTAGGATGCCCTGCTGGGCGTTGGTCCGCATGATCATGCTGGCCACCCAGCCGATGAGCCCGCCAACGATCAGCCATACGATGAAATTTACCACCTTGTAGTCTCCTTATGCGTGATTGTGATCCACAACCTATCCACGGCGCCGATGTTACTTCTTGCTCTCACCAAGCATATCCTGTGCGTGTCGCTGCAGGTCATCGACCCCTTTCTGTACACCGTCTGTGAACTGATGGGCCCTATCGCCTGCCCCTGTCACCAGGTCGCCCATGCTTTCAGTTGCCTGATCGCGCAGTTTTGCACTCTGCTTCTGGATTTTGGCCCGTGTCTGTTTCCCTGCGCGCGGCGCCAGCAACAGCATCGCCCCGGCGCCAACCAGACTGCCAAGCAGCAGCCCAACCAGCGCACCAAACAGCATCCCCGCCAAGAACGCCCGCAGCCGGCTGGGACTCAAATCACCTTCACTAGTTTGATCGTTCATGTTCATCCCCTATACATTAGTTCCGATTGCCTGGTTGGCGCGTACGGCCTTTCGCCGTCTCGCCACCTACCCGGCGTTGCCGGTAGGTGGCAGATGACCCGATGACGTGGCGATTAGCCTGCGGCGCCTCCAGTTTGGTTGGTCAGACCTGAACCGCCAGCGATCAACCGGTGAGCGCCAGTTCTGAACCTGCCAAGAAAGTTCGCAATTCCGCCAGGTTCGGCT
Organism: Candidatus Caldilinea saccharophila; assembly: GCA_016710365.1. Lineage (GTDB taxonomy): Bacteria > Chloroflexota > Anaerolineae > Caldilineales > Caldilineaceae > Caldilinea > Caldilinea saccharophila. Next base: position 402,261 of record JADJVW010000001.1, on the reverse strand, counting down.
CCAATTGCTGGGTCTGGTCAAGCCCGTGAACTTCAAAATGTTCAGGCGTGGGCTTGCCAAAGACATGCTTCTTGGAGATTAGTAGGATGACGACTTCCCGATATCGGGTGCTCATCAAGCGCCAGCGATAGTTCAGCCCTTCTTTTGTTGGCCCTATCAGTTCCAGCAACTGTGCCGACAATTTTGTCTGGGCGAATTCGGTTAGGATCTTCGTGACTTCATCTAGAAATGTGGTATCCATCAATTTGCTCCCTTTTGTTATTGAGCGGCGTCCTCGGCCTTGGTTATTCCACTCTGCGCGGCGCCCTTGGCATTATTTGTAAGACGGTGCGCAGCGTCCTCACCTGCATTCACGGCCCGGTGGGCGGCGTCTTCGATTGCGTTCGTAGCCCGGTGGGCGGCGTCCTCGATTGCGTTCGTAGCCCGGTGGGCGGCGTCTTCGATTGCGTTCGTAGCCCGGTGGGCGGCGTCTTCGACCGCATTCGTAGCCCGATGGGCGGTGTCGCCGACCGCGTTCATGGCAATGTGTGCGGCGTTCCCGCTTTCGTTTATCATGTCATTACTGCGCCCTCAAGCGCTCGCGATTGGTTGGATATAGGTTTATCTTTCACTCATAGCATAGTTGAAGGAGACTCTCTTGTCGTCAGCGTAAGCGATTGTGTTCTCGTAACAAAAGAGCCGCCCAGTTGGGCGGCTCTTCATCGGTTTGATGTACGCGGTTTGGTGTAGAAAGATTCGCGGAACTGCGCAGGCGCGGCTACCCTTCTTCCCTGCTCGCATCGTCGTCAGCCGTCAGCCCTTCACGGACGGCGTACAGGGCAGCCTGGGTGCGGCTGGCCAGGTGTAGCTTGCCGAGGATGCGGCTCACATGCGCGCGCACGGTTGCCTCGCTGACGACCAACTCGTCGGCAATCTCCTGATTGCTCAACCCTTGTGCAATCAACCTCAGCACGTCCAACTCACGCGCGGTCAGCGCCTCAGGCGCGGGTTCCACATCGGCCGGATGGGCGATCTCCTGCAACAGCTTGCGCGCGATGGTCGGATGAAGCGCCGGCTCACCGCGATGCACCTGGCGAATGGCCCGAAGCAATTCCTCCGGCGAGGAATCTTTGAGCAGGTAGCCCAACGCGCCGGCTTTGATGGCGGGAAACAACTTATTATCCGCCGCAAAACTGGTCAACACCAGGAGGCGCGTCTTCGGCTGGCTGCTGGCGATCTGGCGCGTCGCCTCGATGCCGTCCATGCCGGGCATGAGCAGGTCCATCAAAATGACGTCGGGCTGGGCTTCCTCGGCGCGCTGCACTGCTTCCTGCCCGTTGGCCGCCTCGGCCACGATCTCGAAGTCACCGGACTCGGTCAGCAAAGCGCGAATGCCTTTGCGCACGATGGCGTGATCGTCCACAATCATGACTCGAATCATAGCGTCACCTCGACGATCAGTTGTGTTCCCTCACCCGGCACGCTCGTATGGCTCAATCTTCCGCCGAGACGCGCCGTTCGTTCGGCGATGCTGCGCAGGCCGCCAATCCCACGCCCTTCCGTGCAAACGGCGTGTAGATCAAACCCTACACCGTCATCAATGACTTCCAGGCGGACGATCGACGCAGTGAACCGCAGATGCACGGTCACGTGGCCGGCCGCGGCGTGCTTGCGCACGTTATTCAGGGCTTCCTGGGCGATCCAGTAGAGATCTTCCTCGATTGCAATGGGCAGCCGGCGCTCTCCCTCGACGCGTAACTGAGTTTGCAGCTCCGCACGCTCTTCGACAGCCGCCAGGCGCGTCTGCAATGCCGCCACCAATCCTTCCTTTTCCAGCACGGGCGGATGCAACTGGAAGATGAGCAGCCGCATATCGCGCATGCCTTCCAAGGCAGTTTCCTGTAGCTCTGCCAGGTAGCCGGCCGCAACTTTGTCCTTGCCCGCGGCCAGCGCCAGCGCCACAGCATTGGCATAGAGGGTCACGCTGTAGAGTGCCTGAGTCACCGAATCATGCAACTCCCGTGCCAACCGTTGCCGTTCTTCTAACACCGCCAATTGCTCGGCTTGCTGTTGGAGGCGGGCATGTTCGATGGCCATGGCCGCCTGGTTAGCAAAAACGGACATGACGCGTACATCCTCATCGGTGAAGCCACCCACCTTGTTGACGACGTCCAGCACACCGATGATTCCACCATTAACGTGTAAGGGCAAGGCCAACAATGCAGTTAAATCTGCCGGCCATTGATAGACTTGCGCCTGCGCAAAGAGCGCCGGGTCGTTCAGCCGCACCGGCTCACCCTGGCGCACGACTTGGCCAGCCAGCGAGCCGTCGATGGGCAGTCGCTCGACTGCCGTTAACGGCTGCCCCAAGCGGTGCCTGACCTCCAGCCAAGCTTGATCGGTCAGCAGCAGCACCGCGCTGCCTGTCGCTCCGATCAAGCTCTGGGCTCGGCGCAGACAACATCCAGCACCTGCTCCAAAACCGTCTTCTGGAGCAAGCTCACCAGCACGCGGCCAAAGCTCTCACTCTCTGCCAATCGTTGTTGTAGTTCACGATGCAGTTCGGCATTTCTAAGCGCCAACGCGGCTGCACTCCGCTCACGCTCGCGACTTTCAGCCTCAAGCGCATCGAACACCTGTTGCAAATGCTGAATATCGATTGGCTCTACAATTTGATAAGTCATAAAGTAGTCACTTATACTCTTTCTGAATCACTGTGCACCTGTCTGCACGCGCTTATCCCCCATTATGACGCAAAGGGCCAATTACACAACTCGTCATCGCAGCCGATCTAAGGCAGTCGCGCCTTAAGGAGTATGCGAAAACATTCTCGTCGCACAGGCGGCAGCAGTGGCGAGGATAACGTGAGCGTCCAAACTCGTTCGCCTTGCTTGACATCTCAACAAATGTTAATCTTGTGCTGTAAATACTAACAGAGCTGCACAACTCGCAGTGATACGCTACATAAAAAGAGCGGTGCTGCGAGAATATCAGCGAAACAGGGATGGAGCCAATGGGTGCATATGCGGTTCCATGGTCTATCTATGAACAACTATCGCATTCTTACGCTGGTCAATCTGCTCACCTACGTCGCCGTCGGCATCAGCTCCCCCCTGCTTACCCTTTATCTGCAAGGACTTGGCGCCGACTTCACGCTGATCTCCGTGATTCTCACCAGCACCATTGTCGTGATGTTGGCGGGTAATGTTGCCTGGGGGCGGCTGGCCGATTATTTGCAGCGGCGCAAGGCGCTTTATATTGTCGCGCTGACGGGCGTGGCGCTCGGCTATGTCTGGCTGAGCCTCGCCAATACCGTGGCGATGGCCTGGCCGGCGCGCCTGCTCGACGGCCTCGGCATGGCCGGCTTTGCCACGCTGGGGCTGACCTTGATGGGTGATACGCTGGATGCTTCGGCGCGCAAAGGGCGCAGCATGGGCATCTTCCGCGGGCTTGGCTCGTTTGCCTTTGCCGGTGGCGCACTCTTTGGCGGGCGCATGGCGGATGCCGTTGGCATCGCCGCGGTCTACTGGGTCTGCGCCGCCTTTTTTGGCGCGGCTGCCTTGACCGCGCTCCTGCTGCGCGAGGGGAAACTGGCGGCCACGCCTGCGCCGAAGCCTGCCGTCAGCGGCCGCCGCCGATCGCTGGGGCTGCCGATGCTCTTTTTGGCCGGCGTCGCGCTGTGGACGATGGCGCACGTCGCCTCGACTTCGATGTGGCCGAACTACATGGCGGCCAATGGCTACAGCAAGACGACCATCAGCAGCCTTTGGTCGCTGGCCGCGCTGATCGAGATGCCGGCGATGATCATCAGCGGCGCGCTCTCGGATCTCACCGGCCGCGCAGTGGTATTGGCGGCCGGCGGCTTTGGCATTGCGCTGGTGCAGCTTGGCTACATGTTGCTGGTGGCGAGCATCCCGGCGCTGATCGGCGTGCAGGTGCTGCGCGGCTTTGGCTATGGCAGCTACACCTCGGCGTCGATGACCTTCGCCGCGGAGATGGGGGGAAAGGCGCAACGCGGCAGCAACAGTGGGCTTTTTTACACGGCTGCCAGCGCTGGTCAACTGGCGGGCAGCCTGATGGGTGGAATACTGGCGCAGGCGGCCGGCTTCAATGCCCTCTATCTCGTCTGCGCGGGACTGGCCGTGAGCAGCGCGATCTGCTTCCTGCTGCTGCGGCGGAAGGGCGCCATGCCAATAACAGAACAACCTGCGTTACCATAAATCAGGCTCACACAAAGCCACGGAGGGCGCAAAGGAAAGCGAAGAAAGGAATTTTCTCTGTGTTCTTTGTGTCTCCGTGTGAGAAACAAAGTAGGCTCACACAAAGCCACGGAGAGCACAAAGGAAAGCGAAGAAAGGAATTTTCTCTGTGTTCTTTGTGTCTCCGTGTGAGAAATCTGAAGTGCTCCATGAATGAGAATGAGATTGGCCAGATCATTGTAGACCGTGCCGTGCGGCTTCATAAGACGCTTGGGCCGGGGTTGCTGGAAAGTGTCTACGAAGTGATCCTTGCCCAGCAGCTTCAACAGGCGGGACTAAAGGTGCAACGTCAAGCACCGGTCCCAATCAGATTAGATGGAATCCAATTTGAAGAAGGGTTTCGGGCGGACATCATCGTGGAAAACAAGGTGATTGTGGAGCTAAAATCAGTCGAGCGGATCAATAAAGCTCACGAGAAACAAGTGCTGACTTACCTTAAACTCACCGGCATCAAACTTGGGTACCTGCTCAATTTTGGTGAGGCCATTATGAAAGACGGCATCCATCGAATTATTAACGGAACGATTGGATAAGAGAGTCTCACACAAAGACGCGGAGAGCACAAAGGAAAGAGCGACGGGGGACCCCCTTGGTGTTCTTGGTGTCTCTGTGTGAGACTTAAATTTAGTATGGAAAGTAGGGAACTATGCAGCGAATTGGTGTAATCGGGACGGGATCCATCGCCGCGGTCCATCTGGACGGCTGGCGCCGTATGCCAGGCATTGAGCTGGTTGGCTACTATGACATTGTGCCGGAAGCCGCGGATCGGGCTGCGCAGCGCTACGGCGGCCGCGTCTTTGCCACGCTCGACGAGCTGTTTGACGCCGTCGATATGGTGGATATCTGCTCGCCGGGCACCGCGCACAAGGAGAATGTGCTGGCCGCGGCCGCCGCGGGCAAGGCGATCATCTGCGAGAAGCCGCTGGCGCGCCACCTGGCCGACGCCGTGGAGATGGTGGAGACCTGTGAGCGGTTGGGTGTACCGCTCTTTCCCGCGCAGGTGGTGCGTTTCTTTCCGATGTACAGCCGCGTCAAGGAGCGCATCGACGCGGGCGCAATCGGCAAACCCGCGGTCTATCGCAGCGCGCGCTGCGGCAGCTTCCCCCGGCCAGGTCGCGACTTTTCGGCCCCCTACTATGCCGATTTTCACCAGAGCGGCGGCGTGGTGCTCGACGTGGCGGTGCATGATATCGACTTTGCGCGCTGGTGCTGCGGCGAAGTCGAGCGCGTTTTTGCGCGCGGGCTGACCTTTGCCGGCAAGGAATTTCAAGACCACGCGCTCATCACACTGCGCTTTGCCTCCGGCGCCATCGGCCACATCGAGGTGAGCTGGTCGCACCCGCGCACTACCTTCCACACGCGCGTTGAAGTCGCCGGAGATAGTGGTTTGGTGGAGTGGGACTCGCTGGATCGCCCGCCGCTGCTGGCCGAGATGTACGACGACCAGGAGGGCTTCCGGCGCATGGGCAGCAGCCCGACCGCGGATGAGGATGAACCCTACTACGCGGAACTGGCGCACTTTGTCGATGTGGTTGAGGGCCGCGCCACGCCGCGCGTGACCGCGCGCGATGGGCTGGAGGCGGTGCGCGTTGCGCTGGCCGCCATCGAATCGATGCGCACCGGGCAACCGGTCGCCATGCAGAATTTTGGAGGGTGAAGCCATGACAGATCAACTTGTGCGCATCGGTTTTCTGGGCGTCGCCCATCTCCACTCGGTCAGCTATGCCAACAGCCTGCTGGCGATGGCTGGCGTCGAAGTCGTTGGCATGTGGGATCGCAGCGAGCCTCTAGCTGCTGATTGGTCTGCACGATTGGGCGTGCGTCACTTTGCCAGCGCTGAAGATCTCCTGGCGGAAGGACTGGATGCGGTAGTCGTTTGCAGCGAGAATGTTTATCATCGCCCGCTGGTGGAGCAAGCGGCTGGACGCGTCAAAGCCATTCTCTGCGAGAAGCCGATCGCCACGACGGTGGAGGATGCGCGGGCGATAATAGAACGCTGCCGCGCGACGGATACCAGGCTGCAGATCGCCTTTCCCGTGCGTTTTGCGCCTGCGGTCGTTGAACTCAAGCGGCAGCTCGACGCCGGATTGCTGGGCGAAATTCTCACCCTCAACTGCACCAATCACGGCTCCATGCCGGGCGGCTGGTTCGTTGATCCCGCTCTGTCGGGCGGCGGCGCCGTGCTCGACCACACCGTGCACGTGATCGATGTGCTGCGCTGGCTGTGGGGCGTCGAGGTGACCGAAATTTATGCTGAGATTGGCGACAGTCTGCTGCATCCGGGGCTGGGCATCGATGACGCGGGGCTGCTTTCCTTCACGCTGAGCAACGGCGTTTACGGCACGCTCGACACAAGCTGGTCGCGCCCGCCGAGCTACCCGATCTGGGGCGACGTCAAGCTGGAGATTCTGGGCGAACGCGGCGTGGTCTACGCAGACACGCTGCATCAGTACGTGACCGTCGCCTCCAACGCCGCGGGCAAGACGCAGTGGGCGGGCTACGGCAGCGACATGGATCGCGGTCTGATGACAGACTTTATCGACATGGTGCGCAGCGGCCGCGAGCCATCGATCACCGGCGAAGATGGCCTGGCCGCCATGGAGGTCGCATTGGCCGCCTATGCCTCGGCGCGCAGCGGGCAGCCGGTGAAGCTCTAGCGGTTCGTTTCGCACAAAACTGTTCTGGTATATAGGTCGGGCTATCAACCCGACCTACGAATTGCAGTAAGCAAGTCAACCAACTTATCAGGAGGATAAAATGACAAAATTGCGTTTGGGAACGTCAAGCTACTCATACTGGCACTTCACGCCCGAAGTGACGCCGTTGGAGGATGTCTTCGAGGCGGCGGCGCAGCTCGGATTGGCAGGCGTCGAGATTCTGCACCAGCAGATGGCCTCGGAGGAGAATGGCTACTTGCAGTCGCTCAAGCGGCGTGCGTTTCAGCTTGGGCTGGACATCTACAACTTCGGCATCGATCAGGACTTTGTCTGGGCGGAGGGTGAGGAGCGGCAACGCGAGATCGCACATACGCTGCGCTGCATTGACCTGGCGCACGAGATGGGCATCCCCTCGATTCGCATCAATTCCGGCAGCTTTCGCAAACGCGGGCCGTTCTCGGAGTTAATTGCCGCAGGCGGCGGGGTGGAGCCATGGGAGGGCTACACGCTGGACGATGGCTTCAACTGGTGTATCGATGCGATCGAGCAATGTCTTCCCCACGCTGAGCGTTGCGGGGTCATGCTTCTGCTCGAAAATCACTGGGGCTTGACGACGACCGTCAACGGGATGTTGCGCATTATCGAAACGATCAACTCGCCCTGGCTGCGTGCGATCCTGGACATGGGCAACTTCTACTTCGAGCCGGACATGTACGCCGCCATGCAAACCATCGCGCCGCACGTCTGGCTTGCCCACGCCAAGACCTATCCCGGCGGCGGCACGGTCTTCACACTCGATCTAGACTACGCACGCATCTTCCGCATGTTGCTGGATGCCGGGTTTGCCGGCTATGTCTCGCTCGAAATGGAAGGGCACGAGCCGGCCGAGACGGCAGTGCCGAAGAGCATTGCCATGCTGGAAACAGCCTGGCAGCAGGCGACCACACCGCGCACGTGATCGACGTGCTGCGTTGGTGCTGGGGCGTCGAGGTGGCAGAAGTCTACCATGAATCGCGATCTGATGGCTGACTTTATCGACATGGGGCGCAGCGGCCGCCGGTGAGCCTCCCCATCTTCTAATCTCCTACTTTCTCAATCTTCTAATCTCCTCATCTCCAATCTCCAGTTTTTTAGAGATTGGAGATGAGGAGATCAACAACTTCCAGCGAGGTTCATTATGCCAAAACCAGTAGAACTCGTCGTCATCGGCGCGGGCAGCCGCGGCGGTATTGCGTACGCTTCCTACGCGCTGCGCCATCCGGATGAAGCGCGCATCGTCGGTGTGGCCGACCCGGACCCGATCCGCCGCGCGCGGCTTGCCGAGACGCACGACATCGACGACAGCCACTGCTTCACAACGTGGGAAGCGTTGATCGATGCTGGGCAGTTGGGGCAGGGCGCGATCATTGCCACCCAGGATCAGATGCATGTGGAGCCGGCGCTGGCGGCAATGGCCGCCGGCTATGATGTATTGCTCGAAAAGCCGATGGCGGACACGCTGGAAGGTTGCGTCCAACTCGTACAGGCGGCGGAGCGCACCGGGCGCAACTTGCAGATCTGCCACGTGCTGCGCTATGCACCCTTCTGGCGCAAGCTGCATGAAGTGCTGGAGTCGGGCGTGATCGGCGAAATCGTGACGGTCGAGCATCGTGAGAATGTCTCCTACTGGCACATGGCGCACAGCTTTGTGCGCGGCAACTGGCGCAACAAGGGACTTTCCACGCCCATGATTCTGGCAAAGTGCTGCCATGACCTCGACGTGCTGGTCTGGAATCTGCAGCAACCGGTCACGCGGCTCTCTTCAGTCGGCTCGCTGCTGCACTACCGGGCGGAGAGCGTGGGACCAGAAATCCCGCTGCGCTGCACCGACGGCTGCCCGATCGAGCCGGCGTGTCCCTTCTCCGCCATCGGCGCCTATCTCGATTATGAGCGCACCTTTCCCGGCGCGCGCCAGCGGCTCATCGATGCTGGACTTGACCCAGAAGCTCCCAATTACTGGCCTTTCAACGTGATCAGCCCCGATGTCAGCCGCGCGGGTCGCCAGCGCGCCATCGAGAGCGGCCCCTACGGTCGCTGCGTCTATCACTGCGACAACGACGTGGTCGATCACCAGACGGTTTTGATGGAGTTGGAGAGCGGCGCGTCGGTGACGTTGGTCATGCACGGCCATTCCAACCAGGAAAACCGTTCGATGCGCTACGACGGGACCAAGGGCACGCTGCGCGCACGCGTCGACCCGGACGTGATCGAGGTGAACATCCACGGCGGTCGAAGCGAACAGATCGCCATCGAGCCGAGCCCAACCGGGCACGGCGGCGGCGACGAGGGCATCATGCACGACTTTGTGCGCGTGCTGCGCGGCGAGATCGCACCGCTGACCACCGCGCGCGTCTCGCTGGAAAGCCATCTGCTTGCCTTCGCCGCCGAGGAAGCGCGGCTGAGCGGCCAAGTCATCGCAATGGCGGACTATCGGGCGCATGCAGAGGCGATGGCCTGAAAACAGCGGCTGTTGCGGATGCGGGGACAGCGTCGGAGGCATCCTGGCATGTGACGCGATTGCGACCTTGCTGTTTGGCGGAATAGAGCGCAACGTCCGCCCGGCGTAGGAGGGCTTGCAGCGTGTCGTCGCCGCGCCAGGCGGCGACGCCCACGCTGACCGTGAACTGTAGAGAAGGGACGCCTTCCAGCCGAGGGCGGTGTGCAGCAATCGATTGGCAGAGGTGTTGGCCGCGTACACGAGCTTCGTCCAGCGAGGTGTGCGGCAATAGCAGCACAAACTCTTCGCCGCCAGAGCGGGCAAACACATCGGCCGGACGGATCGCCTGAAGACAGTGCTGGGCGAAGGCAATTAACACCTGATCGCCGGCGTCGTGGCCGTAGGCATCGTTGATCGCTTTGAAATGGTCGAGATCGATGATCAGTAAGGAGAGCGGCTGCCATTGCTGCGCCGGCCGCGCGATCATCTGTTCGGCAAGTTCGAAGAAGTGGCGGCGGTTGTACACCTGCGTCAGTGGGTCGGTTGTCGCCAGTACTTCCAGTTCGTGCTGGATGCGTTTGAAGGCTGAAATATCACGCCAGATCAACAGCCTGCCGAGCACGCTTTGGTCGCGGTCGACGAGGGGTGTAACCTGAACGTCAAAGTAGGTTTGCCGCGACGGATCGACCAGCACCACGGCGCGGCTTTCCGCCGTATGCAGAAGTGGCTGGACGAGTTCCGGCCAGGCGGCCAGCGCCTGCTCGATGTGCTCCCCGATCTGCGGCTTCTTGGGGAGCAATGCTTCGGCGTTGGCGTTCAAGTCTACGATCCGGTCGTCGGCGTCCAGCACAATCACCCCTTCCGCCATTTGCTCGACCAGGGTATCGCGCGCAATCGGTGTGAGATCGAAAAGCTGGTAGCGCAGCAGTGCAAAGACAAAGAACAGCGCCTGAATCGTAAAGGAAAAGGGCGTAATGTCGGCGTCAGGAAATGGATTGAGCGGGGTCAGGGAGATAAAGTTTGCGATCCAGCCGACCATGACGCCGGCGATGACAAAGCCGATCTGGCGCCGGTAGATGCCGGAAACTATCGTGTAGCGCCGGATTAGGATCAGGAACGCGACCATGAGGAGCATATAGCTGTACGCCAGGTTGAGCCAAAAGACCGGGCCGCCGCTTAAGATGGAGGCAGTGCTCTCCGTGCGCATCGCGCCAAAGAAGAGGTTGTGTCTGGGATCCGTCCAGAGCATCACCGTCACCAGCAGCGGCTCAACGCTCAACCCCAGCAAGAAGGGCGGCTTCACCCAGACGCCCAGACCCCCTAATTGCATGGCGAAAACAAGGAAAGCGGTCGGTGCGATGACGACGCCCAGGTAGGTAATATCCAACCAGAAAAAGGGCGTGGGGCCGGGAACGCCTGCCCAGAAAATCCCGTAGGTGAGATCCCACCAACTGAGCGCCAGCAGTGCTACGATCAGCGGCAGCGAGCCTGGCGCCAGCGGGCGTCGTTGTGATGCCATCAGCATCGCCACGACGAAGCTGATCACACTTGCCAAAAAGAGCGCAGCGCTATACAGGTAATTCGGTGAATTCATGGCGTTTATCGGTAGTCACTTGATGCAGCGCATCGCAACCTGTTTTATCTTTATCATACCAGAAACGGAGCATACGCAAAGTGGTTGGAAAGTCTTATCTTGTCGCCGGCCTGATGAGTGGCACCTCTGCCGACGGCATCGACGTGGCAATAGCCGCGATCAGCGGCCGGCCTTTTGCTTCTGATGACGCATTATCGGTGCGCCAGGTTACGGCTGCCACTGTGCCGTGGCCGGCGACGGAGCGCAAGTTGATCTTTGAACTCTTTGCGGGGCGCGCCGACCCTGCGCTCATCTGCCGCGCCAACTTCACCCTGGGCGAACGCTTTGCCGACGCCGTACAGCAGGTGATGGCCGACGCCGGCATCCCGCTGCACACGCTGGACCTGATCGGCAGCCACGGCCAGACGATTTGGCACGATGTAACCGCCGACGGGCGGGTGACCAGCACGCTGCAGATCGGCGAGCCAGCCGTGATCGCCGAACGCACCGGCGTGACGACGATTGCCGATTTCCGCGTCGCCGATGTCGCCGCGGGCGGGCAGGGCGCGCCCCTCGTCAGCCTTTTTGACTGGCTGCTGCTGCGTCCGCCGCCGCTGCTCAACGGCGTAGAAGGCGGCTGGCGCGCGCTGCAAAATATCGGCGGCATCGGCAACGTCACCTTTCTGCCGCCGGCCGGCCACGAAGCCACGCCGCTGGCCTTTGACACCGGGCCAGGCAATGTGTTGATCGACTGGGGCGCGCGCTTTGCCAGCGGTGGGGCGCTGACGTACGATCGGGATGGCTGGCTTGCGGCGCAAGGACGGAGCGAAGAAACGCTGGTGGCGCGCTGGCTTGACGATGCCTATCTGCACTTGTCGCCACCCAAAACGACCGGGCGCGAACGCTACACGGCAGATCTTGCGCGCACATTGCACGCCGAAGCGCACGCTGCCGGCCTCAGCGACTTGGATTTCGTGGCAACGGTAACGGCGCTGACGGCTGCAAGCATCGCTGACGCGTATGCTCGATTTGCGCCGGGGCCGGTGGCGCAGGTGGCGGTGGCCGGCGGCGGCGCGCACAACCCGGCGCTGATGGCGCATTTGCGCACACAACTGGCGGCGCGACTGGGCCGCGAGGTTGCAGTCGTCGACCATGCGCTGCTGGGCATCGACGCCGATGCCAAAGAGGCGTTGGCCTTCGCTTTGCTCGCCTATCTGTGTGCGCTTGGTCTGCCGGGCAACGTGCCTGCCTGCACAGGCGCTCAACACGCGCAGGTGCTGGGGAAGATCGCGCCGGGACGTAATTATCGAAGATTGGAGATTGGAGATTAAGAAAATGGGAGATTTTCCGGGGAACGCCCGCCAATCCCCAATCTCTTAATCTCCCCATTCCTATTCCTACGAGGCACTCGATCTATGATTACATTAGGCATCGACGGCGGCGGCACGAAAACGCGCTGCGTAGCTGTCAGCGAAGATGGCGAGGTGCTGGCGATCACTACCGTCGGCTCGACCAACGTCAACGCGATCGAGCATGGCACGGTGCGCGAACGGCTGGCGGAGGCGATCGTGACGGTGCTGTCGCAGGCCAGCGCCGAACCGGACGAGGTCGTGGCAGTGGGGCTGGGCATGTCCGGCGTGGGCCGGCCGGCGGATGCGCAGTTGGTGCGGCGGTGGATGGCGGAGATCCTGCCACATGCCTATGCCTATGTCGATAACGATGCCGTTGCTGCGCTGGCAAGCGGCACGGGCGGCGATCTCTACGGGGTGGTCATCATCAGCGGCACGGGCATGATCGTGCTGGGCGTCGATGGGGCGGGGCAACGCCGGCGCGCGGGCGGCTGGGGCGCGATCCTGGGGGATCCGGGCGGCGGCTTCAGCATCGGGGCCGCGGCCTTGCAGTCGATCACGGCGGCGGCGGACAGCAGCGGGCCTGTCACTACCTTGACGGCGCGCGTGCTGACTGAGCTCCATTTGCGCGAGGTGCAGGATTTGGTCGCCTGGACCTACGGCCAGCCGGGGTGGGCGCATGTGGCGGGGCTGGCGCGCCTCGTCGAAGAATGCGCCAGGGAGAACGACGAGGTGGCTTTTCGGATTCTGGCCTGGGCTGCCGACAACCTGGCGCAACGGGCCGAGGCGGTGATCCGCGGGCTTGCGCTGGAAAACCAATCGTTTCCCCTGGTGCTGGCTGGCGGCAATCTGACGGACAACGCTCTGTTGCGCCGCCTGTTGACGAGCCGATTGGAAGAGGTCGCGCCGCACGCGGAGATCGTAACGCCGCATCTGGATGCAGCCGTGGGCGCGGCGCTGCTGGCGCTCAAGCAAGCATGGAAGAGAGAACAGGAGAGTAGATAAGATGAATGAAACACAGCACAACGAAAAACAGAATTTGGAAACAGTGACGCTGGGCGGCGGCTGCTTCTGGTGTTTAGAGGCGGTCTATGTCGAGTTGCGCGGGGTGGAGAAAGTCGCGTCGGGCTATGCAGGCGGTCACGTCAAGCGGCCAACTTACCGCGAAGTCTGCAACGGTGCGACCGGTCATGCCGAGGTGGTGCAGGTGACGTTCGACCCCAGCGTGATCAGCCTGCACGACATCCTGCGCGTCTTTTTCACGATTCACGACCCGACGACGCTCAATCGGCAGGGCGCGGATGTAGGCACGCAATATCGGTCGATCATTCTCTACCACGACGCGACGCAGCAGCAGGTCGCGCGCGAGGTGATGGACGAAATGGCTCAGCAGCGCATCTGGCCGAATCCTCTCGTGACGGAACTGGCGCCGCTTGGCGATTTCTATCCGGCCGAGGAATATCATCAGGATTATTTTTGCACGCAACCCAAAGCAGCCCTATTGCCAGGTGGTGATCGCGCCGAAGGTCGCCAAGTTTCGCAAGCAGTATTTTCAGCAGTTGAAACGCTAATATGCTGTTTACTACTGTCCTTTCACTGACAAACTGAGTTTCTTCAAGAAACTCAGTTTGTCCCAATGATTCAGGAGACACCCAATGAACACGCTTTCTTTCATGTCCGCCAATTACGTGGCGCGACAGCTTGACTACAACATGACCGAAGGGTGGATGCAAGGCGACGCCGCCACCCAGGAGTACTTTATGCCGCGCGAGACCTACGCTGCGCGCTTCGAAGATATGATCGCGGAGATCGCCGGGCTGGGCTTCGAGGCCGTCGATATCTGGCTGGCGCACCTGCACTACAACTGGGCGACGGAAGAACACATTCGCATCGCTCGCACCACACTGGCGCGCCACAACCTGAAGCTGGTCAGCCTGGCCGGCGGTTTTGGCGCCACGCGCGCCGAGTTCGAGAAAGCGTGCTGGCTGGCGCGAGATGGACGCGCCCGTGCTCGGCGGCAACAGCGCGCTGCTCACCGAAGATCGAGCATGGATGGCGGAGACGCTGCGCAAGTATGGCGTCAAGTTCGGCTATGAGAACCACCCGGAGAAGTCGATCCAGGAGATGACCGACAAAGTGGGCGCAGGCGACGAGGATGTGATCGGTTTTTGTGTGGACACCGGCTGGTTTGGCACCTTCTCCGTCGATGCGGTGGCCGCGCTGCGTGCAGTCAGCGAGCGGCTCTTTCACGTTCACCTGAAGGATGTGGCCGCGCCGGAGGGACATACAACCTGTCGTCTGGGGGCGGGCGTCGTCCCCATCGTCGCCTGTCTGCACGCGCTGCAGGAGATGGGCTACGTTGGGGCCATCAGCATCGAGCACGAGCCGGAGCAGTACAGCCCCGACGCGGACTGCATGGCGGCGCTGGCGCTGGTGCAGCAGGTCCTGGCCTGAACATGATGCGTGGGGGGAAGCTCCATCGTATAGCGGATAAGATTGACTCAGTCAACAAGTTAGTCTATGCTGAATGTGGAGGTTTCCGTGACAATCACCGTCTATATCCATGAAGCCAAGACCCATCTTTCGCGGGCTCCTGGAGCGCGTGCTCGACCGCGAAAAGGTGATCATTGCCAAAGCCGATTGTCCGACTCTTGCCAATATTATCAGCGCCGCTGCCATGCGCACCAGGCAGTGATGCCGGCAAGGTTATGATTGGCGCTGACTCCGCTGCGCCACTGCCGGAGTTCGAACAGTGAAAGCGCTGCTCGACACCCACACCTTTCTGTGGTGGAACACCGACGACCCGCAGCTTTCGCCAACAGCGCGTGCTGTGATTGCTGATAGCGCCGTGCTGGTGAATTGGTGAGATGGGCGGTTTGGAGATTTCCTTCACCGGCAGCTTTTTACAGGCTGGCAGGGTTCGGTTATACTGACAAACTACTATAATGAAACAACAATGCACCGGAGGAGTACCTGCCGCGCCGGCGCCAGAGAGGTGGAATCATCGGCTGAAAGTTCCACCCGCTCAGGCAGCAGGGAAGGTCGCCGGGAAGGTTGGGAACGTGAACGCCCGTTCAGTGAGAACATCGGCGCAGCGTTCTTCGGTCAGCGCCCGTTACCGCGCCGTGAGTGATACGCCGACATGACCGATGGCGTATAATCAAGGTGGCACCGCGAAGCTGCTTCGTCCTTGGGATGGAGCGGCTTTTTGATTGGGGAGGAGCGAATTCAGAGGGGCGAGGGGCGACAGTGGATCGCTCACCACGCCCTTCCCAACGCCGAACTCGCCCTTACAGAAAATGAGGAACGATCATGAGCGAACCGACGATGCCCAAAGTGTACGACCCCCAACAGACGGAAGAGGTACTCTATGCCTGGTGGGAAGAGAGCGGCTTTTTCCAGCCCGAGCAGCAGATCGCCAGTGGCCTGGCCGACCCTGCGCGGCGCCCGTTCGTGATCGCGATGCCGCCGCCCAATGTCACCGGCGCGCTGCATCTGGGCCACGCCATCACCAGCAGCATCGAGGATATGCTGATCCGCTATCACCGGATGGCGGGCGATCCAACGCTGTGGGCGCCGGGCACGGATCACGCCGGCATTGCCACGCAGAATGTGGTGGAGCGTCAACTGGAGAAGCAAGGCGTCACGCGGCATGATTTGGGGCGCGAGCGTTTTGTCGAGGAAGTGTGGGGCTGGAAGGCCGAGTATCATACTCGCATCAGTGCACAGCAGCGGCGCATGGGCATTTCGTGCGACTGGACGCGCGAACGCTTTACGCTCGATGAAGGACTGAGCGAGGCCGTGCTCGAAGCCTTTGTGCGCCTCTACGAAGAAGGCTTGATCTACAAGGGCAACTATCTGGTCAACTGGTGCCCGCGCTGCCAGAGCGCGATCAGCGATCTGGAAGTGGACTACACCGAGGTGAATGGCCGTTTCTACACCTTTCGCTACCCACTTCAGGCAGGCGGTTTCCTGGAGGTGAGCACGACGCGGCCTGAGACGATCCTGGGCGACACTGCGGTGGCGGTGCATCCCGACGACCCACGCTACCAGGAAGTGGTGGGCAAGACTGCGCTCGTTCCCATTCTCAACCGTGAGATTCCCGTGATCGCCGACGCGTACGTCGACCCGGAATTTGGCACAGGCGCGCTCAAGGTGACGCCCGGCCATGATCCGAACGACTACGAGATCGGCAAGCGCCACGGTCTGACGATGCTCTACCTCCTGAATAATGACGGGACACTCAACGCCAATGCCGGCCCTTACGCCGGGCTGGATCGTTTCGACGCGCGCAAGCGGCTGTGGGCCGATATGCAGGAGGCCGGCCTGGTGGTGGCCGATAAGGAGCACGCGCATCAGGTGGGACATTGCCAACGCTGCGGCACAATCGTCGAGCCGCTGCTGAGTGAGCAGTGGTGGATGAAGATGGAGCCATTGGCGCAACCGGCGCTGGCCGCGGTGGCAAACGGCGACATCCAAATCGTGCCGCAGCGCTTCGAGCGCGTCTACAACCACTGGCTGGAGAACATCCGCGATTGGTGCATCAGCCGGCAGCTTTGGTGGGGACATCGCATTCCGGTCTGGTATGGGCCGGACGGCGCCGCGTTCGCCGGCCGCAGCGAAAGCGAAGCCAACAGTAAGGCAGCGGATCACTATGGTCACGCAGTCAGTCTGAGCCAGGATGCGGATGTACTGGACACCTGGTTCAGCAGCGGGCTGTGGCCCTTCAGCACGCTGGGCTGGCCGGAAAAGACGGATGATCTGGCAACCTACTACCCGACTGCCGTGTTGGAGACAGGCTACGACATCATCTTCTTCTGGGTGGCGCGCATGATCATGATGGGGTTGAAGTTTACCGGCGAAGCGCCCTTCAGTGTGGTCTATCTGCACGGTCTGGTGCGCGACGAGCAAGGGCGCAAGATGAGCAAAAGCCTGGGCAACGCGCTCGATCCGCTCGACCTGATCGCCGAGTACGGCACTGATGCGTTGCGTTTCTCGCTGTTGACGGGCGGCACACCGGGCAACGATATGAAATTGAGCACGAGCCGCATCGAAGCGAATCGCAATTTTGCCAACAAAATTTGGAATGCCGCGCGCTTTGTGGTGATGAAATTGCAGGATAGCGAGCTGGCCTTCGACCTGCACGATCCTGAGCGACCCACCTATGCGCTGCCTGATAACGCTATGCTCAGCCTGGCGGATCGTTGGATTCTCAGCCGCTACGAGAGCGTGCGGCGTGACGTGAGCCGGTTGATCGAGGCGTGGCAGCTTGGCGAGGCCGGCCGTCAGCTCTACGAGTTTTTGTGGAATGAGTATTGTGATTGGTACATCGAGGCGTCGAAGGTGCGGCTGAATGATACGGACAGCGCCGCCGCGCGCGCCACGCGCCAGGTGCTGGCCTATGTGCTCGAACATAGTTTGCGGATGCTGCACCCTTTCATGCCCTTTGTGACGGAGGCCATCTGGCAGAATCTGCCGGGCATGGCGGGCGACGCACGTTCGATCATGGTCACGCGCTGGCCCGAGGAGAGTGGGCAATACGAAGCCACCGCGGAAGATCAATTCGGCCGCTTGCAGGAATTGATCCGCGGCATTCGCAACGTGCGCAGCGAATATGACGTGCCCGCGGCGCGACGCATCGCCGCGCACTTCAGCGCCGGCGAACATACGCAATTGATCGAGGAGAACCTGCCTGTGATGGTGATGCTGGCGCGGCTGGAACCGGCCACGGTGCAGGTGGCGGCGGAACTGGCCGCGCCGGGCAAGGCGGCAACGCTGGCCGCCGCCGGCATGACCGTTTACCTGCCGCTGGCCGATCTGGTCGACCTGGCCGCCGAACGCAAACGCATTCAGGGTGAGATCGATAACGTCGACAAGCAGGCGCAGCGCATCGAAGGCATGTTGGGCAACTCCGGCTTCACCAGGAAGGCGCCGGTCGAAGTCGTGGAGCGTGAACGGTCGCGGCTGGCCGAACTACACGCGCGTCGTTCACAACTTGAGGAACGGCTGGCGGAGTTGGCGGGATAGTCGGACAGCCCGTCAAACGGTATTCAAGTCTTACAAACCGAGCTTCTTCAAGAAGCTCGGTTTGTAAATTTGCTAGGCCGCCTTCCACCGATTCAGCATCGCGCCCTAATGGGCAAGCAACACCGACTCAGGCGAACGGAAAGAGACAACAGAATCAGCGCCTGCCTTTAGACCCGCAATGGTTGCCTCTGGAGTGATACGACGGGCCAACACGACTAAGGGCGCACTGCTCAGCCAGCGCGCCCGTTTGATCGAGGTCACCATAGCCGCCATGGGCTGGCTTCTTCCTTGTTCGAGTACAATTAAATCGTAGCGCCAAAAGGGAATCACCGGCAGGTCGACGTAGGTGAGTAGATCCAGATGCATGCCGGCGAAACGCGAGGAGTCTATGATGTGCTGTGTGGACTGGCGCATCGGCTCATGACCGTGCAACCAGACGCCGCGGCTCTGGGCAAAGCGGCGCAGAATGTGGGTCGGGGCAGTATAGGTTATGACAGGCGGATTACTTACGGACAACATATGATGGCCCTTGCCCTTCTTCCGGCGTATCGGATGAAAAGATTAACCCAATCCAGGCGTTATTTGCCAGCAGATCGACATAAATGATGACGCACTGATGCTCTCCACCTATGTATACATACGTAAGAGGTGAATACGAGGTGATTTGATACATGACTTTTAGTGCAATAGATGATTTTGACAGATAAGGCGGATTGTGAAAAATAGTACAAAGATTACACAATTTAGACGCAACTGTGCTACAGTACATATGAATTGTTTATTACGGCTAAACTTAGCCTAAACAAAGAGAGCGTTTTTGGCGCCGGAAATTTGTGATAATTTTGACAAGTGCAGGCGCGTATGCTATAGTCCACGCAAGTTATCATCTGTAAAAAGTGGTGATTTCGCACCGTGTTGCAAAGTTTTTCTGCAGATTTGGTGACTGGACTATTCAAGCAAGTTTGAATTGATAAAGTTCACATAAAGTTGCATGCCGTCATCGTATGTTGAAAAGGAGACCGCATTCTAATGGCAGACAATCCAACTGACCTGAGCGGTGACGATCGCGAAAAGCGAATTGCTGAGTTAAAGGCGAAAATGCAGGCGTCTGCAAAGAAAACAAAGGTTCAAGAGGCAGCGCCTGCCGCGAAGACAAATGTAAAAGCCGTTGCTGCAACCGCTGTGGAAGATAAAGCCGCGCCCGCGCCGGCTGTCGTTCAGCCATCCTCTGAAGTGTCCGTTGCGCCCAAATCCGCCTCCAACGGCGCTGCCTCCAATGGAGCTGCGGCGGCAATGGCGCTGGCGGGAGCCGCCACGGTTACAGCCGCACCGTTCTTTATAGAGGATTCTCCCGAAGTCAAGGCGCGCAAAGACATGACCCGCCGTGAGTTTCTCACCTATGCGTGGGGTGGCGCCTTAGGCTTACTGGCGTTGCAGAGTGGTGTGGGCCTCTTCTTTTTCATGATGCCGCGCTTCAAAGCAGGTGAGTTTGGCGGCGTTTTCTTCATTGGCCCGGAGAGTTCGCTGCCCTCCACCGACGCACCGCCGGATCCCAACACGTCAGGCAAATTCTGGCTTGTGAACACGGTTGATGAAGGCCCCAAGGCGCTCTACATGGTGTGCACGCATCTTGGCTGCCTGTACAAATGGGAACAAGCGAACAATCGTTTTGAATGCCCGTGTCACGGCTCGAAGTTTACGCGTGAGGGGTTATATATCGAAGGTCCTGCGCCGCGCTCCCTAGACACCTTTATCGTGACGGTGATTGAGGGGGGCGAAGTCGCCGTCGATACTGGTAAAAAGGAGTTGGGCGCGCCCTCGTCAGAATCACCTGCTCGCGTCATTCCGGCCTAGACGCCGGCCACACCTGGTGGCTTGCGCGCGCTCGTGCATTCACAAGCATCCACTGATCGTTATTTTGTTCACCGGCTTTCTGCTCTGTTAGCACTGCGAGAAGAGGTCTTATGGCTGTACAACCAGAAATCGAAAAAAGAGGCTTCGTACAAACGGTTCTGGACGCAGCAGATGATGTGTTCACACGCGTCACTGCCGGTATCCCGGCCGGGGAAGTGCGCCGGATGTTGCGCGGTGAGGCGGCAGGGCGTCCTAATCCCCGGCTGAAACCGCATTCCGAAACCTTCCTGCTTCACATCAAGCCAACCTATTATCACGACAGCGTTACCAAGTTCACCCATACCTTCCGTTTGGGGCTGTTGTCGACCTATTTGTTCTTTGTTGAGACGATCACCGGTTTGATCCTGATGATCTGGTACGCCCCCCACCCCAGAGCCGCCTACACCGACACGATCCGGTTGCTGACAATGTACCGTTCGGTCAGTTTATGCGTGACATCCATCGCCTGGGCGCCGAAATGATGGTGCTCATCGTCACGGCGCACATGGTGAGAACTTACCTGACAGGCAGTTACAAAGCGCCGCGCCAGTTCACCTGGTTTACGGGCGTAATTCTGCTTGTCTTGACGCTGTTCCTCAGCTTCTCTGGCTACCTGCTGCCGTGGGATCAATTGGCGTTCTGGGCGGTGACGATCGGCACCTCCATGGCCGAAGCTGTGCCGCCGAAAGTGGTCGGCGAAACCGTCAACTTGCTGGCGCGGCGCCGGACATCAGCTTCAATGGGTTGTTGCGCTTCTACCTGCTGCATGTGCTTTTCCTGCCGTTGGCGCTCTTCCTGTTCTTCTTTTGCACACTACTACAAGGTCGTGCATTTTGGCATCAGCTTGCCCTCGAATGAGGAAGAGGTGGGCCAGGACACCGCCAATAAAGTGCCGGCCGATCGATCGCGCTACTTCCTGCCCGATGTCATGATCGACGAGACCGCCTTTCTGATCGTCTTTACCGCCCTGATGGTATCGGTGACCGCGCTTCTTCTTCTCGGCGCCGCTGGAGTCAATCGCCAATCCGCAGTCGACGCCCTTGCACACGGTGGCGCCCTGGTATTTCTACTGGCTGCAAGGGATGCTCAAGATCACCGACAAGGACGATTGCCGGCGTCATTTTGCCGGGCATCCTGTTGGTGCTGCTGATAGCAATTCCTTATCTGGATCGCAACCCAAGCCGCCGTGGCCGTGACCGCCGTGTGGCGATCATCAGCGGCGTCGTCGCCGGCATCGTGATGATCATCCTGAGTTGGATGGGCACACCCTACTACGCTGTGCAGGGCGCGCCGGCCGTCGAAATCGTGCAGGAGCTGATGCCTGAGGAAGGCATGGGGCCGGTGCGCGAGATGGGGTATCAGCACGTTCCGCTAGGTGTGTATGATACGCGCGAACGTCCAGAGTCCGAGGATGAGGAGTTCAATCATGTTCTGCATGAGTTTGAGGCGAGCATCGCAACTTTTGCAGAGAAGGATGCCTCTTTCAACAACGCATATGGCATTCTTGAGGTCACGCAGGAACAACCAAGTCTGAAGCGTATCACCTGGAAGATCAACTGGCTCAGCCCGGATGGGAAAGAGGAGCATTTTGTGCGCACCTTCTTCCTGCATGAGGATTCGCTCTACTGGGAGCAGTACGGGCTTAAGGACTTCAGCTTTGTTCGCCCACCACCAACACAGGAGTAATTGTCGACCATGAAGCGACCATGGTATAGCTTTCTTTACGTCCGTTCACCGCTGGCCAAGATTGGCCTCGGGATCGTGGCTGTGTTGATCTCGATCGCCGTCTTGCTCTTCCTGGGTGTGATTGAAGAGCGCAGAATGTCGGCGCAAGAGGCAAATTGGAATGGCCGCGGCGTCGAAAAGGGCGCCGATATCTACATGAATAACTGCGCCAATTGTCACGGTGTTGACGGGAAAGGACTGCCCGGTGTGGCGCCGGCGCTGCATAGCAAATACTTCTTTACCCAGCGTCTCACCGATGTCGGCTGGGCAGGCTCGCTGCACGACTACGTCAAGCTGACGGTGGCCTCCGGGCGCCCTTCAAAGACCCATACACAATGGGCGCAGGTCATGCCTACCTGGAGCCAGCGTTACGGCGGCCCCTTCCGCGACGACCAGGTCGAAAATGTCACCGCCTTCGTGCTCAACTGGGAAGAAGATGCTTTGGCGCAGGGCGCGGCGGAAAATCCTGACCCCTGGCAGCCGTTCACCGACACACCCTCCAAGGCCGTTGCCAGTGATGGCGCACCTGCCGCTCAGGAAGTGGCGCCAGAAGCGACCGGCCCACTGCCGCCGCAAGAACTCTTTGTCAGTATGGGATGCTCCGGCTGTCATAATCTGGACCAGCCGCAAACCAGTGACAACCGCGGCCCGATTGCACCGAACATGGGGAATCTGCCTGAGGAAGCGGCGACGTTCGTGCCAGGCGAGGATGCCGAGACCTATGTTCATAACAGCATCGTGAACCCGAACGCTTATATCGTCGAGGGGTACATGGCGGGCATTATGCCGCAGAACTTTGGCGAGCGCATGAGCGAAGAAGAGATCAATGCGATGGTGGCCTGGTTGCTTGACCCGAATCGACAGCGATAACCAAAGGCCGGCTGCAGCGTCGATAGCCAAGCTGCTGCCGCGCTGGAATCAGTTTTTGTACAACAATGGGGCGGCTGGCGGCCAGTCGCCCCATTGTTGCGCCCGGCGCTGGAGAGAGAAGTCCTCACTAACGCACACGAGTATTTTTCGAGGGTTGCATGGAACGGGAATACCAACTGACGCGTGACCCGGTTTTTTACCTGATGGCCGCCTTCTTTGCCTTCCTGACCACCGCGCTGCCGGCGCTGTTAGGACAGTTTCGATTTATGCCGATCGGCCAGACGCTGGTCTTAGCCATCTTCATGGCGATTGCCGTCCGGCGCGGCGACCTGCGCGGCGGATTGCTGGTCGTTTTTCTGTGGCTGGCGCTGTCCATGAGCATCCTGATCGTGCTGATGTTGGTGGCGCCGGAGCAGGTGGAACGCGCCTTTACCGATGGCTTTATGTATCGTGCGCTGGTTTCGGAATGGTATTTTGCGCGCTCACCGTTGCCCTCTTCCTTTGTCACCCAACCTGTGGCCAGCCTGATCGAGGCGCTAGGGGTTACGCTGGGCGCGCTGCTTACCGGCGGCGTGGTGGGCGTATGGTTCCTGGTGCGCATGGCAAACCTGGCAGCCTTCAGCGCCGGCCATTTATTGGGCGTCCTCGCCAATCCGCTGCTGCTCGTCGTCGCGCTGCCGATCTGGAGCGTCTTACAGGTGGTGGGGGCCGGTGGGCTGGTGGTTGTCTGCGCGGAACCATTGCTGGCCACAAAACGCATGGCGTTCGGAAGTTGGGCGCGCCGCCGTAGTCGCTGGCTGACATGGTTTGGCGCCATCTATGTCACGGGTTTGCTGGCGGAATGGATTTTGCCGGCGTTCTGGCATTTCCATAGCTGAAAGTTTACCCAGAAGATGGATTGTTATGTGGATCAAGCGCGTCGTTATTCAAGGCTTCAAGACTTTCGCTCGCCGGACAGAGTTTGTCTTTGATCCTGGCGTTACGGCCGTGGTGGGGCCAAACGGCAGCGGCAAGAGCAATATCGTCGATGCCGTGCGCTGGTGCCTGGGCGAGCAGAGTTTCAGCCTGCTGCGCTCGCGCAAGACCAGCGACGTGATCTTTTCCGGCAGCGATAAAAAAGCTCGTCTCAACCTGGTTGAAGTCACGATCACGCTGGACAACAGCGCCGGCGAAATTCCCATCGATTACACCGAAGTCGAGATCACGCGCCGCCTACCGCGATGGCGACAACGAATATATCGTCAATGGGCAGCGTGTGCGCTTGCAGGATGTCGTCGACCTGCTGGCGCAGACCGGGTTGGGCAAGCGCACCTATTCTGTCATCGGCCAGGGCTTGATCGACCGGGCGCTGAGTATGGCGCCGGAGGAGCGACGCTCACTCTTTGAGGAAGCTGCCGGCATCAGCGGCTATCAGATCAAACGCGCCACCGCGGTGCGCCGCCTCGAAGCAACCCGGCAGAACCTGACGCGCGTGCGCGATATTGTCGCCGAACTAAGCCCGCGCCTGGGCACGCTGCGCCGGCAGGCCGAACGCGCACAGGAACGCGAGCAGATCGCCCGTGATTTGCAGGTTTTGCTGCGTGATTGTATGGCTACCGTTGGCACACCACGCTGCGCCAGGTTGAGGAGCAACCCGCGCTCGAACAGGGGCGACGCGGGGAAACGACCGTGCGCCAACAACAGCTTGCTCAGGTGGGCGCAGCCATCGAGGCGCTGCGTCAAACGCAGGTGGCGCGCCGTAGCCAACTCGCCGCACTGCACGCCGAGAGCAGTGATTTTCATCGCCAAGCGGAAAACGCCGGGCGCACCCTGGCGGTTGTCCAAGAACGTCTGCGCCAGTTACAGGCGCGCCGCGAAGATTCAGAACAGGAGCTGGCGCCCCTCGCTGTCCAGCAGACCGCGCTGACCGACCGTCTGGACGAATTGCGCCATGCCGTGCAAAGCGCCGCGGTGGATGTGCAAACACGCCAGCGCGCCGTTGAAGCGATTCAGACCGAAGTGGGGTTGCGCCAGCAGGAACGCAGCCGGCTGCTTGCCGAGCAGGAGGAGTCGCGCAGATCGTTGACGCGACGTCAGCAACAACGCACCGACCTCACGAGCCGGCTGCGACAACTTGCCGAACGCCGCGCCGTGCTCGAGACAGAGCACGGCCAGCAGCAGAGCGCGTCGCACGCGGCGGAACAGGACGCGTTGGCGGCGGAAACTGCTTTAACCGGCGCCGACCAGATGGCGACTACGCTGGAAGCTGAAACCCAAAGCGCACAGACACAGCTCGCTGCGTTGGAAGCAGCGGTGGCAGCTTTGCAGCAAGAACTGCGCGTTGCGGAAAGCAGCCGCCAGGAAGCAGACCGCGTCGCCGATCGGTTGCAGACGCGCCAGGATCTCTTGCAACGGTTGCGCCGCGAGGGAACCGGCTATGCAAGCGGCGTGCGCGCCGTCCTCCAGGCACACGGCAGCGGACGGCTGCACGGAATGTTGGGCACTGTGGCTTCGCAACTTCGTGTGCCGGCGCAGCTCGACAAGGCCATTGAAACTGCATTGGGCGGCGCGCTGCAAAATGTCATCGCTGCAAGTTGGAACGACGCCGCCCACGCCATCGAGTATCTGAAGCAGCAGCGCAGCGGCCGCGCTACCTTTCTCCCGCTGGATCGTCTGCATGTTCTGCCGGCGATATCAGCGCCTCGGCGCGCTGGCATCCTCGGCAATGCCGCCGATCTGGTGGAATACGATGCCGCCGTCGCCCCGGCGTTTCAGCAGTTGCTCAATCGCGTATGGGTGGCGGAAGAACTGGGCGCGGCGCGTGCGGCATTGGATGAATTGCACGGCGGCGCGCGTCCCACCGTGGTCACGTTGGACGGCGAGATCGTGCGGCCGGGGGGCGCGGTGACGGGGGGCAGTGAGGGCGGGCGCGGCGACGATTCGCTCCTCGCGCGTGAGCGCGAGTTGCGCGAACTACCCGAACAGATCGAAGGGGCGACTGCCACCTTGCGCGCGCGTGCCGGCGCCTGCGCCACGCTCAACACGCAGATCGAGGCGCGGCGGGTGGAGATCGCCCAACAGCAACAGGCGCTGGCCGATCTGGCGCGCAGTGAGCGCCAGGCGCGCAGCCACAGCGAGGAATTGCGGCGTCAGGTCGACCGCGGCCGCCAGACTCAGCGTTGGCGCGCCGAGCAGCTCGCCCAGACGGAAGCTGAACTGCGCACGCTGGCCGAACGTGAGACGACGCTGCTTGCCGACGCCACGCTGGCGGAAGCCGCGGAGCAGAAAGCGCTCACGTCGCTGACGGCGCTGAGCACGCAAGTAACGGCAGCCAGCTCCGATGCACTCTTGCAGGAACTTGCCAATCGACGCGCTGCGGCTGCGGAGGCGCAGGGCCATTCCCGTAGCCAGCAGACTTTAGTCGAATCGACAACGCGCACTTTGCAGAGCGTCAGCGACCAGATGCGTCACAAACGGCAGCAGATCGAAACGCTCAGCGGGGAGATCGAGGCGCTGACGGGTCAGATCGAAACGGGGAGCCGCGCAGAAAGCGCATTGAGTCGGCAGATCGACGCCTTGCAGCAGCGTATCACACCGGCGGAAACAGCGCTGAGCAGCCTGGAACAGCAACAGGCAGAGGAGGAAAAGCGCGAGCGTGCGCTGCAACAGGCGCTGCGGCAGGAGGAAAACGCGCTCAATCAAGCGTTGCTCCAGGTGCAGCGCAGCGAAGATATGTTGCAGCAACTGCGCAGCGAGATCGAGGCGGACCTGGGGCTGGTGCTGCTGGAAGAAAGTGCGGATGTTGCTTACCAACCCCCTTTGCCGTGGGATGCTGTTGTCCAGCAACTTCCGGTGATGGAAAGTGTGCCGGAGTCAATGGAAGGTGAGGTGCGTGAGATGCGCGCCCGGCTGGCGCGGCTGGGCAATGTCAACGCAGAGGCGCCGCGTGAATATGAAGAGGCGGCCGCGCGCTACGAATTCCTGTTCACCCAGTCTCAGGATCTGGAAGCTGCATCTGCCGACCTGCAAAAAGTCATCAAAGAGTTGGACGACCGCATGGAGATCGAACTCCGCCGCACCTATGATGCGGTCGGCAAGGAGTTTACGCGTTTCTTCCAGCAACTTTTCAACGGCGGCACTGCACATTTGGAACTCACCGACCCCGACAACATCAGCCAAAGCGGCGTGGAGATCATCGCGCGTCCGCCCGGCAAACGCCCGCAGAGCCTGGCGCTCTTGTCGGGTGGCGAGCGTTCGCTGGCGGCGTGTGCGTTGATCTTTGCCATCCTGCACGTCAGCCCGACGCCCTTCTGCGTGCTCGACGAGGTCGATGCCGCGCTCGACGAAGCGAACGTCGATCGTTTCCGCGCCACGGTGGACGACCTGAGCCGTGACACGCAATTTATCATCGTGACGCACAACCGGCGCACGCTGGAAGGCGCCAACACGATTTACGGGATAACGATGGGCAATGACGGCATCAGCCGGGTGATCAGCCTGCGGCTTGAAGGGGATCGCATGGTCAAACACGATGGCAGCGTCGATCCGGCCGATCTACAGGTGATCGAAGAAGAAATTCAGTTGTAGGTCAACCTTCTGCCAGATCACCGGGTGGTTTGGGGAAAGTCAAACCGTACTGCGCGCCAAGCTCCGGGTTGTGGATGTAATCGATGAGCGGTTGGCCGAGGATGTAAAGCGCCATCGCCGCCGCTTGTTGGGAGGCTTCTTGCTTGCTTCTGCCCTCGCCAATGCCGTACGGTCTGGCGTCGATTTGGACGACCAAAACGAAATATTTGTCGTGATCAGGCCCGGTGCTGTGGATCTGCTTGTAGCGGGGCGTGTGGTTGAAGGTTTCTTGCGCCAATTCTTGGAGTTTGCTCTTGGCGTCGCGGTTCTCCGGCTTCTGGTCAATCCTCGCCAACTCCGCAGCAAAGAGGCGCAGAACAACGGTGCGACACACCTCCATATCTTGGTCCAGATAAAGCGCCCCGACCAGCGCCTCGAAAGTGGCGCAGAGCGTCGCGGGCCGCTGGCGGCCGCCGCTTTCCTGCTCGCCGTGACCCAGCAGCAGATATTCGCCGAGGTGCAGCCTGGTGGCCAAACGCGCCAGGGTCTCGCGGCGCACCAATGCCGAACGTAGATTGGTCAACCCGCCTTCTTTTTCGTCCGGGTAGCGCTGATACAGCAACTCACTAAAGATATAGCCCAACACCGCATCGCCCAGGAATTCCATGCGCTCGTTGTCGAGCAACTCTACATTGTTGTCGAGCAACTCGTTCAAATAACTACGGTGGACAAAGGCTTGTTGCAACAACTGTTTGTTGCGGAATGTAATGTTCAGGCTTGCTTCAAGTTCGGATAATGGCGGCGTGTTCATGGGCATTTTAGATTTTTGGCGGGTCTTTCAGGCCGTGTCCAGTCAGGATGCCGACCACCAGGTCAGTAGGGCGAAAGGTTTTTTCTGGTATTTTTTTGAGCGCCGCGGCAATCGTGGCGCTGGTCGGCTCGACAAAGATGCCCTGCCCTGCCAATTCTTCGTATGCTTGCACGACTTCCGATTCGGCGACGGCAAGCATCATGCCTTTGGAGAAACGGATCGCATCCAGCAGCGAACGCCAGCGCACCGGATAGCTGATGGCAATGCCATTAGCGCTGATACGTTCGACATGCGGCGTTGGCTCAACTGCATCGGCGCCAGCGACAAAGGCGTCGTACAGCGGGGTGTACGGCTCAGCTTGCACCGCGAGCAGGCGTGGGAGCCGGTTGATGACGCCGGAAACGCGCAGGTGTTGAAAGCCGCGCCACGCGCCCAACAGTGTGCCGCCATGTCCGGCGGGTGCGATCAACCAATCGGGGACCGCGCCGCCCAACTGCTCCCAAATCTCCCAGGCAACGGTCATCTGCCCCAGCAAAAAAGCTGGGTGCCAGGCATGGGAGGCGTAGGCCATCTCGCGGCTGTTCCACGTGGCGACCTCGACCGCGCGCGTGGCTTCAGAGCGTGCGCCGGGCACTTCGACCAGTTCGGCGCCGTAGATGGCAATTTGCGCTTTCTTGGGGTTTGGGGCGGTTGCCGGCACAAAAATACAGGCGCGCAATCCCGCACGGCTGGCATAACAGGCGAGGCTGGCGCCGGCATTGCCACTTGAATCGTCGGCAAGTGACTCGTACCCAAGCCCCTTGAGCCAATTGACCATGACGCTTACGCCGCGATCTTTGTAACTGCCGGTCGGCATGAGCGCGTCGAGTTTCCAGTATACATCGCGTCCTGCCCATTGTTCGGCGATGAGCGGCGTCCATCCTTCGCCCAGGGTCACCCGGCGGGCGCCGTTGCGCAGCACCGGCAACATGGCCGCGTAACGCCACAGGCCCGCTGTGTTCGGCTCGATGCTGGCCGGGTCGAAGAGAGGCATATCGGTGAATTCAAGCGGGATGCCGGTCATTGGACAGCGCAGCGGGCTTTGTTCTGCTTTACAGCGGAATTTACTGAAAGGACAATACGCGATCAAACAGATTCCTCCCGTCCAAGCCTGGCGCCTCCGAGCGAGCACGCCAGGAGCCGGTAGTCTCGCATCACTTGGCAATGTTGTCAAAGTGTCAATCATACACGTTGGCAATAGCGCAGCGTTGCGCGCTGATGACGTGAATCTGACGGCGTGTGCGCCAGCCAAGAGCTGCAACGCATTATTGCAGTGTAAAAGAAGCAGGATTCCAAATGAGTTATAGGCTGGTTCCGCAAAGAGCAGACGACGATGGCGCTCTGGGAGGAGGATCACAGATTTTCAGTTGGCATACACGGTAGGGTAAGGATCGTCAAGTGCACGCCAAGCGTGCCTGTTATCCGATTTAGTCTTAAATCACAAGGAGGATCCTATGCCTGTTCGCAAAGCCGATGCAATTTGGGAAGGCACTCTCAAGGAGGGTGCGGGCGCCATGAAATTTGGAAGCGGCGCGTATGATGGCGCGTTCAGTTATGCGTCGCGTTTCGAAGACGCTCCTGGCACTAACCCGGAAGAATTGATCGGTGCGGCGCACGCTGGCTGTTTTTCGATGTTTCTGTCGGCGTTGTTGGGCAAAGATGGCTACACGCCGACGCGCATCGAGACGACTGCCAAGGTCTACTTGGAAGCCGGTCCGGAGATTGCCAAGATCGAGTTGAACACGAAAGCGACTGTGCCCGGTCTGGATGAGGCTAAGTTCCAGGAATATGCCAACAACGCCAAAGCAGGTTGTCCGGTGTCGAAGGCGCTTGCCAGCGTCGATATCCAACTCAATGCCACGTTGGTGTAGTGGCCCCGAAAATTACTGATCTCCAACTGTGAAATTCAGTAGTTTACGATTTGGCCTCACACGAAGATACGAAGACACAAAGTTGAAGATGGCGTCCTTTGTGCTCTTGGTGGCTTTGTGTGCGTTTCGTGAAGTGCTGAAATTATGCTTCCCTACAATGTCCAGGAGGCTCCCAAAGCCTCCTGGACGATTGCAGCATAAACGCCGGCTGCAATCGTCAGTGTGCTAGAGGGTGCGGATCCCATCAGCATTCCCGGCGAGGTGCTGGATGGGAGCTGGTATACAAACAGCATTAGCTGAAACGAAGTGAGAAATGACCGAAAATATTTGGAATCTAAAAAATAAGATCGCGTTGGTGACTGGCGCCACCAATGGAATTGGTAAAGTCACCGCGCTGCGCCTGGCGGCGCAAGGTGGGCGGGTGGTGATTGTGAGCCGCAGCGTTGAGAAGTGCAGCACCACTGTCGACGAGATTCGCACGCAAACCGGCAATCCCAACGTCGAATGGATTGCTGCGGACTTATCCACCGTAGCTGGCGTCGATGAGGCTGCTGCCGAGTTTCGCACGCCATCAGGCGCTACACGTGCTTGTCAACAACGCTGGCGGGGTTTTTGCCGAGCGTATCGTGACCGCCGACGGTACGAAATGACCTTTGCGCTCAATCATCTGAACTATTTCCGGCTCACGCAGCAACTGCGTGACCTGTTGGTCAGCAGCGCCGGCGCGGTCGTCAATGTCTCCTCGGATGCGCACTACGGTGGTGAGATGAATTTCGAAGACTTGATGGGCGCGCATAAATACAGCAGTTAGAGCGCCTATAGCCAATCCAAGCTGGCGAATGTACTGTTCACTACGCGCTGGCGCAGTCAATTGGAAGGACAGGCGTCACGGCCAATGTGCTGCATCCCGGCTTTGTGGCGAGCGGTTTTGGCCGCAACAACGGTGGCTGGATGGGAATGTTGATGCCGGTGGCGCAGTGGTTTGCCATCAAGCCGGACAAGGGCGCGGAAACCAGCGTCTTTCTGGCCACTTCGCCTGCGGTGAGCGGCGTCAGCGGTAAATATTTTGCCAACTCCAAAGAGAAGAAATCGGCAGCAATTTCCTACGACCAGACGACGCAAGATCGGCTGTGGGAAGTAAGCGAACAACTTATCCAGTCTGCACAGCACGCTCTTCCCACAGGGGCAGCGGCTCCTTCCCAGGCGTAAAGCTCAGCGCAACTGACTATTTTGCGAAGAGTGTGTGGCGGCGCCTGCCATCGTTGCGCGTCTGTATAGTCTGTATAGAATGATGGCAGGCGCCGCCGTTACATTAACGTATTTGACGTTTGGCTGGACGCTGACCTCAGCCTTCATCGTCTTGCATCGTGCGATCTGGCGCAAGGCGCACGTGACGCTCCCATAGATCTTCGGCAATGGCCAGCGCGTCGCGATTGACCCCATGCATGGCAAAGCACTCACAAACACGGCGCACATCTCGTTGAAAGATGCGGTAGGCGTTGTGGTTGCTTTCGCTCAGCGTCACCTGCGGAAAGTCGATCAGCGTGACCTTTCCTTCCCAGTACAGAATGTTATAGGCCGATAGATCGCCGTGGATCATGCCGTGTTGCAACATCAGTTCGATATTGCGCACAACTTCGGCGAAAAGCGGCTGCGCTTCTGCTTCGGTCAAGGTGACGCCGTGAAGCACGGGCGCCGGGCGGGTAGGTGCGCCCACAAAATCCATCAAAATCGCGTTGTCACCCACGCCTATCGGCAGGGGTACGGCTGCACCCAGGGCGTGTAGCCGCTGCAAAGTCACATATTCGTGCATCAGCCAGGAGACATGTGTCAGCTCGGCGCCGAAATTCGTTTTGTTGCGCACGGCGCGCATCTCACGGTTGTCCCGATCTTTGACGGGCAATCCTAAGCTATTGAGCAATTCGCGCCCTTCACGATACATCTTATCGTTGCGCAGATTGCGAAACTGGCGTGGACGGTAGACTTTGGCGGCGATGTAGGCAACGTGCAGATGCGGCGTCGCCTTGCACAGATAGACATTCGCCTCTTTGCCGCCCTTTACCAGCGCCAGCACGTCCTCAATCAGCGCCTGCGTGAAGAAAGGTTCGAGCGACGATTGCAGCCAGATCGCTTCATAACGGGCGGGTTTATAGGTGATGCGGAACACCCCTTCTTGTGCATGAGGCGTTTCGGCTAGGTCGGCAGTGATCTGCTGTGCTGTCTTTTTGGCCTTGCGTGGCCTCTTGCCTGCCTGACGGTTGATCGTATGTTCCTCAGGGGCGATGCCAAAACGTGCTGCGATCCCATCGAATTCATCAGCATAATTGTTGTAGTCAAAAGACACGGTGTGGTCTCCTGGATGATGTGTATATCACACAAGTGAAACTTTCCCGTGGCGATTATTTAGTTTGGTGAAGAGGGAATAGTCATCTTCCTCAAATAAAAAAGCCACGGACAACCGGCGCCCGTGACTTTCCGGCGGCGCAGAACGCGCCGGACAAAAAAGCCGCGAGCCACATGCAGGCCCACGGCTTGACATACTTACTACGGCAGTCGAGCGTTAGAATAAGGGCAGACGCATGGCGAGCAGGATCAGATTGGGCAGAGCAATGACTTGCGCTTTCATTTTTGATCCTCCTTTCCAGGTCTCTATTTTCTGACGCTGCCAATACGATAACAACGCTTTGAGTATAACATGCGATGTTGCACTGTCAAAATTCAAAAAATGTTTGGAATATTCATGGCTCTGACGTAGCCTCATTGACAACCGATGCAGGCGCCGACGTGGCAGTCGCCGGCGCATCGGTGGCGGTAGCCGTTGGCGGCGCCAATGTCGGCGTGTTGGTGGGGGGCGGAAGCGTCGGCGTAGCAGTCGCTGGTGGATTAGTGGCCGTAACGGTTGGCAGCGCAGCCGTTGTTGGTGCAGCCGCATTGACAACCTCTGCAGGCATCGGCGTAGCAGTCGCCGGCGGATTGGTGGCGGTAGCCGTTGGCGGCGCCAATGTCGGCGTGTTGGTGGGGGGCGGAAGCGTCGGCGTGTTCGTCGGCGTATCGCTGGCGCCGTCGATAGGCGCACTGCCAGATCCTGCTACCGATATTGGCGTCACTGTTGCTGCTACCACCACCACATTGGTGGGTGTTGGTATGGCAACAGTCGGCGTCGATGTAGGCGTAGCGCTTGGCGCCACGGGAGTGGAAGTCGCCGTAGGTATGGCAACAGTCGGCGTCGGCGTCGGTGTGAACGCAGCGCTCGGCGGCACGGGAGTGAAAGTCGCCGTGGGTATGGCGATGGTCGGCGCCTGCGTCGGTGTAGGCGTAGCGCTCGGCGTCACGGGAGTGAAAGTCGCCGTGGGTATGGCAATGGTCGGCGCCTGCGTCGGCGTCGGTGTAGGCGTAGCGCTTGGCGCCACGGGAGTGAAAGTCGCCGTGGGTATGGCAATGGTCGGCGCCTGCGTCGGCGTCGGTGTAGGCGTAGCGCTTGGCGCCACGGGAGTGAAAGTCGCCGTGGGTATGGCAATAGTCGGCGCTTGCGTCGGCGTCGGTGTAAACGTAGCGGTTGGCCACACAGGGGCGAAAGTCGCTGTGTTTGTGGCGGTGGCAAGCGTTGGTGTTTCTGTAATGGTTGGTGCGTCAGTCGGCGTGGACGTCGCTGAAGGTGACGATGGCTGCGTACTGGTCGCAGTCGGCGCCAGTGCAATCAACTTTGTGCCGGTGGCGGTTGGTGTAACTATGATTGGCGCAAAGAAGATTGGCGTTGCCGTCGCCGCTGACGTTGCGGTTGGTGAAACGATCAAGAAATTGATTGACGGCGTTGTTGCTGTGGGGCGAACGCCTATCTGTGTCGCAACTGGCAAAGTTGCGGTTGCCGTCGGCGTACGGACGAACGGCGGCTGCGCATTCGATCCAACAGCCGCGGTAGAAGTTGGTGTTGGGGTGGCGGGAGCAGGCGGCAGCACCCTGAACTTCCGCTGCCGCTACCGTAACAATCGCATCGCCGGTTTCGTCAAGCGCCGCTACATTCACCGCAAAGTGACCAGATTGCTCCAGAGGGGCAGTCGCTGTCCATGCACCTGCCGCCGTTACCGTCGTGGTAACCAGAGGCGTATTCTCGATCAGCACCTGCACGGCGGAGCCTGGCGAGCCAGTGCCGTTTACAATCAGGGTGGTGTTCTTCCCACTGTCATTGACAGCAATCTCTCCAACTGTAAACAGCGCGCCTACATCGGCCACTGCAGCCGCGGCGAAATCCGGCGTGGCTTGAACCAGAGGACTGCTTTCATCGCCAAGGTCAACAGCAGGAGGGAATAGCGCAGGCGTCTGCGGTGCTAGTTCGAGTTGCGACGCACCCGGAGTTTGCACTTCCTGTGGAACCTCTGGCCGTGCTGCCGGTGCAGCCGGCTGCACCTGAGCAATTTGCCCCGGCCCTTCTTCGACGGGAGCAATATCGCGCACGATCATAACGCGCCCGCCAAACTCCGCGGATTTTCCTGCCATGACTTCGTAAACCGTGCCTTGAGTTTCCACGCGTGCGCTGTGATTGAGCGCCGTTACGACAGCGCGCTCAGGGGAAAGTGCATCGATTTGAAAGTCGTTATCCTGCACAAGTGTACGGATGCCGCCTGCACTGATCACGTAAGCGCCGCTGCTGGGCTGCTCCGCAAATGTACGATGGCGCACTTGCCCTTCCATCACGTGCAATTCGACGTTGTATTCGCCACGTGCATCGTTGAGCGTCACCAACTCCACCTGTGCGCCAGGCAAGACCTCAGAAATCTGCTGTGGGAATGGCTCCAGTTGGACAGAGCCAGTGCGCACAATCACCTGGTCTCCGGCCATCAGGCTAAATTGCTCACCGGCGTGATAGACCTGGTACGTGTCGTCGCGTGCGGCGAGGACGACGACCTCGCCAGCCGGCACCGATGCAGCGAGCGTCGGCAGTTGGGTTTGCGTGGGTGCGAAGGTGCTGGAAACCGCCAAGAGTATCAGCGCAGCAAAAGCAACCGTGCTGAAGGCAATCACCATAGGGCGCGTGTGGATGTTTGCGAGCCACTCGCCTATGCGTTGCACCACCTGAGCGATCGGCGATCTACCTGTGCCTTGACCGTAGATGGTCTGCACCTCCGACAGCACGCGCTGCGTCAACCGGTCACTGCCTTCTGGCAGAATATCCGGGCTAGGGAAGAATTTATCAAACAATGCCTGAACTTGAGCGTCGCCAAACGCTTCAAGTTGTTGTGGACGGTCGGTCATAGTTTTTGACCGTTCTCCAATCGGCAGAATCCTGTCTGCTACTACATTTTCTACTACGACATCATTGAGTGAACACAAATTTATCGATCACTTATTAGTATTATCGCTAATAATGACCAGATCATGCGGTAGCGTTGGGAAATCGTATTTGAGTAGCATGATTGTAGTATACTTTTTCAAAGTAAACAACTTGATATTGCCAAAACCTGTCAAAGTGGCGCGTGTTTGTTATGTTGCACACTACGCCTTGTGAGATAGCCAGCGACGGGCAGTTGCGTGGATCAGCGCGAGTGCATCGTACGCGCCGTCGGCGTGGCCTTTCTCGAAATCGTTGGCGACCGTACCCATCTGGTTGGTAACGTGGGCAAAGCAGATGGCCGGCTGCTGGCGCGCTTGGGCAAAGGCATACAGGCCGCTGCCTCCATCTCCACGGCAAGGATGCCTTCCGCCTGCGCCTGTCTCACAGCAAAGGCTGTCTCGCGGAAGGGAGCGTCCGTCGTCCAGGTTGCGCCGCGATAGACAGGCTGGGCAAGGCCGGTGAACGCACCGTCGAGCAACCGGCTGAGCTGACTATCCAAATGGGCATAGTCCGACGGCGCCAGGTAATGATAGCTGGCGCCCTCATCGCGCAGCGCCTTCTCGATCAACACAAAGAAGGGCGGAACTTGCGCCAATGGCGAAATCTGCCCGGACGAAGTCACGCTGATCAGCAACTGGCAGCCGGAGGCGAACATTTCCTCCGCCACCAGCACGGCAAAGGCAGCGCCCACGGCACAGCCTACGATGCCAAAGTCGATGCCATCCCAGGTAAAATCATGCAGCGACGTGTGATAACAAGCCCAGTATGGATTCAACTGAGCCTGCTCGGTTGCGACCAGATAACGCACGATGTCGCCGTCCGGATCGAGCACGCAAATCTTGGGGATTTGGCTGTCGGGAATAGCTTTTTGCCGTCTTGCCTCGCGCAGCAAATTCTCTGGCGCAAAAACCGACGGCTCAGCATATTGTTTGAAGCGTAAAATCGGCGGAGCATCTCCGCCATCTTGAAAAAAGTCATCAGCCATATTCATGCCGTTCTCATCTGCGTTCTCGGTTGTGTTGTCAGGGAACCGCGCCGATGCCAAAGCGGCATCGACAGCATATTGTACTGAATAATATACTCGATAAGCTAAGCGTTCAGTAGTGCACATCTTCCCGCCGCGCGATGGAAGACGACGCCAACCGCGACGCACTATGCCGCGCCGGGGACGCTTTTGCCAACATTCTGACGCACAACCGCAGTCTATGCGCAGGTTGACGAAACTTAGCAGGGTCTTTATGCTTAGCAGTTGCGAGTAAGAAGGTCAGAACCTGCCGCGCGGAGGCGGTGCATTCCGGCAATGAAGAGCTAATCATGAGCGAATTACTGGCCGGGTTTCCGGTGATCATCGAAATCCCGGTTGCGTGGGGCGAGATGGATGCCTTTCAGCATGTCAACAACATCGTCTATTTTCGTTATTTCGAGAGTGGGCGCATCGCTTATCTCGAACGCACAGGGCTGATGGAGGCAATGACAGGGCATGGCGTCGGGCCGATCCTGGCTTCGGCATCCTGCAAGTTCAAGTTTCCGTTGACCTATCCGGATCGTGTGTTGGTCGGTGTGCGGGTTGGCGATATCGGCGCTGATCGCTTCGTCATGCACTACCGGGTGGTTAGCACACGACATAATCGGGTTGCTGCAGAAGGTGAAGGCGCCATCGTCTCCTACGATTATCAGAGTCAGCGCAAGGCGGCTTTGCCCGCTATCGTGTGCGCTCGCATCAAGGCAGTCGAAGCGGGCGCAGTTCAGGAAAAGCAAAATTCATGACGAATTCAAATTCATCTCAATCGCAGAGTTCGCTTGCCAGTGACGGCCGCGATCACCAACGCGCCGTGCGTGATGAGGCGGGTCTGGTCTCGACTGCGCCCATCGCGCAGCGCGCAGTGCTGGTCGGCGTCGAATTGCAGAACCAGCCAACGCTGCTGACGTTAGAAGATTCGTTGGATGAACTGGCGTTGCTGGCGAAAACCGCCGGTGTGCGTGCGATCGCCCGCATCACGCAGCGGCTTGAATCGCCCAACCCGGCCACCTTGATCGGCTCCGGCAAAGTCGAGGAGCTGCGCATGGCCGTGACCGAACTGGACGCCAACGTCGTGATCTTCGACGACGAGTTGTCGCCGCGCCAGCAGCGCGAGTTGGAGAAGGAGCTGGGTGAGGAGGTCAATGTGGTGGATCGCACCGCGTTGATTCTCGACATCTTTGCACGACACGCCCGCACGCATGAGGGCGCCGTACAAGTGGAACTGGCGCAATATGAGTACCGGCTGCCGCGTCTGACCCGCGCCTGGACGCATCTGGCGCGCCAGGCGGGCGGGCGCGGTGCGCGGCCCTGGGGAGACGCAGTTGGAGGTCGACCGCCGCGAGATCAATCGGCGTATTGCGTTTTTGAAGCAACAGTTGGCGGAGATCAGCCAGCATCGCGAGCACTACCGCAATCAACGCCGTCAATCTGCGCTGCCGGTGGTGGCGGTAGTCGGTTACACCAATGCGGGCAAAAGCACGCTGCTCAATGCCATCGCTAACGCCGATGTCGTGGCCGAAGACCAGCTCTTCGCTACGCTCGACCCCACGACGCGCCGCGTGAAGATGCCGAGCGACCGGCTGGCGCTTTTCTCTGACACAGTGGGCTTTATTCAGAAATTGCCCACCATGCTCGTGGCTGCTTTCCGCTCTACGCTGGAGGAAGTCAACGAGGCCGACTTGCTCGTGCATGTCGTCGACATCTCGCACGCCAACATGGAGGAGCAGATCGCCGCGGTTGAGGAGATTCTGGACGATCTGGGCGCCTCGACCAAACCGGTCGTCGTCGCCTTGAACAAGATCGACCGGCTTGACCGCACGGACCCGGAGGACGCGCATCTGCTGGAACAGGCTCTATCCGATAATCCCAATGCGGTGCTGATCAGCGCAGCCAATGGGACCGGACTTGACCGGCTGATGGCCGCCGTGGATGAGGCGTTACGCGAACAGATGATGTCGATCGATGCGCTGATTCCCTATAAGCGCGGCGATCTCGTCGCCATGTTGCATGAAAACGGCCTCGTCGAAGCGGAGACGCATACCGAGCACGGCACGCATGTGGTCGGACGCCTGCCGCTCGAGTTGGTGGGGCGATTGGCGCCCTACTGGACGGCGAATCAGCAGAGCGAGGAAACGTAAGCGCGCCAGCCAAAGGGGCCAGGACAGAGAGGTTTAGGGAAGTCAACATGCCAGACGCCGAGTTTTTTCAAAAAACTCGGCGTCTTTATTTACTCATCATGACACCACTTTGCGCCGTGTGATCAGGCTGACGATCTCCTCGGCGCTGGTTTCGATTGGCTTATCAGTAGTGTCGACTACGTGGAAGCCCTGCTGATAAAAGAAGTGGTTGGCCGCGCGCATTTCGTCCAGCACGGATTGGCGGTCAACATAGCCTTCCTCGCGGATGCCGGAACGCGACGCCCGATAACGTCGATGCGCCATCAATTGCGCCGGCTCGATCACCAGACCGACGACTTTGTGTGGAATGACTTGCGCCAACTCCTGCGGCGGCGGCACGCCTGGGACGAATGGGACATTGGCGGTTTTCCAGCCCAGGATCGACAGGTACATGCTCAGGGGGGTCTTGCCCACACGCGAGAGGCCGAGCAGCACGATCTCTGCTTTTGCGAGGTCTTCTACGCGCTTGCCATCGTCGTGCGCCACGGTGAATTCGATCGCTTCCACGCGCTCGAAATAGGCGCGGCGCATCTGATGATACAGCCCCGGCTGCTGCAGCGGCTGCATGCCAAGTTCGCGCGTCAGATGCTCTTCCAATGGGCCGGCGAGATCGAAGGTGACGATGCCGGCGCGGGCGGCCTCCGTCACCAACAGGCGTCGAAAATCGCGCTTTACCATCGTGTGCAGGATAATCGCGCCGGGAATACCTGTCGCACGCCGGATCACATCGCGAACCCGATCTTCGCTAGCGACTTTTGTTTCAACGTGCAATGGAACGTCCACGTCGGGAAATTGCGCTAATACCGTGCGCGCCAACAGATCACCCGTGGCGCCCGTGCCGCCGGAAACGACAAAGATGGGCGGACCCTTGCGCACGGCTTTGCTGTGACGATCCTCGCTGAATTCCACCATGAAGCTGCCTGCCTCCGACAAACGAACTAAATTTTTTGGAGAAGAATTGTTTCAGGTTCCATGCCTCCAACGCTGCGAGCAATGCTGTATCAGGCGCACCAAAGCGATAGGTAATCAGGTCGATGAGTAACAGATCGCTTGGCGCTGCGATGAGATAGCACAACAGTGTCCCGTATATTGTAGCGCGCTGCGCTCAGGCGTCAATTCGCTCAACATGCGCACCATGTCGAGCAGACGCACGCCGACGTTAGAGCGCAACACGCTGCGCACGGGTCGCGAAAGACCTAATGATCTTCATTTTTGGCAAGGTGTGAAGATTTGGCGGGTGCGCTCCAAAGCTTTGCATCGTGCGTCGCCGGGCCGGGGAATGGCCGACCAATATAGACGCAGTTGGCCAGTGCGACGCACGATGCTATAAAATCTCATGCCCGATGTGAGGCTAGCGCAGAATCAGGTGACGCCCCTGGCGCGCCGCAGGTGAATTCACCAGCCAGATGTGCGGTGCGGCGCGCCGGGGACGTTGCCTGCGGCAGCGTTAGGCTGGTACGCGTTCCTTTTCAATGGCCAGCACATCCGCAGTCGTGCGCAGAATCGCATCCGGGATCAGGCTGATCGAGTCGATGCCGTTCTCGACCAGGAAGGCGGCAAATTCTGGATAGTCCGACGGCGCCTGTCCGCAGATACCAACCTTACGTCCGAATTTGTGCGCGGTCTCGATCAACTGTGCACATGAGCGCAGCACAGCGTCGTTGCGTTCGTCGAAGAGCGCCGCGATCTGCGTCGAGTCGCGGTCGACGCCCAACGTCAGTTGCGTCAAGTCGTTGGAGCCAATCGAGAAGCCGTCGAAGAGTTCGCTGAACTGGTCGGCCAGGATGATGTTGGACGGAATCTCCGCCATCACATAGACTTGCAGGCCATGCTCGCCCCGCTTAAGCCCTTCTTCCGCCATGACCTCAAGCACCTTACGCCCTTCGGCAGGCGTGCGGCAGAAAGGCACCATCACCAACAGATTGGTCAGCCCGAAAACCTCGCGCACGCGCTTGATCGCCTTGACCTCCAGCGCAAAGC
The DNA here is from genome assembly GCA_016710365.1 of Candidatus Caldilinea saccharophila. Taxonomy (GTDB): domain Bacteria; phylum Chloroflexota; class Anaerolineae; order Caldilineales; family Caldilineaceae; genus Caldilinea; species Caldilinea saccharophila. Next base: position 361,680 of record JADJVW010000001.1, on the reverse strand, counting down.
CCTCGCGATAGTCGGGGTGATAGTAACGGCTGGCGCCGCGCCATCCGATCATCGGGTTCTCTTCTTTCGGTTCAAAGTGCGCGCCGCCGACAAGATGGGCGTATTCGTTGGTCTTGAAGTCGGAGAGCCGCAGGATGACCGGTTTTGGATAAAAAGCTGCGGCCAGCGCGCCGATGCCCTGCGCCAGCTTGTCGACAAAGAACTCGGTTTTGTCGGCGTAACCGGCCGTTACTTCATCCACTCTGGCGCGTACGTCGTCGGTCAGGCTGTCGTAGCGGGTAAGCGCCAGTGGATGCACCTGCACCCAGTTCGCAAAGATGAATTCCATGCGCGCCAGCCCAACGCCGTCGTTCGGGATCGCTGACTGCTTGAAGGCCAGTTCTGGGCTGGCAATGTTCATCATGATCTTGGTGCGCGGGCGCGACAGTTGGCTCACGTCGACCGTGTGCACCTCGAACGGCAGCACGCCCGCATAGACGCGACCGACCTCGCCTTCCGCGCAACTCGCCGTCACTGCCTGGTCGCTTTGCAGCCGTTGCGTGGCGTCGTTGCAACCGACAATCGCCGGAATCCCCAGTTCGCGCGAAACGATGGCAGCGTGGCTGGTGCGCCCCCCGCGATTGGTGACGATCGCGGCCGCCGTCTTCATGATCGGCTCCCAGTCTGGGTCAGTAATATCTGTAACGAGAATTTCGCCAGGGCGGAAGTTGCGGATGTGGCTGACGTTGGGGATGACGTGCACTTTGCCTGCTGCGATCTTGTCGCCGACTGCCAGCCCTTCCACCACCACATCGCTTTTGGCCTGGAGCCGATAGCTTTGAATCTGGGTGACCACGCGCTGGCTATGCACGGTCTCAGGCCGCGCCTGCACGATAAACATTTCGCCGGTCTGCCCATCTTTCGCCCATTCGATGTCCATCGGCATATCGACGCCGCGTTTCGTCGTGTAGTGATCCTCGATCACCATCGCCCACGCCGCCAACTTGAGCACATCCTCCTCGCTGACCGAGAAACGGGCGCGGTCTTCGGGCGACACCTGCACATTCTTGACCAGCTTATTGCCCGCCTCGTCGTAGACCATGCGTTGCTCTTTGGCGCCAAGCCGCTTCCAGATGAGCGGGCGGTAGCCCTGACGCAGCGTCGGCTTGAAGATGTAAAACTCGTCAGGCGCCACGCGTCCCTGGACGACATTTTCACCAAGACCGTAGGCCGCGGTGACAAAGACCACATCCCGGAAGCCGCTCTCCGTGTCCAGGGTGAAGATCACACCGCTCGCGGCCAGATCAGAGCGCACCATCTTCTGCACACCAACTGACAGCCCGACCTGCGTGTGGCCAAAGCCCATATCCTGGCGGTAGCTGGTGGCACGCGAAGTAAAGAGGCTGGCAAAACACTTTGTCACCGATTCGAGCAGCATCGCCTCGCCATGCACGTTGAGATAGGTCTCCTGTTGCCCGGCGAAACTGGCGGTGGGCAGATCCTCGGCAGTGGCGGACGACCGCACAGCAACATCCGTGGTGCGCGCCCCATAGCGACGGCTTAACTCCTGATACGCTTCGGTAATTTCCCGTTCCATGTCGGGCGGGAATTCGCCACGCAGAATCAGGCGGCGAATCTGACCCGTGCGCCGCATCAGGTCGTTGACATCGTGGGTGTCCAGCCCGTCGAGAATCCCGCGGATCTCTTCATCCAATTCGTTGTAATGCAGGAATGCTCGATATGCATCGGCAGTCACTGCAAACCCGTCGGGCACCTGAATCCCGCGCGGCGTCAGTTCGCGGATCATCTCACCCAAGCTGGCGTTTTTTCCGCCCACCCTGGGCACGTCGTCAATCGTCAACTCTTCAAACCATTGGATCCAAGACATGGCTCTACCTCCTTGTAGAAAGCAAAACGCCCACGCGGGAGAGCCGGCATGGGCGGGCGCCTAATCGGATAGTAGGGTGGGATGCGGCCGAATTTCGATGATCTACTCTGCCGATTCACCCGGAAGGCTACGGCGGCGCACGTCACAACGGCAGCGCGTTGTCTTTCAGACTAGCACAAAACACCAGAATCTGCCCCCGCCGAAAGGGTGAATCGAGTCACTGGTCACGTGGGGAGGGACGCGCTAAGGGGGCCGCGTCCCTGGCGCGATTCAAAGAGCGTGGTTGAGTAAAGCTGCGCCTGCCCCGTGCCAGGAACGCCTTCGCCAGCCTTGCGGACGAAACTTGGGCGATCAGTGCGAACATGCGGACTTTGTTCATGCGTGATACAATAATGCTGTATCCTATCCAGCCGTATTTGATTGTAATTTGTCTACCCTATTCATATAGAATTCGCGCATTGCCTTACGAAGGAGTAGCGACCAATGAGCAAAGAAACCTTTACTATTGTCGACAATCGCACTGGCAAGCAGTACGAAGTGCCTGTAGAGCATTCCACCATCAAGGCGAGAGATTTGCGCCAGATCAAGGTCGATCCTGATGAATTTGGGACGATGACCTATGACCCTGGCTACGACAACACCGCTTCCTGCAAGAGCTCCATCACCTACATCGATGGCGACAAGGGCATCCTGCGCTATCGCGGCTATCCCATCGAACAGTTGGCGGAACAAAGTTCATTTCTGGAAGTTGCCTACCTGCTCATTTTTGGCGAACTGCCGACGCAAGCGCAACTTGCCGACTGGGAATTCCAGATCATGCACCACACCTTCTTGCATGAGAACATGACGCAGCTCTTCCACGCGTTCCGCTATGATGCGCACCCGATGGGGATGATGATCAGCGCACTGGCCTTTATGTCCACGCTGCACAAAGAAGCCAGCCGCGTCGAAGACGCGGACGTGCGGCTCAAGCAGGTCTATCGCATTCTCGGCAAGTTGCCGACGGTGGCGGCTTTCTGTTATCGCCATCGCATCGGGCGACCTTTCAATTACCCGAATGCGGATATGGGCTACGCTGAGAATTTTCTTCATATGCTCGACTATATGTTCCAGAGCAAATATGAGGTCAACCCGGTGCTGGCAAAGGCGCTGGATGTGCTTTTCATTCTGCACGCCGACCACGAACAGAATGCTTCGACTTCGGTCATGCGCGCAATCGGCTCCGCTTATGCCGATCCCTACAGCGCCATGGCGGGCGCAGCGGGCGCGCTCTTTGGCCCCCGTCATGGCGGCGCCAACGAAGCGGTGGTCAAGATGCTGGCTGAAATCGGCGACGCCAAGCGTGTGCCCACGTACGTAGAGCGGGTGAAAAAGGGCGAATTCCGGCTGATGGGCTTCGGCCATCGCGTCTACAAGAACTACGATCCGCGCGCCAAAATCATCAAGAGGGTCGCGTATGATGTGTTCAATGTCACCGGCACCAACCCGCTGATCGATGTGGCGGTGGCGCTGGAGAAGCACGCGCTGGAAGATGACTACTTCGTCTCGCGCAAGCTCTATCCGAACGTAGATTTCTACAGCGGCATTATCTACCAGGCAATGCGCTTCCCGCCAGACATGTTTACGGTGCTCTTTACGCTGGGGCGCGCGCCGGGCTGGCTGGCGCAGTGGGTGGAAATGATCGGCGATTCCGACCAGAAGATCGCGCGCCCTCGCCAGATTTACCTCGGCGCCGATGAGCGCGATTACGTGCCGGCGGCGCAGCGGTAAGGGAATCTGCCCGCACAATCGTGTAGGTCACGTTGGTAACGTGGCGGCGATTGTGATCGCAGTTGTGATCGCAGGAGACGTGGGACTGATAGCCCCATCTACGAAGAAGGCGTCGTAGATGGGGCTATCAGTCCCACGGTGGTGATTGACTACCTACCGTCTCCGCTCGGCGCGGCCAGGATCATCACTTGACGCGGTCGTAGCTCGACCGCAGACAATGGAGTGGTCTCGCCGGTCAGCAAGTTGAGCATGGTTTCTGGCAGGACAACATGCTGTTCCTCCGTACTGTGGTTGAGCACAAACAGGAGGCGCCGCCCTCCTTGCCAACGCACACAGCATTCGACGCCCGCCGGTGACGCGGCCATCGCTTCCACCTCTGCCAGCTTCAACAACCAGCCAGCCAACGCACTATAGAGCGCGGCATCGCCAAACGTCGCCACGTACACGGCGTGACCCGCGCCAAAGGCATTGAGGGTGATCGCCGGACTATCGGCGTAATACTCCTGTGTATAGCGTGCGACGACTTGAGCATCCACTGCACGCACCACATCGCACCAGATCTTGGCGTGTGGCGCCTCGGTTATATCGATGTCGGCATTTGTGAAAGCCAGCGGCTGGCTGACGCCTGCCGGCAGCGAGTCATACTCCTCCACTTCAATGCCGCATAATTTGGCCAGATAGCCGGGCAGCGGCACGTCCACGATGGTATTCGTCTCATCCTTGACGCCAGTGCGCGGCGTCACCACCACCGCACCGCCTTGCTGTGCAAAGCGTGTGATGGCGGCAGCCGTCTGCTCGGTCAGCACATAGTGCGCCGGCGCGATGAGCAATTTATAGCGGCTGAAATCGTCCTGCGCGGAGATGATATCGACCGCAACGTTGCGCGCGTGGAAGGCCTGATAGATGTCGTGAACGTGCGCTGTGTAGTGAAAAGCCGGGTTGTTGGCCTGGATCTGGAAGGCAAAGCGGCTGTCGTAATCGAGCAGCATGGCCACCTCGGCGCGCACTTCGCTGCCGGCGATCTGCGCGCCGACGCGGGCGATCTCCGCGCCCATCTGCTTGATCTCGGCGTAGCGGCGGCTGGTGCGACCGTCGTGCTCCAGCAGGCCGTGCCAATACTGTTCCGTGCCAAAACGCGCCGTGCGCCAGCGAAAGAAGATAATCGCGTCGGCGCCGTGGGCAATCGACTGATACGCCCACAACTGCAACTCACCGGGTCGCGGCGCCACGCTCACAATCTGCCAGCCGCCCGATCCCGCCTGTTGCTCCATCACCCAGAAGTTCTTGTGCTTCAGCCCACGCATGGCGGTGTGAGCAAGCGCCGCTTCGCTGGGGGGCACGGTGGGCTGGAAGGTCCACTGCATCCGCCGATAATTATCCCAACTGACAAAGTCGAGGTCCGCGGCGAGGTCGAAGTAATTGAGGCGGTCGTAGCCGATGCCCATCAGGTTGTGCGTGATGAAATGTACAGGACATGCTTTGCGCAGAATCTCCACCTGCTCGTGCTGGAACGCAACATAGCAGTCCGACATAAAGCGGTAGTAGTCGAGCGCCAGACCCGGGTTGTGCGAGCCGTCGCCAAAGGGCGCGGCGGTGGCGAGCGGCGCTGGAATCTGCGTCCACGCCGTGTAAACGTGGCTCCAGAAGATCGTACCCCACGCCGCGTTGAGCGTATCGAGCGCCCCGTATTTTTTTTGTAGCCACGCCTGGAACGCCGCGCAACAGTGCGCACAATAGCAGCGGTCGCCAAATTCGTTGTCGGTCTGCCAGCCGATCACGGCGGGATGAGCGGCGTAGTGCGTCGCCATCGCCTGCGTGACGAGACGACTGCGTGCGCGATAGCCGTCGTGCGTCGGGCAGTAGCCGCGGCGATTGCCATACGTAACAGGCAAGCCCGATTCTGGGACGCGATAAGCGTCGGGATGCATGGCCATCACCCAGGGCGGCGGCGAGGCGGTCGGCGTGCCAAGCACGACTTGGATGCCGCGCGCCTGCAAAATTGCGATCGCCCGGTCGAGCCAGTCGAAATCAAAATGACCAGGTGCAGGTTCCAGGCGGCTCCAGGCGAATTCCGCCAGACGCACCGTGTTGAAGCCCGCTTCCTGCATCAACTGCGCATCCCGTTCCCAGCGTGATTCTGGCCAATGTTCGGGATAATAATCAACGCCAAAACGAAACATAAGCACTCCTCCAAATTTTATTGGGCGCGCATTGTCAGCAGCGCGCAGCCAGACTGCACACCTGAGCGCAATGACACCCGAAAGATTTACCCTTTGATGGCGCCGATCGTCAGGCCGGCCATAAAGCGGCGCGTCGCCATGAGAAACACGATCAGCATCGGCAGCGTCGCCAGCGAGGTGCCCAGCATCAGCACGCCCGCATCGAATCCGCGCCGCGGGTCCTGGCGCAGCAGGGAAAGCGCCACCGGCAAGGTGTACATCGTCTTCTCCTGAATCACCAGCAGTGGCCCCAGAAAGGCGTTCCAGTTGCCGATGAAGATCATGATGCCCAGCGCGCGAAGGCAGGCGTCAGCAGCGGGGCAACGATCCGAAAGAAAATCGAGAATTCGTGACAGCCGTCGATGCGCGCCGCGTCGAGCAGCTCGGTGGGGATCGACTCTTGCACGTATTGGCGCATCCAGAAGATGCCAAACGCGCTGGCCGCGCCGGGGATAATCAGGGCTTCGTAGCGGTTGATCCAATGCAACCACTTGCTGATCAGGATAAACCACGGCACGATGCCGGCCATCCACGGGATCATCATCGTGGCCAGCAGGAGTGCAAAGAGCCAGTTGCGCCCTGGAAAGCGATACATGGCGAAGGCATAGCCGCCCATCGAGCAGAAGAGCAGCGCCATCGCGGTGTGGGTAACGCCGACAAAAACGCTGTTCATAAAGTTACGCCAAAAAGGAATAATGGTAAACATGTTTTCATAATTGGACAGCAGGCTATCGCCCGGTGCAAACTGGGGCGGCCAACTGAAAATTTGTTGGGTGCTCTGGGTCGCAAGCACGAACATCCAGTAAAACGGAAAGGCCGAGAGGAACGCGCCGATCAACAATAGAAAGTTGAAAAAGACACTGCGCGCTATCGGCTGCCAGCGTCGTTTCTGATGCACCGTCACGCTGCCCGTCCTGGACGCTTCTGCCAACGCAGTTGTTTCAGATGAAGCCATCGCCGTCTCAAGCCTCCGTGTTGCTGCTTCCGAAGAAGCGAATATTCAGAACAGACACGGCCACGATAATGGCTGATACCACATAAGCCATGGCCGATGCATAGCCAAAGTGGGCGAACTTAAAGCCGCGGTCGTAGAGATACATGGCGATGGTGAGACCAGCGTTGTTCGTGCCGCCGGTGACGCCCACCAACAGATAGGGTTCGTCAAAGAGAGTCATCGCCCCTACCGTCGACAGGACGAGGGTGAACAAAATGATCGGGCGCATCAGCGGCAGCGTGATCCTGAAGAAAACCTGACTCAGATTGGCGCCGTCGATCGCGGCCACTTCGTACAGCTCAGGGTTGATGCCTTGCAGACCCGCCAGGTAGATGATCATGTTCCAGCCCAGCCAGCGCCAGACAAACAAAATGATGATCGCTGGCTTGATCCATTCGCCACTGCCGCCCCACCAATCGACCGGCGACATGCCGAGCGTGGTCAGCAGCCAGTTGATCAGCCCAAAGCGCACGCCGTAGAGGGTGCTGAAGACCAGCGACACCGCAACCGGCGACGTCACCACCGGCAGGAAGTACGCGCTGCGGTAGAAATGCTTGAAGCGCACCGCCGCCGAGTTGATGATAAAGGCCAGCACCATCGCGCCGCCCAGAATCGGAATGTGGGCGATCACGCCGATAAAGATGGTGTTCCACATTGCCAGCCAGAAGAGTCGATCCTCGAACAAACGCACATAATTTTCGAGGCCGATCCACTGCGCCGCGCTGATGCCATTCCATTGCTGAAAGCTCAGAACAAAGGAGTAAAGGATGGGAAACGCACCAAAGATCGCAAACAGGATAAAAAAGGGCGAAATATACGCGTAGGCCACCCAGTTTCGCTGCATTTCACGCCACAACGAGGGTTTGCGCCGGGTTGTCAGTGGGGTGGCGTCAGCCGTTGCCAGTTGGCTCATCGATGTTCTCCTGCTCTACACGTGGTGGGAGACAACGCCTGTCGCCTCCCACCACGCGTCACGGTATCTTCCCTTACTGGCGTAGCTTGAGCGCTTCTTCCTTGTCGGGCGCGGTCTGCTGCTCGATCTCGATGCAGGCTTCATCCAGGGTGGTCTGTGGGTCAAGTCCCTGGTCGAGCGCCTTGTTTACATAGGACATGAAAATCTGCTCGGCCTGTGCATCCATCGGCGTCGTGATAAACGGCTGAATCTTGTTGGCGGCGATGTCCACCCACATGGCGCGGGTTTGCTGCCCGCCAAAGAAGGGATCAGCTTCCTGGTACATTGGGTCGTCGAAAGCCGGGATGTAAGCCGGGAAGTAATCCACCGCCGCAAACATTTTGTTCTGCGAGTCGGCGCGGGCGAGCGCAAACTCAATGAATGTCCAGGCCGCTTCCTTGTTCTCGCTCTGCTCAGGAATGGCCAGGAACGACCCGCCCCAATTCTGGCCTGGATCTTCCGGCACCTCGAAGATGCCCCATTTGCCTTCCCACTCCGCGCCTTCCGGCTGCAGCCAGCCCTTCAGGAAGCCGCCAAACCAGGCGCCGCCATACTGCATGGCGATCGAATCGCTGCCCAGCATCGTCTGCCACTCGGCCGACCAGTTGCTGACCTTGGCATCGACGCCAGCCGCGCGCATGTCCTGAGCATAGGTCAACAGTTGCACGGCGCGTTCGCTGTTGACGGCGCAGTTCCAGTCCGCATCGAAGAGATTGCGATGCGCAAAGTTGGAGTAAACGACGTCACTGGCGCTGCCGATGGCCCAGCGTTGCTCATCCGGGTTGGTGAGCTTCTTGGCAACATCGAGAAAGCCCGGCCACGTCGAGGTCAGTTCGGCGACGCTTTCCGGGTCCGAAGGCAGGCCCGCCTGCTCGAACAGGTCGCGGCGATAGAAGAAGGTCGCCGGGCCGATATCCCAGGGAAACGCTACGAGACGCCCGTCCGGTGTGGTCGCCTGCGCCCATTTGTAGGGGACCATTTCCTTTTCGTATTGCCCGGCGTTGAATGGCTCTTGCAGCAGATCGACCAACCCACCCTTAGCGACAAATTTGTCGATAAAGTTGATTTCGATCATGGCGACGTCGGGCGCGCCGGCGCCGGCCGCCAATGAGGCCAGCAGCTTGTCGTGTTCGTCGGCGCTGGGCATCATCTGGATGTCGAGTTTGATCTCTGGATGGGCTGCCTCGAAGTCAGCCACGAACGACTGATAAGCCACATCGGCTGCCGGCCAGCCCCACACCGTGATAGTGGTCTGGGCGTCTTGCGCCTGTCCGCCTGCCGCAGCGTCTTCGCCCGCCGGCGCCGCTGGCGCACAGGCCGCCAGCAGGGCGATCAGCATGGCGGCGACCACCAGCAGATTGAACGCGGCGCGGTTGTGGTTAGCTCTGAATTGCATCATTTGCATTGGCTCCTTGTGTTTGATGGTCTAGAAATGATGAGAACTACGCTCGTCTGGTGAAAACAACTTCTCAACCTCACGCAGCTTTTTCATGCAGGAGCGCTCACCACCGCATAGGCAAGCGGTCAAAAATGCTCGCCGGTCATTGGGCGTCTTAACGCACAAGCAAGAGAGAAACTGCGATGCTGTTGACAGAACAGGGAAAGAACGATTACAATCGTATAAAACGTTTTATGCGGCAATAGCGTATCACAAAAACGTTTTACGTGTCAATAGGCAGCGCCAAATCGCCAAATCTGTAATCCTTCGTGGGGCAATCGCCCATTTCCGGGGTGAGCGCTGAGTGAATGAGGATATGATATGGCTTTCAGACAACCAACGATCGTTGACGTCGCCAAGCGTGCGCAGGTCTCTGTCAGCACAGTTTCCAATGTATTGACAGAAAATCGGCCTGTTGCCGCGCAAACGCGGCAGCGCGTCCTGCGCATTGTTGCAGAAATGGGTTATCGACCTAATCGTCTGGCGCGCGGTCTCGTCAGCCGCAGCAGCAAAACGATCGGCGTCATCGCGTCTGGCCTGGAGTTCTTTGGCCCGTCTCGCACGTTAGTCGGGATTGAGCAAGAAGCTGCCGAGTGTGGCTATGCACTGATCCTGAGCTTGATCCATGAGCCTGCAATGCGCGAGGTTGAGTCGGTGGTGGCCAATCTCATCACGCATCAGGTGGAGGGCATCATCTGGGCGGCGCCAGAGATTGGGTGCAATCGCGCCTGGTGGCGCACCATTGCCGACGAACTGCCCACGCCGGTGGTTTTCTTGAACCATCGAATCTGGCCTGGTTTGGTGGGAGTCGACATCGATAATCGATATGGCGGCCATATCGCCACCGATCACCTTCTGGCTGGAGGCTTCCAGCACATCGGTCTGATTGCCGGCCCGACCGCATGGTATGCTGCCGAAATGCGTAAACAAGGGTGGGAAACCGCTCTGCAAAAGGCTGGAAAGCAGCCCGAGCCGCGCCAAATTGCGATCGGGGACTGGACCCCACAAAGCGGCGAGCGCGCCCTCTATGCATTAAAATCAAGCTTCCCTGAAATGGACGCCGTTTTTGTTGCGAACGACCAGATGGCATTTGGTGCGCTGCGTGCGGCAAGCGATCTGAACCTGCGCGTGCCGGATGATCTCGCCGTCGTTGGTTACGACGATATTCCCGAAGCTGCCTTTACCCAGCCGCGCTTGACCACCATCCATCAGCAAGTGATAGAATTGGGCAGGCTTTCGGTCGAAAAGCTGATCGCCCTAATTGCTCCGGTCACTGATGCGCCGGCGAGTGAGCAAGCGGATAGCGGGTTGCTTCAGCCCACGCTCGTCGTGCGTGAAAGCAGCCGGGGCAAGCAATAAGCCGGTTAAAGATGATCCTTTGGACAAGCAACCAGAAGCCGAGCTTTTTCAAAAAGCTCGGCTTCTTCGCGCCGCGCCCATGGCGGCTACCGTATATTCGTCTGGATAGTGGCTTTCGTGAGTTTCAGTTCACTGCACGCTTCCGGTCACCGTCTCAGTTTCAGTGAGCGTCGGGGATGCTTCGACAGCCGGGGCGACGGTGTCGGTTACTACTGGACTTGCCTCGACAGTGTCCGTAACCGCCGCCGTATCTGTGACCGCAGCCGTATCCGTGACCGCCGCCGTGTCCGTGACCGCAGCCGTGTCTGTGACCGCCGCCGTGTCTGTGACCGCCGCCGTGTCTGTGACCGCCGCCGTGTCCGTAACCGCAGCCGTATCTGTGACCGCAGCCGTATCTGTGACTGCAGCCGTGTCTGTGACCGCCGCCGTATCTGTGACCGCCGCCGTATCTGTGACCGCCGCCGTGTCTGTGACCGCGGCGCTGGCTTCTGCGGCTGCGGCGGCAGCTTCTGCATCGGCCTGTTCGATGGCCGCCTCTTTCAGTTCAAGTTGGCCCGCTTGTAGAAAGTTCGCCCCAGCCCAGAAAACATATCCAAAAAGGAAAACGCCCAGAATCGGGCCTAGAATCGCTATGAGTGGTCGCTTTTGTTCTTCCATGCTCAACTCCCTTGCCTGTGCAGAGGTTTGTATGGGTGGGTAGACTTTGAACCATTCAAAGGGTGATGAGCGTTTGTTGCTTGCATGGGCAGCGTCCCTCGCAACTCGCCCCTCGCAACCCCTAGTTCACATCGCCGTGGCCGCGCCAAAAATGTTCGATCCGGCTTCGTAACACGGGATAGGATGCCAATGTGGCGTCTTCGGCAAAGATTTTCTGCGCGGCCTCGCGCGCCAGGATGATGGTGGCCGTGTCGGTGAGATGGGCCACGCGCAGGTCGGGCAGACCGCTCTGGCGCGTGCCAAAGAAGTCGCCGGGACCGCGCAGTTCCAGATCCTTTTCGGCCAGCACGAAACCGTCGTTGGTTTCCGTCAGGATGTCGAGCCGGGCGCGCGCGTCGGGCGATTCGGCGCGGCTGACGAGCGCGCAGTAGCTGGCCTGTTCGCCGCGTCCCACGCGCCCGCGCAACTGGTGAAGTTGGGCCAGCCCAAAGCGCTCGGCGTCCTCAATCAGGATCATCGTGGCGTTGGGCACATCAATGCCAACCTCGATGACCGTCGTGCTGACCAGCACCGTATGGCGGCCTTCGGCAAAATCGCGCATGACCTGGTCTTTTTCACCACCGGTCAGACGACCGTGCAACAGCCCCAGACTGAGCTCGGGGAAGACCTCGCCTTGCAGCCGTTTGTGTTCGTCCACGGCTGCGCCCACGTCGAGCTTGTCGCTCTCTTCAACCAGCGGGTAGATAATATACGCCTGACGGCCGGCCTCGACTTCGCGACGGATAAAGCTGTAGAGCCGTTCGCGCTCCGCCGGCGTGAAACGCTTGGTCTTGACCGGCGTGCGTCCCGGCGGCATCTCGTCGATGCGGCTGACGTCCAGGTCGCCATAAACGGTCAACGCCAGGCTGCGCGGGATCGGCGTGGCGCTCATGACGAGCAGATGGGGCTGGTTGCTGCTGCGGGTGCGCAACGCACCGCGCTGCTCGACGCCAAAACGATGTTGCTCGTCCACGATGATCAGCCCCAGGTTGGTAAACTCGACGCCTTCCTGGATCAACGCTGTGGTGCCGACCATAATATCGATGCTGCCGTCGGCCAGCCCGGCCAGCACCTCTTCACGCGTCTGACCCGTGACGCGGCCGGTGAGCAGCGCCACGTTGACCGGCGCGCCATCGGGGCGCGTCAACTGGCCCAGCAACTGGCTGATGCCGCGGTAATGTTGCTCGGCGAGAATCTGCGTCGGCGCCAGCATGGCCGACTGGTTGCCGTGCGCCACCGCCGCCCACATCGCCGCGGCGGCCACCACGGTCTTGCCGCTGCCGACATCGCCCTGCAACAGCCGCGCCATCGGCGTGCTGCGCGCCAGGTCGAGCCGAATTTCATCGATGACGCGCTGCTGCGCGCCGGTCAGGGCAAAAGGCAGAATTTGCTGAAATTGTGCGAGGAGGTCGTCGCTGAGCGGCAGCGGCGTGGCGATTTCCTGGCGCAGCGCGGCGCGGCGTTGTTGGACGCCAAGCTGAATGTAGAACAACTCCTCGAAGGCAAGCCGGCGTCGTGCGTCCTCCAATTCCTGCTGACCTTCGGGGAAATGCATCTGCCACAGCGCGGTGGGTAACTCCAGCAGGTCATATTCCTCACGGATCGCCGCGGGCAGCGGGTCGTCCACCGACGAGGCGTAGCCGTCAAGCACATCGTAGATCAGATTGCGCAGCCGGTTGTTGTTGACGCCTTCGGTCAGGCGATAGACCGGCGACAGACGCCCCGTAGCGACGCGCTCATCGTCAATATCCTCGAAAACGGGGCTATCAAGCGTCTTTTGCCCCATGTACAGGCCGACTTTGCCGCTAAAGCGCAGCGTCGTCCCAGGCTTGAGCTGTTTGATGATCCACTTGTTCCACCAGGTCGCGTGCAGCGTCCCGGTCGAGTCGCCCAGAATGGCCTGCACCATGCTGCGGTTGACGCCGATCTTGCGCTCGCGTACATCCCACAGGTTGGCGATGATCGTCACTTGCTCGCCGGGCTGTAATTGGGAGATGGTGCGCATCTGACTGTAGTCGTCATGCCGGGAAGGTAGATGCCACAGCAGGTCGACAACCCGCGTGATGTCGAGGCGCGCCAGTTGCTCGGCAGTGGACTCGCCGACGCCGGACAATACAGTGACGCGCGCATCGAGGTCGCTGGCATTGCGCCGCGCTTTCTGCTGCTGGCGGGCGATGCGCGCCTGCGCCTTGTGCGTCGCTTCCGGCGGCGGAATGGTCAACTCTTCTTCGTTATCTTCCGAAGTGTACACCGTGCCCAGCCCCGGCGCGGGTGCAGACATCACTGGACGCACGGGCGCTGACGAGGATACGGCGGCAACGGGCGTCTCTGCGGCGATTTCTTCAACTTCGCCTTCTGGGATGGTGAGGGGCGGCAGGTCGTCGGCTTCTGCTTCGCGCGCTGCTTCATCGGCTTCCGTTGTGGCAAGCGGCGTCTCGGGGGGAAGGGTGGCCACAAAATCGCCGGCCGCGGCGCGGCGGAGGGCGGCGGCAATGTCGGCGCGTTCGTCCTGCGCGGCCGCGCCATAAACCTGCATCAGATCGACCAATGCGGCAATCTGGCGTTCGTCCAGATCCTCATTGCGCGCATCGTTGGCCCAGCGTTCGGTCATGGCCTGCAGGCCGCCGATCACGCCGCGGTTGCGCCACCCCTGTTTTTCTTCGAGATCCAGAATGCGCTCAAGCCGTGTAAGAACTGCCGCAGCCACTGCTCAGAATGTCCCTTCGTAAACAAGCACGCCCATCGTATTGGGGCCAAGATAGACCGCCAAGCTGGGCGGGTACGGAACTTTGTGGATCGGCGTCTTGGGCAGAGCTTCCCGCAGCCGGCTGATCAACTCGGTGCGATGGCCGTCGTAGCTGTGCTCAAAAATGCCCAGCTCTTGCACGACAGCGAATTCGGTGACAAATTCAGTCAATTTGTCAAGCACTTCTTCTCGAGTTTGCACCTTTTCTTGCGTCATCAGTTGGCCGTCCTCCATCATCAGCATGGCCTTGATGCCGAGCATCGTACCGAGCAGGCTTTGTGATGAGCCAAGTGCGGCGCTGCGCTCCAGGTAATGCAGACTCTCGCTGAAGCTGGCAAAGTAGAGATGTGGAATCGCGCCATTGACCACGCGGGCCACTTCATTGACCGGTGCGCCTGCTTCGGCGGCTTCGGCGGCCATTCTTACCAAAAGCCCAAGCCCAAAGGAGATGCTTTGGCTGTCAATGACGCGGATGGTGAAGCGTCCGCGCAACATTTCCGCTGCCTTGCGTGCGGTTGCCCACATCGGGCTTAGCGAGCTGCTGGTGTGCACGCAGACGATCTGTTCGCCTTCGCCGGAGGCATGGAAGATATCCAGAAAGGCGTTGAGATTGGGCGCCTGCACTTCGGGCAGGCGCGAGATGCCCAGGCTCTGCGCTTCGTGCATTTTCTCGAAGAGTTCTTCCGTGCTGAAATCCGCGTCCTCTTCAAAGAAAGAGCCGCCAACCTTGATGCGATGTGGGATCACGGCGATCCCATATTTTTTAACGACGTCCGGAGGTAAGAACGCGTTGCTGTCCGTGATGATCCGTACTTTGCTCATGCTCATCAATGCGCGAGATTACTCGACTGATAAAACGTAATGGTAATGTGGCTGTCCGCCGTACGCCAATTCTATATCTTGCTCAGGATACTCTTGGCGCACGGTTTCGGCAAAATCTTGTGCGGCTACTTGAGCTACAAAGTCACCATAATAGATAGTGACCAGCGTGGCGTCACGCGCTTGCATCTGCTGCAAGAGCGCAAGCGTCACGTCGGCCAGACTCTCCCCGCAACTGACTAATTTGCCGTCGTGCAGGCCGATAATGTCGCCCTGGTGGACTTGCACGCCATCCACCGCGGCGCTGCGCACTGCCTGCGTCACCTCGCCCGTGTGCACATCGTCCAGATGCACCTTCATCTGCGCGGCCAGCTCGTCGATGGCGGTGAGCGCAGGGTCATACGCGGTGAGTGCGGCCACGCCTTGCGGCACGGTGCGGGTGGGAATAACCGTTACTTGGTAGGCGCGTTCGTCTTTAGCCAGCACCTTGACGGCTTGCTGCGCGGCCATTAGAATGTTGCTGTTGTTGGGCAGGATGATGACCTGGCGCATTGGCAGCTTGCGCACAGCCTCGGCGATTTCGGCCACGCTGGGATTCATGCTTTGGCCGCCCTCGACCAGACCGTGTGCGCCAAGCTGCTGGAAGATTTCTGCAAACCCAG
The DNA here is from genome assembly GCA_016710365.1 of Candidatus Caldilinea saccharophila. Taxonomy (GTDB): domain Bacteria; phylum Chloroflexota; class Anaerolineae; order Caldilineales; family Caldilineaceae; genus Caldilinea; species Caldilinea saccharophila. The sequence goes on along the minus strand of JADJVW010000001.1, from coordinate 346,158 downwards.
GCCCGGGCGTGACTGCAATCACGCCGATGGCGACGCCGTCGAGCATCGCCCTGGCGCCAGATTCTACGGCGTCAAATGTTAGGGCGTCAGGTTCTACGGCGCCAGACTGCACAGCGGCCAGATCGAGCGAAAACAAGGAGGGAGCGGCATAGCCATTGGTGGGTGCAAAGGCGGTAGGCAGGCCGGCTGTGACTGCCGCCTGTTGCATGGCGGCCGCCATGTCATCCATGTTTTCGACCACCACATCGGTGATAAAGCCGGTCGCCACGCCATAGGAGAGCGCTACGCCGGGGTCGAAGACATGCACGTGCACCTTGACAAGGTGTTCATCGCCCTCGACCAGCGGGCAGTCCCCCAGCGCCGCGATGTCGGTCGCAATCTCCGCCACCGGCTTATTGGGCTGCTCGATCAGGTACTGAACGTCAAACCCCCACTGACGAGGCGGCAGCGAGCGATGGCCTTTGCGTTCCTGACGTTCGAAGTGCGCTTCGACGACCGGGCTTGACGCGGCCGCGCCGGCATTTTCCACCGGCTGCCCGGTGAGTGCACGATACATGCCCTCGAAGACAAAGAAAAGCCCCTTGCCGCCCGAATCGACGACGCCGGCCTGCTTGAGCACCGGCAGCAGCTCCGGCGTGTGACGCACGGATGCGTCGGCTGCTGCGACGATCTGCGCCAGGAATTCACGCAGGTCGCGCGTTTTCTGCGCGGCGACCTCCGCGGCCAGACTGACCTCGCGCGCCACCGTGAGGATCGTGCCTTCCACCGGCGCGGGCACAGCCGCGTAGGCAGTCTCGGTCGCCGTGCGCAGGGCAAGCGCCAGGTCGTGCGTGTTGAGGGTGGATTTTTCGCGCAGTTCCTGGCTGAACCCGCGCAGGATCTGGCCCAGGATAACGCCCGAATTGCCGCGCGAGCCGTGATGGGCGCCTTCGGCGGCTGCCTCGGCCACCTCACCGACGGTCGCGTGGCTGCGGCTGCGGATAGCGACCCACGCGGATTTAATCGTCAGCAACATGTTGGTGCCGGTGTCGCCGTCGGGTACGGGAAAAACGTTCAGCCGGTTGACCAACTCGTAGTTGGAAGCGAGCCACGTATAGGCAGCCTGAAACAGCGATTGCAGATCGTGGGCATCGAAGGTCGTGACCGGTTGGTCATCCGGATATTTTTCGTACAACCCCGGCGCGGCGGATGGCGTCGCGTCGGGGTGGATCAGGTGGAGCTCGGCGCTTGACGGCGCGTCGCGTTGTATGTTCATAAAAACTCCTTGGCGTGGCGATCACGCTTTGTCAGCAGACGCCGCATCGGATGCACCGCTGTGCATCGCTCTATATCATAAACACCATAATCATAAACACCATAAGCCGCCGAAGGATTCAGATTTTCACCCGCGCAAACCTCGATGCAAACAAACTGCAAACATGTAGCACTCAATTTGCCCCAACGCCCATTTGTTTTGACAGGGTAGCCCGCTTGTGCTATTCTTCGAATGTTGTGCAGCAATCATGCCCGTAGCCGTCGTTTATGCAGATGGTCTGGGTTTCGCAGGAATGGAGGATAACAGCAATGGCAAAGTGTCAACAGTGTGGCAAAGGGCCGCAGTTTGGAAACAATCGCCCGTGGTCCAAGAAAGCTACGCGTCGCCACTGGGATGTCAATATCCAGAAGGTGACGATCATAGAAGAAGGCAAGCCCGTGTCAAAGCGACTGTGCACGGCCTGTCTCAAGACGGCCACCAAGTCTTAAGCAAGCCTGAAGCCGTCAAGGCTTAGGGGTGTGACGGCTAAACTTAGTTAACCGTTTTCCGTCCTGCCTACACAAACTAAGTAAGCGCTCTCTGGACGCTGATCTCGCTTTGAGGTTGGCGTCTTTTTGCAGCCCCTGAGCGAATCCCCAGTCAGCTAAAAGTCATCCACAGATCGCGCAGATTTCACAGATAGCGTGACTTGCCAGGCTACGGATGAGGCGGATTCAGCGGATCAACACGGATTTTATCCGTCAGAATCTGCTCAATCCGCCTCATCCGCGGTCTGTTTTTGCGATCGCCGCGCGTCGTAGTTGCCCGCAGCCTGCGTTGATCTCGATGCCGCGGCGCAGTCGCACCGTCGTGGCAACGCCGGCGTCGCGCAGTATCTGGGCGAAGCGTGCGGTCGCTTCGTTGCTGGTTGGCTGAAAGGGGCTGTCCGGGATGGGGTTGAGCGGAATCAGGTTGACGTGGCAGAGGATGTCTTGCAACTTTCCCGCCATCTCCTGCGCCAATTCCGGCGTGTCGTTGATGCCGGCCATCAACGCATACTCGAAGGTGACGCGGCGATTGGTCTTGGCAACGTAGCGACGCACCGCGGCCAGCACTTCATCCACCGGATAGCCCTTGTTGATCGGCACTAGTTGCGTGCGCAACACGTCGTTCGGGGCGTGCAGGCTGACGGCCAGTCCGATCTGGATCCCCTCGTCGGCCATGCGGTCGATCATCGGGGCCAGCCCCACCGTGCTCAGCGTGATGTGGCGGGCGCCCAGGCCAAAGGCGTCAGGCGCGGTGAGGCGGTGCAGCGCGGTCCAGACATTGGCATAGTTGTGCAGCGGCTCGCCCATGCCCATCAACACAATATTGGTGATGGTCGTTGGCCGCTCGGCGCTCGTGTCGGGAGGCAGCGCCGGATCGGCCAGATAGCGGGCAAAGTAGAGCACCTGCGCCACGATTTCGCCTGGGGTGAGGTTGCGCGCCAGCCCACCCTGCGCGGTCGCACAAAAGGTGCAGCCCATCGCACAGCCCGCCTGGCTGGAGATGCAGAGCGTGCGCCGTGCGTCGTAGAGCATCAGCACGGCTTCGATGGTCTGGCCGTCATGCAATTGAAAGAGTGCTTTCACCGTATCGCGGTCGTGCGCGACGACCTCGGCGACCAGGGTCAACGGCGTCACCGTGGCGGTTGCGGCCAGTTGCGCGCGCAGCTCTTTGGGCAGATTGCTCATCGTCTCGAAATCGCCGGCGCAGCGTTTGTAGATCCAATCCCACACTTGACGCGCGCGAAAAGAGGGCTGGCCCAGTTCGGCCAGAAAATCAGCCAGCGCCGCCTGATCCATGTCCAGCAAGGATCGGCGCGCCGGCGTCGCGATTGGAAACGCGAGGGGCGTGCTTGTCATCATGGTCGGTGCTCACACTTTCTCAGGTGACAGTCACTTCCCAAAGTGACTGTCACCTCTGGGCAGCGACGAAAACTGCCAACATAAACGCGCTGCGATTATACTCTGGCCGGCAGGAAGCGACAACCGGCGGCGCTATCCATCTGCAACCGTATCCCAGATCACTGGCGATCCCAGAATGCATCTGGTACAATGCCTGCACTGAAAATGCACAGGAGGCATTGATGAATGCAAATTGGAGCAGAAACGCGTTCGTCTACTTGTTGATCATCGTAGCGGCCGCGACGCTCTTTATTAACATCTACCAACCCGGCGACGCGCCGCAACAGATCAGCCTGACGCAGCTTGCCACCAAGATCAAGGCGGGCGAAATCGACGCCGTAATCGTGCGCGATGATGAGTTGCGCATCCTGGTGGAAGGCAGCGATGTCGCGATCGTGTCGCGGCGCGAGGGCGAAGTTCCGCTCACGCAGACGCTGGCCGGTCTGGGCGTCGAACCCGAAAAGCTGGCTGCGGTCAATATTAAATATGAGGCGCCTGGCAACGCGACCAACTGGTTGTCTTTGTTGGTCAACCTGCTGCCGCTGGTTTTTATCGGCGCGCTTTTCTTTATTCTGTTCCGCCAGACGCAGGGCAGCAACAATCAGGCGCTCTCGTTTGGCAAGAGCAAGGCGCGCGTCTTTACCGGCGACAAGCCTACGGTGAAGTTCGACGATGTCGCCGGCGCGGATGAAGCCAAGGAAGAGCTGAAAGAGGTGGTTGAATTCCTCAAGGAGCCGCAGAAATTTGCCGCGCTCGGCGCACGCATTCCCAAGGGCGTGCTGCTGGTCGGCCCCCCTGGCACCGGCAAGACGCTGATGGCCAAGGCGGTTTCGGGCGAGGCGGGCACGCCGTTTTTCAGTATTTCCGGCTCTGAATTTGTCGAGATGTTCGTCGGCGTCGGCGCCAGCCGCGTGCGCGATTTGTTCGAGCAGGCCAAGCGCAACAGCCCCTGCATCATTTTTATCGACGAAATTGACGCCGTCGGTCGCTATCGCGGCACCGGGCTGGGTGGCTCGCACGACGAACGCGAGCAGACGCTCAATCAGATTCTGGTGGAAATGGACGGCTTCGGCACCGACACCAATGTCATCCTGATCGCCGCCACCAACCGGCCCGATATTTTGGACCCGGCGCTGTTACGTCCGGGCCGATTCGACCGCCGCGTCACCATGGATCGCCCCGACGTTGTGGGTCGTCACGCCATTCTGGATGTGCATGTCAAGGGCAAACCGGTCGAACCCACTATCGATCTGGAGATGATCGCACGCCAGACCCCGGGATTCGTCGGCGCGGACCTGGAGAATGTCGTCAACGAGGCCGCGATTCTGGCCGCACGGCGCAACAAGCGCGCTATTGGCATGTTGGAGTTGCAAGAGGCCGTCGAGCGTGTGGGCATGGGCGGCCCCGAACGGCGCAGCCGGCTGATGACGCCGCAGGAGAAGAAGGTCGTCGCCTATCACGAAGCGGGTCATGCCGTGGTCGCACGCCTTTGCAAACACTCCGACCCGGTGCAGAAGGTGACGATCGTGCCGCGCGGCAGCGCGGGCGGCTATGTCTGGCGCGTGGCGGAAAAAGATCGGCTGATGGCGAAGCGCGCCTACTTCCTCGATAATATCGCCGTGGCGCTGGGCGGCCGCGTCGCCGAGGAGCTGGTCTTTGGCGACATCTCCAACGGCGCGGCGATGGACATCCAGCAGCTCACACAGATGGCGCGTGCGATGGTGACTAAATATGGCATGAGCGAGAAAATGGGGCCGCTACAGTTTGGCCAGCAGGACGAAATGGTCTTCCTGGGGCGCGACCTGGCCGCGCAGCGCGATTACAGCGAAGAAGTGGCCGAGGAGATCGACGCCGAGGTGCACAAGTTGGTCGATACGGCGCACGCGCGCGTGCGCAAGTTGCTGTCGGAGAATCTCACCTTGCTGCACGGCGTCGCCAATGCGTTGCTTGAGCGCGAAACGCTCAACGCTGAGGAGTTCGAGGAACTCTTCGCGGTGGCTTAGACAGGGTGGAAGGTCAAGCGTAACAAAAACCGAGTTTCTTTAAGAAACTCGGTTTTTCAGTTCTCACCCACGCGTCACCAGGATCACGCCGGCGACGATGACAAAGACGCCGGCCCAACGCATCGCGCTCACCTGTTCGCCCAGCAACAGGGCGCTCACGAGCGTGATCAGCACATAACCCATGCTCAGCGCCGGATACGCATAGCTCAGCTCCACCCGGCTGAGCAGCACCAGCCAGAAGATCGTGCTGAAGCCGTAGGAGGCCACACCCGCCAGTACGTAAGGATTTATGATCGCTTTGGCCAAACTGTCGACCAACAGATTCAAGTCGCCGCTGATGGCGCCGACGCTGCTCATGCCGCGCTTCATCATCAACTGTCCAAAGACGTTGAGCGAGACGGTCACCAGCAGCAAGATCAACTGTTTCATGCTTTCGCTCCAGAATGATTTGTCGAGATTAGCGTCGCTGCTTGCGTGGACAGCGCACGCAACGCAAAGCATTCTACCCGCACGCCTGCTGTTCGGAGAAGTTTATGCACTCATCTTGCGCAGCCGTCGCCAAGCAGCGCTTCCAGACCCATGACTTTGACCCAGAGGCGCAGAATCAGGTTACGCCCCCGGCACGCCGCACCGCATATTTGGCTGGTGAATTCACCTGCGGCGTGCCGGGGACGTTGTCTGCGGTAGCACTAGGAATTCTTCCCTGCGAGCCTCTGCGCTCTCCGCATCTCTGCGTCAAAATATCTATCTCGAAATGAGATCCCTATGCAACGCATCGTTGTAATCGGCACGACCGGGTCGGGCAAGAGCACGCTGGCCGCACGGCTGGCAGCGATTCTGCACTGCCCCTTTGTGGAGCCGGACGCGCTCTTCTGGGGGCCGCAGTGGACGCCGGTCCCGCGCGAAACTTTTCGCCAGCAGGTGAGCGAAGCGTTGGCCGGCGACGTCTGGACCGTGGGCGGCAACTACAGCGTTGCCCGCGATCTCATCTGGGCGCGCGCGGACACGCTGGTCTGGCTGGACTATCCGCTGCCCCTCGTCCTGTGGCGGCTGGGCCGGCGCACGCTCCGGCGCATTGTCACGCGCGAAGCGCTGTGGGGCGGCAACGTTGAAACGTGGCGCAACCAGTTCGCCAGCCGCGATTCGCTCTTCCTTTTCGCAGTCAAAACGCACTGCCGCCGCCGCCGCGAAATGCCGGCCCTGCTTGCCCAGCCGGAGCACGCCCATCTGCACGCGCGGCGCTTCCGCACGCCGCGTGCGGTGGAGGGGTGGGTGGACGCCGTTGCACGCCAGTACGCGGCTGCCGGTGCAGCGCAGTCGCGCGAAATTTCCTGAGCGGTGCTCGCCGTCGATCATGTCAGATGCTGCGGGAAGTGCAGCGTATCGTCGACGCTGAAGACGCCCGAACGCAGTACGCGCCGATCAAGATCAAGTCGTCGCTCTTGCGTCTGATCAAGCGTGCGCTCCAAGGTGCGGACATCTCGCTGCCCCACCAAGCGACGCCAATCAAACCGCAGCCCGCGCCTCGCGCCGATGCTGCCAAACCAGAGCCGATCAGTTCGAGCGCCGAAGGCGATCTACGCGTGGATGAGAAGGAGTTGCGCGCTCAGGCGCAACAGTCGCGCGTTTTAGAAGAAAGCGAAGACCTGCTCGACGCGCGGTGACCTCTCACTTTCGCGGTGGCGGTGATATACTCTTCTGACGGCCTGTGGCGGGTTGTCAATAGGCAGTTACAAACAAAGGTGAATTCTAATGTCCCGGCTTTCTTTGCCTGTAAAAATCGGTCTTGGCTTTGCGGCTGCCGGCTTGTTGTTGACGCTCGTTGGCATTGGCCGCGGTCGGCAGTGCCGCTGGCGCCGCTGAATATCGCCATCGCGCTGCTCATCGGTGGGGCGTCTGGTTTGTTGTGGCGTGGGCCGTCGCGCGCGGCGGTGGATGTGGAAGAGGATGTGAAAGTGGGAGATTGAGGGATTAAGAGATTGGGGATTGGAGATCGGAGATGCGAGATCGGCTGTCAACCAATCTCTTAATCTCCGATCTCCAATTTCTTACTTTTACTCAATCACTGTCTGACTCTGCTCGTGCATATATAGCGGCAGCGAGTAGAGGCCGCCGACGCCTTTGCCACTCATGCCGGAGCCTTTCCAGCCGCCAAATGCCTGGATGCCCGGCCAGGCGCCCGTGGTGGCGCCGGAGCGCCGGTTGGCGTAGACCGTGCCTGCTTCGATGTTGCTCAGGAACCAACGGATCTCCGCTTCGTCTTCGCTGAAGAAGCCAGCCGTTAGCCCATAGACGGTATCGTTTGCCTTTGTCATGCCCTCTTCCAAGTTCTTGACCTTGCCCACATACAAGATGGGCAGGAACAACTCGTTTTTGGCCAACTCGTGGTCGTCGGGCAGCTCGCCGATAATCGCCGGCTCGACGTAATAGCCACGGCTCAGGTCGCCGTCAGTCAGGGTGGCGCCGCCATAGAGCACATGGCCGTCGCGGCGTGCGATCTCGACGAAGCGCTGATAGTCCTCATACGCGTTCTTGTCGATGACTGTGCCCATAAAAGCCTGACGCGTCGTCGGGTTGCCGACCTTGAGCGCGGCGCTCTTTTCGACCAGCAGGGCGACAAATTGATCGTAGACTTTCTCCTCGACGTAGACGCGTGAACACGCCGAACATTTCTGTCCATCCAGCCCAAACGCCGAGCGGGCGACGCCGGTGGCCGCCTTGTCCAGATCTGCATGGCGCGAGACGATGGTCGGGTTCTTGCCGCCCATTTCGATGATCGCCGGCTTGGGATAGCGGCCATTGAGCGCGTTGCGCGCCACCTGCATACCGACGTCGTAGGAGCCGGTGAAGGTCCAGCCGGCGATGTCGGGATTGTCCTGCAACTCCTGGCCGACGGTGCGCCCCGGGCCGCTGACGTAGTTAAAGACGCCCACGGGCAGGCCGGCTTCGGCAAAGAGCTCCGCCGTTTTCCAGCCAGTGTAAAGCGTCGATGATGCGCCTTTGAAAACCACGGTGTTGCCGGTGATGAGCGCTGCACAGATCGGTGCACCCGACAGCGCCATCGGAAAGTTAAAGGGGGAGATCACGACCCACACGCCGTAGGGTTTGAGCACGCTCATGTTGGTTTCGCTGTCGCTGAGCTTGCCCAGTTCGTTGATATAGCCGTGGTTCTTCTCCAGCGCGTCGGCGTAATAGCGTATCAGATCGGCCGTTTCCTCTACCTCGCCCAGTGCTTCGAGCCGGCTCTTGCCGACTTCCATCACCATGATCGCCGAAAGTTCGAGACTGTTCTCGCTGATCTTCTCGGCGACGCGGCGCATGACCGCGACGCGCTCTTGCCAGGGCGTGGCCGCCCAGCCTTTGAATGCTTTTTTCGCCGCGGCCACGGCGGCGCGTGCGTGCTCCTTCGTGCCTTTCTGCGCGGTGCAAAGATGGACGCGCGTATCGACCGGGCTGTAGGCAATTGTTTTCTCGCTGGCAAGCACTTTCTCACCGTTGATAAACATGGGCGCCTCCACCCCCAGCATCGACGATCTTACCTTGTCGAAGGCCTCATCGAAGGCGGATTGTAACTCTTCGTTGTCAGCCGACATGGTAGCGTAAGTAATTTTCATTTTGAGCGCCATAACTCTCTCCTTTGAGTACTTTCTGAACAATTGAGTGGGAATAGGCAGCGGCCCTGGCAAGCAGGGTAAAGGACTCAATTACGCATACGTTACACGATCTGCAAATCCGCGGCAAACGGCTCTCTGCTCCTTTGTTAGATTATTACAACAGATGCGGGAAAACAATGAATACGCCATCGGTTTCAAGTTCTCCCCCGGCGCCGACTATAATGACAGAGCACCCGTATTTATTCTATGCATGTCTTCTGCAAAATCTACCTGGGAAAGATGCCAAACCTGTATGACAGAGCTACATAGCGCCCTTACTTGCGTCCGCGCCGCCTTCTTCGACATGGACGGCGTCATCTATGTCGGCAGCCGACCACTGCCGGGCGTGCAGGAATTGCTCGACTATTTCGATGCTTCTGGCCGGCGCTGGATGCTGGTCACCAACAATGCCGCGCTGACTTCACAGCAGTTTAGCGACAAGGTGGCGGCGATGGGGCTGCGCGTGCCGCCGGAGCGCATCCTGGGCAGCGCTGAAGCCACGGCAAGCTGGCTGCGCCATCAAGTCGACAAAGGCTGGCCAGAGGGCAAGGTGATCATCATGGGGCAGGAAGGGTTGCGCCGTGCGTTGACCAACGCGGGTTTCGAGCTGACAACCGACCCCTTTGCCGCCGACTACGCTGTGTCGGGCGCCAACTTTCAGTTGACCTACCGCGAGCTGGCGGACGTAGCGCTGGCGATCCGCAACGGCGCGCGCTTTATCGGCACCAACAGCGACCGCACCTACCCCACCGAGCGGGGGCAGGAGCCGGGCGCGGGCAGCGTGTTAGCGCTCTTCACCGCAGCCACCGATCAAGCACCGATCGTCATCGGCAAACCCCACGCCCCTATGTTTGAGGAGGCAATGAGCCGCCTGGGCGTCACGCCGCAGGAAACGTTGATGGTTGGCGACCGTTATGAAACGGACATTGCCGGCGCGCTCAAGCTGGGGATGACCACCGTGGGCGTGTTGACCGGCATCGAGCACCGCGCCGGTTTTGAAGCACAGAGCGCGCCGCCCCATCTGATTCTGGAGGGATTGCCGGAACTGCTGACGCTGCTGCGTCGCGCCGACGACGCAGCAGCGTCAGCGCGTGAGATACTGTTTGAAAAGTAACCACTGAGACCCGAAGCACGCAAAGCGGCGCAAAGCAGCACGTGAAAGCGTCTCTTTGATCGCCCACTTCGCGCCTCTTTGTGGCTTCGTGGTAGGGCTTTTCAAACAGTTTCTGAGAAAAAGCATAGGTCTTGATGAATGTCTATCGTGTCGGAAACAGTGCACTTACACGGCTTGCCAGCGGCCTACGCCTCTATAATTTTGCCGGTGGAAGTCAGACCTACACCAACGCTCAGCTTGACGACTATCAGGGACTGGCGCGGCGCGACTTTCTCTGGCGGCCCCCGCTGCGGCTGAGTTTGCGGGCGCGCTTTTCGCATCCGGCCGCAGTGCTGCACGGCACCGCCGGCTTTGGCTTCTGGAACGATCCTTTCTTGATGACAGGCTGGCCCTGGCTGCATTGCCGCGGGCGCTTTGGTTCTTCTTTGCTTCATCGCCCTCGGAGATGGCGCTGGCGTATGATGCGCCGGGCTGGGGCTGGAAGGCAGCGGTCATCGACGCCTCGCGACTGGCTGGCCTGCGTTGGCTGCCGCTGGCGCCCGTGCTTGTCCCTGCCATGCGCTGCCGCGCGATCTATCGCCGGCTTTGGCCGCACGTGCAGCGCGACCTGGGCAGCGCCGAAGCCAGGGTCGCAGGCGAAATGACGGCGTGGCGGCGCTATGAGATCGTGTGGGGCGACCGGGAAGCTGATTTTCTTGTCGATGGAGAGCCGGTGTTACAAGGGGCCCCCTCCCCGCGCGGGCCGCTGGGGCTGGTGATCTGGATCGACAACCAGTATCTGATCGTGCATCCGGCGGGGCGGCTGAGGCATGGCATCCTGCCGCTGCCGCATGACCAGTGGCTGGAGCTCGACGCGGTGGCGCTTCAGTCAACGATTTGAATAACCCTTTGACGCAGAGTCGCAGAGAGGCAGAGGCGCGCAGAGAAAAGCGATCTTTTTGCTCATTGGCGCCCCAGATGAGCATGGACACTGACATGATTCACTCGCCGTGGGAGTATTGGGGCAGCACAGACATGATCTATCGGTGTCCCTACGATTGGTCTACTTGTATCGCTGTAATACTAAGGTAATGCTACTTTGAAACCAAGTGTTTGTGACGAAATTATACGGGTAGTGGACTGTCAAACGTCAGAGTTAGGGTAGAGCGACAGCAAGTGAACGCAGATAGCCGCAGATAAAATCCGATAAGCGCGGATAAGAGCAAAGTATCTGCGTGCATCTGAGGCTATCGGCGTTTATCTGTGTTCTCTTCTGATGTGCTCAATCAAAGCTTCTTAGTTGACAGCCCACTAGTACACACGGGCTGAAATACCTCATTGGTTTCCTGGTAGGGGCGGCACCCCCGTGTGCGCCCGGAAGCCGGACAGGCACGGGGGCCTGTCCCTACCAAATCTACGGGCAGAATTACGCCCACCTGTACTAGTGGGCCGTTTGGCACGAATACAGCCATTCGGTCGTCAGCAGGCATCTCTCGATACGCCATATCAGATACTCGGAATACCTACTGCGGAAATGGCTTCAACCGTGCCAAACGACCCACTAGTGCGAATCGCTGAAACTCCTGTTCTCAAAGTGGAATCACTTTAGATGGTTGAGAGATTGGAGATTTTTCCTAATCTCCAATCTTTTTACTCCAGAAAGCGAAACAGCCGAGCACGCCCAGATAGAATGCCTCTATTGCGGCCTGAGTTTCTGCTTTCTCGCCAGTGGTGTGAAGAAGAAACTGTAGAGTCTGCTGTTGTGGACGGCAACTACGCGGCGATTCAGATCTTGCCCAGGCAGGTTGTCGAACACCAATGCCTCCTCACTATCTACTGTCGTCGCACTGCGCTGAATGTCAAAACCAGCGCCGTAGTCAGCCACGAGTCGCTCTCCGATGGCGGGCTATGCTATGTCTATCAAATCACGAAACGATGCGCCGCAAAAGCAGCAAAGCGCTACAGAAAGTGTTACAGATCGTGCTACACTGCCCGTGACTTGTGAAGCATTGAATTTTGGATAGAGTATGAGTACGGGAATTTTCTTGCGATGACGCCTTCTTACACGCCCGCGCCCTGGGAACAAGCTGGATGGGTGGCATCCATCTCCTACATGGACAGGTCCTGCAACTGCGCGCCCCAGACGTACGCCTGACCAGTGCGCTGGAGGAAGTGCGGGTGCGCCCCTGGTCCGCGCTGTGGCGGGCGCCGACGAACATTGGGTTGTTGTGGCTGAAGGCGTGCGCGCCTGCCATGAAGCACGAGGTCGCGCTGATCGACTTTCTGCTGCGGTTGCAGCCGGAAACGCTGCCGCCGATCTATGGGCTGGAGATGGAGCAAGGGTTAATCCTGATGGGGGACGGCGGTGAGTTGCTGCGTAGCCACACGCGCGAGGGCGGCGATCTCAACCATTGGACGCTCATCTTGCCGCGCTATGCCGCGTTGCAGAGGCAAGCTGCGCCCCACGTTGCCGAGTTGCTGGCGGCTGGCGTCGTCGACCGGCGGCTGGAGCAGTTGCCTGCGCTCTATGAAGATCTGCTGGCCGACGAAGCGTTGCTGGCCGTCGGTGCGCCGCACGGGTTGACGCCGGTCGAACATGCGCACCTGATCGCGCGCTTCCCCGCCTTTGCCGCCCAGTGCGCCGAGCTGGCGAGCCTGGGCATCCCCGCCACGATCGACCACAGCGACTTCCACGACGGCAATATTCTGATCCAGCACGGTCAGTATCGTTTTATCGATTGGGGCGACGCCTGTGTGACGCACCCTTTCCTGACGCTGCTCGTCACGCTGCGCAGTATTGCCTACGGGCTTGGGCTGGAGGAAAATGATCCAGCGCTGCGCGATCTGCGCGACCTTTACCTGACCCAATGGCGCGCCTACGGAGGGCTGGACGACCTGCGCCGTGCGCTGCAACTTGCCCAGCCGCTGACCATGGTCAATCGCGCGCTGACGTGGCGGCGTGCGCTGGCGACTTTGCCTCCCGAACAGCACGGGGAATACGCCGACGCCGTGCCGGGGTGGCTGCAAGAGGTTTTGCAGGCTGAGAACAACGAAAAAGGCCAGCAGGCAAGTTAGCAAATGAAACAACGACGACGGGCAATTTCTTTGTTTGCAAAGCGCCGCCAAATCGTCAAGAAAATGCGTTGCATTTCCGCTATCCTTGAACCATCTCGAGTTTCGTCCCGGTTCCATGCGCAACCCTGGATGCAGCATGATTCGTCGCCAGCAGTTGTGGCGTATCGTCGTCGAATCATTCAACGGGCGAGCGTCCTCCAGAGGTAGGCGTTCCCCACCACAGCAAGCGCATTTGTCCACCGTACAAGACTATCTTCTGCATCGTTTGATCGTTCAAGCATCGTTTGCTTATGCTGACAAGGAGGTCAGAATGAACCGTATTTGTGCGCTAGGCTACTGGCCGCTGCTGATCGTGATGGCGCTGCTCCTGGTCGGCTGCCAGCTTTCTTCGGTGACGCCTCCCGCCGCTGTACCTCCAGCGAGCGGTGAAGTAGACATTCCGTTTGAAACGGTTGCGGTGAACGAAAGTGGGGCGAATATCGACGCCCATGTAATGAGAGAAGGGGCGCAATTATTGTTGCTGACTTCGCCCAATCAACTGGTCAGTATTCAGGATCAGGTAAATCCTGAAACGTGGGCTCACTTGCAGCAGGTGGACTTTCAACAACACGCCGTCGTTGCGCTCTTTCGTGGCCGCAAGCCCTCCACAAATTACCAAACGGTTATCGAACGCATCACACGCCAGGATGACCGCCTGATCGTCTACGCCCAGTTCTGGGAGCCAAACCCAGCGTACGCATCCGCCGCAGCCGAGACCAGCCCCTACCATCTAGTCAAGATCGACAGCTCTCAAATTCCCGCCCAACCGGTTGAACTCGTGCTCCAACCCTATGTGCTGACGCCGACGCCGCCAGTCCAATAAACATCTTTTCAGGAGAAATCTCATGACACGCAAACATGCTTTTCTGCTGATGATCGTCATCGTTCTTTGCGCTGGCTACTAATTGTTGCACAGAGCAACCGTTCATGCTCAAACCGATGTCGCCCCTTTTGATTCGCCGCTACCTGCGCCACCACTGACACCGACGCCGGCGCCACCTTCCGAGGAAGCTGAATTGGCCTTGCAGTTCGTGGCGGCTCAGCAGAGTATTGCGCGGGATCAGCTTACCTTTGGCAGCCAAGAATCTCTTGCCTTTCCTCTTCTAGGGCGCACCTACACCTATGTCACCGTCCACTATAACGCGCCGGAGGGGTTCAGGCTCTTTGCTGTACTTGTCGACCCGGCGACGAAGACGGTGGAACCAGATTTCAACGCCGTGCGCGCCGCCGAAGAAGCGGCCTATCGCGCCAGATACGGCAAGCTTGACCCGGCGTGTACGAACGTTTGCAGCAGGTAACTGACGAAGCGCCGCTGCCGGTGGCCGTATGGGCGGCGCACACAGAAACGGCGCGCTCACAGGCGGCCATCGAAGCCGAAATCATCGCCCGCTATCCGGTTGCAGCAAAAGCGCTGGCGCAGAAGGGCGTGTTATGGGCGGTCGCTGACCCTGAGTTGGCGCTGGAAATTCAGCGCAGCTATGAGCAGCTTCTCGCCGAAGCAGCGGCTGCACGCGTGCAGCCGATCATGACATGGCTTAAGGAGCAGGGCTTTACTGCCGAGGAGTTCGCCGGCATGCCGGCGATGGCGCCCATCTTCCCAAACGCACGATTGTTGCCTTGGGTGAACGTCAGGATGTCGTCCAGGTGATGCTCATTGAAGTAGAAGCTGCGCCGGCATCAGATGTCGCCATACCGACCGATCGGGCGCCGCAGGTATGGGCCAGAGGCTACACCGGAGCGGGTAGCCGCATCGCCATCCTCGAACGCTACAACATTAACGCCACCGCCGACGCCTGTCTGGACATTGTGGCGGCAAGAGCCTCCACCGTCGATCCCGTTGGTCATAAGAGCAGAGTGGCGGCGATTGCGGCATGTAATGATCCCAATAACCCTACACTGCGCGGGATGGCTTATGGCGCTCAAATCGTGGATTCAGGGCATGACAACACCCAGCCAGATATTATTGGCGCACTTACGTGGGCAACTGACCCTGCGTTTGTAAATCGTGCCCATGTGGTCAATCAAAGTGAGAGTATTGAGCTTGACAACATCTTGCACTTCACCGACAGAGCATATGATTACTGGGTCAAGAATCGTAACTTCACGGCGGTCATCGCTGCTGGCAACACCTCGAACAACGTCACGTCGCCAGCCAAAGCCTACAATGTAATTGCCGTCGGCAATGTAGACGACAACAATACGGTCTCCTGGTCAGACGATGTGATGCGAGGAACTTCGTCCCACGTCAATCCGAACACAGGGGTCGAAAAGCCGGAGGTGGCCGCCCCCGGCACCAATATTAATACTGTGGCTGGGCAAGACACTGGTACAAGTTTTGCTGCGCCGCAAGTAGCAGGGCTGGCCGCCCTCCTGATGCAGCGCGACCCGGACCTGAGGAACTGGCCGACTGCGGTCAAAGCCATCATCATGGCCTCGGCTGTGCACAACATTGAGGGAGATAGCCACCTGAGTGGTCAGGATGGCGCCGGCAGCATCGACGCTGCGCTGGCTGACTGGGTCGCTCAAACCGAAGGCAACACCGGAACATGCAGCGAGCCATGCTGGTGGAACATTGCGACCACGAACGCATACCCGGCTAGTGGGGGCAACGTGGAACGAACGTTCATGGCCAATCGTGGCGAACGCATTCGTGTGGCTATCAGCTGGCTCTCATACGCTGACCCACCGACTGATACCTCGCTCGATCTACTCTACAGAAATTTCGATTTACAAGTGATTGCGCTCAACGGCGAAACCCGAAGGTCAGAAAGTGCAGTCAACAATTTTGAAATTATCGAGTTCACTGCGCCAGCGACCGGACAGTACACGATACGCACAGTTCGCAACCCAGCGGGAGATCGCGGAAATGAGCCTGGCGGGAATCTGCTTGGCATCGCGTGGAGTAAGCAGGCAACCTATCTGCCGGATGTGCGGGGGAACGTCGATGGCTGGACCAGCACTTTCGCGGTGCGCAACGACGGCGCGGAGCCGCGTCCGGTGCGCGTGACGTACTTCTATGCCAGCGGCGCCTATGCCGGGGAGAGCAACACCGCGCTCGCCCCCGACCAGAGCTGGCGTCTGGCGGCGCCGTCGTATCTGGGGTTAGGCGTGGCCATCGTGGACGGCGCCGAGGATCTCAGCGTTGCGGTGCTGCAAGAGCACAGCGGCCCCTACACGCTGGATGCGTATGCCGGCGTAGCCACCGCGCGGCAAGACATTCACATCCCGATTGTGCAGAAGGGCAACAGCGGGTGGTACAGCGATCTGTTCGTCTACAACCCGAACCCGCAGAATGCCACGGTCACGCTCACCTTCAAGGCGGCGCCAAACAATGGCAATGACTGGAGCAACACCTATGTGCTCGGAGCGGGCGGCATGGCGCGTTTCTACACCGGCTACCTGCCTGCGCTGGGGGTGAAGTTCGTCGGCTCGGTGCGGATCAGTTCGGACAGTCCCGACCGGCCGCTGGCAGTGGCGGCTACGCAGTTCTACGGCGCCAGCCAGTTGATGGAACTGAGCAGCACGCAGCCGCTGGCCGCGGGGCTCTATGGGCCGTTGATCCAGAACAACAACTCAGGCTGGAAGTCGGGGGTGACGCTGCGCGCACCGTGGGGCAACCTGCCGATGTACGCCACCTATCAAGTCAGCGGCACGGGCGGTGGGTGTGCGTGGGAGACATGGTGGGACAACCCACAGATTGTCTACCCGGCGCCACAAGGGAACCCGCCAGGCTGCGGCGCCGCGCCGAACGCCTTCTTCTCCGCGGTGGGGAGATGACAGCGGCGGTCAACCAGTTGCAGGGGACGCTCAACGCCACCACCTACGAGGCGATCGCCGCACCCGCCCAAAGCGCCAGCATCCCCAAGGTGCAGCGCGACGGACAGTGGAACGATGGCATCACCATCATGAACGGCAACAGTACGGCAGTGAATGTGACTGTGCGTCTGTACAACAGCAACGGCGCCCTGAACTCCACCCCGGTCAACAACCAGTCCCTCGGCGCCAACCAGAGCCTCACGGTGTTGGGGCAGATTCCCTATGGTTTCGACGGCTCGGCGCTGGTGACGGCCAGCCAGCCGGTGGCGGTGGTCGTCAACGCCTGGCGCCCTGGCGCGGGCGCCGGCGATGTGATCGGCAGCTACCCCGCCGTGCATCGGTAGTGTAGCGTCTGGCCGCGTAAGCGCGGGATTCCGGTCAATCGGCAGGGTGTGTCCACCATGGACACACCCTGCCGATTTTTTATCGATCCAGCATTCCTCAAAAGTTTTTCGTGCCAGCCATTGCCGGATCTTGCCAGGAGCTGTCGCTCTGTTTGGATAAGCGGGCAATTACACGTACAGTAGTGGGATTGCCAATCAACTTGAAGCCACTGTGAACGACAGAGAAAGTCCCATGACGATGAATGGACTGCCGGGTGCCGGCGTTACCGGCCTCACCAACGCTGAAGTCCTCATCCGGCGTCAGCGCGGGGAGGGCAACGATATCAGGCTCACCACCAGCCGCACCTATACCGACATCCTCAAAACCAACGTTTTCAACCCGGTCAACGTCGTGCTCTATGCGATCGGCGCGGGCATGGTCTTGGTGGGCGACCTGCGCAGCGCGATCACGACGGTGATGCTGGTGGCCTTCAACGCCATCGTCGGCATCATCCAGGAGGTGTTGGCGAAGCGCAAGCTTGACCAGATCGCGTTGTTGGCGCGCGCCAAGATCACCGTGCGTCGCGATGGGCAGGATCAGCAGGTCGATCCGGCGGAGTTGGTGCGCGGTGATGTACTCGTCATTCGCGCCGGCGACCAGATTCCTGTCGATAGCGTGGTGGCGGACGATGGCAAGCTCGAAGTGGACGAGAGCGCGCTGACCGGCGAGTCCGACCTGGTCGACAAGACGCAGGGCGAACAGGTGTTGTCGGGCAGCTTTTGCGTCACCGGCGCGGCCTTGGTCGAGGCGACGCGCGTCGGCGAACAAAGTTTTGCCAACCAACTTACACAAAACGCCCGCCAGTTCAAGCTGGAGCAGACGCCGCTGCAGCGCGATGTAAACCGGCTGTTGCGCATCCTGTTGCTGATCGTCGTTTTCTACGGATTTCTAGCGGTGTTGGCGCTCTTTGTGCTCGGCCTTCCCTTCGACCTCTGGCTCCAGATTCTTGCCGTCATCACCGGGTCGGTGTCCGCGGGGTTGCTGGTCTTCATCACGCTCAACTACTCGTGGGGCGCGGTGCGCATTGGACAGCAGGGTGGGCTGGTGCAGCAGATCAACGCCGTCGAGGCGCTGAGCAATGTGACGGTGCTCTGCACGGACAAGACCGGCACGCTCACGGCCAACAAGATCCGCTACGCCGACGCCTATCCCATCGACATGGACAAGACGACGCTGGAGCAGCAACTTGCCGATTTTGCTGGCAACGCCTCCGCCACCAACAAGACGACTGAAGCGATTGTCGAATGGCGAGTGGGTGACAATCGCCGCGTGAGTGATGAGGTTGCCTTCTCGTCGGCGCGCAAGTGGTCGGGGCTGGCCTTCGACGACCCTGCCATCAAAGGCGTCTACGTGCTCGGCGCGCTGGAGATGCTGCAGGATCGCTTCACAGTTGACGCCCCTGCCTTGGCGCAGCTCCAGGTCTGGTCGGACGCTGGGTTGCGCGTGCTGGTCTTTGCCCACAATCCGGACGTGACGACGCTGCACGGCGCCGACGGCGAGCCGGCGCTGCCTGCGCTGACGTGGCTCGGCGTGGTGAGCTTTAGCGACGAACTGCGCCCACACCTTCAGGAGACGCTGCAAGCTTTTACCGAGCAGGGTATCAAGCTCAAGGTGATTTCCGGCGACAATCCGCAGACAGTGGCCGCACTTGCCCGGCAGGCGGGGCTGCCGGGCGAGCTGCGTGCAATCTCCGGCCCGGAGTTGGCGGCGATGAGTGAGGGGGAATTCGCCCAGACTGCGGCTGACGCGACGGTCTTTGGCCGCATCTCTCCACAACAGAAGGAGCAGTTGGTCGACGCGCTGCGCCGTCAGGGTGAGTATGTGGCGATGATCGGTGACGGCGTCAACGATGTGCTCTCGCTCAAAAAAGCCAACATGGGCATTGCGATGGAGAGCGGCAGCACAGCCACTCGCGCGGTCGCGGGCATGGTGTTGCTGGGCGATTCGTTTGAAGCGATGCCCAAGGCGCTGCGCGAAGGACAGCGCATCGTCGCCAGCATCCAGAGCATCCTCAAAGTCTATATGGTGACGGTCTTTGCATTGGTGCTGCTGATCAGCGGGATCGCTGTGTTGCAACTGGGCTTTCCTTTCACCGCACCGCAGAACACCATTCTCTCCTTCTTTGCGGCGCGCCGCCCGCCATCATCTCGTTGACC
Organism: Candidatus Caldilinea saccharophila; assembly: GCA_016710365.1. Taxonomy (GTDB): domain Bacteria; phylum Chloroflexota; class Anaerolineae; order Caldilineales; family Caldilineaceae; genus Caldilinea; species Caldilinea saccharophila. The sequence goes on along the minus strand of JADJVW010000001.1, from coordinate 326,759 downwards.
GCGCTGGCGGCGGGGAATCGCACCCGGCTTTCGGCCAATATTATGCATTTCACGCTGCCCGCGGCTTTGTTGATGTTTGCCTTTGGCCTGCTGATTTACATCGGCGCGTTCTTCGTCGCCGAGCGCGGGCTGGCGCAAGTCGATGCCAGCGCCGAGATGGTGGCGACTGTGGCGCGCGCCGCCCAGACGCCGGCCGAATCGCTCAGCGCCGAGCAATTCAAGGTGCTGGCGATTTTCTACACGGCGCAGACCTCGCTGGTGACCTTCTTCGTGCTGTCGGGTGTGCTGATCATGGTCTTCGCAGAGCCGCCGCTGCGCTGGTTTGCCGGGGGCGCGCCCTATCGCGGCCATTGGCTCACGGCCGCGGCCGCGGCTGCACTGATCGTGGCCTACTACCTCTTGTTGCTGCTGCCGGGATTGCGTGCGTTTTTTGAACTGGTGCCGTTGCCACTCTTCTTCCATCTCGCCATTCTGGTGATGACAGTCGGGTGGGCGCTGCTGTTGCGCACGATGTGGCGGCGCCGGTGGCTGGGGCGCTTCCTGGATATCGCAGAATAGAAAGAGGAAAGGGGGTGCAGGGTGGAGCAAGAGCAGAGCAAGCGGAAAGACGCTACTGGCAGCTTTGGCGATCGCATTCTTTCCGTCGAGACTGAAGTAAGCCGCTTTGATCGCTGGGTCGAGTTTGCGGCGGCCATTGTGCTCTCGCTGGCGACTGTCGCCACCGCGTGGGCCGGCTATCAAGCCGCGCTGTGGGGCGGCGAGCAGACGCAGCACAGCGCGGCGGCCAACGTTGCCTACGTGCAGTCGGCGAAAATGTCCAACCAGGCGTTGCAGATGACCAGCCTGCACGCCAACCTTTTTGTCGCCTGGGCGTCGGCGGTCAGCGGAGAGAACTCGGAACTGGCCGATTTTCTGTACGCACGCTTTCCGGCGGAGCTTAAAGTCGCCACCGACGCCTGGGTCGCCACCAAGCCGCTGCAGAACCCAGATGCGCCGCCCACGCCCTTTGTCATGGCCGAGTATCAACTGGTGCAAAACACACAAGCGACGGAACTACAACAACAGGCTGAAACCGAAGCGGAATTCGCCAACCGGGCCAACGAGATTTCCGACCGCTACGTCCTGCTGACCGTGATCTTCGCCTCGGTGCTTTTCTTTGGCGGCATCAGCGGCAAGTTTCAGTCTAAAAGCGTAGATATTGCCATGCTGACGCTGGCTGCCGTTGTGTTTTTGATCGGCGTGGGAATTTTGGTCACCTACCCTGTCCAGTAGGTCGGGCTATCAGCCCGATGGTGCTTCCATCATCTTGTTGAGCGTCGTCGCTCCCCGTAGGCCGGACCTGCTGCTGGTTGATGCCAACCGGATCGGACGCAACGCCGTCGGGCTGATAGCCCGACCTACACACCTACGCAACGCCGTCGGGCTATCAGCCCGACCTACGCACCTACGCAACACCGTCGGGCTATCAGCCCGACCTACTAGGCAGGATGGCGCAAGTGGTGTATAGTGACGCCGCATGGCTGCTGCGCTGTCGCAGCCACGCTAAATTTTCATCAAGTCACAAAATATCATCGAGTCTGACGCCATTCCACCCGCCGATAATTGAGTCGCGCAGACCTATCCAATAGGAAGCATCATGAGTATTGCAACCGCACCCGATACAATTACCCTGGCTGGCGTCGCCACGTTGACCAAGGAGGAACTCCATCAGGCTGTCGCTGAGCGCCTCTACAACAGCGTCGGCAAAGCGATCCAATCGGCCAGCCGGCACGATATCTACACCGCGTTGTCGCTGGCCGTGCGCGACCTGCTTACGCAACGCTGGCGCCAGACGACCGAGGCGCACTACGACGCCAACCCCAAATTCGCCTACTATCTCTCCGCCGAGTATATGCTGGGCAAGCAACTGGGACAGAATCTGCTTTACACCGGCATGACCGAGCTGGCCGAACAATTTGCCACTGACTTTGGCGCTACTTTGCAAGAGTTCCTCGAACTGGAGCCGGAGCCAGGGCTGGGCAACGGTGGCCTGGGCCGCCTCGCCGCCTGTTTTATGGATTCGCTGGCAACGCTTGATCTGCCGGCGGTCGGCTACGGCATCCGCTATGAGTTTGGCATTTTTCGCCAGACGTTTGTCGACGGCTGGCAGGTCGAACAGCCCGACACCTGGTTGCTGCACGGCAATCCGTGGGAGTTCATCCAGCCCGATGACATGATCGAAGTGGGTTTTGGCGGCTACACCGACCATGTTCCCGACGGTGGGGGGCGGTTGCGCGTGCGCTGGCTGCCAGACAAAAGGTGCTGGGCGAACCGTGCACCACGCTCGTGCCCGGCTACGGCACGAATACGGTTAATATCTTGCGGCTGTGGCGCGCGCGCGCGGCCGAAGAGTTCGACTTTCAGATGTTCGACACTGGCAATTACGCCCAGGCTGTGGAGCAGAAGATCTACTCCGAGAACATCAGCAAAGTGCTTTATCCCAACGACGGCACGCCGCAGGGGCGCGAGTTGCGGCTGCGCCAGCAATACTTCTTCGTCGCGTGCTCGTTGCACGACATTATCCGCCGCTTTCGGCTGCGCAACAGCAATTGGAACGACTTTCCCAACAAGGTGTCCATCCAACTCAACGACACGCATCCGGTCATCGCCATCCCGGAGTTGATGCGCATCCTGCTGGACGAGGAGGGGCTGAATTGGGATCAGGCGTGGCGCATCGCGCAGCGCACCTTTGCCTATACCTGTCACACGCTGCTGCCCGAAGCGCTGGAGAAGTGGCCGGTCAGCCTGTTCGAGTATTTGCTGCCGCGCCATTTGGAGATCATCTACGAGATCAACCATCGCTTCCTGGCGCACGTGCGCGCGCGTTTCCCCGGCGACGAGGCGCGTGTTGCGCGGATGTCGTTGATCGAGGAGGCGGACGGTCGTCAGATTCGTATGGCCAACCTGGCCAGTGTGGGCAGCTTTGCGATCAACGGGGTGGCTTCGCTCCACTCACAGTTGCTGCACGACTTTACGCTGGCCGACTTTGGCGTCATGTTTCCGGATCGCTTCCAGAACAAGACCAACGGCGTCAGCCCGCGGCGCTTTATGAAGCTTGCCAACCCGCGGCTCTGCCAGTTGATCACCGAGACGATCGGGGATGGCTGGCTCAACGACATGGAGCGGCTGCGCGGGCTGGAACCCTACGCTGACGACGCCGCCTTCCGCCAGGCGTGGCGTGAGATCAAGCGCTACAACAAAGAGAGCCTGGCTGCCTTTGTCCAGTACAGCACGCAGACAATTGTGGATCCTGGCGCCATGATGGATGTTATGGTCAAGCGTCTGCACGAGTACAAGCGGCAGTTGCTCAAGCTCTTGCACATCGTCACGCTTTATCAGCGGCTGCAAGACAATCCCGCCCTGGACATCGTCCCGCGCACCTTCCTCTTTGGCGCTAAATCCGCGTCCGGGTATGCGACCGCCAAGTTGATCATCAAAATGGTCAACAGCGTAGCCGAGGTGGTCAATGCTGACCCGATCGTGCGCGACCGGCTCAAGGTTGTCTTCCCCGCCAACTTCAACGTCACGATGGGACAGATCATCTATCCTGGCGCCGAGCTTTCCGAGCAGATTTCGCTGGCCGGCAAGGAGGCCTCGGGCACCGGTAACATGAAATTTGCGCTCAACGGTGCGCTGACCATCGGCACGCTCGACGGCGCCAATATCGAGATTCGCGATCTGGTTGGCGCCGAGAATTTCTTTCTCTTCGGCCTCAATACCCAGGAGGTGATGGATCTCAAGACGCGCGGCTATCATCCGTACGATTGGTACGCCAACAACCGCACCCTCAAGCGCGCGGTCGATGCGATTGCCTCGGGTGTTTTCTCGCGCGGGGACGCCACGCTCTTTCGCCCGCTGATGGACGCCCTGCTCCGTCACGACGAATATCTGGTCTTCGCGGACTTCCAGCCGTACATCGACAGCCAGGATCAGGTCGATCTGCTGTATCGCGACCCGGAAGCCTGGACGCGCATGTCGATCCTCAACACCGCGCGCTCTGGCTATTTCTCGTCAGACCGTACGATTCGCGAATATGCCCATGATATTTGGGGGTTGAAGCCGGTAAAGGTGTAGGTCGTGTCATCGATGTCCTGCTTTTTCAGTGTATAATGGTTCGTATACTGTTCCAATTTGTTGGAAAAGAATAGGAGCCAATGATGCAAGAGTACAGTTCGCGTCCTCATAGCCCGGTCGGTCTCGAAACGCATGGGATCACCAATGTCAAGACGGCTTACTGGAACCTGGCAACGCCAGCGCTCTATGAAGAAGCCATCAAACGCAATGAAGGCATCATGTCGCACCTGGGGCCACTTGTTGTGCGCACAGGTCAGTTCACCGGACGCTCGCCTAACGACAAGTTTGTCGTCAAGGAGCCAACCAGCGACGAGTTCATTTGGTGGGGCAAGGTCAATCGCCCCTTCAAGCTGGATCGTTTCGACGAACTTCACCGGCGCATGACTTCCTACCTGCAGGGAAAAGATGTCTTCATCCAGGATTGTTGGGCCGGCGCCGACCCGCAGTATCGTATGCCCGTACGCATCGTCACACAGTATGCCTGGCACAGCCTTTTTGTCCGCAACATGTTCATCCAGGCGTCGCCCGAAGAGCTGTCTGTCCACCGCCCCGAGTTCGTGGTCATCGACTGCCCTGGTTTCCACGCCTCGCCTGACTACGACGAGACCAACTCGGATGTCTTCATTCTGGTCAACTTTGCGGAAAAGCTGGTGCTGATCGGCGGCACCGAATACGCCGGTGAGATCAAGAAATCGGTCTTTACGGCGATGAACTATTTGCTGCCTTTCCACGAAGTGATGCCCATGCACTGCTCCGCCAATATCGGGCCAAAGGGCGACACGGCCATCTTCTTTGGTCTGAGCGGCACGGGCAAGACGACGCTCTCCGCCGACCCGAAGCGCACGCTGATCGGCGACGACGAGCATGGCTGGAGCGACAACGGGCGTCTTCAATTTTGAGGGCGGCTGTTATGCCAAGACCATCCGTCTCTCGCCAGAAGCCGAACCGGAAATTTATGAAACAACGCGGCGCTTTGGCACCGTTCTGGAGAACGTAGGCATCGACGTCAACACGCGGCGCATCGATCTCGATGACGGCTCGTTGACCGAGAACACCCGCGCCGCCTATCCGATCTCGCACATTCCCAACGCCACGCGCGATGGCCGCGGCGGCCACCCGCAGAACATTATCTTCCTCACGGCGGATGCCTTTGGCGTGCTGCCGCCCATCTCCAAGCTGACCACCGCGCAGGCCATGTATCACTTCATCTCCGGCTACACGGCCAAAGTCGCGGGCACCGAGCGCGGTGTGACCGAGCCACAGGCCACCTTCAGCGCCTGCTTTGGCGCACCCTTCATGGCGCAGCGGCCGAGCGTCTACGCCAGCCTGCTAGGCAAGAAGATCGAGCAACACGACGTCAACTGTTGGCTGGTCAACACCGGGTGGACCGGCGGGCCTCCTGGCGTCGGCCACCGCATGAAGATCGCCTACACGCGCGCCATGGTCAACGCTGCATTGGATGGCGACCTCAACGGCGTCGCGTTTGTCGAAGATCCTTTCTTTGGCGTCCAGGTTCCGACCAGCGTGCCGGATGTGCCGGCAGAGGTGCTTCAGCCGCGCAATACGTGGGCCGACAAGGATGCCTACGATGCGCAGGCTAAGAAATTGGCCGGCATGTTCAGGGCGAATTTCAAGCAGTTTGAAGAGAATGTGTCTGACCAAATCAAGGCAGCGGCGCCGCAAGGCTAGGCGTTGCCCCTATTGACAAACTAGCTCAACCATCAGCAAAGGAGAAAGTAATGGCCGAAGGAGCAGGCTTCACCGCAATGGCGGCGGCCGCCGCCGATCAGCAATCGCCCGAAATCGGCGTCGGGATGCTGGGGTATGCCTTCATGGGCAAGGCGCACAGCAATGCCTTCAAGAAGATTCCCTACATGATGTATCCGCCGCCGGCCGTGCCAAAACTGGTCGCGGTGTGTGGCCGCAACGAAGAGGCGACGCGCGCCGCGGCCGTACGCTTCGGCTACGAAAGCTATTACACGGATTGGCGCGCCATGCTGGCCGACGACCGCGTCCAGCTTTTCGACAACGGCGGCTCCAACGACGCCCATGCCGAGCCGTGCATCGCCGCGGCGCCGGCGGGCAAGCACATTCTCTGCGAAAAGCCGCTGGCGCGCACCGCCGAGGAAGCCAAGATGATGCTGGACGCAGTGCAGAAGGCGGGCGTCAAACACATGACGGCGTTCAACTTCCGCTTCGTCCCGGCGATTCGCCAGATGCGCAAGCTGATCGAGAGCGGGGCGTTGGGCAGGATCTATCACTTCCGTGCCGCCTATCTGCAGGAATGGATCATGCCGCACTACAACACGCCCATGATCTGGCGTCTCAAAAAGGATGTGGCGGGCAGCGGCGCGCTGGGCGATCTCGGCGCGCACATCATCGACCTGGGCCGCTATCTGGTCGGCGATGTCAGCAGCGTCAGCGCCATGACCAAAACCTTTGTCACCGAACGACCCTGGGCGGACGGGACGATGGGCGCGGTCGATGTCGACGATGCCTTCGCCGCAGTCGTGGCTTTCGAGAACGGCGCGTTGGGCACGGTCGAGGCGACGCGCTTCGCGGCGGGGCGTAAGAACAGCAACGTGATCGAGGTCAACGGCGAAAAGGGCAGCCTGCGCTTCAACCTGGAGCGCATGAACGAGCTGGAGGCGTTCTGGATCGACGACGAGCCAAAGGAGACGCGCGGCTTCCATCAGGTGCTGGTTTCGGAGCCGTACCATCCGTGGTGGGAAAACTGGTGGCCGCAGGGACACATCATCGGCTGGGAACACACCTTCGTCCACGAGATCACGCATCTGCTCGATTGCATCGTCAACGACAAGCCGGTCGCGCCGATCGGCGCCGACTTTGAAGACGGCTATCGCTGCGCGGTGATCTGCGACGCTATTCTGGCATCGGCCGCGTCCAAACGGCAAGTGGATTGCAAATATTAAAGGCGATGGAACGCGGATGACGCGGATTGGGCGAATTTACACGGATTCTATCCGCGTTGATCCGCCCAATCCGCGTCATCCGCGTTCTATTCTTTAGACAGCGTTGCGGTAGGCGTAGGTGCGACGGTAGCCGTAGTCGGTGCTGAAGCTGCCGAACGCCTTCTTGCCTGCTTTGGAGATCGGATAGCGGCCGAGCGAACGCATGCCGCGGCGTGCGATCTGCGTGGGACTGTAGATCTTGCGACAGAGCCAGTCGTACGCGCTGCGCAGCTCCTCGACTGTAAAGTTCTTGGGGACAAAGGTCAGGTGTGCGGTGTCGTAATGGCTCCACGGCACGTCGAGCAGCCGGTTTTCGCTCTCGACCACGTCGCGGAAGGGGGTGCCAGGATAGGGCGTGATCATCGTCGTGCTGACGCTGTCCAACTCGCTGGTGCGGATGAAGTCCCACATCGCCCGAAAAGTTTCGTGCGTGTCGGAATCGAAACCCATCACAAAGAGGCCGACGACGCCGACGCCCGTTTTGCGGATCGTGCGGATCGCCTCACGCGTCTGGTCGATATTGCCTTTGGATTTGCCGCCCAGCGACGAGCGGTTGTCGGGGTTGACGCTCTCGAAGCCGATAAAATGTTTGTCGAGATGCGCGGCTACGCTCATTTCGAGCAGTTCAGGGTGTTTGGCGATGCTCATCTCCGACTGGCAGGTCCAGCCGTGCAGGTCAAGTTTGGCAAGCCCGCCAAATAGCTCGGCGCAGTAGTCGGGGTCCAGCGTAAAGTTGAGGCCAAAGTTGTCGTCGGTCAAGAAGAAGCGCTTGATCTGGCGTCGCTCAATCTCGTCTATGACTTCATCGATGGGGCGGAAACGCATCCGCCGCCCGCTGACGCGGATTGCGGTGCAGAAGTCGCAGTTACGCGGACAGCCGCGCGTGATCTCCAGGTACGGCGTCCAGTAATTTTTGCTCTCATCGACCATCGCAATCACGCGGTCGGTGATCGTGGCAAGCCCTTCCAGGTCGGCCCAGCGCAGGTCTTCGTAGAGCGGCTGCAACCCTTTGACGCCTTCCGCGGCAAAGTCTTGAATCAGTCTCTGCCAGGTGAAGTAGCCCTCGCCCACCATCACGCTGTGCGCAAAGGTGGCCGTATGTTCGGGCATCAACGTGGCGTGGACGCCACCCACGACGACGCCGGCGCCTTGCTTCATGGCCTGACGCGCCATCTGTTCGGCGCGTTCGATCGTCACCGTCATCGAGGTGATGCCGACGAGATCCCCCTCGCGCAACGTGTCAAGCGCCAGGTCGCCCAGATTTTCATCCCAGATTTCCACGGGAATCTCCGCGGGAACCAGCGACGCCAGGCGCATCAATGTGTAGGGAGACCCCGGTGATTTACCAAAAATTCGACCATCGCGTCGCGGCTGAATCAGAACCACACGTCGCATACATCCTCCACCTATCGACTGGAGCCACAGTTGCAGCTCTATCCATTTTCGAATCGAGGCCGCCTGCCAGCGCTGCACGCGACGCGCAGAAGCTGGATGCAGCTTGCGTGCGCAGCATGGTTTGCCCCGGTGCAGGCGGTTTCATTGACAATGTCGCACATCATAGCACAGGCAAACAGCAGCGACAAGCCATTAATGGGAAAAATTTGAGAAAAATTCAGCAGAGCGCTATGAGGGGACAGATCGAAGCAGTGGGCAGCGTGACTATATCCAGTCGCGCGAAAACAGATAAATCAATGTGTAGAAGACGCCAATTAAGCTGCCGACGATGACTTGCAAGGTGGTGTGCCCGATCAATTCCTTTAACTGGGCTTCGGTAAGAGGATGCCCGCTGAAAAAGGTCTGGAGAATCTGATTGATGACGCGCGCCTGCTTGCCGCTTTCCTGACGCACGCCGCGCATCGTACATGACGATTACCGCCAGCGCCACTGCAATTGCAAAGAGGCCGCTGTCCAGCCCGTATTGGTAGCCGACGGCCGTCACCAGGCTGCTCACCATGGCCGCATGGCTGCTGGGCATACCGCCGGCCTGCGCCAGCACGCGAAACTCGATGCGCCCGTTCTGCACCCAGAACGCCAGCATTTTGTACAGTTGGACGCCGAACGCAACTGACAACGGCAGCCACAGCGCCGAGTTGCTCAACAGCGCGCGCATTGCGGATTAGGTTTCCTGCCAACCTTCGAACGGGAGGGTCTGATCGCCGGCTTGCCACTGCTGGACGCGCAACTCCGCTTCATCCAACCGGGCGGCGCACAATTTTGCCAACGTGGCGCCGGTTTCGTACAAAGATAACGTCTGCTCAAGCGGCAGATCCCCACGTTCCAGTTGATTGAGGATTTCCTCAAGCTGCGCCAAGGCAGCGTCATAGCTCAGATTGGGATCAATTTCCACACTCATAGCGCCTGCTTTTTGGTAATATGCCTTGTGATTAGCATCTGTCTAGCAATGAATACCCCTAAAAAAGTGGTTCTGAGAGAAGTAGTATACCAGAGCACGCGCTTGGCAGGTCAACTGGTGGCTCTTTGACGGGTCTACTTCACGTTTGGGGCGAAGTTATTTTGTAGGTCATCGCCTCCGGCGTGACATGGCGCCATGTCACGCCGGAGGCGATGACCTACGATGTCTGCCCCCAACTTGAAATACACCCCTCTTTGACTTGTCAACGCATTCTGGAAATGAGTTAGCAGGTCGGGCTACCAGCCCGGCGGTGTTTCCAGAGAAGAACGCAGTAGGTCGGGCTACCAGCCCGACGGTGTTTTTAGCCGACGCCTTGTGATTTTTGGGTTCTTTGCGTGCTCTGTGGCTAACTTCTCGCCGTACAACTGCGGAGTGAACCAAGTTCAAGGTATGGAGTCATCATGAACGAACTGCCAGCCGCCGGCCGGCCCGATGTGAAGCTGCCGGACCATGCTCCGGCGCAACGCAACGCCATCGTCTGCCTGGAAGCAGATCTCTTTTTCGCGCCGCGTCTAAACGACGTGATCCGCCGCCAGGGCGGGCTGCCCGTGATCGTCGAGACGCCGGACGCTTTTGTGGACGCGCTGGCTCGATATTTTCCGGTGCTGGCGCTGCTCGATCTGGCGAGCGAAGGCGACTGGGCGCAGGCCATCACCCGCTGCAAGCTGCGCCCGGACACCAGCCAGATTCCGCTCATCGTCTTTGGCAGCCATGTGGATGTGACGACTTTGCGCGCGGCGCGCAGGCCGGCGCCGACCATGCCTGGCCGCGCAGCAAGCTGATGGGAGAGCTGCCGGAGGTGGTGGATCGCTATCTGCACCCGCCGGTGATTTACCCGGCCGGTTGGGACGCGCCGCTGAGCGAAATGGCGCGCCGCGGCATCGAGGAGTTCAATCGTGGTGAATACTTCGAGCAGCACGAGCTGTTGGAGGCGGCGTGGTTGGCAGAAACGCGTCCGATACGGGAGATGTATCAAGGCATCCTGCAGATCGGCGTGGCTTTCTTGCAGATTCAGCGCGACAACTGGGCGGGTGCGGTCAAGATGTTCCGCCGCGGGCTGCCCCGCCTGCGCAGCCTGCCGCCTGTCTGCCAGGGCGTGGATATCGCCGCGTTGCGCGCCGCCGCCGAGCAAATCCACTGGGAGATCACGGCATTGGGGCCGGAGCGCCTGCATGAGTTCGACCCAGCGCGCCTGCCGCAGATTCAAGTCCATTAGGAGCATCTGTCACTTTCTCCCCAAAAGCCTCTGCTCGTGGTGTGATACTGGCCGCATCGAGCAAAGTGACTTACTCAACTGCGGCTGGCCCCGCGCCGCTTTGTGACCTTGGTGGTGGGGCTTTTCAACCAGCTTTTCAGATGCGTTAATGCATGATTGCTCACGGAAATGGGCGCGGTGGTGTGATATCCTGCACCAAGCGATAAACGTAGACGGGGGAACTTTGTGGCTCCCGTCTTTTTTGTTGCGCTGCGCGGTTTGTTGAGTTGTCTATTATTGAATATACTATAAGAACTTTTGTTCGGTTCTGGCGGCGACGGTGCTTTTGGATTGCGAGGCGACTATGGCGCTTGATAAATTGGTGGTGCGCGGTGCGCGCGAACACAACCTCAAAAATGTTGATTTGGAGATTCCGCGCGACAATTGGTCGTCATTACCGGTCTGAGCGGCAGCGGCAAAAGCAGTCTGGCCTTTGACACGATCTATGCTGAAGGGCAGCGACGGTATGTGGAATCGCTCTCGGCGTACGCTCGCCAGTTCCTGGGGTTGATGGAAAAGCCCAATGTCGATCAGATCGAGGGACTCAGCCCGGCTATTTCGATCGACCAGAAAGGCTCCGGGCGCAACCCGCGCTCCACGGTCGGCACCGTGACCGAGGTGTACGATTACTTGCGTCTGCTCTACGCGCGCATTGGCCAGCCCCATTGCCCTACCTGTGGCGAACCGATCACGCAGCAGACGGCCACGCAGATCGTCGACACCATCATCGAGTTGCCTGAAGGCGCACGCCTGTTGATCCTGGCGCCGATCATCAAGGATCGCAAGGGCAATCACAAGTCGGTCTTCGAGAACCTGCAGAAACAAGGTTACATGCGCGCCCGCGTCAATGGCGAGATCTACGAAGTGACTGAAATTCCTGACCTCGACCGTTACAAGATGCACACGATCGAGGCCGTGATCGACCGCATCATTGTGCAGCCACAGGGCGTCGACGACGCGGGTGAGCCGACTGGCACCGACATGGCGCGGCTGGCCGATTCGGTTGAAACCGCGCTGAAGCTGGGCAACGGCGTGCTGATCGTCGCCAATGTGACCGACCGCGACCATCCCATTGACCGCACGTTCAGCGAGCACTTTTCCTGCGTCAAATGTGGCACCAGCCTGCCGGAAATCGAGCCGCGCACCTTCAGCTTCAACAGCCCGCACGGCGCCTGCCCCGGCCTGCACGGGCCTGGGTTCGCTCCAGGAGTTCGACCCGGATCTGATCTTTGAGGAAGACGCCACGATCGAAAGTGGCGCCGTTATTCCGTGGCGGCGACAGAACGATGAGGAAGGCGAAGGCTATTATCGCCAGATCCTGCGCGCGGTGTGCAAGCAATATAGCATCCCGACCCGCGCGCCGGTCAAGGAACTCAGCTCAAAACAGCGCGACGTGATCGTATGGGGGACGCCGCACAAGGGCGAGAAAATCCGCATCGACTACACCAACAGCAAAGGGGAAGACCGCTATTACGAGACGACCTTCAGCGGTGTGATCCCCAACTTGCAGCGCCGCTACCAGGAAACCAGCAGCGAGTACATCCGCAGCAAGCTGGAGGAATTCATGAGCGTGCGCCCCTGCCCACCTTGCCGGGGCAAGCGCCTCCGTCCGGAAGCCCTCGCCTGTCACCGTGGGGGCAAGAACATCTAGGAGGTCACGCAGGCCGGTGGATGAGTCACTGGCCTGGGTGGAGTGGCTGCGGGGGAGAAAGAAGCGCTTGCTGGATCAAAAGATTGGCGCCATGGGGATTGAATACAACGGCCTGCGGACAACAACGGCGCCGGCAATCTTCGGGCCAGTTGACCAATCTCGTCAACGCCATGCCCACTCCGCTCACGCCAGCGCACGATCTCCCACCAGGTGCTGAAGGAGATCGCTGCCCGGCTGGGCTTCATGGTCAATGTCGGGCTGGACTACCTGACCCTGGATCGCACGGCGGTGACGCTTTCCGGCGGCGAGACGCAGCGCATCCGCCTGGCCACCCAGATCGGCAGCCAGTTGATGGGGGTGCTCTACATTCTCGACGAGCCGTCGATCGGTCTCCACCAGCGCGACAACGCCCGCCTGATCGAGACCCTCAAGGGCATGCGCGACCTCGGCAACACCGTGCTCGTGGTGGAGCATGACGAGGACACGATCCGCACCGCCGACTGGGTCGTGGACATGGGCCCCGGCGCGGGCGAGCATGGCGGCCATGTCGTCTGCTCCGCCCAGCGCGACGAGTTCATGCACTGCCCAGACAGTTTGACCGCCAAGCATCTGCGCGGTGAGGTGCGCATCCCCGTGCCACAGGAGCGGCGCGAGGGCAACGGCGAGTATCTGTTGATCAAAGGCGCGCGCGAGAACAACCTCAAGGGCGTGGATGTGCGCATCCCGCTGGGCAAGTTCGTCGCCATCACCGGCGTGAGCGGCAGCGGCAAATCGACGCTGGTGGTGGAGGTGCTTTACAAACGGCTGGCGCAGTATATGTACCGCGCCAAGGATCGCCCGGTGCGTGCACTTGCAATCGAGGGCATCGAACATCTCGACAAGGTGATCGACATCGACCAGAGTCCGATTGGCCGCACGCCGCGCAATCCTGCCACCTATGTCGGCCTCTTCACCGACCTGCGCGACCTCTATGCCACCATGCCCGAGGCGAAGGCGCGCGGCTACAAGGCCGGCCGCTTCTCCTTTAACGTCAAGGGCGGCCGCTGTGAGGCGTGCCAGGGCGACGGCATCATCCGCATCGAAATGCAATTTCTGCCCGATGTTTATGTGCCGTGCGAAGAGTGCAAGGGGCATCGTTACAACCGCGAAACGCTGGAGATCAAGTTCCGCGGCAAATCGATCTCCGACGTGCTGGAGATGACGGTTGAGGAGGGGCTGGAGTTTTTCCAGCACATCCCGCGCATCCGCAACAAACTGGAGACGCTCAACGCGGTGGGGTTGGGCTATATCAAGATCGGCCAGCCCGCGACCACCCTTTCTGGCGGCGAAGCGCAGCGCATCAAGCTCTCCAAAGAGCTGAGCCGCCGCGCCACCGGCAACACGCTCTACATTCTCGACGAGCCGACGACCGGTCTACACTTCGAGGATGTGCGCAAGCTGCTCGACGTGCTCCACGAATTGGTCAACAAAGGCAACACCGTACTCGTGATCGAGCACAACCTGGATGTGATCAAGAACTGTGACTGGCTGATCGACATGGGGCCGGAGGGCGGCGTCAAGGGCGGTTATGTGATTGCCGAAGGCGCGCCGGAGCACATTGCGGCCAATCCCCACAGCTACACCGGTCAATTCCTGTTGCCGATGTTGCGCGAAGAGAATTATGCGAGGTAAGAAGGGCGAGTTGCGAGGGGCGATGTCATCCGAAGGTGGGGCATTAGGGAGAGATAAATTTTTGACGCGGAGGCGCAGAGCGACAGAGGAGCGCAGAGACATTCCTTGTTCTTTCCTTTGTGACTTTGTGGCTTGGCGTGAGACTCAGACATGCAGGACGAGGATCGGCGTCAACGATGTCGTCTGAGTCTTTGATGCGCGTTGCGGGTCGCGATGAAGGGCTCTCTTCCGTGGTGGCGCGCGCACAATTGCGTCCCCTGCCGATTACGCTTGCCAGCCCAGCATCCAACGAAGATTACGCGCTCCTCGATCTCTCACTGAGTGCAGAGCCTGGCGCGCCAGCACTTTACGACAATGCGCCGGTGGTTGGTCTCGGCTATGCCGGCTTCACCCCTCGCCAGCGCAGTCAATTGCTTGCCTGGCAACAGACGCCACTCACACCGGCGCCGCCCGCCTTTCAGCAATTGTTACTCGCCGATCTAGAGGTTCGTCTCCTGCAAGACGATCCGTTGGCGTTGGCGGCGCGCACGCAGTTAGGGACGCTCGAACAAAGCGACGCCTGGCTTTACAATCCGGCCCTGTGGCGCGTCTCCCTCTTGTCGCGCTGGCTGGCGCAGGACGGCGGCGCGCTGGCAACCTGGCTTGCCCGCGCCGCGCTGCCCGCCGACCTGATCGGCCTTGCGCTGGGGATGCAGGCGCTGTTGGATGCGCCGCTGAGCGCGGCCGAGGTGCGTCAAGTCGCACGCCAGTGGCGGCAGCCTGCGGCGGATCTTTCGGAAGCAGTCCTTGCCTTTCGCCTCCAATCGCTCGCCGTGGCGCTGGGTCAGGAGCCGCTGCAATGGACGTTGGCGCAGTTGGCCTGGATGCGCCTCCCCCGCCCCTGGCGTTGCCAGCATCGCGACCTGCGCATCGAGCTTCCACAGCCGGATGTGCGGCGCGCCCTGGAGCCGCTGCTGGCCGAGCTTGCCATCATAGACAGTGCCACCGTAGGCGATGCCACCGAGACTGTGGAGGCCGCAGCGGCCGCTCCTCCAGGCGAAGCGGCCGCCGGCCATAGCGAACTGAGCCGCGCCCACCTCATCGTCGAGTTTCGCCAAAGCCGCTCCGAGTTCTTCGCCATTGCGCTCCGGCAGGCGCAGAAACGCGCGGGCTTCATGCAGTTGCTCGACGAGGATCGCCATCTGGTCTATCGCGTCGTCTTTCGCAAAAATGAGATGAACCACTTCTGGCAGCTCTGGAATTACGTCCAGGGGTGGACGGCGACGCGGGTTTACTGCAAAGGAGAGGAGTTGCAGAAGTGGCAGGTGTATCCCTATTCGCAGTATCTGCGCTGAAGGTCTCCTGCCAGCGCTTTACCACCCACACATTTCCTTCACGATGTGCTTGGCCTAACACGATGCAGCTTACCCTCCGGCAGTCGGATGGCGCCCGCATCGCGGTGCCATGCAAAACTAGTACATTTCTGCTTAAGACACGCTCACCGCTTTTTGCTATTATGATAGTGTTGTGCCTGCAACACGGCGGTTAGCAAGACGGCGGTTCTGGTGACAGTGCTTCTTTCGCCGGCGCTTTTTAGGGTATACTTACGCTGAGCCCGAGTGGTATACAGGTCAACACCCTACACATCTCCGCCAGGTTTTTTTGAATCTGGTTACACCACACAGTAAAGAAAGGCAGCAGTGAAGTGCTAAGTATTGCTTTAGGCCTGGGCGTCGTCGCCATCGTTTTTTGGATCTGGCGCAAACAGTCGGTGCGGAAGGGGCTGGGCTTCACCTTTCACTGGTGGGTATTTGGCGACTTCAGCGCCGGCGTGTTGGTTGCTGCGATCGCGATGACTCTCGTTTTCCTGATCGAATTGGCGATAGGCGCTATCCAGGTCACCGGCTTTTCCTTCGACCTGGCGACGTTGAGCGCCAGAGCGGGCTGGTTTGTCTATGGAGCGTTCTTCGAGGAGTTCATCTTCCGCTCGCTAATGCTGAGCGGCATCGTGGCCGTGCTGATGTTGCTGGCGTATGTGCGTCTCAAACTGTCTCCAGGGCTGATCAAGTGGCTGGCAATCGCCATCAGCGCGGCGGCGTTTGGGTACGCACACTTCAATAATCCAGGCGCTACGGCGATCACCATCTTTGGCACTGGTCTGGGTGGGTTGATGTATGGCGTTGCTTTTCTGGGTGGCCGCAACATTTGGTTGCCGGTTGGCCTGCATTTTGGCTGGAATTTCTTCCAAGGCAACATTTTTGGCTTTCCGGTCAGTGGCACGATCGAACCCAGCCTTATCCTACAGCAAGCGGTCGGTGCTGACGTATGGACTGGCGGTGCCTATGGCCCGGAAGCTGGACTCATCGGCATGGCGTCGCGCTTTGTGGTCATCGCCCTGCTGCTCTATTATCTTTACTGGCGCAGCCATCGCAAGGGCTCAATTGAACGCCTGGATTTCCCTATCAAGATTTACGACAACCCCTCGCGGCGAGAACAAGAACGGCAAAGAGCGTCGAGTGACGCACAACTCACTTTCTGATTGTCTGTAGAAGCAGAAATCGAGTTGCCTGAGAAACTCGGTTCCTGCTTCTAGCAGATCTATTTTGCGGGTCTCACGCCTCGGACAGCATGGTCAAGACTGCGGCGCGCTACTCCTGCTGAGCGAGGAATTCCTCAACGTCCGCGGCGCGCGCCGTCACGAAGTCGACAAGCTCCTGCACGGCAGCGGCGTACTCCTCCTGGCTCATCTCCTGCGTCGCGACGGGCGCGATGACCTCCGCATGGCCGCGTATCTTGGCGAGCAGTGCGTCCGGCGCCAGCACGGTGGCATAGTTTTCCGCCATCAAATCGACGTAGCGCGCCCAGTAGACCGGGTCGTCCAGCAGAAAGCGGATCAGCGGCCAATGATCGGTGACGATGGACTTGTCGAGCACCAGGAACGGCATCAGTTCCTGGCGAAACGTCACATTGTGATCCCACGAGAACCAGGTGAGTCTGCCGGCGCCGGGTCGTTGTAGAGGTAGAAGTTGTGCCCGGCAACGCCGTAGGTGTCGCCGTGGCCCACGATCGCAGCGATACCCAGCCACTCCAGGAAGCCGTCGACGTCGAAGATTGCCTCCAGGTCGGCGCGCGCCAGGCTGCAGGGTCGCTCGTACGCACATCCGAATGGAGGAGATCGTAGAGCGCCCGAATGTCGCTCCAATCCGCCTCGTCCTCGTTGTTCTTCTTCTCAAAGCTGGCTTCGAGCTGCGTTGCCGACGCTTTGGCCAGGCCAGCGCCCAGCCCGTTGGCTTCGTAGATGTTGCCATCGTCGCTGCCAAAATAGGCGGAGACGCCGGTGTCATCCACGACTTCAATCAGGGTATAGAGACCCAGGTGCAGCGGCCCCTCGCCATTGTCCAGCACAATTTCAACCGGCGCCGTGCGCAGCGATGGCAATCCGGCGTCGGCAAGAAGTTCATAGACCAGCGTGTCGCGCATGCCCGCGGCATCCTCGTAGTTGTTGGCAAGCGAGAGCTGCTTGAAGCCGAAGAAGCGCTGATTTTTGATAGCGGGATAGTCGTCCTCGAACTCGTCAAAGTCGAACTTGAAGGGCAGCTTCATCTCTCCCTCCATCCACGGGCCTAGCGAGCTGGCGCCCTTGTAGCGCACACCCACGTGCGTCCACTCCTGGCCCTGGAAGCTGATGGTCACCGGCAGCCAGATGGGCGACCGGCGGGTAAACTCAGCGCTCGGCGGAACGTCCCCGGCTGCGACTGCGTCCGCCATCTGCTGCTGGAGATACGCCGCGCGCTCCTCGTCGGTCATCGCGGCAAGCGCCTTTGCCCTATCCCGATCCGCCCCATAGAGTTCCTCCATATCCGCTTGCATCGCCGCCCAATCGTCCGGCGCGAGGGTGATCGTAATCATGTTAACTGCGTCGATGGGAAAGACGACGTCATAGTTCGGATCGGCATCGTTGCTGTGGCTCTCCTCGCGCCAGCCTGCTGGGCGTTCGTGGTCGTTAGTAGCGGGCGCCTGGGCCACAGGTGTTGCCGCCGCAGTGGACGCTGCGGCCGGCACGCGTTCCAGATCTTCACTCAGCAAGCTGCAGCCTGCCAGCAGGCTGGCCGCCATCGTTAGGGCGGCCAGGCCCAGGGTGGCGGCTGTGGTTCGTAAAAGTGTAGTGGGCATCTATCTTCTCCTGTGAACAAGTTGAGCAACCAAGCCTGAACCAAACGCGCATCCACACTGCTACCCGCCGGTGCGTCTGCCGCAGGCGAGTGACAGCGTGGATGCGTGCCGAGAACGCGACACTGGGACGGCCGGCTGCGCCCACACTTACCGCGGCTGAATTCCGGAGACATCCACCGTCACCGTCGCCCCGGTTCTGCCGGCGCTGTTGTACGCTTCGAGCCGATATTCGTAGAGTCCGGCGTCGCCGGGGCAGTCTGACTGGTTGCCATTGCCCGACCCGCCGCCGATGCCACTGCCGTTGCGAATCAGATCGACGCCGTCGGCGTCATCCGTGCGCCATTCCAGCCGCACACACTGGCCCATGTGGATGCGATTCTCGTTGACCGAGAAACGTTCAATGCGCGGCTCGCGCTGCTGCGGCGGCGGCGCGTTGCGTACCTCAATCGTCACCTGCCGCGCATCTTCGCCGCCATCGTACTTGATGACCCTGAGCGTGTAGGTCTGCGTGCCACCGGGGCAGACATCGCGGGCACTGACGCCGGGCACGCCTTCACCGTCGAGATAGACCTCGCGTACGTTGCGCACGTCCCAGCGCAGCACGGTGCACTGTCCGCCGTCGATGCTGTTATTGTCGGCCCAAAAGTTGATACTGTAGTCGGCATTGCCGTTTACATTGATCGTGATCGGGAACTCCTGCGTGGCGCCGTCCTGCCGGGTGATGCGAAGAAGGTAGGTGCTGCTGCTGCCTGGGCAAACGTTGCGTGTGTCATGGCCGCCGACGCCCTGCGCGTTGCCGCCTTCCACAAAGTAAACCGCGGCGACGTTGTCCACATCCCAACGAATGGTGGTGCATTGGCCTGCGTTGATATAATCGGCGTCGGCGCGCAGGTTGGGGTTGACCTCAGCCGGCGGTGGCGGCGGCGGCGGATTGGGATCGGGCACCTGGATGCCTACCCAGGTTGCCTCGCCAAAGTACTGGTAGGCGCTGTTGCGCATCTGCCAGAAACCCTGAAACGTTCCGTAGGTCTGTGGCGCCTGCAGTTGGGCGTAGATATCTACACTCTCACCAGGCTGAACCGTGCGTCCCACCGGCACGGCGCTGCCGCCCATCGCCGCTTCAATGCGGTTGCCGTTAACATAGGCCAAAGCAAAGTCCGGCTCCCAGGCGCACGTCCCGGAGTTTTGCAGCCGCCAGCCCTTGGAGAAGTTCTGCCCCGGCGCCATGATCGGCGGCGCGGTCATGTTGGCGTCATCCAGGTTCAGGTCGGCGATGTAAGTCATGCTGTGGATGCAGGATGCGGGCGTCGGTTCAGGAATGACCACATTCTCCACCGTCGCCGCGTCTTCGTCCGGCGTGACAGCGCCCGGGTTGACCTGCAGGTACGCGTCGATCAACTGGGCAAACGCACCGCTGCTTTGAATCGACAACAGGGCCTGGTTCAGCTCAGCGGTCAGGTCAGAACCCTTTGGCACAGCAATGGCAAACTGCTGCTTGTAAAAGTTTTCGCCAGCCAGGCGCAATTCGTCACCACTTTGCCGCATCGCGGCGGCGGCAGTCTGCTGCCCCACCAACCCGACATCCAGCGCGCCGTTGCGCAAATCACGCACAATCGCACTGGGGGTCGCATAAGTTATCAAATCTTCTTGCTGGATGTATCCCTCGTCCACGAGGAATTGTTGCGCCCATGCCTGGAAAGTTGTGCCGCGCTGCACGCCAATGGTGGCGCCGGCCAGATCAGTCGCCGAGCGCACAGTCCCGGTAAAAGCTGTGCCAGCCAGCGCCGATGTTTCGCCCAGGTAGTAGATATTGGTAAAGTCCACCAATGTCTGGCGTCCCGGTGTGACGGAGATCGCTCCGATAGCGGCGTCTACCTGACCCAGACGCAGTGCATCGAGGAGCCCGTCGAACGCATAGTCTCTGAATTCGACGGGCACACCGAGTTCGTCGCCAAGCGCCTTGGCAAGCACAATGTCGAAGCCATCCAGCTCGAACTTGCTGTTGTAGAACTCAAAAGGCGGATAATCGGCGGCCGTGCCGAAGACCAATTTACCGGCCGTTTGAATTTGCTGCCAGTGGGCAGCGGGTGTGGCAGCAGGAGCCTGCCACGCCCGCTGCCCACTGGCAGCAGACAGGAGCATAGGCGCTAACGCCATCATGGCGGCGAGACTTCCGAGCACTATTCGCCAGAAGGCACTGTGTTTCATACGATATCCTCCGCATCTGGTTGGCCAGCCTGGCCAATTCGTGAACCCGACGCGCGCAGATAGTGCTCTCCCCCAGCTATCAAAACGCTAGAGAAAGCAGCGCGCCGGCGCCACCATAACAGAATTACGCAAGGCTGTCTTGAGCAGAAAAGTACTAGATCAGGGTTCGTCAGGCGTGGCAGCTTTCGGAAGCACTCCTAGTCCCTGCGCCTCGACAACCGCGGCGCGGCGAGAAGCTACACCCAGTTTGGCATAGAGATTTGCCAAGTGATTGCGCACGGTATGGGTTGAAACCACGAGGGAAGCAGCAATCTCGTCATTTGACAAGCGGCGGGCCAGCAGTTCAAGAATCTGAAGTTCCCGGGGGGTGAGCTTTTCGTAGTGCGGTACAGCCAGGCCGCCAATTTCAGGCGAAGCGGGCGGATAGGTTACCGCAGCCGTAGCGGCGCCGTTTCCGATCGCTTCAAGGATCATGCGCACTGGGCGATTGAGCGTGGGTTCCGTCGCGAGGCGACGGAGCAGCCCTGTCATGGTGTGCCCCTGTTCAATGAAGACGAACGGTGTGCTTTGTGCTGCCGCCAGACGGACAACCGGCCGGAGCAGCCGCAGGCTTTCCGCCTCCCGACCCTGCGCATGTGCGAGCAGGCTTTGCAGCGCCTGCACTTCGAGATGGAACGCGGCGTCATGATATTCGGCAGTGATGGCAGCCAATTGTGCCAGTGCTTCCTGGGCTTCCTGCAGCGCTGCCGGCGATCCATCGGCCAATTTGCAGCGCACCCAGATCAGGGATTCCAGCGGCTTGCCGGGGATAACCGGTGGGAAGGGGCGGGCGTGCGCCCAGGGGAGCGCGCTCCTCTTATCTCCGCGCTGCAAGGCGGCAAAGGCTTGCAGCGCTTCAACCGTGCGCAGCATTTCGGCGCTTCCGTGCTGCAAGGCAAAGCGTTGCAGCCGTTCGAGCGCGGCGGTCACTGTGCGGCGGTGATCGGGGTCTCGGTTTCCAACCAGCAGGATGTAAAGGTAAACCTGCGCCAACAACAGCGCCGTGCGTACAGCCTGCAAATCGGCGGCGTTGGCAGCGAAATGACTGTCCGCCTGTTCGATCTGATTGCGCATGCAGGCCATAATGCCCAGTAAAGCATGCGCCAGGTTCTGGCTCAGCTTGAGACCACTTTCGCCCGCCAAAGTGAGGTAAATCTCTCCTGCCCGTTCTGCCTGATCAAGCTGCAAGGTGTAGATGTAGTGCAGTGTCAGTGCATTGAGCAGGCGCAGAGTGAGCGCATCAGGACGGAGCCCCTGGGTATCCAAAGCTCGCTCAAGCAGATCTTCCGCCTCTCGCAGGCGCCCTTGCCAGCGGTAGATGCGCGCCAGGTTGATCAGCGCAAACCCGCGCCCCTGGACATGATCCGCCGGCAGCAGCGCCAGTGCCTGCTCCGCCGAAGCCTGCTGTTCCGCCAGCGACGCGTCAGAGACCAGGTAATAGCTGCGTGCGGCGTGGATTTCACCCCAGACCGTTTGCACCAGCGCCGGGTTGATAGACGTAGCAGAACTTTCAAGCAGGCGCGCCGCGTCTTCAGTGCACTTGCCCATTATCGCCCATTGGCTGTGCAATTCCGCCAGCCAGCACTGCAACATCAGCAGCGCGGGCCGCACCTTCACCAGCGCCGGCGGCAGCAGCCCAACCAGGTGCTGGAGCAGTTGTATCTCCTCTCTCCGGTAGAGCTCAACCAACGACTGCTCCAGTTGATCGGCGGCGTGAGATTGCATATCAGCCGCAAGATACGCCTGCATACTTTCTGTGATATAGCCGTGCTCTCCGTACCAGCCCGCCGCACGCGCATAAAGCTGCTTGATCGACGCTGGCGGGCGCGCCAGGCGAAGTTGTTTGGCGAGACACGCCTGAAACTGAGGATGGTAGCGGTACCAGCCATCTTGTTCGCCAATTTCGGTAATAAAAAGGTTGTGCTGCACGAGCTGTTGGAGCAGCGCAGCGCTGCTGTCCACCTCTCCCGCGCAGCTGCTGCACACCGTGTCGCACAGCGCTGGGTGGAGCGTTGTAAGGATGGAACTCTCCAGCAGAAAAGTGAGAATTCGATCTGGGAGATTTGCCAGCACTTCCTGCATAAGGTAGTCGAAGAGCAGATGCTGGCTGCGGCGTTCCACTTCCGGAATACAGCACGCGCGGTCGTCATTTGTCTTGGCGACAAGCATCAGCAACCGCAGTCCAGCTACCCACCCCTCCGTTTTGGCATACAGCGACGCAACAGTCGCCGCATCTGCCGCGTGCCCAAAGACGTTCTCCAGCAGTTGGCCGATTTCTGGTGGGGTGAAGGCAAGCTGCGAGGCGCCAAACTCCATCAATTGATTAGCCGCCCGCAATCTGCCCAGCGGCAAGGCGGGAACGGTGCGCGCAATCACCACCAGATGCAGCAGCGGCGGCGGATGGCGCACGACAGCAGCCAGCAAGGCGTGGATGGCGGGCGCATGAATGTGATGAAAGTCATCCAGAACCAGTGTGAGGCGCTGCGACATCTGCGCAAGATCGGCAAGGAGTAGTGCCGCCAGGTGACTGGGAGACGGCATATCGACCCCGTGCAGCCCCGCTGTAACCTGGCTGCACGCACCAGGCAGCACGCGCTCGATGGCAGCAACCAGATAAGTCACGAAGGTAAAAAGCTGATCGTCATCTTCATCAACTGAATACCAGGCAACCAGCCCGGTTGGCGCGTTTACTGTAGCCGGCGTTTGAGCCATCTGCGACCGCAGCCACACAGCAACCGTTGTTGTCTTTCCATAGCCAGCCGGAGCGCAGAGAAGCATCACCACCTGCGCGCGTGACACTTCCAGCATGCGCGCAACATCTGGCCGCAGCACCAGATCGTTGGGCAGGCGAGGGATGGAGAGCTTGGCTTCGATGATCGTGCGTGTGCCGGCTGAAGCGGTCATGACGGTAGAAAGTGTACCAGACGGATGGCTGAACACAATAGCTGCTCTTCTGATGTGGGGCGTGTCTCGGATTTTTGGGAACGCACTCTTATCATGTTGGGCGTGTCTTACCGCGCCCGATAAATGATGGCGCCATCAGGGCAATCGTACTCACCACCGTACGCGGCGCCTGCGGCCTGATGCGCGCCGCCATCGCCCTGCCAGCATGGCGCCGCGCGCCACGCCCGCGGCATAGCCACCGGGCACGGAGATCAGCACCCACTGCGCGGCCGGCAGCAGCGCGTGCACGGTTAGCCAACAAGTCATCGACCTGCGCCAGCGCCGCGGCCGCCTGCTGGGCGCCTTCGGTCAACAGCCCGCTTTGCGGCTCGCATCCGGTCAGGAGAGCCTGAATGCAAGGAGCCAGTCAAGCCCGTCAAGCGCGCGCCGGAGATCAGCGCCACTCTGCTCCGGCGTCTTTCCCGCCGTGTCGATGACCAAAGGCGCCGGCTCCCACGCTTCAACCTCGCGCTGTATGACATCGTTCCAGGTGGGAAGCGTAAATCCAGGGATGTCCGCGACGCGCGATTCCACCCGCCCGCGGTGTTCGTCGACATCCGAGCAGATTACTTGGATTTCGACAAAGGGCGCCGCGGCTTGTCGCGCGGCGGCGCGCCAGGCCGCGCGCGTCAACCGCAGCGGGTTGACCGAATCGGCAACGACATTCAGGCCGAGCTGCAGATTGTCCACGGCAACCTTGTACGCGACCGTGTATCCTTCCGGCCCGATGACTGCATAGCCTGCTTCACGCAGCACGTGCTCGATGGTATCGATGCGCAGATGCATCGCCTGCAGGTCGCGTGCGAACCGTCTGGCCAGGGTGGATTTGCCGACGCCCGGCAGACCGCCAAAGATATAGAGCAAGTTACACCGTTTCTAAAAACTGGGCGACGATGCGCTGAAACTCTTCCGGGTGATCCAGATTGGGTAGATGCGCGGCATCCGCCATGACTACCTTGCGCGCCGAAGGAATCTTTGCCTCCATGTAGTCCGCCGCCGCCAACAAGTAGGGAAGATCATGGGCGCCGACAATAACGAGCACAGGAATACGCAACGCGTTTAGCTGTTCTGGCGTTGGGCGCTGGGCATTGCGCAGCCGATTGCCAAGCTGTTTGGCGTCATGCGCCAGCGCGGTGCGATTCATGGTATACGCCAGGCCGCGCATCGCCTGATCCACCTGCGCCGACGTGCGTCCCATGCCGTCGAACCAGATCTGCGTCTCCAGTTCAGCCACGAGGTCGAGATCGCCCGCCTCGTGGGCTTTTTGCACCGCTTCAAACTTGGCAGGCTCGGGCACATCCAATTCCAGACCAGCCGGGCCAGAGCCGACCATGATCAACGCCTTGACCCGCGCGGGATACGCCAGCGCAAAGTCCATCGCCAGGCCGCCGCCCATCGAACAGCCCATCAAAATGAGCGGCTGGTCAAGCTGCAGGAAATCGAGCAGCGCGGTCAAGTCTTCGAGATCGTTATAGTCGCCTGCGACCGGCTCACTCTGGCCGAAGCCGCGCAGGTCGTAGCGGACAACCTGAAAGCGGTCGGCAAAGTGCGCAAACTCGTTTTCCCACTGGCGACTGTCGGCGACGCCGGCATGGATCATCACGAACGGCGCACCTTCCCCGCCGCGTTCGTAGTAAATCTGCGCTTGATTGACGGGCGCCACGCCAGCAGTTATTTTCAGATCAGACATCGTTCATCCTCACACCTAGGTAAAGGACGCCTTCGACTGAAGTCGAGGCGCATCACTCAAGCCGGCTACGGGCAATTGTCCAGTCCACTTCAGCGGGTTTCGGATGCCAGTCTGGAATATAGTTTAAGGCGTCATGCTTTGGAAAAGCGCCTCATCTGCACTGGAGGCATCCGACGCAGATGTGATGGCAAGTATGCCTGAAATGGGCAATGCAGGCAAGCGTCAACTTGGAGTGGAGCAGGGTCTCGTCGGCTGGAGCGATTTGTTAGGAGATGTTGGCGCATTCTCTCGCAAAGACCAGAACATGACCGTCAGGGCTGCAGCGTTGTGGGCTGGCGCTCTGTTGTTGGCATTGTAGCACGAACAGTAGGGTGGCAGGCCAGTAGGGTGGAGTGTGGCTGCAAAGCGGCTACTCGGGTGCGTCGTTCACCGGCAAACCGACCAGTTCCATCAGCTTGAGCGCGTTCGTCGACACCGCGATGCCGGAATGCAGCGTATAATCAAAGGTCATGGTCGGGCCGTCTGCGCCGCGGGTGAAGTGTTCGGTGAAATAGACCTGCCGTGCGGCCGGCTTGAGCTCCGGCGCGTCGGCCAGCGTCAGGTCGTGCGTCGAGACCGCGCCGATCGCGCCGCGGCCGACCAGGTGGCTGATGATGTGGCGTGCGGCGATCTGGCGCTCCGCGGTGTTGGTGCCTTGCAGTATCTCATCGAGCAGGTACAGCAGCAGCGGGCCGCCTTGCGCTTGCTGCGCGTCGGCGCGGTCGACGATTTCCTTCAGGCGGCGCAACTCCGCCATGTAGAACGACACGCCCGCTTCCAGCGAATCCTGCACGCGCATACTGGAGATGACCGCCAGCCGCGGCAGCGTGAGTGATGCCGCGCACACCGGCGCGCCCATCTGCGCCAGCACGACGTTGACGCCGATCGCACGCAGCAAGGTGCTCTTGCCCGACATATTGGAGCCTGTCACCAACAAGTAGCTGCCGGGCGGCCCGATTTCGACGTCGTTGCCCACCGCGCGATCGGCGGGCAACAGCGGGTGCGCCAGCGCCAACGCCTTTAGCGCACCGCTGTTTTCTGCCTGGAACTCGGGGAAAACCCAGGTGGGCTGCTCGAAGTGCAAGGTGGCCAACGCCAGCAATGCTTCGGCTTCGCCCAGCGCTTCCAGCCACTCGCGCACGTGCGCGCCTGCGCTGCGCTGCCAGTGTTCCAGCAGCCACAACACGTGGAAGCTCCACAAGGTCGCCACCTCGATGGGGAAGAAGTAGATCGAGCGGCGAATATCCACCAGCGGCATCCAGCGCGCCAGGTCGCGCATCTGACGCCCCGCGCTGCGCTGATCCGCGGCCAGCCGCTCCTGTAGCTGGCGCAGGCCGGCCGCGTGCACCGGATGCGCGGTGAACAGGTCGAACAGGCCGGCATAGGAGGCAAAGACGCCCTGCTGTGCCGCGACGCGGCTGATGGCGTCACCCACCTTGCGCCCCACGCTTTGCAGCACGAACAGGTTGACGAGCAACAGTCCCAGCAGCGGCGTCAGCACCGGGTAGCCCGCCAAAAACGCCGCGAAGAACGCCAGCACGGCCAGCGGCAGCAGGCGCGCCACCCACAGCCAATGTCGATGGGCGTGCAGCCAGCTTTCTCCTTCCGCCCACGCCACAAACTGCGCGTAGCGCTCTTCGTCAGACTCAAGCAGCCGCCCGCGCACGCCGACCTCTTCGCGGAAATCAACCTGCGGCGCCAGCTCGGCGCAACTTTGCTGGCGTGCGCGCACCGTGGCAGGTGAGGCTGGCGTGAGGATCCAGCGTTGTAGGGTGCGCTTGCCGATCGGCGTGTGTGGCGTGCCCAGCAGTTGTGCGAGGCTGGCGCGACCGGTCAAATCCAGATCCGCGGCGGTGGCTGGATCGATGGCGACCGCGGGCTGAGGCGAACTCTCCATCAGCGGCGCCGGCAGCGCCTTCCAGTCGCGTGCGAGGCGCGCCAGCCCATCACGATTCAAGCCGGCGCGCAGGGAGATAGCCTGTAGCTTGCGGTTGACGCGGTTGTGCATCACCAATCCGCCGACGAAGGCGACAAAGAGCAGCACGGCCAGTGCGACCAGCCAGATGTCGCTGCGGAACGCTGCCAGCGCCAGCACAACAAACGCGGCAAAGAGCAGCAACAAGTTAAGATTGCCGATGCGCCGGCTGCGTTGATCGAGGCGTTCCTGCTCTGCGTTGTAACGGGCAAGTCGTTCTGTGTAGAGGGCGATTGGGTCAGGAAACATCAGTGCGCATCCGTCTCATCTGTGGTCTGGCTTTGTGATTATCTCTATCGTCATAGTTCACCTCAGTATACCCGAACTGCCATCAGGGGAGGGCAATCGTCTGTACTGCATCCGCATAGCGATGGCTTGCGATTGTGTGGGTGACTCCAACCCCTGCTACAATCGGGTGCTGATGGCCGCCGGGCGGATGCTTCCAAAAAGATAGGTGACCGATGAAGAATTTCAAGACAATACGAGCCTTGCGCGCCTGTTGCATGAAGATCGGCGCGCTTTTGTTGATCACGACCTTGCTGGCAGGCTGCGGGCCCTTTGGCGGCGCGTCGAATGCGCCGACCGCGCAGCCGACGCGCACGCCGCTGCCCACTTTCACGCCGACCGCTGTCGTGGTTGCTACTGCTACAGTGGCGCTTGCGGCTGTCGAACAGGCAGTTGCTGCTGACGCCCCCTTGTTGCTGCCCACGGACACGCCTGCCACCGTGGCCACGCCTACACCGGAAGCCGCGCCACCGCCCCAACTGACCATCGCGTCCGAGGCAGTCAATGTACGCGCCGCGCCTTCCACCGATGCAGCGTTGGTCGGCATGGCCACGGCGGGACAGCAGTTTGAGGTCACCGCGCGCACGCCGGCTGGCGATTGGTGGCAGATTTGTTGCGTCAACGGGGCAAAGGGTTGGGTCTTTGGCGAGCTGGCTTCAGTGACTAATGGTGAGACCGCGCCGGTGGCAAGCGATCTGCCGGCGGTGGCCGAAGTCCCGCCTGCCACGGCCGCGCCCATCGCCGTGCCCGTCGAGGCGACCCCCGAAGCTCCTGGCGAAGCGCCTACTGAGGCCGCGCCGGAAGTTGTCGCCGAAGCCCCGCCCGCGGCCGCGCCCGCGCCCGACCCGGCCGCCTCCAGCGCCGGCTGGTTTGACCCCAACGCGCAATATCAGATCGTACACTTCAAGGTGCTGGGACTGGACGAGAACAACGGAGGCATCCGCGACAGCAGCGCACAGCACCTGATCATGCTCACCGTGCTTGACGCTAACGGCAATGGCGTTGACGGCGCGGTCGTGCGCAACCTGGTGGGCGACAAGAGCGAAGTGGTCACGGGCGCCAAGGGGCCGGGCAAGGCTGAAATCACGATGTACTATGAACCCTTCAAGCTGGCGGTGGCGTCAGATCCCTCCGGCGCGGTGACGAGTCAGGTCTCCAACCAGATGGGGTTGATCTTCCCGCACCTGCCCGACATCGTGGGCAAATTGGGTGACGAGAATTACGAGTATGGCGCCTGCCCGACCCTCGACATCAAGTGCGAATGGCCGCTGGCAGCGATTCACTTTTCGTATGAAATTACTTTTCAGAAAGTAAAGTAGCTTCGCCTCTACTTTTCTGGAGGTGACAACCCAGTCCCTGGCAAAAGTTGATCATGGGATGGAACGGACGCGGCGGATCCTTGCGGATTTAATCCGAAACTTATCCCTTGCGTTTGAGGCGGCGCAGCAGTTCGTCGTTCGTGGCTGCCTTTTCGAGCAGCTTGAGCAGACCGGTCATGGCGCGCTTGCCGTCGCGGTCGGCGAGCGCGCGGCGGAGGAGGTAAAGTTTCTCCATTTCGGCCGGTGCGTAGAGTAATTCTTCCTTGCGCGTGCCGCTGGCCTTGATGTTGATCGCGGGAAAGATGCGCGCTTCGGCCAACGCGCGATCGAGCACCAATTCGCTGTTGCCGGTCGCCTTGAACTCCTCGAAGATCAGGTCGTCCATGCGCGAGCCGGTTTCAATCAGCGCGGTGGCGATCACCGTGACCGAACCGCCTTTTTCGATATTGCGCGCCAGTCCAAAGAAGCGACGGGGAACTTCAAATGCCCGGGCGTCGATGCCACCCGACATCGTGCGGTTGGCGCCGCGCCCGGTCAGGTTGAACGCGCGCGTCATGCGCGTCAGGCTGTCGATCAGCACGACGACATCGCGCCCGCACTCCAGTTCGCAGCGCACGTGCGCCATTGTCATTTCGGCCAGCCGCGTGTGGTCGGTCAGGCTTTGATCGTTGGAGCTGGCGAAGACCTCGGCGGGCACGGTGCGGCGAAAGTGCGTCACTTCCTCCGGCCGCTCGTCGATCAGCAGCAGGATGAGACGCGCGTCGGGCGCGCTGGCGTGAATCGCATGGGTCATCTCTTCGAGCAGTTGCGTCTTGCCCGCTTTGGGCGGCGCCACGATCAGCCCGCGCGTGCCCTTGCCGATCGGCGCGATCAACTCGGCCACACGCATCGACATCACGCCGCTGTCGCCGAGCCGCAAGCGTTCGTTGGGGTCGATGGCAGTAAGTTGTTCGAAGGGCTTGCGTTGGGCGAAATGTTCCGGCGCAAGGCCGCAGATCTGCTCGATGCTCACCAATTGCTGACCCTGGGCCGTGGTCCCAGCTATCCCTTTGACCTCAGCGCCGTCGACCAAGCCATACGTGCGGATCAGTTCGGCAGGCGCCAGAATGTCAGCGGGCGATGGCGCAAACGCGTGCAGCGGGTCGCGCAAGTAGCCGTTGCCCTGCGGCATGATTTGCAGGACGCCCGCGATTGCCGCAAACGGCTCGCCAGGTGTTGGAAGGTTCATTTGAGTAGTCGCAGCGGCCTTGGGGGGGCGCGGGCGTGGCGGACGGCGTGGTTTCTTGGTTTGCCCCATAGCTTCAAGATAACATAGGATGAGAGGAAATAACCAACCTTGAGAGCCCGTTACAGCCAATTGAAGCTGTCTTGTGGCAAGCAGGGCTGTCAGAACGGCCCTAGAGGAAGCTGGTTGATGACCAAACCGACGGATAGCAAAGCGCCGCACCCCTTCATCCGGCATCCACACCGCACCATCTTGGCGCTTTCGACGCCGGTGCTGTTGTCGTTGGTGGCGGAACCGCTGACAGGGTTGGTCGATACGGCGTTCGTAGCGCAGCTTGGCGCCGCGCCGCTGGCTGCATTAGGCGTCGGCGCGGCCACGCTGTCGAGCGTCTTCTGGGTCTTCAACTTTCTGGGCATCGGCGCACAGACCGATGTGGCGCAGGCCATTGGCGCAGGCGAGGAACGCCGCGCCGCTCGCATTATGGGGCTGGCGTTGACGCTGGCATGGCTGTTCGGGGTGGCGATCATCGCAGTGGGTTTCCTGCTGATGACGCCGATGGCGCGGGCGTTGGGCGCAGAAGGTGAAGTGTTGGCCTACGCCGAAGCGTATATGGGGATGCGGCTCTTCGGCGCGCCCGCGGTGCTGACTCTGCTGGTGGTCTTTGGCATCTTGCGCGGCCAGCAGGATATGCGTACGCCGCTGTGGATTGCGCTGGCGGTGAATGGCGTCAACATCGTGCTCGACGCTCTGCTGATCCGAGGTTTTGGCCCGATTCCGGCGCTGGGTGTGGCGGGCGTGGCGGCGGCGAGTACGGTTGCGCAGTGGCTCGGCGCCGCGTGGGCAATGACCGTCGTCGTGCGGCGGTTGGGCTGGCCGGCGCATCTGCGCATCCGTGAGGCGCGCACGCTGCTGCGCATTGGCGGCGATCTCTTCCTGCGCACCGGGCTGCTGACGGGCTTCCTTCTCCTGACCACGCGCGCCGCCACGACCCTGGGCGCCGAAAGCGGCGCCGCCCATCAGGCTGTGCGCCAATTCTGGATTTTTGCGGCGTTGGGGCTGGACGCGCTGGCGATCACGGCGCAGAGTTTGGTTGGCTATTTTCTCGGCGCCGGGTGGGTAACGCAAGCGCGCCGTGTGGCTGGCGTTGCCGCGATGTGGAGTGTGGCGTTGGGCGTCCTGCTGGGTGGCGGCATGTGGCTCTTTCGTCAAGGGATTGCGGACTTGCTGGCCCCGGCCGACGCCCAAGCGCTCTTCTTTCCGGCGTGGCTGCTTTCGGCTATCGTACAGCCGATCAACGCGCTGGCCTTTGTCACCGACGGCATTCATTGGGGGACGGGCGACTTTCGCTATCTGCGCAACGCGATGTTCGTGGCGACTGTGGCTGGCGTGACGGGGCTATGGGGAATCGAGGCGGCAGGCGTCGTATCGTTGGTATGGATATGGATCGTCATCGACGGTTGGATTGTCATCCGCGCGACGTTCGGCGTCGTGCGCGTCTGGCCCGGCATCGGGGCCGCGCCGCTCGCCCGATCCGATGGTGCAATGAAAGGGGAGTAATTATGCAGTTTGGTGCACATTGCTATCTATTTACCGAGCGGTGGAGCGACGACGCGCTGCCGATTCTGGATGAAATGCAGGCGCTTGGCCTCGAGCTGGCCGAGCTTTCGGTCGGTGATGACGTCCACTTTACACCGCGGCTGACGCGCAACCGCGCCGCGGCGTTGGGGATGACGCTGGTGGTCGGGCCAGGTGGCGCCTGGCCGCTGGCCGCCGACCTTTCGTCCGACGCGGCGGATGAGCGGGCGCAAGGAGTGGCGTGGCACTGCCGTCAGGTCGATCTGGCGACGGAACTGGGCGCCGTAGCCTACGCGGGCGCACTTTACGGCCATCCCGGCGTGGTCAAGCGCCGCCGTCCGCCGGCAGCGGAGTACGCGTGGACGGCGGAGGGGCTGCACGCGCTGGCCGCGCACGGCGCGGCTGCCGGCGTCAAGATTGTGCTGGAGCCGATGAGCCACTTTCGCACGCACCTGGTCAACACGCCGGCGCAGTTGATGCGGTTGATCGAACTGGCCGATCACGCCAATCTCTTCGGGCTGTTGGACACGTATCACATGGTGACCGAAGTGCGCGACTATGCTGCGGCCGTCGCGGAGATGGCGACGCGGCTGTGGTGCGTGCACGCGTGCGAGAACGACCGCGGCGCGCCGGGTGGCGGCGTCGTGCCGTGGGACGCATTC
The DNA here is from genome assembly GCA_016710365.1 of Candidatus Caldilinea saccharophila. Lineage (GTDB taxonomy): Bacteria > Chloroflexota > Anaerolineae > Caldilineales > Caldilineaceae > Caldilinea > Caldilinea saccharophila. The sequence goes on along the minus strand of JADJVW010000001.1, from coordinate 294,572 downwards.
TTCGATGCGCTGCACGCCGCCGGCTTTGACGGCCCGCTCACGATGGAAGCGTACAACTCGTCGCTCGGCGACTTCGCCTATGCGCGCGGCATGTTTCATGACGTCTGCCCGGATGGAGCCGCGTTCGTGCGGGCGGGGCTGGACTTTCTCAAGCCGCAGGTGGCGCGGCGCTGGGGGTAGGGGTTATCGGCGTCCGCTCCGAGAATGCTTCGCCCCAAAGAAGGCAAGGAGCGCAAAGACGGGCTGTCTTTCTCTGCGCTCCTTGCCTTCTTTGGGGAATTCCACCTGCTACCGATCGATCATCGGCAGATAGAGGCGAAGTTCGCTGAGGGGTTCGATCACAAACGGCGTTGCCGAGGAAATGCGCTGGTCTGGCAGTTGGTTGCGCACGGCAATCCCAACGGCCTGTCCGTTGACCAGTAGCCCGGCGCCAACCTGCGCCTTGATCTGCGACGGGCTGACGAATTGTGTCGCCAGCGCCGCACCGTTCCATAACACCTGCGCGTCCGCCGCAAAATTGCTGCCATCGATGGTCAGCGTGAATGCGGGGTCGCCTGCCGTGACGCTGGCCGGCGTCAACCCAGCAATTGCCGGCGTCGCCGCCTCCACGACAAAGGCAAGGCTGTTGGACTCGAAACTGCCTGGCGCTGGCCCACGCGCCTTAACCTGCACCGCTGCGGCGCCGGCCAGTTGCGCCGCTCCCACCACGGCGGTGAGCGTTGTGTCGTTATCCACGGTGGTCGGCAGCGCCGCGCCATTCCACAGCACGACCGTGCCACTGATGAAGTTGCTGCCAGTCACCGTCAGCGTGAAGGCGGGTGCGCCGACAGTGGCTATGTAGGGATCAAGCGCAGTGAGCAGGGGCTGGCTGCCCAGGGCCGCTGTCGCCCATGCACTGGGATTGTTCCATATCGACGCAAACGGCCAGAGATAGTCGTCGCCCTGGAATCCTACCCTATAGTGGCCGAGGTTCAACCCGATCACATGATCCCACCCGCCGATGACCGTCTTGTCGATGCGAAGTTCGGCGCTCCAGAGGCCCGCGCCTGCGCTGACCTGCGCCTGCAGCCCGCCGGGGCCAGGCGTCGCGAAGTTGCCGGCGTCATCGCCTTGCAGTGTGTTGACATCCCCGTCCTCGCCGACCAGAAAAGCGTAGTCATCGCCCTGAGCCGCGGCGTCCCGGCTGTTGTTGCTGTCGATGCGTATGCCAACAAAGGCGCCGGGCGTGGTGGCGCCCTGTTGCAGGCCGGTGAAGCAGACCCACAGATATTGATCGCTGCGGACGATGCTGGCGTTTGCCTGGTCGCCATTGTTGTAGGGCTTCAGCACAAGCGTGTTGGCCGTGGCGTAACCGTCATCGGTGCAGACGCCATCCAGCGTGAAGGTGGTCGCCAACGGGATGTTGAGTGGCACAATGGTGAAGCTCACCGTCGTCGTGACTACTTGGCTGTTGGCGTCCATGGCAGCCAATGCAGCCGTGTGGACGCCGGTCGCCAGCCCCGCGACCGCGAACACGTTGCCGTTGCCCGCGGCGCTGTTGTCGATTTGCCAACGCAGCGCCGCACCGGCCAGCCCACCATCCTCCGCATCGGTGGCGCTGCCTTGCAGCACGACCGCCGGCCCAGCCGCCAAAGTCTCCCCTGCACCCGGCGTGAAGATGACTGGCTCCGGTGGCCGATTCTTGAGCGTGAACGGTTGCGAGACGCCGATGGCAGTGTTGTAACCGTCACTTGCCAGCACGCGGATCAACGCTGTATTGGCGCCGCTCCCGTGCAACGAGCCGACATCGTTCAGGACGAGCTGGTTGACCGGGTTGGGTGTGCTGGGGAGATTGACTGCCAGGGTGTGCCAGCTTGCGCCGCTGTCGTGGCTGTATTGCACCGTGAAGAGTAGTCGATCATCGGCATCAGGGTCGCTGGCCGTCCATTGAATTGCCAGCGGGCTGTCGATGAGCGCGCCGACGGTCGGCTGCTGTACGGCAATTGCGGGCGTGTGGATGCCTGGGCTGACCGTGTCAATGACGGTATCGCCCGCCAGCAGTTGCAGTGTGGCGACCTGCCCGACCGGCGGCGCAAAGAGATCGTTGAACAGGGCGACGTCACTCTCATCGGTGTGGTCGTCGAGGGGGAAGAGGGTGAGAATGCGCTCGACGAGCACTGTACCCACTGGGTCGAGCAGGCGTAACTTGAACACGGCGTGCGGCGCCCCATCGTGATTGGGACTGGCGGCTTGCACGGCTGCCAATTGGCGCGTCGCCGGCGGGATTGACGCAGCCGGCAACACCAGCGTCTGAGCGATTTCGCCACGGTTGTTCGCCATGTCGACCAGACCGGCGACAAAAACGTTATCGCCCACATCAGTTGTGGCTGGTGCTATCGCGTTGCGGCTGGCGACGAAGAAAGAATTCATCAGGCCGCGCCAGGTGTAGTCGCTTACCCAACTGCGGCCAGCGTAGGACATGAAATCCGCGGTCGCGTCGGGGCGGATCGGTTGCAGCGTGGCGCCGTCGAAGCCGTAGTAGCTGGTTGCGCCAGTATTGGCGATCTGACACGGCGGATAGGGATAGTTGGCGTCCACATTGTCGGGGCTGCCGCAGTTGATATGTTTGCGGCCATAATTGTGCGCCAGTTCCTGCGCCATGACGCTGCCTTCGCGGATGCTGTTCCAGGCTGGCGGCGCGGGATTAGGCAGATGGTCAGGCAGTTGCACCCATGACTGCTTGCTGACGGTGCTGGCATAGCCCGACGCGCCGCCGTTGTTGGCATCAGGATGCACCATGCCCATGAAATGTACGGGCGCGCCGATGTCGTCGCATGCATCTGGGTTGAAGGAAAGCTGCGCGCGCAGCCACAGCGACGTGATCACCTTGTCGCGGTCAGGAATCCCATTGGTGAGGCCCCAGCCATCTTCCAATTCATAAGGCCGTAGCACGGATAGGGCACTGGCCCCCACCAACAGACTTCGAGTTCTTCAACCGGTTCGGCTTCGCGATAGATCCAGGTGTCGGGCGTCGGCCAACGCCGGTTGAACTGATTCACCATTGCCCAGAAGTTGGGGTCGCGCGTCGAGGGCAGCGGCGTGTGCGTGCGCACGGGCACGGTCCATACGCACACGGGCGGCTGGCTTTGGAAGTTGAGCGCCTGCGACAACTCGTTATTGATGCGATTCGGGTCGGTGTGAATCTGGCGCGGGTCGACCTCGACCTTCAGCGTAATCGGTCCGGCGCCGAGCCAAGCGGACGGAAGCACGAAATACCAACCGTCGTTGAGGCGGGCGCGGTCGAAACCAGCGCCGGTAGTCAGGGCGCGCACGCCATTGGCCGGGCGCAACGGCGATCCAGGCAGCGGTAATCCGCCGCGCGTGCCAACCAGCCGCGCCTCTACATTGGGGGTGCTTGGCCCGCTGATCTGCGTAGCGTAGGCGCCACGTAAGTCGGCTTATTGGCGGCCAATGGCGCTTGATTGGTGAGATTCTGGATAGCCTGCGTCACTTCCATTCCGTCCACGCGGAAGTCGCGCGTGATGGCGCTGGCGTTGAGCGCCAGGCTGTAGATGCCTGTGTTCTGTCGCGCAAAGAAGATCTGGTCATTAGTGACATAAAGTTGGTTGTCGATCTTGGCCTGACCGGTGGCGATCGTATCGGCGCCGGGCGTCGCCGCGTTATACGCGCGGCGCTTCAGGTCACCGTTTTGATTGTTGACGGTGTTTTGATCGGCTTCCGTCCAGTAGAGGGTGTTGTTAGTCAGGAGGGGGTTTCCAATGCGCCAGTTAGTCGTACTGCCGTAAAAGAGGGCGGTAGGCTCTTGCGGACTCAGAAAACAGACCGCAATCTGACCGCATGAACGATAGCGGATCTGATAGTCGGAATTGCTGCCGCTTTCCACGTGCTGCACCCAATAGACCCGGTATGTTCCTTGCACACCGCCGATGTATTGATAAAGCAGTCCGTAGCCACTGGTGTTGGCACCAAACGACGCGAACTGAGACTGTGAGTCGCTGCAAGGGAGGGCCGCACAGTCGTTCCGGATGCTCCACACGCCGCTACTGTCCGTCCAGTAGACCGTATTGCCGACGATCATTACATCCGCTGGCAACGCGCCGGTGTTGGCAACGGTTTCGACCTCGCTGCTGCCATCCTTTTTGACCCGATAGACTGCGTTCGGGCTCAAGGAGTGCACCCAGTAAAGGTAATCGCCCGCTTCGACGAACGCCTTCCCGACGTTGGGAAACTGACCGCTGATCAGCGCCTTCACCACCTGCGGCGTGTATGGCTCGCCAAGCGGCATGAGTTCGATGCGATCCTGGGCATCGTCGAAGTAGTACAGACCGTCGGCTGCGCTGAGCAGATTCTGATAGGTGATGCAAAGGTTGTAGTCGTTGATCGACTCCAGCGTGCGCTGCACCCCACCGCCAATGGGTTTACGCTTGAGTTCGGCAAATGGGTTGAACTCATCAGCGTAGCAGTTGCTCGCCCAGTAGAGCAGCCCGGCTTCCCTACGGCCCACTCTTCGACATTGTCGGTGACAATGGGAGTTGGCGTATCGGTGGGCGCGTTCGGCGCTGCAGATGCTGGAAGCGGGAAAAGCAACGGAGGGATGACAGATAGCAGAAGTAATAGCCAAGTAACGCGTATGGACGAAAAACTTTTGTGGTTCATAGGTAGTTCCTTCTTCTCCTTCCAAGATGATAATAGTGTACTGCATCGTGACCACTTTGAAAATAGCCATTTTGTCAACTTACGTTAGGATCGGACAATGCCCTGCAAAGTACATCCTGGCATGTTGATCGAACGTTGATCGCAGCAGTGGCGCAGCAGGAATTTACAGACCGGGCTGCCAAACTTTGGGGACGCGTCCGTCCTCTTCGTACCCGCCTGCACAAAACATCGAAATCGTGTATAGTACGCTGTGCTGGTTGGCTATCGGACGAAACAGCCGAGGGAAATGGAAGCGTCGAGCATGTCTGACCGCATTCGAGTCATCCAAACACTGACCAAAATCGGGCTATCTTCTGGTCTGCATTTGCCACCACTTGCGCCCGCTCTATTGCCCAGCATCGGCGTCGCCTACCCGGAGGATATCTGGGCGAAGGCGCACGGCTCTTACACCGTATGAGCGATCCACTACTGCTTGCCATCGATCTCGGCACTTCCGGCGCAAAAGTTGCGCTCTATGCCGCGCAAGGCAAACTGCTTGCCGGCGCGGGCGCACCTGTGCCCCTGATCTTCCTGCCCGATGGCGGCGTCGAGCAGGATCCGGCAGCGTGGTGGGCCGCGATCTGCGCGGCAACGCGCCAGGCAATGCAGCAGGTGGACGGCGCGGCCGCGCGCGTCGCCGGCATCGGTGTGACCACGCAATGGTCGGGCACAGTGGCCGTCGGCGCAGATGGTGCACCGCTCGGCCACGCCATCATCTGGATGGATGCACGCGGCGCGCGTGCGATGCGCCGGGTGACGGGTGGCTTTCCCGCCTTTTCCGGCTACGGCGCACGCAAGCTGTGGAGTTGGATTCGCAAGACGGGCGGCATCCCCGGTCACTCCAGCAAGGATGCCATCGCCCACATCCTTTATCTCCAGCAGGAACGCCCTGACCTTTATCGCCGCACGGCAAAATTCCTGGAGCCAAAGGATTACATCAACTACAAGCTGACCGGGCGCATGGCCTCCAGCGTCGAGACGATGACGCTGCACTGGGTCACCGACAATCGCGACATTCACAATATCCGCTATGACGACGATCTGCTGCGGCTGGCCGGCCTCGACCGCGCCAAGCTGCCGACTGACCTGTTGCACTCCGTCGATGTGCTGGGTGTGCTGACGCCCGCGGCCGCCGCGGACCTGGGGCTTGGCGCCCACGTCAAAGTCGTGGCCGGCGCGCCCGATATTCACACGGCCGCGGTCGGCTCCGGCGCGGTGGAGGATTACGCCGCGCATTGTTACATCGGCACCTCGTCGTGGCTGAGTTGTCACGTGCCGGACAAGAAGACCGACATCGTGCACAACATGGCGTCGCTGCCTTCGGCCATCCCCGGTCGCTATCTGCTGATCAACGAGCACGAAACCGCGGGCGCCGCGCTCACCTTTTTACGCGACCGCGTCTTCTTTGGCGACGACGCGCTGATGACGAACCCGCCGCCCGTCGACAGCTACGAGCGCCTCGACGCCCTCGCCGCGGCCACGCCGCCGGGCAGCCAGCGCGTGCTGTTCACGCCGTGGCTCAACGGCGAGCGCTCACCGGTCGACGACCACACGCTGCGCGCCGGCTGGCATAACCTTTCCTTGCGCACCACGCGCGGCGATCTGGTGCGCAGCGTCTATGAAGGTGTGGCGTTCAACACGCGCTGGCTGCGCGTCTACGTGGAGAAGTTCATCCGCCGGCCGCTGGCGGATGTGCGGCTCGTGGGCGGCGGCGCGCGGTCGGATCTGTGGTGCCAGATTCACGCCGATGTGCTGCAACGCCCCGTGCTCCAGGTGGCCGATCCGCTGCACGTCAACACGCGCGGCGCCGCGTTTCTGGCCATGGTGGGGCTGGGCTATCTGCGGCTGGAGGAGATCGCCGGCCACACGCCCGTCGCCCGCGTCTATGCGCCGCAGCCCGCGCTGGCCTCCCTCTATGACGAGCTTTTTGCAGAGTTCGTCGCCATCTACCGCAAGACCCACGGGATTTATCGTCGTCTCAATCGTGGTCATGAAAGTGAGTCCTGAGCGATGTCTGACCTGCCTGCGATCCTGAGCAAGCTGCCCCCCGCGGTGGCGCAGCTCTTGGAAAGTTTCCTCCGGCGCGTGCCGGTGCTGCGCCGCCAGCTTGACCGCCAATATGACGCTTTGATCGATGATCTCGCGGCGTCGCTGCACCCTTATCAGGGCAAGTTGCCGGCGTACACGCACCTGCCGCGCCAAGGCCGCACCCGCGCCGACATCCTGGCCGAAATGACCACGCTCCAGCAAGAGGAACAGCAGCGCTGGCGCGCTGGGTATGTCTCCGGAGCGGTCTATCACGGCGATCCCGCGCATATCGACTTTCTGAACGAGGTTTACGCGCTCAACTCGCAAAGCAACCCGCTGCATTTCGACCTCTGGCCCAGCACGGTGAAGTACGAGGCCGAGATCGTCGCCATGACCGCACATCTCCTCGGCGCCGGCGCGACCACCGACCCGATTGTGGGCACAGTGACTTCCGGCGGCACGGAGAGCATTTTGCTGGCAATGCGCGCCTACCGCGACCGGGCGCGGGCGGCGCGCGGTCTGAAGCGCACACGCATCGTCGCACCAGCCAGCGCACACGCCGCGTTCGACAAGGCCGCTCAATATTTCGACATGGAGTTGGTGCGCGTGCCCGTCGGCCCGGATTATCGCGCCGACGTGGCCGCCATGGCCGCCGCCCTGGATCACAACACGGTGGCGCTGGTCGGCTCCGCGCCCTCCTTCCCGCACGGCGTCGTCGACTCGATCCCGGCATTGGCCGAGCTTGCCCACAGTCGCGGCGTCGGCCTCCACGTCGATGCTTGTCTGGGCGGCTTTGTCATGCCCTTTGCGCGTGAACTTGGCTACGCCGCGCCGGATTTCGACTTCCGGCTGCCCGGCGTGACTTCGCTCTCCGCGGACACGCACAAGTACGGCTACGCGGCCAAAGGCACGTCGGTCGTGCTTTATCGGGGCGAGGCGTTGCGACGCTATCAATACTATGCGGTGGCGGATTGGCCGGGCGGGCTTTACTTCTCGCCCACTTTGGCCGGCAGCCGTCCCGGCGCGTTGAGCGCGGCTTGCTGGGCCGCGCTGGTCAACACGGGCGAGGCCGGCTATCGCGCGGCGGCAGCGCGCATCCTGGCCACCGCACAGCTCATTCGCCGCTGGATCGAACAGATTCCCGACCTGGTCGTGCTGGGCGATCCCTATTTTGTGATCGCCTTTGCGTCGCCTACGTTGGACATTTATCGCGTCCTCGACGCCATGAACGCGCGCGGCTGGAGCTTGAACGGCCTGCATCGCCCGGCCGCCATTCACCTCTGCGTCACGCTGCGCCACACCGAGCCGGGCGTTGCCCAGCGCTTTTTCGACGACCTGCAAGCTGCGGTGGCGCACGTCAAGGCGCATCCGGCGGAGCAAGGCGGCATGGCGCCTGTTTATGGCATGGCCGCCACGCTGCCGATGCACGGGATCGTCGAGGATCTGCTGAAACGCATGGTTGATGCGCTCTATCGGGTGGAGTAGGAGCGATCTTCTGCATGGCTTTTGTGTTGGGTGTTGGGTGGTGGGGTATTGGGGGCGCTAGGACTTGTCGCATTTCACGCCATGACAGGAGCAGAGGTGGGTAAACTTGTCACCGTGATCGGCAATACGGCCGCGGGGAAAACGACACTGGTCGAGACGCTGGCGGTGGCCGCGCCCTTTGTCACCGGCCTGGAACAACATACCGAACGCCCCTTTCAGCGCGCCTTTGCCCAGGATCGCCGCTTCGCCCTCGCCAACCAGATCGACTATCTGCTGCTGCGCGCCGAGCAGGAGCAGGCCATCCGCCGTGAGCCGGGCATCGGGCTGGTGGATGGCGGGCTGGACGAGGACTTCTTTGTCTTCACACGTCATTTTCATGCGATTGGCTATCTGGATGCAGCCGAGTACGCGCTCTGCGAGCGTTTCTACCGCTATGCGCGCTCGATGCAGCCATTGCCCGACCTGTTCATCTATCTGGATGTTCCGCTCGACGCGTTGGCCGCACGCTTTGCGCGCCGCAGCCGCACCCTCGAGATCGCCTCTGTAGAGCAGCTTGCGCACCTTCAACGCCAGGTTGACGCGTGGGTCGCCACGATCGACCCAGCGCGGCTGTTGGTGGTGGACGCCTCTAAATCCTTTACCCCGGCAGTGCTTGCCTGCATACTGGCGCGCATCCATTTAGCTTGTGAAATTCCTTTTGCCTCGACTGGGTTGACATTCAGCACTCCGTAGGTCGGGCTAGTGGGCTGTCAACCAAGCAACTTGGTTCGGCAAATTGGAAGGGAACACAGATAAACGCCGATGGCCTCAGATAGACGCAGATGCTTTGCTCTTATCTGCGCTTATCCGATTTTATCTGCGCCTATCTGCGTTCTCTTGCTGTCGCTCTACCCAAACTTTACGCTTGACAATCCACTAGAAGCCTGACGGTGTTGCGTCAATGATCACGATGGCGTCAACCAACTGTAGGTCGGGCTACCAGCCCGACAGCATTGCGTACCCGATCCGGGTGGCGTCAACCAACTGTAGGTCGGGCTACCAGCCCGACAGCGTTGCGTCCACGATGCAGGTGACATCAACCAACTCCGTAGGTCGGGCTACCAGCCCGACAGCATTGCGCCCACGATGCAGGTGATGTCAACCAACCGTAGGTCGGGCTACCAGCCCGACAGCATTGCGCCCACGATGCAGGTGACGTCAACCAGCCCCGTCGGTCGGGCCGACGGGAGGAGGCGACAGCACTCAGAAGCACCGTCGGGCTGATAGCCCGACCTACTTTTGCTACTTTTGCGATCAGCCGGGGATTGATGCCCAGGCGGTGCTGGCGATTCTGCATGGTTCCGGTTACACTTGATTCGATAGCGCAAATGCTGCTGGCCTGATGAAATCTCCACGGTCAGGCAATTTTCAATTTTAATTGTCTATCTATGCGATTGAGGCAAAGAAAACTGTATGGCAACTATCGTCGTGCTGGGGGCCGGGGTCATGGGCAGTGCATTTACAATGCCGCTTGCCGACAACGGCCACCATGTCAAGCTGGTTGGCACGCATCTTGATGCCGACGCGATTGAGGAAATTCACGAAACGCGCCGCCACCCGCGGTTAAAGTCGTGGCTGCGCGACACGGTCGAGCCTTACACCTACGACCGGCTGGGGGAGGCGATGCAGGGCGTCGATCTGGTCGTCGTGGGCGTCAATTCGCTGGGCATCGATTGGGCAGGTGAGATGCTGCGCCCGGTCTTACCGGCAGGAATTCCCGTACTTTTTCTAACCAAGGGGCTTGTCGGCGAGGATGATCGCCTGGAACTATTGCCGCATCGTCTGCGCACGCATCTCACCCCGGCGCAGCAGGCGCGCACGCCTTTGGTGGCAATTGGCGGCCCGTCGATCGCGGGAGAATTGGCCAAGGGACGCGACACCTGCGTCGTGATCGCCGGCCACGATGCTGCCTTTTTGAACCGGCTCGCTTCGATGATACGCACGCCCTATTATCACATCTGGCCTTCGACTGACTTGGTGGGCGTGGAAACCTGCGTGGCCCTGAAAAATATCTACGCGCTGGCGGTGGGCTGTGTGGGTGGGTTGCTGGCCAAAGCAGACAAAGCCGGCAACGAGGCTGTCATGTACAACCTGGCCGCCGCCATCTTTGCCCAAGGCTTGTGGGAGACAAGCTACATGGTCGATTACATGGGCGGCCAGCGGCGCAGCGTCTTCACCCTGCCCGGCGCCGGCGATCTGTACGTTACCAGCATGGGGACGCAACAGCCGCATGGGTTGGCATCTGGGCCAGGGCGCGCCCTATTCCGCCGCCAAGCGCGACTTTATGCCCGACGACACCATCGAGGGCGCGCAGTTGGCGCAGGCCATCGGGCCGACGGTCGAAGCGTTGTTGGCGCAAGGCAAGCTCGACCCCGCCGCGCTGCCGCTGATGAGGAAGATGATCGACATTGTCACGCACGACGCGCCGGTTGAATTTCCCTGGGATGCCTTCTTCGCCGGTCAAGTGACCGACTGATGCTCTTTTTGGAGGAAATATGAAGTTTGAATTTGCCACTGCGCAGCGCATTCTCTTTGGTGAAGGGACATTGAACGAGATCGGAGCGCTGGCGCTGGGGTTTGGCCGGCGCGCGTTGGTGGTGACAGGGGCGCATCCTGCACGCGCACAGCGTTTGCTGACGTTGCTCGCGGCTTCCGGCGTGGATGCAACCGTCTTCTCCGTGGCCGGTGAGCCAACCGTCGCCGACGCGGTCGCGGGCGTCACCTCGGCGCACGCAGCCGGCGCCGAGGTGATCGTCGCCTTTGGCGGCGGCAGCGCCCTCGACGCCGGCAAGGCGATCGGCGCGCTGGCCGCCAACCCCGGCGACGTGTTCGACTACCTCGAAGTGATCGGGAAAGCACCGCCGTTGCAAAATCCTTCGCTGCCGGTGATCGCGGCGCCGACGACCGCGGGCACGGGCAGCGAGGTGACGCGCAATGCTGTGCTTTCCTCGCCGGAGCATCGCGTCAAAGTCAGCGTGCGCAGCCCCTCGATGCTGCCGCGCGTGGCGCTGGTCGACCCGGAGTTGACCTATAGCCTGCCGGCGTCGGTGACCGCGGCCACGGGCATGGATGCCTTGACGCAACTGATCGAGCCGTTCACGTCGAGCCGCGCCAATCTGCTGACCGATGCGCTCTGTCGTGACGGCCTGCGCCATGCCGCGCGCGCTTTGCCGCGTGCGGTGGAGCAGGGAGACGATGTGCAGGCGCGACGCGACATGGCGTTTGCCAGCTTGTGCGGCGGGCTGGCGCTTGCCAACGCGGGTTTGGGCGCGGTGCACGGCTTTGCGGGGCCATTTGGCGGTATGTACGACGCGCCCCACGGTGCAGTCTGCGCCGTGTTGCTGCCAGGAGTCGTCGCAGCGAATGTGCACGCGCTGCGCACGCGCGCGCCGGATCACCCGGCCCTGCTGCGTTACGCCGAGCTTGCAGAGATACTGACCGGCAACCCAGACGCCATGATCGACGACGCCGTCGCCTGGCTGCACTCACTGGTGGCGGCATTTGAGATCCCGCTGCTGTCAAGCTACGGCTTCCGTGCGTCTGACGCGGCGGATGTGGTTGTGCGTGTGCGCGTTGCTTCCAGTATGAAGGCGAATCCGCTCGTGTTGTCTGACGAGGAATTAACGGCCATTTTGCTGGCCGCAGCATTGTGATATAGCGCACCGTGAGATTTATTGCCAACTTACATCCAGAACGATAGAGGTGAACTATGCAGAATCCCCTGGAGCGTTTCGCCGTTACGGGAAAACGCGCTTTGGTGACGGGTGGTTCAAAGGGAATCGGCGCCGAGGCTGCCATCGTGCTGGCGCAGGCAGGGGCGGAGGTCGCCATTACCGGGCGTGATCGCGCGGGGTTGCAGGCGACGGCCGACCAAATTGCGGCTGCTGGGCGCAAGTGTACGATAATCGAGGCGGATCTGCGCACGGCTGCAGGGCCATTGCAAGCCGCAGAAGCCGCACTGGCCGCGTTTGGTGCGATCGACATTCTGATCAATAACGCCGGTGTTTCGCGCGTTGCCTCGATTCTGGAGTCGTCCCTGGAAGATTGGGAAGAGACCCTCGCCGTCAATTTGCGCGCACCCTATTTACTGGCGCAAGCATTGGCGCCGAAAATGATCGAGCAGCGGGGCGGCAAGATCGTCAACGTTTCATCACAGGCCGGCGTGATTGCGCTTGAAGATCATGCCGCCTATGCTGCCTCCAAAGGGGGGCTGAACATGCTGACCAAGGTGATGGCGGTGGAGTGGGGCAGATACAACATCCAGGTGAACGCGGTGGCGCCGACGGTCATCCTGACGCCGATGGGCACGCGGGTATGGGGCGATCCGATAAAGGCCGCGCCGATGCTGGCCAAGATCCCGCTGGGCCGCTTCGGCCAACCGGTGGAAGTGGCCGACTTGATTCTATTCCTGGCGTCGCCCGCGTCAGATTTAATTACCGGCGAAACGATCCTGATCGATGGCGGGTACACCGCGCTGTGAGCCAAGCGCAAGTTGTTGTCACGGATGACATTTTCAATGAAGAAACTCATTAATACAGTCGATAACGTCGTGCGTGAACAGATGGAGGGCATGGCGCTTGCCCACCCCGATTTGCTGCGCGTCTCGTTGGCGCCGAAGTACATCGTGCGCGCCGACGCGCCGGTGGCAGGCAAGGTCGCACTGCTTTCTGGCGGCGGCAGTGGGCACGAACCAATGCACGGCGGTTTTGTCGGCCAGGGGATGCTCGACGGCGCGTGCCCCGGCGAGATCTTCACCGCGCCGACGCCAGACCAGATGTTGGCGTGTGGGCTGGAAGTCAACAGCGGCGCCGGCGTGCTGCTCATCGTCAAGAACTACACAGGCGACGTGCTCAGCTTTGAGACTGCCGCCGAATTGCTGCACGCTGAAGGTGTGGCCGTGCGCACCGTGCTGGTTGACGATGATGTGGCCGTAAAGGATAGCCTCTACACGGCCGGGCGCCGCGGCGTCGGCGGCGCCGTGATAATGGAAAAGATTGCGGGCGGCGCGGCCGAGGCGGGCTATGATCTGGCGCGCCTGGTCGGCTTGGCGCGGCGCGTCAACCTCAACACGCGTTCGATGGGGATGGCGCTCACGTCGTGCATCGTGCCGGCTGCGGGGAAACCTACTTTTACGCTCGGTGAAGCGGAGATGGAGATGGGCGTCGGCATCCACGGCGAACCGGGCCAGCAACGCATGGCGCTCGCCAGCGTAGACGAGATTACGACGCTGCTCGCCAACGAAATCATCGGCGACGGCGCCTACACGCGCGTCGTGCACGAGTTCGAGCCTGCCACGGGGGAATGGGTGGAGTTGACTCTGGTCAACGAACCATTCCAGCCGGGCGATCGTGTGCTCGCGTTCGTCAACAGCATGGGCGGCACGCCGGTGTCGGAACTTTACGCCGTCTATCGCAAGCTGGCGGCCATCTGCGCCGCACACGGCCTGACCATCGTGCGCAATCTGATCGGGCCTTACGTCACTTCTTTGGAGATGCAGGGATGTTCGATTACCCTGACCCGCATGGATGACGAAATGTTGCGCTGCTGGGATGCACCTGTCAATACGCCGGCTGCGCCGAGGCATTTAATGGAAAGGGGCGCGATGATCACGACCGCACAGCTCGAGGCCTGGCTGCAACGTGCAGCGGCGCTTCTCGACGAAAATAGGGAGTATCTCACTGAACTGGACGCCGCGATCGGCGACGCCGATCATGGCGCAAACATCGCACGTGGGTTTAGCGCCGTGGCGCAGAAGCTGGCCGCCCAGCCCGGACAGTCGGCAAGCGCACTCTTCAAGACCACCGGCATGACCTTGATGTCGTCCGTGGGGGGCGCCAGCGGAATGCTCTACGGCAATTTCTTTCTCAAAGCCGCTGGCGTCGTCGGCGATCAAGATGCGTTGCGCGGAGACGAACTGTTGGCCGCGCTGGAGGCTGGCCGCGACGGCATTGTGCAGCGCGGGCGCGCGGCGCTGGGCGACAAGACGATGATCGATGCCTGGACGCCCGCACTGCTTGTGCTGAAAGCCGCATTGGCGGCGGGACAACCGGCAGCGACAGCGTTTCGTGCGTGCGCCACCGCCGCGGAGCAGGGAATGCGCGACACCCTGCCGTTACAAGCCAGAAAAGGCCGCGCCAGCTATCTGGGCGAACGCAGCGTCGGCCATCAAGACCCGGGCGCTACGTCGAGCTACTTGATTTTGCGCGCGCTGGCGGATACGTTGGCCGCGCCTAGCGAAGTATCAAAAACTATCTCATGATCGGACTTGTCATTGTTTCCCACAGCGCGCGGCTGGCCGAGGGCGTCCTCGAACTGGTCGATCAGATGGTGCAGGGCGACGTACCCATCGCGTTGGCCGGCGGCACGAGCATACCCGAAGCGCCGATCGGCACAGACCCCGCCAAGGTGTCCGCCGCTATCGCGTCGCTGCTGGCGCGCGACAATGTGAGCAACGTGCTGGTGTTGATGGATCTGGGCAGCGCCATAATGAGCGCCGAAGCCGCGCTTGATTTTCTGCCTGACGACCTGCGCGCACGCGTCTTTCTCTGCGAGGCGCCGCTGGTGGAGGGCGCGTTGGCGGCGGCCGTGCGCGCCAGGATCGGCGGAACGCTGGCTGAGGTCTACACCGAGGCGCGCGGCGCTCTGTCGGCCAAAACCGAGCAACTGGTCGCCTGGCAGCGCCTCCTGCCCGAGCCAGACAAGCGGATGAAACAAGCTGACGCGGGCGAATCCGCTGGCGCGCCCACCGCCAAATTGACGATCGTCATCCCCAACCAGCTTGGGCTGCATGCCCGCCCCGCAGCACGCCTGGTCAGCCTCGCCGCGCAGTTCGATGCGCAGGTGACGCTCACGCACAATGCGCGCACTGTCTCGGCCACCAGCTTGAACCAGGTCGTGACGCTCGGCGCCCGTCAGAAAGATGTCGTTGTCGTGCGCGCGACGGGGGAAGAGGCATTTGCCGCGCTGGAGGCGCTGGAGGCGTTGGCGCTCGACAATTTTGGCGATCCTATCGCAGTGACTGAGCCGACCGAGATCATCGCTGCTGCCGCGATCATGGAGGACGGCGCGGCCTTGCTTGGGGTGGCGGCCTCTGAAGGCATCGCGTACGGGCCGGCTTTTCGGCTCAAAAGCGTCGCAGTCGACGTGGAGGAGCACACGGTTGCCGACGCCACCGCCGAACGGCGGCGATTGGCGGAAGCCATCACCGCCGTCGTCGCGCAGCTCCGCATCTTGCGCAGTGAATTAAGCCGGCGCGCCGGCGCCAGCGAAGCCGGCATCTTCGAAGCGCAAATCCTCATGATCACCGACCGCGAGCTGAGCGAAGCCGCGCAACAGGCCATCGAACTGCGCCACATCGACGCGGCCAGCGCCTGGAATCAGGCGTTGCAGGCCGTTGTCCGACGCTACCGCGCCCTGGACGATTCCTATCTTTCGCGGCGCGCCGATGATCTGCTTGACGCCGGGCAGCGCGTTTTGCGTGCTCTGACCGGCGCGCCGATCGAGGCTACCCTCTTTACACCGCCCGCGCCCTCGATCCTGGCGGCGCGCGAACTGACGCCTTCCGATGTGGCGCGGCTGCCACTGGATCGCGTGCTTGGCATCGTAACAGCCGAAGGCGGCGCCACCAGCCACAGCGCGATCCTGGCGCGTGCGCTGGGCATTCCTGCCGTCATTGGGGTTGGCGCCAGCGTGGCAACCATCGCCGACGGCCAGCAGCTCGCCCTGGACGGCGGCGCAGGCCAGGTCTGGCTGGCGCCTGATGCGGCGCTGATCGAGCGGCTTGACGAACGCCGCGCCCGCTGGCAAGCGCAGCGCGTGATCGCACGCAAGGGCGCGCAATCGCCTGCGCTGTTGCGTGAGGGAGGCGCCATCGTGGTGAGCGCCAACATCAATCTACCTTTCGATGTCGACCTGGCGCTGGCCAGCGGCGCCGAGGGCGTTGGCCTCTTTCGCACCGAGTTTCTTTATCTCGACCGCGCGGCGCCTCCTTCTGAAGAGGAGCAGTTAGCTGCCTATCTCGATGCGGCGCGCCGTCTGCGCGACGGTCTGCGCGACCGCCCGCTCGTCATCCGCACGCTCGACATCGGGGGCGATAAAATGTTGCCCTATCTACGCCAGCCGCATGAGGCGAACCCATTTCTTGGGGAACGCGGGTTGCGCTACTGCCTGGATCATCCCGGGTTGTTTCGACCGCAACTGCGTGCGATCCTGCGCGCGGCCGCCGAACACCCCATCCGCATCATGTTTCCGATGGTCAGCACGTGGGATGAGCTGGTGATGGTGGATGCTTTGATCGACGAGATCTGCGCCGACCTTCAGCAAGATGGGCTGGCCTTCGATGAAGATATCCAGCGTGGCATCATGATCGAGACGCCTGCTGCTGTGCTGCTGGCCGATCACCTGGCGCGACTCGTCGACTTTTTCAGCATCGGCACCAACGACCTTACCCAATATGTGATGGCTGCCGATCGCGGCAATGCTGCGGTCGCCGGTCTGGTCAACGCTTATCAGCCGGCGCTGCTGCACGCAATCCGTGAGGTGGTGGAAGCAGGTCATGCGCACGGCATCCACGTCGGCCTGTGCGGGGAATTGGCTGGCGACTCCCATGCGACGGCGCTGTTGGTGGGGCTGGGCATTGACGAGCTGAGCATGAACGCATCGTCGATTCCGGCCGTCAAGTCGCGCATTCGGCGCTTGTCCAGGTCAGATGCGCAACGTATTGCTGCGATGGTTTTGGAGATGAGCACTGCCGCCGATATTGAAGCCTATCTGGATGAGGCCGAAGCAGCGGAATCGCAACAAACCGCCGAGCAGTGAGGGGCTTGCCAGGCTCGATTTGTACTATTTTCCAGCCAGAGGCAACCCCGTCTGTGCGTCTAGATTGCATCTTTGCGCGCTTGTGTTTATTCTGTACGGATCAATACAACCAGCGGTTTTGTTGATCCAGTCGTTTTATCAGTGCGGTCAACTTCAAAGGAGAATTGTCTGTGACCCGTCCCATTGTTTCCGGCCCCACCTATGCTGAAATGCGCAATCCATTGTTGCTCCCCGACACGTTGCGCACGGCGGCAAACGTGGCGCGCAACGACGAGTTGAACCCCCTCAACCTGTTCAACATCAACTGGAAGAACACCGGCAACGCCGCGGAAAAAATTGTCCTGCCCAAAGAGCTGACGGGCGTGCAGGCCAATATCGTCCTGCTGAGTGGGCGCACCTTTCCCAGCGGCAGCATGAAGGTCGGCCCGGCCTATGCGACGCTCGCTGAAAATGAGGCGCTCCATCACTTGCGCCCCGGCGACCGCACGGTGATCGGCCCCAGCACCGGTAATTTCGGCATCGGCACGGCCTACGTCAGCCTGCTCAAGGGCTACCAGGCTATTGTCGTCATGCCCGACAACATGAGCGAAGAGCGCTACGACCGCATCGAGAAGTACAAGGGCAGCCTCGACCTGACGCCTGGCACCGAGTCCGACGTCATTCTCACGCTGGAGCGCACCCATAGCGAATACGTGAGCAAGCCGGAGCAGTACGTTACGCTGGCGCAGTTCGAGCTGATGCCTAACTATCGCTTCCACCGCCATGTCACCGGCAAGGCGGTGCTCGATGCGGTGCAAGGCATCGGCAACGGGCGCGTCGCCGCGTTCGCCAGCGCGCCAGGGAGCGCGGGCACTTTGGCCGCGGGCGACTACATCAAGTCGCTCTATCCCGACGCCAAGATCGTGGCGCTGGAGCCGCGCGAATGCAGCACGCTCTACGACGGCGGGCAAGGGCAGCATCGCATCGAAGGCATCGGCGACAAGATGGTGACGCTGATCCACAATGTCTTCAACAGCGACCTGCTGATGCTCATTCACGATGAAGACACCGTGCGTGGTATGGAGGTCATCCAGAACGGCGCGCACGTGCTGGCCGACCGGCTGGGCGTGCCCCGCGAGGTTGCCCAGGCGTTGGTTGGGCGTTTTGGGCCAAGCTGCATCTGCAACGTCGTGGGCGCGATCAAGACAGCTAAATATCTGGGATTGGGGCCGGAGGACAATGTGGTGACGATCGCCACCGATTCCTACGACCGCTATCCTTCGGTGAGCCAGGCGCTGTATGGGCGGATCGGCGGCAAACCGAGCGACGACCAGCTTGAAATGTGGGCGAAGAGCGTCTTCCTCGGCGCCAGCCTGGGCGAGATTGTCGACCTGAACCGGGACGGGCAGCACGAACGCCTGCAGCAGATGAAGGCCGATTTGTGGACGCGCTTTGGCTACAGCGCCGACTACATCCGCCAGATGGCTGACCAGAGCTTCTGGGACGCTGAATACGAGAAGATCAAGGAGATCGACCCGTTGATCGCACAGGTGCGTGGGGCGATCTAGCAAGAGGAGTAGGACGCGGATTGGGCGGATTCTTGCGGATCGGACAAGGTTATATCCACGGAAATGTAACGATTCAGCCCAGTTCTATCGGCCACGGATTAGACAAATTAGACGGAGAAAGCCGGCTACATTTCGGATGGAAATCCGTGAGCATCCGCCTAATTCGCCCCATCCGTGGTCTATTTTTGTGATGGCTGAATCGTTACACAGAAATTTTGTGAGTCAGCATTAGATAGCAGACAAGGAGCGCCGCACCATGTCGATCATTCATCCGCTTGAAGCCATTGCCCGGCTGCCCATGCCTGGCGATAACACTGCTATTGCGACCCGGCGTCTGGAGGCGGGCGCACGCGTTGCCATCGACGGACAAGTTGTCGCGCTCTCGCACACGGTGCTCGAAGGGCATCGCTTTGCGGTGCGCCCGATCGCGCCTGGCGAGTTGCTGCTCTCGTGGCATCTGCCCTTTGGCGCGGCGACGCAACCGATCGCACCGGGCGATTACGTCTGCAACGAACGCACGCTCAAGTCGCTGTGCAACCGCAGCGTGACTGCTGATCTGCCGGCGGCAGCCAACTTCGTCGACCGGGCGATCGACTATGCAGTTGACCCTGCCACTTTCCGGCCGGCGCCGCCAACTCCACACGTCGAGCCTGCGCCGGCCTTTCTTGGCTTTCGACGCAGCGCTGCCCGTGGGGTCGGAACGCGCAATTTCATCGTCCTGCTCGGCACCAGTTCGGCCACCGGCAGCTTTGTGCGAGCACTGGAGGAGCGGCTCAAGGGATTGGCAACCGGCTACGCCAACATCGACGGCATCGTGGCCGCGGCGCACACGGAGGGCAGTGCGCCGGGCGCCAACAATCGCGACCACGTCCTGCGCACGCTGGCCGGCTTCATGGTGCACGCCAACGTCGGCGCGATCCTCGCCGTCGACGCGGGGTGGGAACCCATCAACAACACGCTGTTGCGCGACTTCATGGTCGAACATGGCTACCCGCTGGACGAAACGCCGCACGCCTTTCTGTCGCTGGCCGGCGCGTTCGAGGAAACCCTGGCGCGCGGCAGGGATATCGTCGCCGGCTGGCTGGACACGGTCAACGCCACGCCGCGCACGCCAGCATCGGCAGCGGATCTCAAGATCGGCCTCCAATGCGGCGGGTCCGACGCGTTCTCCGGCGTGTCGGCCAACCCGCTGATCGGCTGGGCCGGCCATCGCATCGTCGGCTACGGCGGTTACGCCAATCTTGCTGAGACGCCGGAACTGATCGGCGCGGAACCTTACATGCTCGACAAGGTGCGCGATCTGGCGACCGCGCAGCGCTATCTGGCGATCCGTGACCGTTTCGTCGCGTGCGTAGCGCGCACGCGCCTCCGCCGAGGGCAACCCGTCGGATGGCAACAAGTTCCGCGGGCTGTACAACATCATCCTTAAATCGATCGGCGCGGCGCTGAAAAAGCACCCCGACACGCGGCTCGATTACGCCATCGACTACAGCGCACGCATGGCGGAGCCGGGCTTCTATTTCATGGACAGCCCCGGCCTCGATCTGGAAAGCGTGGCCGGTCAGGTGGCGTCGGGCTGCAACGTCATCTACTTCACGACGGGCAATGGTTCGGTGACCAATTTCCCCTTCGTGCCGACCATCAAAGTAGTGACGACCACCGCGCTTCGAGTTGCTCTCTAAGGATATGGATGTCAACGCCGGCGCCTATCTTGACGGCGTGGCGATGGACGATCTGGGCGAGGCGCTGGTTGACCTGACGTTGCGCGTGGCCGCGGGCGAACGAACCGCGGGCGAACGCGCCGGGCACGCGCAGGTGCAAATCTGGCGCAACTGGCGACAGGGGGTGGAGGGGGAGATCGAAAGAGGGAGGGACAGGGAGAAAGGGAGACAAGGCGAGGGGGAAGGCATGCCGCTGGCAACGAAGGCGCCGGCGCAGCCGTTGGAGTTTGTTTATGAGGCGATCGGGACGCCCAAGGGGCCGGTTTTTGAGCAGGTGGGCTTGATTGTGCCGACAAGTTTGTGTGCCGCGCAGGTCGCGCATATGGCAGCCAGCCGGCTCAATCGTAAGCAGGTGGGCATTGGGCCGGGACGCACCCGCTATGTAGCGCTGGTGCACACCGAGGGCTGCACAGACTCCACCGGCGAGGCCATTGCGATTTCGACGCCGACGTTGCTGGGCTATGCTACGCACCCCGCGGTTGGCAGATGTCTGCTGCTGGAACATGGCTGTGAGGTGTCGCACAACGATTATATGCAACAGAGGCTGCTGGAGCAGGGGGGCGATCTGCAAGCCTTCGGCTGGGCCAGCGTACAGTTGGACGGCGGCATTGTCAGTGCGCTGGACAAGGTCGAGGCATGGTTTGCCGCAACAGCGGCCACCGATGCGACTCCGCTGCCTGTGCGGGGCACGCTGGCTTCGCTGCGCATCGGTCTGCTGGCGACGGCGCCGCTGCCAGCACGCGCCGCACGCGCCTTGGCCAAACTTGCGGCCAATTTAGCAGCAGCGGGCGGCTCGGTTGTCGTGGCGGAATCGGGCTACCTGCTCCACACGCCAGCCTTTGTCGACGGCGTGCTCGCCGATCCGGGCGCCTTATGGCCTACGCTGCCTTATGCGGGTCGCTTTTCCCTGCCCGGCTTGCACATCATGGCGACGCCCACCGATCATCCCGTGGAGATCATCACCGGGCTGGGGGCCACGGGCGTGGATGTTGTGCTGGCCTACGTCGGCGCGCATCCGGTGCAGGGGCATCCGCTCGTGCCGGTGCTGGAGTTCGCCACCGCCGCCGACTGTCCGCCCGACCTTGCGCCCGAACTTGACCTGCTGCTCGATGGCAACGCCGAGACGTGGCCGGCGCAGATACTGGCGCGGTTGGGCGATCTGGCTGCGCATCGCTACATCCCGAAGCGTGTGAGCATGGGGAATATCGATTTCCAGATCACGCGTGGGGCCATGGGGATTTCACTGTAGCGAAATTCAGTAGTTCACGATTTTGCCTCACACAAAGTGTGAGGCAAAATCGTGAACTAAATTTACTCCGCATTCCCGACATGTCGCGCAGCAGGCGCGACATGTCGGGAGTTACATTAACGGCTGGCCAAAGGCAAATGTAGCATAGTCGGCAGGGTCACACGGCGCCCCACTGCATATTTCTGCAGCTTGTCCAAGCTATACGCCACGCGCGGGTTGCCGTCGCTGTCGACTTGCAGGGCAAGACCCTGGAGTGAGACGGCTTCCTGCTCGACGCCGGACGAGCGCCACGCACCGCCGTCGCGCCACGCAAAAATCAGGGCGGCGGGGTTCTGGGCGGCATAGACGAAGAAAGGCTGGTCAGCGCTGTCAAGCGCCAGCGCCAGTTCTCCTGTGGCGCCGACGGACTGCGCAGCGCCCACGGTCTGAATCTGCCATTGACCCGCAACCTGATACGCATAGTTGAGCGACGGCGCAGCGTCGATTTGCTTCGCTGCTTGATTTGCTGGGCCATGCGTGTAGAGGATATGCGCCGAGTCATCGCTGCCCAGGGCAAGACTGAGGCGCCGTCCTGCATCGGCGCTGTCATACACTACCTCGATCGTCCAGGCGCCGTTGAGCAGCTTGCCATGCTTGAGCACACCACCTGCGCCGTCTTGGGTCGTGCTGTAAAACGCTACGTGCAGGACGTCCTGGCTGTCAAAAGCAAGCGCCGAGGCGTACCAACACTGCTCGTTGCCAATCGGGGCGTTGACCCATTGACTGCCGTCGAAGTGCGCATAGCGGAGTTGCTGTTGCAATGTGTTTGGCTCCTGCGCACAGTACGTGACATGGGGCCGGTTGGCTGCATCGACCGCCAATGCGACAGAGGAGGGAGAGGGAAAGTTGGCGCCATCCAGCACAACCGGCGTCTGCCAATCCGGGTTCTGCTGGTCGGTCACATAGTAGAGGCGCTGGGAAAATTGGTTGTAGCTGATGTAGGCGATGTGATGGGCGCCTTGCGCGTCCAGCGCAAGCCTTGTGACCGCGCCCAGCGAAGCCTCGCTGCCGGCCAGACTGGGCGTTGATTTCACCTGCCAGGCTCCGTTCGCTTGCTGCGCCAGCTTGACCGTGGGCGTCGGACTGTCTGGCGCCGCGTAGCTGATATGGCTGGCGTTCTCTGCGTCTATAACAAGCGAGCTGCCCAGCCCGCTTCGTCTACCGTGGAAATATCCCAGACAAACATTTCCATCGGCGGAGGCGTGGAGGTTGATTGACCAGTTACTACGATCGCTGGCAAAATAGCGAGCATGACGCACAGGAGATACATGGATACTTTGGCTGTCATAGGAAACCTCTCTTGTATACGCGCGATTTGCGGAAAAATAAGGTGAGTGTTCGGGTCCCTATGCTAATCTAGACGCTGTTGCAGTTCAATGGCCAGATGTGCACCATTCAATGTACCAGCAGTCGGGAGACATCAATAATTCCATGCCAGCTAGAACTGATTTGCCCGCAATGTCATGGCCTCCACTCGTCTCGCCTTTCGACGCGGCGTTACGCCTCGCTGTGGGTGATGTGCTGGCTCACTACACTCCCTTCGCCATCATCGCCGCGGGCAGCGTGCTGCGCGGGCAGGGCGGACCGACCAGCGACATCGATCTGTATGTGCTGCATCACGCGCCCTATCGGCAGCGGCTGCAGCGACGCTACGAAGGCGTGCCCTTTGAAATTTTCATCAATCCGCCGCAGCAAGTGCACCGCTATTTTGAAGACGAACATGCCGCCGCGCGGCCGATCACGGCGCACATCCTGACCACGGGCTTTGTCGTGCTCGACCGCGACCCGGTGGTGGAGGCGTTGCGCACAGAGGCCGCGGTGTGGTTGGCAAAGCCCCCGGCGCCCAGTGAGGATGTATTGCTCTGGCGCCGCTATCTAATCGCTGATGAGCTGGATAATGCCCGCGATATCGTGGATACGGATGCGGCGTGTGCGTCGTTGATCCTGGGCAGCGCGGTCAGTCACCTGGTCGAATACGCGTTTCTGGCGCACAATCAGCATCTGCCGCGTCAGAAGGAGTCGCTCAGCGCGCTCGACGCACTGGATCCGGTGGCGGCGGCTACGGCACGCGCCTTCTACGCTGCCGTCGACGTCGATCGCCGGATGAACCTGGCAACGACGCTGGCAACGCAACTCACCGGCGCGATCACCTTCTTCGAATGGGACTCGGCGCAACTGCCCGTTTGATTTGCCGATCCTTTCGGTGCAGTTCTGGCGATCTTGCGCACTCTGGCGTATCATATCGGCCAACCAACACGCAATGGCGCGGAGACGCAGAGACGTAAGGAACCTTTCCTTGCCCTTTGCGTCTCCGTTGTTTATCTGCTCGCAGCGATAGAGGAACTATTCTCATGCAAGCCAGGATCGTCGTGCTCGCCGGTGACGGCATCGGCCCGGAAGTGACCAATGAAGCCAAGAAAATTCTGGATGTGGTCGGCAAGCAGTTCGGCCACACCTTTGCCTACGACCATCACCTGATGGGCGGCTGCGCCATCGATCAAAAAGGCACGAGTCTGCCCGACGAGACGGTCGCCGCCTGTCTGCAAGCCGACGCTGTGCTGCTGGGTGCGGTCGGCGGGCCAAAATGGGACATTCCCACCGCCGTCGATCGGCCCGGAGCGCGGGCTGCTCGCCATCCGCAAGGCGCTCAACCTCTTTGCCAATCTGCGCCCCGTCAAACTACAGCAGGAACTGATCCATGCCAGCACGATCAAGGAGTCGGTGTTGGAGGGGACGGACATGCTCGTGATCCGCGAGTTGACCGGCGGCGCCTACTTTGGCCCGCGCCAGGAGGCGGGCGACGCCGGCTACGAAGCCTACGACACGATGCTTTACACGCGCCCGGAGATCGAGCGCGTCGTGCGGCTGGCCGCAGAGGCCGCGCGCGGGCGGCGCAAGAAGCTGGCGAGCGTGGACAAGGCCAACGTGCTGGCCTCCAGCCGGCTTTGGCGCCGCGTCACCGTCGAGGTGATGCAGGAATATCCCGACGTCGCGGTGGAGCACGTGCTGGTCGATGCGATGGCAATGCATTTGCTCCGTCGGCCCGCGGCGTTCGATGTGATCGTGGCCGAGAACCTCTTTGGCGACATCCTGACCGATGAAGCGTCGATGCTGGCCGGCTCGATGGGCATGTTGCCCTCCGCCAGCCTGGGCGACCTGCGCAACGGCCACAACCTGCCGCTTGGCCTCTACGAGCCGATCCACGGCAGCGCGCCCGATATTGCCGGGCAAGGGATCGCCAACCCGCTGGCGACGATCCTGAGCGTGGCGATGTTGCTGCGCCACAGCCTGGGGCTGGAAGCCGAAGCGGAGGCTGTCGAGCGCGCCGTGGATGATGTGCTGGCTGCGGGCGTGCGCACTGGCGACATCGCCGATCCAGGCAGTGAAGTCGTCGGCACGACGGTGATGGGGGATTTGGTGGCGGCAAGGCTATGAACGAAACCCAGCAACAGCGCCTCAGCGCTAACATCCATTTGCTCGGCAACGTGTTGGGCGAGACGATCATCGAGCAGGAAGGTCATGCGATCTTCGAGCTGGAAGAGCAGATTCGCGCGCTCTCGAAGCGCTGGCGCACGGGCGACCCGGAGGCGGGCGCGGCGATCAAGGCGCTGATGCCGGGGCTGATCGACGACCTGCCGCGCGCGCTCGCGGTGCTCAAGGCGTTTACAACCTACTTTCAGTTGGTCAACCTGGCCGAAGACGAGCAGCGCGTCGAAATCCTGCGCGACCGCGCGCTCGAGGCGCAGACGACCGGCGTGCCGATGCGCGAGACGCTGGCCGAATCGGTCGCCAAGCTGCGCGACGAGGGCTTGTCGGAGGCGGAAGTCCAGCATATCCTGGACGAACTGTTTATCGTGCCGGTGCTCACCGCGCACCCGACTGAGACCAAACGCCAGACCATCCTGGCCAAGATGGCAACGCTCAGCGACACCCTCGAACACATCACCACGCCAGGTCTGCTGCCGAGTGAGGAGCGCGAACTGATGGAGCAGTTGCGCGAAGACATCGTGCTGCTCTGGCAGAGCGACGAGACGCGCGACCGCCCACCGACGGTGCTGGATGAGGTGCGCACAGGGCTTTACTTCTTCGAGGTGACGATCTTTCACCTCATCCCCAAGATCTACGAAGAATTGGAACGCGTTCTGGCCGAGGTCTTCCCCGGCGCCGAATTCCGAATTCCGCCTTTTCTACGCTACGGCTCCTGGATCGGCGGCGACCGCGATGGCAATCCTTTTGTGACGCTGGCCGTGACCGAGGAAACGCTGCGCACCATGAAAGAGACGGTGCTCAAGCAGTACAACTTGGCGGTGGACGATCTCTATCAGCACCTCATCCCCGCGGTCACACGCGTGGAGATCAGCGATGAATTGCGCGAGAGCATTGCCGCTGATCTCAAGCTTGTACCAGAAAACGAGGTCGAGGTGTTGGAGCGCTTTCGCATGGAGCCTTATCGCCAGAAGCTGATCATGATGTTCCGCCGGCTGCGCGCCACGCGCGCGGAAAACGAGCGGCCGTGGGACGACCGCGCACGCAATTCGCGCGCGTACCGCCATGTCGACGAGTTCATGCGACCTGCGCATCATCGAACGCAGCCTGTTGGCGAACAACGGCGAACGGCTGGCGCGCGGCCGCCTGGCCGCGCTGATCCGGCAGGTCGAGGTCTTTGGCTTTCACCTGGCCACGCTCGACATGCGCCAGCATTCGGCGCGCCAACGCGAAGCCGTGGCCGAAATTTTCGCCAGCTACAGTATCTTTGCCGACTATCAGGCGCTGGCCGAGCCTGACAAGATCAACGTGCTCACGCGTGAAATTGGCAGTGCACGGCCACTCACCGCACAGCTTCAGTTCTCGGCGCCGACCAACGAAACCGTGGCCCTCTTGCGTCTGATGCGTCGCGCCAAAGACGAGATCGATGAAGACGCGGTGCAGACCTACATCATCAGCATGACCAACACTGCCAGCCATGTGCTGGAAACGTTGCTGCTGGCGAAAGACGCGGGGCTGTTGGGGCGCATCGATATTGCACCGCTCTTCGAGACAGTGAGCGACCTCGACGCCGCGCCGCAGATTATGGCCGCGCTCTTCGAGAACGCAGCTTATCGTCGCCATCTCGAGCTGCGCGGCCAGCGTCAGCAGATCATGATCGGTTACAGCGACTCCAACAAGGACGGCGGCTATCTGCGCGCCAACTGGATGCTCTTCCTGGCGCAGCGCACCCTGGCGCGCCTCTGCGACCAATATGGCGTCAAGCTCACGCTCTTTCACGGACGGGGCGGCTCGTTGGGGCGCGGCGGCGGCCCGGCCAACCGTGCGATTCTGGCGCAGCCGCCTGAATCGGTGCGTGGGCGCGTGCGCCTGACCGAACAGGGCGAGGTGATCAGCACGCGTTACGCCAACATGGCGCTGGCGCGGCGGCATATGGAACAGTTGGTCAACTCGGTCCTGCTGACCGCGGGCCGGCGTCCGCGCTTTGCGCAGGAAGAGGCGTGGGCGCAACGCATGGATGCCTTGAGCGACATCGCGTTTCACAAGTATCGCGCGCTGGTGACTCAGCCCGAATTTCTCACCTATTTCCACGAAGCGACGCCGATCGACCATATCGGCGCGCTCAACATCGGCTCGCGGCCGGCGCGACGCAAGGCTACGCAGGGCATCAGCGATCTGCGCGCGATCCCGTGGGTCTTTGCCTGGACGCAATCGCGCGTCAGTCTGCCGAGTTGGTACGGCGTCGGCACGGCGGTGGAGCAGTGGTGCGCCGATGGGCAGGACGCGTCGAAGCTGGCGGAATTACGCGAGATGTATCGCCAGTGGCCGCTCTTTTGCACGGTGCTCGACAACGTGCAGATGGGGCTGGCCAAGGCCGATATGGAGATCGCCTCGCTCTACGCCGAGTTGACCGACGACGCCACGCGCACCGCGATCTTTTCGGACATCCTGGACGAGTTTCAACGCACAGAGCGATTGGTGCTGCTGGTGGTGGAGGAAGATCAGTTGCTGGCCAAGGAGCCTGTCTTGCGGCGCAGCATCAAGGTGCGCAATCCGTATGTCGATCCGATGAATTACATCCAGGTGGCGCTGTTGCAGAAGCTGAAGACCGAACGCGATGCCGAACGCCGCCAGCAATTGACGGCGGCTGTGCTCAGCTCCGTAAACGGCATTGCCGCCGGGCTTCAGAACACAGGGTGAGGTGTGCTTTGACGGATTTGCTCTCCACCATCGACGGTTTGTTGATCGATATTGACGGCGTGCTCATGTTGGGCGACGAGGTGATACCGGGCGCGACAGCGGTGATCGACGCCCTGCGCGCCCGGCAGATTCCTTTCCGCGTCATGACCAACACCACCATCTATTGCCGCTACACGCTGCTCGAACATCTCCATGCCAAAGGCTTCGACGTCAGCCTGGATGAACTTTATACCGCGACCTATGTGGCGGCCCGCTTCTTGCAGGAGCAGAAGGCGAAGAGCTACTTCCCGCTGCTCTTGCCGGATGCGCAACTGGAGTTCAACGGCATCGACGTCGACGAAGAAACGCCGGAGTATGTGGTGGTGGGCGACCTGGGCGCCAGCTTCACCTTTGCGCGCCTCAACCGTGCGTTTCGGGCGTTGCTCAACGGCGCCAAGCTCATTGCGCTGCACAAGAAGCGTCACTGGCGCACGCCGGATGGCCTCTATCTTGACGCCGGCCCGTTTGTCATGGCGCTCGAATACGCCACCGAGACGAACGCCATCGTCGTGGGCAAGCCAAGTGAAGCGTACTTTCAGATGATGCTCGACGACCTGATGCTGTCGCACGAGCGCATCGCCGTGATCGGCGACGACATCGAGATCGACGTGCGCGGCGCCAAACGCATGGGCATGCAAGGGTGGTTGGTCAAAACCGGACGCTTCCGCAAAGAGGACCTCGGTCGCGGCATCTGGCCCGACCAGGTGTTGGAGAGTATTGCTGACGTATTTGGAGATTAGGAGATTGGAGATTGGAGAGTGGGAGGAGATTGGAGAGTAGGGGTCGTGTAGCACTCGTAGAATTTCCAATCTCCAATCTCCAATCTCTAATCTCCTAAGATATTGAAAGAGAATCGAACATGCAACCAACCAAGGTGATCTTATACGACACGACCCTGCGCGACGGTACACAAGGGGAAGGCGTGTCGCTCAGTTGCGACGATAAGCTGCGCATTGCGCGGCGGTTGGACGAGTTCGGCATGAGCTACGTCGAGGGCGGCTGGCCAGGGTCGAACCCCAAGGACATCGAGTTCTTCGAGCGCGCACAGACCGAGCTTGACCTTGCCTATGCGCGGCTGGCGGCCTTTGGCTCGACCTGCAAAGCCGGCGTCGCACCGGCCGACGATGAGCAGGTGCTGCTGCTGCTGCGCGCCAGCACGCCAGTCGTGACGATCTTCGGCAAGACCTGGGATCTCCATGTCACCGAAGTGCTGCGCACGACGCTCGACGAGAACCTGCGCATGATCCGCGAGACGGTGAGATTTCTCAAGGCGCACGGCAAAGAAATCGTATACGACGCCGAGCACTTCTTCGACGGTTATCTCGCCAACCCGGAATACGCGCTTGCCACGCTCAAGGCTGCGATCATCGGCGGCGCCGACAGCATCGTGCTGTGCGACACCAACGGCGGCGGCCTGCCCTGGCAAGTCGGCGAGGCGGTGGACGCGGTGCGCCAGGAGGTGCTGGGCCAGGAAACGCCCCTCGCCCCTCGCCCTTCGCAACTCGCTCATATCACGCTCGGCATCCATGCGCATAACGACAGCGAAATGGGCGTCGCCAACACGTTGGAGGCGGTGCGCCGCGGCTGCACGCAGGTGCAGGGCACGGTGAATGGCTACGGCGAACGCTGTGGCAACGCCAATCTGATCAGCATCATCCCCGACCTGCAGATCAAAATGGGCTACGACTGCGTGCCGGAGGAGAGTCTGAAGGATCTGGTCGAGTTGAGCCGCTACGTCAGCGAGATGGCCAATCTCAACCCCGACACGCATCAACCCTTTGTCGGGCAGAGCGCGTTTGCACACAAAGGCGGCACGCACGTCAACGCCGTCGTCAAATATGTGATGAGCTATCAGCACATTGACCCCGCGCTGATCGGCAACGAGACGCGTGTGCTGGTCAGCGAGCTGAGCGGCAAGGACAACATCGCCACCAAGCGCAAAGAGTTCGGGCTCGATGGGCTGAGCAAGGAAGAAGAGCGGCGCATCTTGCAGCAGATCAAGGAGCTGGAGAACGCCGGCTTTGCCTTCGAGAGCGCCGAAGCCAGCGTCGACCTGATGCTGCGCAGAGCGCGGCCTGGCTATCAACAGCCCTTCGAGATGATCGACTACACCGCGGCGGTGGAACACCGCGCCGGCCGCGGCATGTTCTCCGAGGCGACGGTCAAGGTGCGGGTGGCCGACCGTATCTTTCATGAGGTGGCGGAGGGCAACGGTCCGGTTAACGCACTCAACCGCGCGCTGCGCAAGGCCATCATGCCCTTCTATCCGCGGCTGCGCGCCGTGCATCTGACCGACTACAAGGTGCGCATTCTCGACAGCGACAGCGGCACCGCGGCCATGACGCGCGTCCTGATCGACTTCAGCGACGGCGACCGCCAATGGACGACCGTTGGCGCTTCGACCAACATCATCGAGGCGAGCTGGATTGCACTCTCCGACTCGGCGGAATACTTCATCCTCACGGACGGCGAGCGCAACCAGGTCGAGATTATCATGCCGGAGCTGGTGGCGGGCGACGATTGAAAGGGTGTAAAATTTAGACTTTCCTCTGCCGTACTGAATACTTTCGCTTGCAGTGGTGAGTGCTTTCCGTTGCAGTGCCGGCACGGAAAAGCACTGCGGGTGAGTTGCTGCAGAAAAGCGCCGCAATTGCTTTGGAAATCGCGGATAGCGGAGAAGCAGATAAACCTGTCAAGGCTTTATCAACACTTCTCCGCTGTCTGACCAGCGACTTCAAATCCAGACGTGGAATTTCGGTGGCTCACGATTTCATCGAAAGGCGCGGCATTGGTATAGTTATGACGGTGCCATAAAGATGTTCAATCGAGCGTCTGAGCATGGAGCCGAATGTTTTGAACTGGAAACGAGTTGGGTCGAGACGATATGGGGGGTCAGCGAGTGCAAGGATGGCGTTGTTCAGGGCAGCCAGCACCTGTGGGGTTTGCCCTCGACCAACGGTGCAGGCGTCTTCGCCCAGTGTGGAGTCGCGGCGCCAGTGGAGGCGATTCTCGATTTCCCAGTGCCTGCGGATGTGGTATAGAAGTTGAGTGGGTGGCGTCATCGCAGGCTTGAGACTGGTCAGCTACCGCAGGCCAGGTTGGCGCCAGGTAGTCATTCAACTAGGCAACTGGTGCGCAGGGAACGGATAGTCAAGCGTCCATGGTCTTGATTGACCTGCTTGGCGTGTGCTCTGGGAGCCAGGGTCGAGGTTGCTCGCTGAACAAGCAAGCGATATCGGCGTGCAAGGTGCACTGGTTGGCCTTGGCGATAAGCAGATGGTAACCGGGCGCGCTCCAGTAGCAAATGTGCCTGCACCCAATCGATGCGGAGCCGCGCCCATTGTGCCACGCCACTCAGCTTACTTTCGCCGCTCATTTTGGCCAGCAGCAGCAGCGTCAACACCAGCGCCGACGAGCACCGCTTCCCGCATGGCTTGCGTCGGTCTGGCACTCTTGCCAATACTTCATAGAGACTTCTGCACATCTGCTTTGGCTGCCCTTTCTGGAATCACCACCTTCTCAACAACTGTGGCAGCATCCACGATCAACTCCTTTTGTTTGGTAGACAACGGTTTGACGCCTCTAATCTACAAACAAAAGGAGTTTTCTGCTTCTGCGACTTTTGAAAAGCCCTGTGATCTTGAGCTATCCTAGACCGCGATTCATACCCGGTTTGAGGATGGTGCTCCCATTTGACTGTGAATCCGGCCCGGACTACACCACGAGCCACTATCCCTTGACTACATGAAGCCATCGGTGAAGCATGTAGTTCTCACTTCGCGATTGGCTTAGTCAGTTCTTGCGGGCAGCGTGCCCGCGGGAAGCATAGTCAGCAGAGCACGGTGACGGGCAATATTTTTACAGAACGCCCACCGCAACTCCTCGTCAGCGATCAGGCCGGCCTGCTCAGCCAGCAGACGACGGCCGCGCACCAGCATCTGCTCCGCCCACGGCTCGCCTGCGGCAATCAACACCGCGTGACAGGTCATATAGAGCGAACTGGGGTCCATACCCTGTTCGATCAACCGGCGCGGGTTGTCGGCCACCAGCTCTGCCACGCAGGCCAGGGCACTCTCATTATCACCCAGCGCCATAGCAAGCTGGGCCTGGGCGGCGACGATTTCAGGAAGCAGACGCCAGGCGACCTCGCCCTGCCCCGCCTCGCGCGCCTGGGTCAGCGATGCGGTCGATTCCATCAACCGGCCCTGTCGCTGCTGGACATGGCCGCTGAGCAGCCACGCTTCGGCCAGCAGACTGGCGACGCCAAGCTTGTGAGCCATGGCCAGGGCTTGGTCGACATCGGCGCCCGCTATCTCCTCTCCGGTCGCCAGCGCCATGCGAAGCCGAAGCAGCAGTAGGCGCAGCTTGAGCAGCAGAGCGCCCAGGTCATCGGCCGTGGCGACTGCCTGCTCGATAGTTTCCCTGGCTTTCTCCCAAGCGCCAAGCTGCACATAGAGCGTGGCGGCCTCCAACCGAGCCGCCGTCGCCGTCCAGCGGTCGTCGATGGCCTGGCAGTGCTGGAGGAGTTGCGGGTAGAGCGCCAGGCACTCTGCACAACACATCGACAGACGGTAGAGCGCTACCTGGTTTAGTAACACCTGTCCTTCGAGCCAGGGGTGGTGGAGCTGGTGGGCCAGGGATAAGGCGGCGTCCAGCAATCCTTCGGCCCGGCCATACTCTCCCCTTGTGTAGACGACCATCCCCGACCCCATGAGCGCGCATCCGCGCAGGAGCAGATCCTCAGAATGGGTCGGGCTTTCCAGCAATTCAGAGAAGACTGCGTCCGCGCCAGCCAAATCGCCCAGCGACCATGCCGCGATGCCCACATGAAGCCGGCACAGGCCGACTAGCGTCGGGGTTTCCATCGCCTGCGCACTGTGCAGAGCACGGACATAGCTGGCGTGCGCAAGCGGATCTCGCCGCGCCACCAGTGGCTGCGACCGGCCAGCAGGTGCGCCTCCACCTGGGCAGCAAGATCGCCGGCGGCGACAGCCAGCGTGAGTGCAGCGTTGACGCCGGTGATTGCCTCCCAATAATGGGTCGTTTCTTCGGCCAGGGTTGCGCGACGCAAGGCGGCGCCCAGTTGTTGGGACGGCTGTTGGGTCAGCGCCGCCAGCCGCTCCAGCTCGCCCACGTCCTGCGCCCGGGAGCGCTGGTCGCGCAGCAGCGTATGGGCCTGCTCGCGCATGGCCAGCAGTGCGAAGCGTGCGCTGTGATCCTCTGGCGGCGTCAATGCCAGGGCCTGTGTCAGCAGGTCGACGGCTGTTACATGGGCGTGAGCCGCCAGCGCGCCCTGGCTGGCTGTGCGCAGGTGGCCGGCTGCCCTGGCGTGCTCCCCTGCCTGCGTGAAATGCCATGCCAGCGCCTGGGGCGTCACTCCGGATGCCGTCTTCGCTTGTGCGTCCTGCGCTTCCAAGGCTGACCCCACGGCCCGATGGAGCCAGACGCGGCGCCCTTCATCCAGCGTGTTGTACAGATAAGCCTGAAAGAGATGGTGGCGGAAACGATAGCGCAGACCGGACGCGGCTGCGTCGGCAGGTCTGCCGGAGGACGCGACGATGTGATGGGCTGTGGCAAGATCGCCGCTGAGCCGCGCGACGGCCAGGTGCTCATCCATGCGCGACACTTCTGCGGCGATCTGGGCGCTGAATTCGTCGCCCTGGACACAGGCAGCTTCCAGCAGCCTGCGATTACTGCTGAGCAGACGGTCGATCCGCTCGCCGATCAGCGCCTCGACAAGCGGCGGGAGCGCGTTCCAGTCGATCACGCCGCTTGCGTCCCAGCGCCCGTCGCGATCCTGGCTGAGCGCACCACGCTCGGCCAGCGCGTGGATCATCTCGACCGTGAACAGGGCGTGCCCTTCCGTATGCCGGTAGAGGGCGGCGCGAAGGGGTTCGTCGAAGCGATTGGCGGTGCGGTCGAGCAGGTCGTCGATGAAGCGCTGGCCGTCAGCCCGATCCAGGTCGACCAGCGTTGCCAAAGGATGGCGGCGCAGTTCATGGAGAGCCTGGCCGGCGAACCTACCAAGCTCGTCCTGTTCCAGGGCCAGCGCGCCAGGGCAGTACGCGGCGGCAATGAGGATGTGACTCCTGTTCAGCCGCTGCTCCAGATGGTGGATGAGGGCAATCGTGCCAGCGTCCGCCCAGTGCAGGTTGTCCAGCGCAAGCAGGAGCGGCGCGTGGCGCGCCAGGCGCATGAGGAAGTGCGTGAGTTGGTCAAAGAACGCGAGCTGTGGCCCCTTGGCCTGGTTGTTCAGCCCTCTGCCTTCTGCATCCGAGGACGCTTGCAACGATGGCGCCGCTGGCCGTGCAGTGGGCCGCACACCGCTCCGCTTGCCGGGCCGGCCAACGCCAGAGCCGCCCAGTCCGGCGCCTCTTCCTGCAGCAGACGCAGAGTTTCGGCCGAGGAGAACGGCCGAGGCACACCAGCTTCTCCGGCGACCAACATACGCAGCGCATCGACAACAGGCTGGTAAGGATCGCCGACGCCAAAGAGCGCCGTGGACGCAGCGATGGCGACCAGCCACGGTTGAGCCGCGCCTGCAAGCCGGCGGGCGAACTCGTGGAGCAGCGCCGTCTTGCCATTGCCGGCCTCGCCTACGACCAACAGGATGGCGCCGTGGTTTGAGGCAGCCTTGCGAACGCACTCATGCATCAGGGCAAGTTCTTCCTCCCGCCCGACAAAGTCCTTGCGCTCCGATGAATCTGGGTCGGCCTGCGGAAGCGCCAGTTGGGTGTGCGTCTCAAGGAGACCTGGCGCTTCGATTTGCACGGCCTGACCCGCGTGCAGCGTTTTATAGAGGGACGTGGTCTGCGCTTCCGGCTGCGCGCCCAGTTCGTCCTGCAGTTGGCGCTTGTATGCTTCATAGTGCGAGCGAACGTCCTGGCGTTGCCCGGCGGCGGCGTAGGCCAGCATGATCTTCCGGTGTACGGTTTCGTGGTAGGGATTCAGCAGCAGCGAACGCCGATAGAGCGCCAACGCTCTTGTAACATCGCCCTGATCCCAGCAATGGTCTGCCAGGTCATGAAACGCCTCGGCGACGAGGCGATCCAGCTCGCTGCGCACATCCACCACCCATTGTTCGAACTCTAGGCAGCCGCGCAGCGTGAAACCTTCCAGGAACGGCCCCCGATAGAGCGCGATGTCCTGCTTCATGTGAGCTGCCCACATGGGCGTGGTGGCCGGCGTCTTGAGCAGGTCACGCAGGCGCAGGACATCCACGACTGCGTCACTGGCAGGGTCGAACTGCACCGTCGTTCGCGTAATGCGCAGGTGGGGGATGCGCGCGCCCCGGTCGTCGATCACCGCGCGCAGGTTGGCGAGAACGCGGCGGAAATTGGCCGCGGCCGCTTGTTCAGAGTACGCCGGCCACAGGAGTTCAGCCAGCGCGGCGCGTGAGTGTGGGCGGTCGTGTTCGACGGCCAGGAAGGCCAGGAGACCGCGTGTCTTGTCGGATTCGACGCGCACATCGATTGGGTCTTCCAGGGTGAGTTGAAAGGGGCCCAGCAGCGCCAAGTTGAGGTGGGGCATGGCGTTCTCCCTGCGCAGCGCAGCGATGACAATGGTCGCAGAATTGTCCAACAAACTATGCTCTAACACATTGTACTACAAGCTATGGTCTGGCCTAGGGTGCGCGCGATCTGCGCGCGATGGTCTGCTACGATAAGAGCAGTTTTGCTGGGTTTGCGCGAACAGTCATGGCGCAGAATGTATGTTCATTGGGCTGGATTATAACCCGAGGGGAGCTTCATCGAATGTGGCGGTCGGCCTGTCGGGGACGATCTACGTTATGGGCTATCCCGCTCCTCGCGATTTGTAGGCTGCTAGGCGTTCTCGGTTGAACCTGCAAGCAGACGGGGTACCACACTTGGGCGATTTCTGATACGGGTGTGTCACGCTGAGAACCAAGGAAAGGAGCGAGGAAGGAATGTCAGTCTCTCATGTCTCAAGCAAACGTGAGCTGAGCGATGCCGAGAAAGACCGCATGCTGGAGTTGCACAATCAAGTCCGAGCACAGTACGGGATGGCAGATCTCACTTGGTCGTCGGATCTGGCGGTGGGTGCTCAAGAGTGGGCGAACCATCTAGCGGCAATCGGCGCGTTGAAACACAGCGAGCCAGACGGCAGATATGGCGAGAATCTGTTTGGGGCGGTGGCAACTACACGCCTGCTGACGTCGTGGGACTGTGGCGTAGCGAAGAGAAAGACTACCACGGTGAACAAATCGATAGTTCGAACTACAAGGTCTTCGGCCATTTCACTCAGATGATCTGGAAGGATACCAAGGAATTGGGGGGTGGGAAGGCGGCAGGGACTTCAGGAGTGTACTGGGTATGTCGATACCGATCGGCAGGCAACATCATCGGGCAGAAGCCCTATTCGGGCAACTTCTGGACAGAGTTGGTAATTCGGGACGCGGAGGATGACCAGGGCAAGATTCCGTATCAGGGAAAGAACTGGTGGCAGAGCCCCGATATCACGGTCAATCCTGGCCCAGATACTGACAAGGCCATCCACCTAGGAGAACCCAATCAGATCGTGGTCTGTGTTTGGAACAAAGGGACTTCCGACCTACCCGTTGGCGTCAGATATACAGTCTCCCTGGGCTGGGATCGCACCGCCGCCACCGTACCTTACCCGCTGCCAAAAGATCAGGTAATCGGACAAGTGGAGGAGGTACTTGGCTCCAACTGGAAGAAAGATACGCCGCGCAAGACCAGCTTCACCTGGAGGCCCTTGGCGAGTAAAATTCCTTTTGGGCATCACTGCCTGGTCGCCTGGGTTAACGCACTCCAGGATCCTGTACTTGATACCCCGGCAGTGAACTACGATGACAATCGTGCGCAGCGGAACATCGAGTTCTGTAAGGCGCCATCGCCAGGCGAGGATGGTTACGGACGCTTTTGGCTCAATCCCCAACCGAAGATCAGTGATCGCAGCCTCGAGATCACCTTCAGATATGGCTCGGATGCTCAACTGCTGCGTCGCGTACGCTTGCACCTGCCGTGCAGCGTCGAATTCAATGAGATCACCGGCGGAGAGCTGGTCGAGCGAAGCGAAGCTGATGACTGGGTCATCGGCAACATCGATCCGGCGGGACAGGTGCGCTTCGACGGTATTGGGGTGTCCCAGCCCGAGTTGCTTACCATTGAGGTGTGGGCGCAACCGGAAGGAGCTGGGCCAAGAGGGGCCCCAGTCTGTTGATGTCGATGTTGTGGAATACGGCGGTTGGAGGAGGGTGCTGAGATCATACCGATGGGTGGCTTAACCCAGCGTTTCGAGGAAGGTGGGGCAGAGAGCGGACTGAGAGTGTCTTTCTTTGGAGTGCAATGGCTATCTGAGCCGCATCCCGCAAACCCCGTGTTTGCGAAAGCCCTTCTGTATGGCGTGCCATGGGACTACATCCTCAACACAACCTTTCCAGAAGCCTACGTGCCGATGGCGGCACAGATCGCGGCCTTCGATGGCAAGTCAGGGGGATGGCACCTTCTAATCGCGGATGTACGCAGAGTGCGCTTCGACCCGTCAAAGGCCATGGAAACCCTATGGCAAGTAGCAAGTACAAAGCTGGAAGTCGTTGCGCCACCCGTCTGGGACGGTGTAGCGGCAGAAATAGCGAAGTCGCTAAATTCACTTGGTATCGACGCGAGAACCACGATCACGATCCGTCCGGACTCTTTCGAGTACTGCTTGGTAGGACTTGCAACAGGGGAGGCACAAGATGATATGATCTGTTTGGGAGGCAGGTGAGATATCCGGTCTTGTGCAGCCTGTCATTAGCTGGATCTCTGCTAGTTAGCATCTCTGACTTCGAAGGAGGATTCTCATGTTCACACCTAGAAACCCAGAAAAATATGTTGGCCGTGAAGATGAAGATGTAGTCAATGTCATCTTTTCCGCACGTCTGCGTAGGGGCAAGACCCGCGCCCTCACTCCACGCCCGATCAAGCGCAGTTGGGTGACCAAGGCAGAGCCCGAGCCCAAGCGCGCCCGCGAACCGGAGCCGATCTCGATCGAAGAACGGGACAAGATCCACCCGGTACTCAAGGAATTGATGAAATCTCGCCCTCCCGATGAACGCAATGAGCTGATGGTGGTCTTCCGTGAGAATATCGCCATTCCGCGCTTTCCAGAGCCGGACGATACACAGTCGCGCGACTCCGAGACGAACAAGCGTTTGCTGCGGCGAGCCGACGAACTGGTCAAGGAAATTGTCGCGGAAAGGGAAGAGGGCTATAGTACTCTGAGTGCTGTGTTGGAAGTGTCTGAAGCGAAAGTGCTGGAGACCTTCTGGATCATTAACGCAGTCCTGGTTGAAATGCCGCTACGCAGTGTGAATCGTCTAGCGGATCGTCCCGAGGTAGTCTCTCTTGAGCCACGCGACACCCGTCAGAAGCCGCCGCAGCGCATGATCTCCGATGGTCGGGCGCATCTGGATTCTGATCCGTACTTTGATCTGGGCCAGACTTCCGGCTGGATCGGGCTGCTGGACACCGGCCTTCGTTTCAGTCACACCCTCTACACCGACCCCTCGCATATCGGACTCCACATTGACAGCGTCAATACCGGCGCCAACGCCGATCCTGCGGATGATTGTTGGAACCACGGCACGAGCACGGGCGCAATCATCACTGGCAATGCCAACCTGGGCAACAATCATCGCGGCGTCACAGCCATCACCCTCGACAGTCTGAAGGTCTACCCGGCCAACTGCGGCGGTCTGGACAGCGTAGCGGTGGTGCGCGCCTTCCAGAAGGCGGTGAATATCCTTGATCGGGTGATCGTGGCCGAGATGCAGGATGTCAGCGATGACCTAGGTTCCATCTCTCAGGCCGCTGATGCGTCGTTCAACGCCGGCGCGGTGGTGATCGCCGCCAATGGCAATAATGGCCCTGGCCAGAAGACAGTCAATGCCCCTGCGAACGCCCACCGTGTTATCGGCGTGGGCGCTTTTGATGTAGTCAGCGGAAACCTGGAAAGCTACCAGAGTCGCGGCCCGACCCGTGATAGCCGTTTCAAACCCGATATCCAGGCACCAACCAATACCGAATCGGCCAGTAGCGCCAGTGACACAGCCGTCCAGAACTTCGGCGGCACCAGCGGGGCCACGCCTTACGGCGCCGGCGCGGCCGCCTTACTGCGCAACTGGTTGCGTGGCAACAGCGGCAGCATCGACCCTGGCCAAGTCTATGCACAAATGATCCTGTCCGGCCAAAAGCCATACCCGTTCGATAACGATATCGGCGCTGGCCATCTGCGCCTGCCGACCGATAGCTGGGCTTGGTGGGGCAAGGTGAATGTCAATCACCACGACAATATCGAGCTGCCAATCTCGATCGGCAGCAACATTCGGAAGCTGGATGCAGCCCTCTGGTGGCCCGAATGGTGCATGAGCCTCGGGTTTGTGACAATCGATGCTCACAACGACATCGACCTGTACCTCGTCGACCCATCCGGGGTCGCATGCGGCTACAGCTTCTCGACCTATAGCGTGTTTGAACGAGCGCAGGTGACAGGCGGAATTGCACAGGGCACGTGGAAGCTGCGCATTACTGGTTACAATGTCCCGGCTGGTCCTCAGGTAGTATACTGGGCGATGCTAGCGTTCCGCTAGTGGCATAGATGTGCAGATGATCCTTTGGACTCGAGGCTTTGACCGATGGCGCTCGTTGCCTAGAGAAACCGGCTGAAGCCTTTGCTCCAGATCGCGAAGCCGGAATCTTTATCTGACTCACTATAGTGGCGAGACATGGAAGTAACACAACGCATATTCGCTAGCGAACCGTGGTATCTTGAACGCTCAGAGCCGGAGGAGCAGTTCACCGGTTTCCTGGAGCCGGTGATGTCTCCCTCCGGCTGGCTGGCCGGCCAGCCTTATCGTATGTACTCCATACGCACAGGGGAGACTTGCCCGTCTATGCTGCCGGGGTGGAGAGGTTCCTGAAGTCACTGGTTGGGCTTCCTGTTATTGTCCGAGGCAAACGGATCAGTTTTCCTCGCGCGGATTGCCACCGAATTGTGGATCGGAGAGATCCAGGCTGGGCATTCAAGCACCAATGTATAACTCGAGTTTTGACCAACAACGATTGACTCTGTAAGACCGAGTTGGTATTGACGTTCATGACATCCGAGGGGCAAGCGCCAAAGTGGTGGCTTTTGGGCTGTTTTCGGGTCTCTTTTTACGACCTCGTAGCGCTCACGGCGCTTGTGCAGGCATCCGGTGGGCCAACCGAGCGCTCTTCCGCGAGTTTCGGCCACGGGGTCGGTATGTCAACTACCGCCAAAAGTGCCGCCATGCCCTGGCGTACGCGACGGGGCGTCCTATGCTCCTCTGCTTGGGACTCCTACCACGGCAAGAGCACATCGTTGACGAGCCGCTGGGCCAGCCACGGCTGCCAGGTCGGCCGCAGACGGCTCGACTTATTACGCCATAGCAGAACGCCGCCGAGGCTATCACGCTGTCTCCGGGTGTTTGGACAATTGCAACGGGCGGCGGATACCCGTTCGAATGAACCACGACTGGTTGCTCTTGAGAGCTGCGACGTCGTGATCTTTCCTGCAAAAAGGATAGAACAATAGCTGTGTTGTCCGACTGCCCCGGCCACAGGGGTTCGGTCAGTGCGTGCCAAGGGCGGGGACGGTCGCGCTCCACGGCCAGAAAGGCCAACAGGCCGCGCACCTTGTCGGATTCGACGCGCGTGGCGGCGGGGTCTTCCAGGGTGAGTTGAAAGGGGCCAAGCAGCGCCAGGTTGAGGTGGGGCATGGGATTCTCTCTCCACAGTGCAGCGATGATGTTTGCACCTGAGCTGCTTAAAAAGCGCTGTTTTGTCTATTATCTATTTATACATTACTTGTGACGGCGTGATTCACTGTGCGCGCGATCTGCGCGCGATCGTCTGGTACATTCATCTTGGATGTTAAGCGCCTATCCGGCATGAGTCAGTGACGTACGCGCATCGGGTTACGGTCATGGAATTCTATGTTTCGGCCAGCTCGGCTTTGTTGCGGCTGAAGTCTACCGTTGCATTCGACGGTGGGGGCACCAAGAAGGTGTACGTTCAGGGTTGGCATCAGGGTGCCTCGTTGTGGGTGCTATCATCGCCCAGATCAGCACAGTAAGATACGAGTAATCGCGAACCAGACATCTCTAGAGAGGAGGCATCAAATGTTCAAGTGGCCACAGGCCGGTGTACCGGCGCATATTCCGCCAGCGTACTGCCAGTATGATTCACACTATTGCGGTGCAGCTAGCGTACAAATGATCATGAACAGCTACCGCGGATCGTATCAAGGTACCGTACAGGACCAGAAAGACATCTACGAATGGATTGAGAAACACCAAGCAGAACCTGCTCCATACAAGGCGCCCGGTATGGTTCGCGATGCTATACACGCCTTCTATCCCCCGCCAGCGCCAGCGCATTTCGTCGCCCCGGTGTTTGCTGATGGCCATGTAGCCATGTACAGCATCTTGCTCTGGATGCAACGAACCAACTATCCGGCAGCTGTGATGATCAACGGTAATCATTGGGTTGTCATCTCCGGCTATGAAACTGATGTTGCACCAGAGGGCAATAGCAGCGTCGTACTTCACTCGATTGACATCAACGACCCTATGCCCTTCTGTGCCCCCACTTGAGGGGGAGGTCTGAGCATCGTCGGTGCTCAAAAGCACATAGCGAAAAGCGGAACAACTTGGTGGTATGATGATTACTATAAGCCTGTAACGCTCTGGAATGGCACTTCATGGTATGGGCAGTATGTGGGGGTGTATGAACCGCCTCTGGAGACAGGGCGTGTGACTGTTCCACAGCCAGTGGTCGGCAGAAGGGTTATTCGCGATTTGGATCGCGTTCAAAGGCTCGCTGTTTCTTGGATAGACCAACATGGGCTGGCACGGCGCGACGGAATGGAACTCCTTGCTCAGGCGCCGCCCCTAGAACCCATGCTGGTATCAGTAACTGGAAGGCGCAACCGTCCGTACTACCTTGTTCCGTTTGGTATGGATCGAGGCGAGATCCAGGCAGCAGTGATCCTCAATGCCTACACTGGCGAACTAGAGGAGTCCATCGTGCTGCCGAGCGATTGCTTCTTCAAGTACTCGACTCTCGCTCAAGCCCAACAGTTGGCCGTAGAGGAGCTTGGCGTTCCTCAAGAATGGCTCAATCCCCCTCGTTTGACCTTCAGGCAAACGGCGGAAACACCAGATCGCTTCTTCCCCGTTTGGCAGGTAGGGCTGCGACGCGATGTGTTCATAACACCGAGTGCGGAA
This sequence comes from Candidatus Caldilinea saccharophila, assembly GCA_016710365.1. Taxonomy (GTDB): domain Bacteria; phylum Chloroflexota; class Anaerolineae; order Caldilineales; family Caldilineaceae; genus Caldilinea; species Caldilinea saccharophila. Next base: position 252,455 of record JADJVW010000001.1, on the reverse strand, counting down.
TCCGTACACAGGCTAGCGGTCACAGAGGAAGAATACTGGGATCGACGAGGGAGGAAGGGTCCGGAGGCATGATGCTGCCGCACTCCAGTAACTGCTACTGCCTGGTGACGAACGATCCAGCACTTCCGCCATCGGGTGTTCAAGGGCGGGTTGCACTGCGATCTAGTATGAGGGGCCGCTGATGGCTGATAGTTTGCCATCAGCGGTCGGGGCCGTCGTGAGTAACGATGCCACAGATTCTGGACAGGTGACTCTATGACTCCTTCTTGGGATAGGATAGTTGAGATTGTGCTTGCTTCTCTCTCATTTGAGGAAAGCAAGGCGAGTGTAGTCTATTTGGATGAGCGGGAGTTCTCAGCAGAAACAGCCATAGAAATCGATGGTGCAGAGGTCTGCATGCCCTGGTTGTTCATGATTGCTTTCGTTGATCTGCAACCAACGGCCAACTGGGGGCATGCATGCCGCTACCTGTTCGTGAATCCGGAGACCGGGGATGTGCAGCAGATGTCGGCTCGTTTTCCTCCTTTCCTGCGCGGGCTGCCCCAGACGTTGCGGGTTATATGGAAGGGAGACGATGTACCAGACTGGGCCGTGGCACATGCCCCACCAGCAAAGGGGGAAATCTAGACCTGCGCCCAATGATTTCTCGGATCAGGCGAAGGAGGTGGAAGCATCGCACAATACTGATCAACAGTTGGTGTCCCGTTTTGGTCATCTGAGGGCAAGATGAAAGGAGCAAAGCAATGCCAACGCAAGAGATCTTTGATCGGATTCAGGAAGACGCTCGTCGGCGCATGTCACGCCGGCAGGCCGAGGGGTCGAATCTGTTCATTCAGAAGTCGGTAATACGCAGTGGGCGCGCCATCAAAACGCCACAAGAAAGAATTGCCATGGAGTTGGACACACTCCTGGTCTTTTCCGATGACGCGCCAGCAGCCAACTGGGCACATCCTTGCCGATACTTGCTCTATAACGCCGAGAACGGCGAGATGTACAAGGAGGTGCCGGCGAGGTTTCCGCCCTACTTGGTGAAGGTTCCGGAGACCTACGAGGTGTTCCATCAGGCGGTTACACTTGCGCCCGATTGGACGGTTCAGTACATCAAGCCCCAGCTGCACTATGCTTGGAAGCTTCCGTTGGGCACCCGCTTCGCGGTGCTTTTTTCAGGCGCTTCCAACTTTCGGCATGTGAATGATCTCGAATTCGCCTACCGGACGCTCGTGGACGTGTATGGCTTCTCGCCCAGCAACATCTATGTCCTGAACTACGATGGGAGTCTCAACTGGAGTGGCGCACCGTTCGGCGCAACGAATTGGCCCGGCGATGGAACCCCGCACCGCATGACCATCAACGGAGCAGGTACAAAGGCTGATCTGGAGGGTGTCTTGGGTGACCTGAAGACCAGGCTCCATTCCGATGACCTGCTACTGATCCACACCAACAACCATGGCGGGCACAACGGCACCGAGTCCTATCTGTGCACCTACTCGGGAGCCTCCTACAAGGCGTCAGATTTCGCGGCCAAGCTGGGACAGCTTCCCGAGTTCCGCTGTCTCATCGCCATGTTCGAACAATGTCACTCGGGGGGCTTCAACTCGCACGTGATCGGCAGGAGTCCCGCCACCCGGACCAGTGTGGCATCGGCCTGCAGTGAGTTCGACAGCTCGTGGGGCAATGGGCACTTCGATTACTTTGCCCGAGACTGGATCGCGGCCATAAATGGTATTGACCCCTACGGTGCAGCGCTGGCTTCGAACCCGGACTCGAATGCTGACGGATGTATAGGCGCCAGAGAGGCCTATGACTACGCCAACACGTACAAGTATGCTGCTGACACTCCGGTGTATAGCCAGGCACCAGCAGGCGCAGGCGAGTGTCATCTGGGCCAACTGTGGTATTGGTGGTGGCCGGGGTGGTACAAGCAGGTGTTGTACGAACGACCTCTGCTCCGCAGACCACCTCTGCCTGACCCAGAACTATATGAGCGGATCCATCACAGCATGATGCCGGAACTCGAAGAGATCGACCGATATGTGGCCGAGCGCTATATGAAGCTCGGTAAGGAGTTAGAAGAGGAAATCGGTCCTCGCGTCGAGGAGTTGATCGATGCGGCGCTGGGATAGATAAGACCCGCTGATCCCTACGGACCAGATCTGTCTGAGGTCACCCGGATCAAAACCGGGTGACCTACAATCTCTGCATATTGGATGGACTGACGGCCCGCGAAGTGGAGGTAAGGAACAATGAATGCTCGACTGATTCAACAGATGGTTGGGAAGGCCCGGGAGAAGTTTCTCTCCCTTGATGGAGTTTTGGGAGTCGGCTACGGCATGAAGTGGATCGGGGGTGAGGAGACGGAGACTCCTGCTCTGGTGGTCTACGTCGAGGAGAAGCTCGCTCGGGAAGCCGTTCCAGAGGATCAACTCCTGCCCACGACGTTCGAAGATTGGCCCGTGGATGTGCAAGAGGTCTCTTTCGACCAGGAGCGGGTCATGCGTGACGAGTCAGGCAATCGCGAGGGCGGCGGCATGACCGAGTGGTTGGATTGGGGCAAGATCCACCGCCTGAACATGGAGCAGAAGGAACGCCAGGGTAGAGCCCGCCGGATCAAGCGCATGAAACCGGACGGCAGCGAGGAGGAAGTGCTCGATTTCACCAGCCCTGCCATTGACATGCGCGGCGACTTGTTCGTGATCGACGATGACGGCAGTCTGGCATACACCACCTCTGGTGGCGACAGAATTCTCGATATGGTAGGCGCATGGAATCTCTTCCGAACCCGCTTCGGCGACGACTATGACTTTGCCACTTTCCTTTTGGCACACGACACAGCGTGGGACGACACTGGCACACCCAACATGGGGAATGCCAGCAATACCATCTACAGAGCTAGTTCTGACAATGGCTATGGCATCGGCGCGGAGAACCATCGGGCGGACTGGGGAGGCTCTTCGCGGTTGCAGCGCTGGGTATACCATTCCTGGTACACTGCACGCACCATGCTTCATGAGCCTGGCCACCAGTGGCTCTTCTACGTCAACTATCGTGATTCCCAAAATGGCCCCGAGCAGGGGCTGCTTCATGAAAACTGGAATAGCGCGTGGAGTGCAAGCCAGAAGCCATTCCACCCCGGCGGATGGCCAGACAACGACCGTTCCTGCATGGACTATGACCACCTCGACTGGTTTGAGACAACACCAGGAACGCCCGGGACCTACGGTAGAGAGGAGCCCCAAGATACCGAATTCGTCTTCTGCCCCCTGGATCAGTACTTGATGGGCTTCCTCAACCCCGAAGCGACCAGCTCATCGCGGGTCAGACCGCCTACCTATCCGGTCAGCGGCTCGGACTTTCAGATCATCAAGGACCCGAAATCCAATCCGAACGGCACGTTTAGTTCCACTCCCGTGGCCATTACGGCTCAGAACATCATCTGGAATGAAGGAGCACGTACGCCGAACCTTCATAGCAGCCAACGCGTCTTTCACCAGGCGATGATTGCCATCACATCCAATGTGAACACCTATGCAGCGTTTCTCACCGCCGTGGAAACTCGACGCCACGACCAGATAGACAACTGGCGTCGGGCTACCTCGGGCCGCTCGGTGATGGACACCTCGCTCCTGCGCGCGAACGTGAATGATGTCTACATCCGCGATACTCTGACCGATACCGGCGTCCAGTCATCCGCATCGTCCGGCACTTTCTGGAACAGCCCGGATCTCTTCGTCCGAAATGCCGACGACAATCCGACCCTCTACCTGAACCCGGCGCTTGGTGACTCGATTCACCAGAAACCCCTGAGCAACCAGGATAACTGGCTGTATGCGCGCGTTCACAACAAAAGCAATACGAGCTATGACAACGTCACCGTTAGGTTCTACCTCGCCAACTACCTGGGTTTCGATGGTCATGATACTGTTGCGGAGGCAGTTCCGCGCACCGAGGTCTTCTATCCGATCGACTGGCATCCAACCCGTTTGATCGGCACTGCCGTGTTAGCAACTGTTCCGGCAGGAGGTACCGCCGTGGCCAAAGTCTTGTGGCCGAAAGCTCTGGTCCCGCCGCAGGCGAATTGGCATCCGTGCCTGTTGGCCGAGGTTTTCCCACTGGGAACGACACCAGAGAAGCTACACCACGTCTGGGAGAACCGCAAGCTGGCCCAAAAGAACCTCGAGATCATCTACATCACCGGGGACGCACAGAATTTCGTGATACCGTTCGAGATTGGGCACGCTTTCAATCTCCACCATCTGGAGGTTCTTGAGATCCTCAAGGAGGGTCCGTGGCAGGATGTGGCCGTTTACCTCAACCCCGGTGCCGCACTGCGCCGAGTGCGCGAGATAGAGGGCATCCCGTTTATTAGCTTCCAGCGCCAGACGCTGGTGCAACCCGAGGAGAAGCGGTTCGCTGAACAACTCAGAGCCGAAGCGCTCAAGGGTTGCTGGCCCCATGGCAGGCCGTTACCAGTGGGAGGACAACGTTCGGAGCTCTGGCCTTTGCAGGGGTTCCAACTCCAGAGAGTCGGGAGAGCGAACCTGTTAACGATGGTCGATCCACAGTTCGCCAGGTTGCCAGTTGGGTTGGGACAGATCGCTCAGCGACAAATGCAACTAAAACTTGTCACCCCCAAAGGTGGGCTGAAGACGGACGTAATGGTGCAGCTGGTGCAGCGCAACAGCGCCGGAATCATCGTTGGCGGCATCGATGTGCAGTTACGATCCGAGCGTTAACAGGGCTGCTAAGCCTGTTTTCGACAGTTGAGATCCGGCGACGACCGACAAGACAGTTGCCTGGCGAGAGGTCAAACGTCTTCCTTTGGTGGCAGGGAGACCCATTCCGCTACATCTGGAGATCACGGCGCCACCCGCGGCGCAATTTGGCTCTAACTTCTATCTCTGCATCGAGCAGGGGGTACGCAACACGATTACCGGTTGCTACACCACAGTCATAAGCATCGTTTAGCATAGCTCGGCGCGTTGATCGTCGCTGCCGAGTAACCATACGTGACTCACTCGCTTTGCAGTACAAATGTACAAGGAGGCTTATCATGTCCGAAGAATTTCCACCAACAGCTCCGCTCACGATGTCCCCAGGCAATGAGTTTGCACTGACGGGGTTGAAGGTTTTCGGTGGATACGTTGGTGAGAAGAGGAATTACAACCTTCAACCCAATGTCACCGAGTACAGACTCTGGTCAGCTTCGACCGTCGAATGGGTACCCAACCAGAGCAAGTACAAGGCACGCGTTCTCATCGAGCACAAGAGCACGCAGGACATCGTCGCTCTCAACTCCTGGCACCAGGACTTTGCCGACGCAGAACGGGCAATCGATCTCGTCAGCGACAGTCTGAACCAAGTCGGAGACCGCCGCGTCTACAACGTTTTCTGCGAAACCATCGAGATACACACGTCACCTTCCGTCGGCGGTTCCTCGCACCACGTCGCAGAGGTACTAGCCCTAATCTGGTCGATGATGTAAACGCAGTGCCATGACCAACCGACATAACTGCCGCTGCCATCCGGGATGAGTGTACTTGACCCCAATGTCAAGACCACGAACTGACGAAAATAAGATGGATCTGATAGACTGACCGCCATCTGTGCGGAGGATAGGGCAACGCTGGAGAGCGACCCGAGCGCCGCGCAGATGGCGAAGTGGTTGGGGCAGAGGTGGCCCGTCATCTCTGCCCTCTCGCACAACTTCAGTGGCGAGAGGTTGGTCGTGGCTGTTGTCCTCTGCAACCAGTTTGCCCAGGAAAGCGATAAACTCAAACCCCCCGTGACCAGGCGACGCTGTTGAGAACGCGAGTGGCTGGCCGTTCTTGTTCGGCTGATGCGACAGGTCAGGTCCAGTAGACAGTTGCCGGCGTGCGGTAGCCGAGACTCTGGTGCGGCCGATCCTGGTTGTAGAAGACGAAGTACCGTTCAAGCCCCGCTGCCAGCGCTGGGGCTGTGGCATACCGATGTAGATAAATGTCTTCATACTTGAGTGAACGCCACAGGCGCTCCACAAAGATGTTGTCATATGCGCGCCCCCGACCATCCATGCTGATCCGAATGGCGGCGCGCTCCAGTCGAGTAGTGAAAGCCAGCGCCGTGAACTGGGCGCCCTGGTCGCTGTTGAAGATGTCCGGGCAACCTATTGTCAGCGCCGTCTCCAGTGCATCCAGGCAGAAGAGGCCATCCAGCGTGTTCGAGAGTTCCCAGGTCAGCACATAGCGACTGAACCAGTCCATGATGACGACCAGGTACATGAACCCTTGCGCCAGCGGCACATAGGTGATGTCGGTGGCCCATACCTGGTTGGGACGCTCGACCGGGAGATTGCGCAGCAGATAGGGATACTTCCGCAGCCCGGCATCCGCCACCGTTGTCCGTCGCCTGGGATAGATTGCTTGCAGCCCCATCACCTGCATCAACCGCTGCACCCGCTTGTGGTTGACTGTATACCCCAGGCGTTGCAGATGCACCGTCATCCGCAGCCGGCCATAGAAGGGTGTCTTCAGATATTGCTCGTCGATACACCGCATCAACTCCAGGTTCAACGCCGTTTCCGACGCTGCACGATAATAGTAGCTGGCTCGATTCAGCCCCAGCAGTTCACACTGCCGCCGCACGCTGAGCGCCGGGCGTCCCGGTTCAACCAGGGCGCTTCGCCTCAACTGACCCCGGCAGCCTTTTTTTTCAGCCACTCAAGCTCCATCTTCAGGCGCCCAATCTGCTCATACAACTCGCTCTCCGTCCTGGTCGTCGGCTGACCCTTGGCTGCTGGCCGCCGCTCGAACAAACTGGCGCCCTCCGTCATCAGCGTCGCCTTCCATTCGCTTATCTGCGTCGGATGCACGCCGCTCTCGCTCGCCAACTGGCTCACTGTCGTTCCGTTCTTGGCTGCCTCCACCGCCATCCGAAACTTGTACTCCGGGCTGTACTGCTTGCGTTCCTTGCTCATTGTTTGTTCCCCTCCACCTGCTCTGTATCCCTGCGGTTCACTTTAGCACGTGGTCCAGTTCTTGGGGTCAATTATAGAGGGTGGCAGTGGCAGATCATCGCTGTGCGGGTTTTGGATTGAGCACCTCTTGCATCTGCTGGAGGTATGAAAGTCGTTTCTTGCGGAGGTTCGCCGATCCATGAAGAGGGGGATCTCAATGAACAAGGTACCATACGGTGAATGGTCAGCCCATCCCGAGAATCTCCAAGTCCTGCAGGGCCATTTGAGCCAATAGCAGCAGCCAAACTGACCCGCCAGCGGCTTTGGGCGTCTATGATCACCAAACACGAAGGGAATGTCCTGTACTTCAAGCTGTGGAACTTCTGGGTACGCGCTGGCGTGCAAGCCCAAACACCGAGCAACCTATGCTTTCGAGACTACGAATCGGCGAATGCCGCAACCGACGCCCTGCTTGCAGCCGTTGGTTTTCCTTGGAAGAAGGCAGAAACCGAGACCGAAGTCTGGGAAAGGATCGGGATGGTGTGGAACTGGCTAAAGATTCATGTTGAGGATAATGGCGCCGAATATTCGACAATCTCTTCTGTTGCCGACACTTGGCCGTCGATCCTTGACTACGCTGCGTATTATTCCAGCCACGGCAAACTCGTTTGGGCTGCTTGTTTCTCCAAAGCTCATCTGTTTGTCACGCTCCTGGGACGCATGGTGTATCCGCGCTACCGCTTTGGGATTGCTCAAGCACATCATACTGAGAATGGCGCGCCTCCACTGCCTCGCATGTGTACGCGGGTGTCTACGTTGGCGAACGCTGGTATTATCTCGACCCGACCGCCATCCCGTTCGACAACCTACCGGATTTCGCCCACTAAGGCATCTATTGGCATATTCACCAGCGTGGACTACGAGCATCCCTATTGGTTCATGCCAGCGCCGTTGGCTGAATTCGAGCATGTGCCCTATCTGCCCAGTTGAACAGATATCGGCCTGGATGTGTATGAGGTGCGTCCAGCTTTGCTGACAACCGTATCGATCTCTGATGGGTTGTCTTTGTTATGAATTCCTGTTTGTTTGTGCCCTCCGCTACCAGCGATGGACGCCCATCAGGCAACTGCACGTCCCAGGCACGGTTCCTGTTGGTTAACGCTGATAACTTCTGTTTCCAGCATTCAATACAGGTATTTGCATCATCATCCTTCCATCATGCCTGTTGCCTCTCCATCCGTACCCACCCCATCCGCCGTGTGACCCAAGCGGAGCTCGACGGCTGTGTGGAAAAGGCCTCGGACATTCTACGCGGCTATGACTTTGCCCTGCTATGGGCGCCCAACCGCAATCATACGTCGGGTCATGAGACATCTGCGCTTTTCAGGTAACCTCGATACGTCATAACCTCTTGCCTCACTACGCGGTAATCTGCCAGCGTTGGACCTCATCATCGGCCAGGTTGGCCAGCCAACTCGTCAATCGCAGAGACTCTGCCGGCTCCGGGCAATGCTCGGCACAGCGAATGGCCGCCTCCCGAGAACGCAGACCAAGCGCATAGAAGATGGCCGCCTTGGGCGAGGGCAGACCGAAATGCACCATGGCCGACCAGCTGCTGAGCCAACTCTCAGCGACCAGGTTCGGCGCAATCGATCCCACGTACCCGCGCACGGCGTTCAGCGCCCAGGGCAGGTAGACGCCGCAGAAGTCATCGATGAACGCGGTCACGTCAGCTCTGGCCAGTCCCGCCTCTTTCACCGCCGGCAGGTCGGCAATGGCGTCGACGCGCCGGCCCTCGATCCAGCCGGCCAGGATCTGTTCCGCACACGTGGGCAGTGAATGCTTCATGGCGCGGAAGATGGAGAGATCCTTCAGAAAGTCCTGGTAAGGTCCCCAAAGGATGCCGACCACCTGTTCGGCAGAGTACTTGGGAATCTGCCCGAACGCGTTAAGGACTGGCGATAATTTAACTTGTGGATTTGGCCGTCGTTTTCAGTGGCTTCATGCGCAAAATCGCTGAGTTATTTGATCGCCAGTCCTAAGCAGGGCCAGCAGCGCCTCGGCGCTGGCCTCCAGCGCTCGACAGTCCGCCGGCGCCAGGGCGGTGCGGTAGTAGGCTTTTTGTTCGCCTCAATTGACATCTCAGCCAGAGTCAGGGTAATATGTGCAAAGACTCAAGTGAAACTTTATTTCTTGCACATATTTCGCAAAATGGCCGCTTCACCTGACCATGATCAGCTCTATCAATTTGCCGAGACGCAGGCCGGCTACTTCACCACAGCCCAAGCCAGGGCTGCTGGCTTCAGCCATGCCCTGCTGTCGTACCATGTGCAAGCCGGTCTGTTCGAACGCCTCCGCCCAGGCGTCTATCGTCTGAAACGTTTCCCGGCCTCGCCTCACGAAGACCTTTTTGTTGCGTGGCTGCGCGCCGGCGCCCACGCTGTGATTTCCCACGACAGCGCGCTTGCGCTCTATGATCTGTCCGATTTGCTGCCCAACGAAATCCATCTGACTGTACCGCGTACTGCTTCCCGGCGTCATCCCGGTTTACGCCTGCACACCACTCGGCTAGAGCTTGCTGATGCAACGCAGTATGCCGGCCTGCCGGTCACGACGGTTGCGCGCACGATTGCCGATGTGGCTGCCAGCGGTCTCAGCGAGGAACTGATCGGGCAAGCGATTGAGGAAGCGGTACGGCGCGGGTTGACCACAGTCGATCAACTGCACGCTGCTGCAAGTCGCCGTGGCAGGCGTGCAGCCAGCGTGATTGAGCAAGCTCTCACCGCGGGAAAGGGTGATGAGATACGCCACCGGCGCCGACTTTCGTCGCCCTCGAGACACGGCTGCGCACCTTGAGCCAACGGGAGAGTGCACCATTGGTTCGCTTGCGCAAACTCGTTGCCTTCGACCGTCTGCTGGCACGCTTGCTTTACGCTGAATCGGAAGCCTGGGTGCTCAAAGGCGGTCTTGCCATCCAGCTTCGCCTGGGCGAGCACGCCCGTACGACGAAAGACATAGACATCACGTGGCGGCAGTCTGCATCTGGTCTACATCAACTCCTGGTGACTGCAGCATCTATGGACGTGGACGACTGGTTTCGTTTTGTCGTGGAACAACCGGGAACAAGGCAGGAAGCGCTGCCAGGTGGTGGTAGCCGTTTGTTCGTCCACGCACTGCTGGATAGCCGCCCTTTTGAGTCATTCCATATGGACATCGGCGTCGGCGATCCGGTGCTGGAGCCGGTGCAGTTTCTGGCTATGCCGGCGTTGCTGGATTTTGCTGACATTTCTCCATCTGTAGTGCCCTGTTATCCGATAACACAGCAGCTTGCCGAAAAAGTGCACGCTTACACCAGACCACACATCACTGGTATAGGCAGTCGCGGCAAAGACCTTGTGGATATTCTTTTGTTGGCGGGGCTACAACCATTGCAGGGATCGGCCTTGCGTTTGGCTCTGCAAGCTACATTCGAGGCATGTGATACGCATCCGCTGCCTGCAACCTTGCCAGAACCACCTGACAGTTGGGCCCAACCACTGCGTAGAATGGCGGACGAGACAGGTCTCGCTTGGCGCGAGATTCGCGAGGCCGCGACCGCTGCCAGGCAATTCCTCAACCCAGTGCTGCAACGCCAACATGCAGGCACGTGGAACCCGGTTACATGGACGTGGGAATCGTAGAGCTCTATCAGATGGTGTCTATCTTGATCGCGCTGGTCGGGGTTTCGCGGCTATGTCGTTGTCCTGCTCTGGGCGCCTAACCACGATCGCGCGTCGAGTCATGAGCCATCTGCGCTGTCAAGAGGTTGCGATATGCCATAACCTCTCGCCTCACGATGTCCGTAACCTGCCAACGCTGTATCTCATCATCGGCCAAGTTGGCCAGCCAACGCGTCAATCGCAGCGATTCTGCCGGCTCCGGGTAATGCTCGGCACAGCGCATGGCCGCCTCGCGCGAGCGCAGACCCAGCGCATAGAACATTGCCGCCTTGGGCGAGGGCAGACCGAAATGCGCTATGGCCGACCGACTGCTGAGCCAACCCTCAGCGGCGTGTTTGGCGAAATGGCTCCCACGTACCCGCGCACCGCGTTCAGCGCCCACGGCAGGTAGACACCGCAGAAGTCGTCGATGAATGCAGTCACGTCGGACCTGGCCAGCGCGCTCTCTTTCGCCGCCGGCAGATTCGCAATGGCGTCGATACGCATGCCCTCTAGCCAGCCATGCAGGATTTCCTCTGCACATGCGGGCGGCGCATGCTTCATTTGCGAAAGATGGAAAGTTCTGCCAGGAAGCCCCGGTACAGTCCCCAGAGAATGCCGGCGACCTGTTCGGCAGAGTAGTCGGGCATCTGCCCAAACGTGTCAAGCAGCGCCAGCAACGCCGCTGCACTGCGTTCCAGTGCCCGGCAGTCCGTCAGCGGCAGCCCGCTGTGGCAGCAGGCGCGGCGCAACGGCGGCGGAATCTTGCGCAGGGCTTCGACGCGTGCTGCCAGTATGCCCAAGCTGGCTTGCCGCCCGCGCCCCAGATCGATCTCGCCGGCCGATGGCGAACTCATCTTCCACCGTCCGGCCGGTTTGTTCGGCGCGGCGGCTCAGACGTCGATAGATCCCGTTGGTAGTCCACACAACAGGTTTTGGCTCCCTTGACGTTTTACGGAAAACGTAATAACCTACCTTCCATGATTCGATCGTTTGCCAACAAAAGCACTGCCGCGATTTTCGCCGGCAGAGAAGTGCGCAGGATCCCACGTGAGATTCAGCAGCGCGCAGCGGAAAAGTTGGCGCTGTTGAACGCTGCTCAAACGATTGATGATCTACGTGTGCCGCCTGGCAATCGACTGGAAAAACTAAGCGGTGATCGCTCTGGGCAGTGGAGTATTCGTGTGAACAATCAATGGCGCATTTGCTTCACGTTCGCCGACGGCGATGTGTTTCACGTAGAGATTGTCGATTACCATTAGGAGAACAGTACGTATGCCCATCCGTATCGAAGAGCTTGCTACGCTTGATTTCTCAGATGTCGCCACCGGCCAGCCACTTGAACCGGTGAGTCCAGGCGACATTTTGCTGCACGATTTTATGGAACCCTTAGGCTTGACGGCCAACGCGCTGGCTACCGCGCTCCACGTTCCGGCAAACCGGATCACAGGCATCCTGGCCGCCACACGTGGAATAACGGCGGACACCGCTTTACGGTTTGCTCGCTATTTTGGTACAACGCCACAGTTCTGGATGAATCTGCAAAGCTATTATGACTTGCGCTTGGCCGAGGCCAAAGTTGGTGGCCGGATTGTGCGCGAGATTACTGTTCATCCAGCTATCGCCATATGACGCTCTAGCGCTGGAGGCTACGGCTAACAAACCAGCAGATGTTACACAACCTATAGCGTTTCCCGGCCTCGCCCTACGAAGCGCTCATTGTTGTGTGCCTGTGCGCCGGCGCTCACGCCGTGATTTCCCACGACAGCGCGCTTGCTCTCTATGACCTTCTCGATTTGCTGCCCAACGAGATCCATCTGACTGTACTGCGTACTGCTCCCCGGCGTCACCCCGGTCCACGCCTGCAGACCAGTCGGCCAGAGCCTATTGATGCAACACATTTGCCGGCCTGCCGGCAACGACGGTTGCGCGCACGATTGCCGATGTGGCTACTAGCGGTCGGGGGTAACTCAGGTTAGAGGCGCCCGGCACGTCCCCGGCACGGTGTACGCACGGTTTGGTCATGCTGTCTTCTGCTGCACCGCGCCGGGGACGTTTCCTGCCCCAACCATGAAGTAGACCCCTAGCGGTCTCAGCGAGAAACTAATTGGGTAAGCGATTGAGGAAACGTTACGGAGCGGGCTGACGACAACCGATCAACTGCACACGGCTGCAAGTCACCGTGGCAGACGTGCAGTCAGCGTGATTGAGCAAGCGCTCGCCGTAAGCTGTTCGGGGTTTCTCCGCTATGTCGTTGCCCTGCTCTGGGCGCCTAACCGCGATCGCGCGTCGAATCGTGAGCCATCTGCGCTGTCAGGTGGTCGCAATATGCTATAACCTCTCGCCTCACGGTGCCGGAAGCCTGCCAACGCTGGATCTCATCATCCGCCACGTTGGCCAGCCAATTCGTCAACCGCATTGACTCTGCCGGTTCCGGGCAATGCTCGGCACAGCGAATGGCCGTCTCGTGCGAGCGCAGACCAAGCGCATAGAACATGGGCGCCTTGGGCGAGGGCAGACCGATATGCACCCTGGTCGACCGACTGCTGAGCCAACCCTCAGCGATCGTATTTGGCGAAATGGATCCCACGCACCCGCGCACCGTGTTCAGCGCCCACGGCAGGTAGACGCCGCAGAAGCTGTCGGTGAACGCAGTCACGGCAGACCTGGCCAACCCGGCCTCTTTCGCCGCCGGCAGATTCGCAGGAAGCTGCGGCGAGCGTCATCGGCTTTCGTTGCGTCGGTGAAGAAGAGGGCAACCCCTTCCGTCTCCTGCATTGCCCTGCCAGCGCGGCCAATCAGGTTTGCAAACCCACGCGTAGGAATTTCGGTCGACCAGCCACCGTCATGTCCGCGAACCAGGCTGTGAGTGAGAACCGCCTTCGTCGGTGTATTGCCCCCAGAAATGACAGCGATTTTGTTTGTGATATTGTCGGCTGCTGGCACTCAAATTGCGAGAACTCGTCGTCATTCCAGCCCTTGCCTCTGCATAATTCACAAATCCTTGCTCAATGTACAAGCTTTTCATCGGTTAGGTACTAACAGTAACGGAACTCCATGGCGTTTTCAACCCACCCACGAGGTGGCAACCTGGGTAAATATAATACTTCCGCCAGCCTACGGCCAGATGATCCGAACGCTCTATAATCTGATCCCCTCCGCTTCGCAAAAGCGCAGAAAGGCGCGCATAGCACGCACCGCGCCGTGTTGCGTCCAGGGCGATAGGCTCCGCTCTTTCAGGGTGAGCGTGTAATTGCGTGGGTGTCGCGTGGTAATGTCCGCTACGCAGGGCGCGCCGTTGGATTCGCACCACACAATAAAAGGGCGTAGCGGCTCAACCGGAATTGATGTGGTAGGTCTTACGTGCCGGGGACGGGCTGCTCGTTATCTGCTCGGCCGAAGCACCGCAAGCCCGTCCCCGGCACGTAACCACACGAGATCCGGTTGACCCGGCGTAGCTTGCCGTGGTAATAGGCCAACGTGCTGACAGTGACGTTTGCCGCTTGCCGGTCAGCAATGAAAGCCGCATACGCATCTGCGACAGATGTAGAACTTCGCTCTTGAGTTGGGGATAGCCTTTTGTCAGGCATAAAAAAACCCACTTCCAATAGTTGCTCAAAAGCACTATTAGTAGTGGGTCAGGCGTGGGAAATATACTATTAGTGGCGATGTCGTGACTTGAACACGAGACCTAGGGATTATGAAGCCCTCGCTCTAACCGTCTGAGCTACATCGCCGGATTTAGAAGCCGCCAGCAAATGCTTGCTGGCGGCTTTTTAGGTAGCGGGGGTAGGAATCGAACCTACGACCTTCGGGTTATGAGCCCGACGAGCTACCGCTGCTCCACCCCGCGTTAGTTACTCAATGAATATACCACAGGCGTCGCGATGGGTCAAAATCAGCGGCGTCTGTGGTGGATATAGTTTAGCTTTAGGACAGGAAATATCCCTGGTCGTGTGAAAATTTTGGCGAAAACAAGCACGGTATTGGTAGATGGCTCCTTATGCCACCGGCGCTTCTTGATCAGCGCCGAGGACGTCATGAACATTGGAGCACGCCCGTTCCTGATGGTGGTCAGGCGTGTGCAAATGGCTGCCGGAGCACCGTCTTGAGCTTGGCGGGCGCGGTGCGGCGTGGGTCGCCGAGATAAATCTCGTGATGCTTCTGTGTAAATCTACCCCCCTGAGCTTGGATGAAGTCGCGCAGGCGCTGAATCGTGGGCGCTTCGGTTGCATAAGGGCCGACATGCATAATCTGAGCGGCCAAGCCCTCGTGAAAAGCCGCAAAACGCACATGCGGCAAGGCAGAAAGCTGCTTTTTGCGCTGTACTTCGGCGAAGGCGCGCTCCATCCATACCTGTGTGACGGGCGAGGGCTGTGCGATCATCATCGTCCAGCGCCAGGCTGCTCGGTTTGCCGTGATGAAGACGTCCATATCGTCGCCCCACCACAAGCCCTCCAACGGCGCAACGCGATAATTCACCCCTTCCTCTTATAAAGCCGGTCGCGCGCGGTTACTTCCTGCTCCAGTGTTCGGATTGACATAACTATTGACCCTTTCACTCACTTCACTCCCTGTCAGAAACACCTGCGGCAGCACTGCACTCAACGGCCTAGATGCATATATTTTACACTGACTTTCCCTCCTTTGCCTGCTGCAACTCTTTATGAATAGTCGTAAAATGGGCGCCATGATACGATGTGACATGACTATAACAATCTACTGGCATTGCAGTAATATCTGGTGCTACAGATACGTCAGGAGGCAACAGCCAAATGAGCACGACTGAGGAGCGACCGACCGAAGTAGAGGCAAAGTTCACCCTTGTCGATGCTGGATTGTTGCGCAAACTCGCCAAAAAAGAGGCCACGATCCCTGGATATCGCTTTCAGAAGGCGTTTGCAACAGAGCAACGCGACATCTATCCCCGATACGCCGGCGTATCGGCTTTTGCGCTATGGGTACCAGTTGCGCGCACGTGTGCGGGACGGTCAGTGGCTGGCGACGCTGAAATCGCGCACGATGGGCAGCGAGGTAGGCATCTATCAGCGGCTGGAGATCGAAGAGCCGCTCGCTGCGGCAAATTGCCCGGACAGCATCGACGATCTGCCTGAGCCGATCGTCGATGCGCTGGTCGGCATCGTCGATGAGAGCCAGGCGCTGGACGTGATCTGTGTGCTCGACCAAACGCGGTGGACGCGGGAAGCAAGCCCGGCGTCGTCCGGTCGCCCCCGTGCGTCCAAAGCAATTTTGGCGACGTTGAGTCTGGACGAAAGCGTCATTCGCCAGAGCATCGCAGGGGGCGGGCTCGCTCATCTGTACGAAATTGAGATCGAATTGGCAAAGGGCGTCGATATCGCCGAACTGCAAGTGTTGGCCGAGCGCTTTATGAGCGCCTATTCATTGACGCCAAGTGGTGAGAGCAAATTGGCGCGTGCGCTTGGCGTCATCAGCCGGCATCCTAGCGAAGCGCCGGAGAATTGGCAGGGGCTGCACCCCGCGATGCACATGGGCGAAGCGTGCCGCATCATCTGGCGCGAACAACTGACGAAGCTGCTGCTGTATGAAGCGGGTGTGCGCTACGACCAGGACGTTGAGTACGTGCACCAGGCGCGCGTCGCCATCCGTCGCGCCCGCGCCGCCGCGCGCATCTATCAGGATTACTTCAACCCCAAGGCTGTCAAAGGCTATTTGAAACATCTGCGCCGCACCGCCCGTCTGTTGGGCGCGGTGCGCGATATGGACGTCGCCATTGCCCGGCTGGAGGATTATCAGCACAAAACGCGCAAACACTCCGCGGGCGATCTGCAGGTGACGCTGGCGGAGTGGCGGGCAAAGCGCGCGGCCGCGCACCACGCGCTCGTTGCCTGGCTGGACAGTACAAAATATGCCAAATTTGTGGCTGACTTTTTGCACTTCTGCCAAACGCCCGGCGCCGGCATCGTCGATATGACCGCGCCGCCTGGTGAGGATGTGACGCCGTTCCAGGTGCGCCATGTGACGCCGGCGATGTTGCTCGCCAACTTTGCCCGCGTGCGCTCCTATGAAATGTGTTTTGACCAGCCGGAGGAAGCACCGGTGGAGACGCTGCATCGCCTGCGCATTGCCTGCAAATATCTGCGCTACAACCTGGAATTTGTCGCTGACCTGTTGGGCAAGGAAAGTAAAGACATTGTGGATCTGTTACGAAAGCTCCAGGACGATCTGGGCGATCTCAATGACGCTGTCGTCAGCAAGGAACTGCTGGCGGCGGGCAACTATAGCGACGCGCAAAAAGGCGCTCTCGGCTACAAACAGGCGCAGGAAAAGATCGTCGAGAAACTGCGCAGCCAGATGCGCATCGACTTTGCCCGCTTTGTCGCCGAGGAAAATCGCGTACGCCTGCTCTCCGCCATTGCCAAGATCTAGAGGCGCAAGCCAGGCTCACGACGAACGCATCGTCGCTTACCGGCATTCTTCTGGCCTGCCCACGCCATCCGCCAACTGCAATGGGGTGGCCAGGCGCAACACCAGCAGCTCGTTGGCATCCTTGATGGTCGCCCCACGCCCGCCCCTGCCATCGTAATTATTATCGTTCATGACGACAATCGTCTCTGCATCCAGGACGAGCACATCTTCGATCGTCGCAAATGGGAAGCGGAATGTTGCGCCAAAGCCGGCCAGATCGTCGGGGTCGCTGATGGTGAGCAGATCGACCACTTCTTCTTTCTGCACAAAGCCCTGCTCGTCAAGCTCGTTCAGGTTGATCTTGAAGATCTTCTTGAACGTTGCCTCGTCGCCGCTGTCGTTGTCGCGCTCGATCACCAGGAATTCGTCGTCGTTGATC
This sequence comes from Candidatus Caldilinea saccharophila, assembly GCA_016710365.1. Classification (GTDB taxonomy): domain Bacteria; phylum Chloroflexota; class Anaerolineae; order Caldilineales; family Caldilineaceae; genus Caldilinea; species Caldilinea saccharophila. Next base: position 235,000 of record JADJVW010000001.1, on the reverse strand, counting down.
ACGGTGAATTCGCCGATGGAGTGATTCGGATCGGCCAGCGGATAGAAGCGCACTGTATCGGTCACATACTGCTGCGAAGCCACGTCAAAGGTGTAAATACGCAGCGCGCCTTCCGGATCGCCCGTCACAGTTCCTTCGAGCATCGGGTAGAGCGTGGTGCGCGCCGGGTTGGTGGCCATGCCTTCAAAGCCGCGCGACGCGCGCAGATTTGCCGCAGACGCCGCGCCGGGCTGCGGGCTGCGCGCCAGAATGGCCGGGTGCTGAGGCGACTGGACGAAGGGCGCTTCGCCATCAAAGTTTGGCGTCGGGATCGGCGCTTCCAGCAGGCGACCCTCTGCATCAAAGCGCAACAGGTAAGGCCCGAACTCGTCGCCGATCCACAGCGTGCCGTCGGCGTCAAAGACAAAGGATTCCACGTCAAAGTCGGCGCCGGTCAACCAGCGTTCTTCCGTGAATTCGTGGATGATGAAGAAGGGCGTCAACCCTGCCGGGTCGCGCAATTGGATAAAGTCATCGACGAGGATCTTCCCGCGCCCGCCCTCCGCCGTGCGCGGCTGCGGCGTGATCGCATAGAGGCGCAATAAATAGTCAATGCTGTTGTATTTGTTGCCAAAGCCATTGTCGGAGAGCACGTAGTAGCTGTCACACGCAGGGCTGAACTGAATCGCGCTGAAACTCTGTACGGGCTGCGCGGGAAAGCGCGGCAAGGCAGCCTTGCTGCCATCGCTGTTGAATTGCCCGGAGGGCGGGCCTTCGCTGAAGGTGTCGGGCGGGAGCACCGCATACTCGACGAGGGTGGCTGCAGGGGCGTCCGCCGGCGGCGCTTGCTGCTGCGCCAGGACAATCTGCGCGTTGCCGAGCAGCAAGGCAACGGTCACCAAAAAGTGCACAGAGCGCAGCAGTGTCTTAGATAGAGTGTGTCGTATCATCATGAAATTTGACGTGTGCTTGATGGATGCAAGATCGATGGTGCGATAAGTTGCCAGAGGGAACGAGTGCCCGCGGCTGGATTTGAACCAGCGGCCTAGGACTTAGGAGATCCTCGCTCTATCCAACTGAGCTACGCGGGCAATTTATGTCCGATACCATAGCACAGGCGCCTCTCCTCGTCAAAGGAATTGGGCGGGTTGGCGTGCTGACAAATCCGGCGTTCTGGGGCATACTTGCAGCATATAACGAAAGGTCAACCACCTGAAACGCCAGAATTGACGCTAAATGATGACCACAGAAATTCGGAATTTTGCGGAAGTGCTCCGCACCAACGTGCAACGCGTGATCGTCGGCAAGCGGGAAACCATCGACACGCTGATCATTGCCCTCCTCTGTGAGGGACACGTGCTGCTGGAGGATGTGCCCGGCGTCGGCAAGACGATGCTGGCGCGCGCGCTGGCGATGAGCCTGGGCGGCGAGTTCCGCCGCATCCAGTGCACGCCCGACCTGCTGCCCAGCGACATCACCGGCGTCAGCATCTTCAATCAAGAGACGCGCCACTTCCAGTTCATGCCTGGCCCGGCCTTTACGAACATCCTGCTGGCCGACGAGATCAACCGCGCCACCCCGCGCGCCCAGTCGGCGCTGCTCGAATGCATGGGCGAGCGGCAGGTCACGGTGGACGGCGAGACGCGCACGTTGCTGCGTCCCTTCCTGGTGCTGGCGACGCAGAACCCGATCGAGTTCGAGGGCACCTTCCCCCTGCCGGAAGCGCAACTCGACCGTTTTCTCTTTCGCGTCCGCCTCGGCTATCTCTCCGATGTAGAGGAAGACGCCATGCTGGTTGCGCTCGGCGGCCGCCACCCCATCGAGCAGATCGGCACTGTGCTTTCCGGCGACGAGGCCGCGCGGCTGGCCGAGCAGGTGTGGGCTGTTCACGTCGATGCCTCGGTGCGCCGCTACATTGTCGCGCTGATCCAGGCCACGCGCAGTCATGCGGACCTGGCGTTGGGCGCCAGCCCGCGCGGGTCGCTGGCACTCTATCGCGCGGCCCAGGCGCGCGCGGCCATCGACGGCCGCGAATTTGTCCTGCCGGATGACGTGCAGGCCATCGCACCGCTGGCGCTGCCGCACCGCTGCATTGTCCGGCCGGAGAGCGAGCTGCGCGGTCGCGCCGCGGAGGAAATCATCGCCGAAATCGTGGAGAAGACGCCGCTCGACCTCGGCAGCGTGGAACAGTAGCCGAGCCATGAACAACATTTTCTGGGCCTTGCTGGTGATCTTCCTGGTCGCCGCGCTGGTGCGCATGGACTGGGCCTATTACCTGGTCTATGTCGTCGGCGGCGTGTGGGTCTTCAGCCACTGGTGGATTCGCCGCAGCCTGACCAATGTGCGCATGACGCGCCGGCTGGCGCGCTATGCGTTCACCAATGAGCAGGTGCCTGTGCGCCTCGAGCTGGAGAATCGCGGCTGGCTGCCCCTGCCCTGGCTCCAGATTCAGGAAGCCGTGCCCCTGGAACTCAAAGACCAGGATGACTACCGCACTGTCGTCAGCATCGGCGGTCGCTCGCAGCTTGTGCACGACTACAAGCTGTTCTGCCGGCGTCGCGGATACTACACGGTCGGGCCGCTCAGCCTGCGCACCAGCGATCTGTTTGGCTTTGTCGAGGCGCGCTGGGAAGAAGCCGGCGCCGCCGAACTGATCGTCTATCCGCTGATCGTGCCGCTGAGCCAGCTTGGACTGCCCAGCCGGATGCCCTTCGGCGTGTTGCCGGTGCGGCGCCAGTTGCTCGAAGACCCCGCGCGGCTGGGCGGCGTGCGCAACTATGTAGCCGGAGACAGTCTGCGCCGCATTCACTGGAAGGCGACGGCGCATGAAGATGTGTTGCTGGTCAAGAAATTTCAGCCTTCTCAGGAACTCCCCATTTACATCGTGCTCGATCTGGATCGCAACGCCTACCCCTTGCGCACCGCGTTTGGCGCCAGCGAATGGGCCATCTCAGTGGCCGCCTCGCTGGCCGGGAACATCAGCGAGCAACGCCAGGAAGTCGGGCTGACTTCCAACGGCGTCGATCCGCTGGCCGCGGGCGCGGCGCCCTCGATTCCACCTCACGCCGGTCGCGAACACCTGATGAGCGTGTGGCGCTTGCTGGCGCGCATCCAACTCAACCCTGAGGCTGCGCCTTTGGCGACGTTGGCATCGCGGCAGACGGCCAACCTGCCCTGGGGCGCCACTTTGATCGTCGTGACGCCGCAACTGGCTGAGGAGATGTTGTGGGTGCTGCACAATGCCTATCGTCGCGGGTCGAACGTGATCGTGCTCGTCTGCGCGGAACAGCCGGATTTTCGCGCGCTTCAGGCACGCGGCAAGCGGCTTGGCATCCATCTATTTCACACCGTCTGGGAGAACGATCTCCAGGCGCTGGCAGCATGAAGAAGGTAGATTCTATGCAGTTATCCCTGTCGGTCGAGCCTGAAGAGCTTGGCGCATTGTGCGCCCGGTGGCCCCAGGCGGTTGTAGAAAACGCAGCCCTCGCCGTCCGCCATCCTTTTTTGAGCGGCGACCACCAATTGCTGGCATCCAACGGTCGCCGCGCCGAAATCTGCTACGTCATGCACAAGGGCGACCCCGCCGAAGGCTTACTGCTGCATATCAAGACCTTCTATCCTGAAGGCGCTTATCGGCTGCCGACCGGCGGCATCCACGTCGGTGAGGCCGTGCTGGACACCCTGGGCCGTGAAATCTTTGAAGAGACTGGGCTGCGTGTGGGCGAAGGGGCGGAGCAGGTGCACGTCGAGCGGCTACTGGGTGTTTTGGCTTACGATCTGCATCACCCTGACTTGGGCGCGATCCCTTTCGCCACCTATCATTTCCTGGTGCGGATGCCGGCTGACGCGTTGCTCGACCCGCAGGATCCGGATGAATCGATCGGCGGCTGGTTGTGGCGTCCTGCGCAAGAACTGGGCAGCGTCGCCGACATCCTGGAGGCGGTTCATTCCCGTGCAACGGCGTGGGGCGATTGGGGCCGCTTTCGTGCGCTGAGTCATCGCTTTGTGGCGGCGCGGCTGGCGAGGTAACTAGCCAGATCGCGGACGTCCCCGTCCGCAAGTAAACCAGGGCGGACGAGACGTCCGCGATCCAAGGGGTTATTCGCCGTCGAGAGTCGTGCGCGTAAAAAAGAGTTCGGCGAGGTCCACCAGGTCTTGTGAGCTGGCAAGCCAGCGCCAATCCATCACCGTCTGCACTTCGGTGTCGATGACGCCAGGCGCGGTGCGCACCCAACTCATCACGTAGCCGGTAATCGAGGTGAGTTTCTTGCCCAGCAGCATCAGCATCAGGTCCGAATCCTGGCTGTGGTAACAATTGAGCAGCCAGACGCGCTTGACCTCCGGGTGACGCGGCAGGTCAAGCAGGCTTTGGAAGCACTGTCGATCCATCCCCGGTTGCACGTCGATCATGACGTTGACTGCGACCATGTTGTTGGTGCTGATTTCCATCTCCAACTCGAGCAGCGTGTCGACGTCGGCGCGGCCGCCAAAGCTGAGCACGGTGTTCGTCTCGCGCACGCCATCAACGCTGCGCACCACATCCAGCATAAACTTGTTAAAGGCGGCGACATCGTGGATCAGACACGTGAAGCGAAGATCGGCGCGTTGGCGCAGCCAGTTGGTCCACAGCGGTTTGACGCCATTGCCACGATATTGGCGCAGGTTGTACAGCATCTGTTCGCGTGCCACTTCATCCTTGCCACACATGATGTCGGCGTCGATGATCGCCAGGATGGGCTGCGCTTGCTGAGCGCCCGCATTGACTTCAGGGTTGGGATAGGCTGCCTTGTTCATGGGCTGTAGTGTAAGGCCATTGGCGTCAGGCGACAAATCGCAGAAGAGGCAGGGGCATGACGATCTGCTCGTCATGCCCCTGGCTGATCAGGAGGCTATTCCAGCACGCCGATGAGCTTAACGGCGTCGATCTCGTTCCAGCCGCCAATCAATGGTTCGTTGATGGTGAGACGCACCTGGTCGGTGACAAAATCCAACGACGTGAGTTCGGGGCTGAAGACGGCCAGCTCCTCGCCGGCGGTGTCCGCTTCACCTTCCCACACGACGACCCATTCGTCGGTATTCGGGTCAAGCACTTCGATCTTGCTGACAGCGCCGGGATTGTAGGTCTCATAAACTTCAATGCCGGTGGGTCTGACGGGCCGCGCGTAGACAAGCACTAGCGTTTCCACCTGCGTGTCAGAGGATTCGGCAGCCCAGGCTGTCGCCATGTCGCCGGCTTCCAGGGTGTCTGGCGCGCCGGTCGCCTGCTGCGCCGACCAGCTATCGTCGCTGTATTGGCTGGACGCCTCGGCGGTCACTGCCCACTGCTCGATGTTCCCTTCAGCGTCGGGCGCTGCATCTTCTGCGGGCGCTGCATCTTCTGCGGGCACTGCATCCTCTGCCGGCGCTGCATCTTCTGCCGGCGCTGACCCCGCCTCTTCCAGCAAATCCGACAGCGCACCTGTCGATGCCACGATCACGAAGTCGGCGCCATCCGACCAGGCGCCGTTCACCTGCACAATGTAGCTGCCCGGCTCCTCGGCGAACAGGCCGACGATCTCGCGCGCGCCCAGCGAAGCTGCACTGTCGCTGGCTATCTGCTCGCCATCTACATACTGCGCGATGCTGAGATCGAGATCCTGATCGGCCGGCCCGGCCAGAATGACGATCACAAATTGCTCCGACTCCTCAACCGTAACCAGATAGCCCTTGCTCTTGCCTGCCTCCACCGTTCCCTGCACCGGCAGGTTCAGTGGCAGCGCCTCTGCCACATCGCCTGCTTCGACAAGCACACTGTAAGCAGCGCCGGTCTCGGTATCGGTCGCAAGGCTGATATAGTAGACTCCCGCGTCGGGCGCAATAAACTCAAGCAGCGCAGGCTCGTCGCCGTAGCCGTAGGTGCTCCAGGTCTGCGCGTCGGGCAGGAACCCTGCGCTCAGCGTGAGATCGGCGCCGTCATCCGCCGTGGCGGTTGCCAGCACCACCGTGCCCGGCGTATCAACGGTGATTTGGTACGTGTTGGTATCGTTGGCGTCGCTCAGAACGCCCTTTGTCTCAACGCCAAATTCCAACACAGGCGCGGGGCCGCTCAAAAAGACGCTCACCTGAAGCGATGCGCCCCCTGTCTGCGGCGATACGACCAGTTGATATGCGCCGCCGCTGCTGACAAAGCGCACGAGTTCGGATTCGTCAGTCGAGGTGTAATAGTAGTCAAAATCCTCGCTGGTCGCCTCTACATCATAAACGTCGCCGTCGTCGCCCTGGACCAGGACAAGCACCTGCTGAGGGTAGGATGACGGCTCAACGGTTACAGTGGCGTAAAGTGGCGCTTCGACGTCCTTTGTCACGAAGACGCTGCCGTTGAAGAGTGCGCCGGGGGCATCGCTGTCGGTGGTCATGCTGCCGGCCTCGATGCCAACCAGGAAGGCGAGGTCGGCGCCGGTCTGCGCGGTGAAGGTGAACAGGTAGTCGCCCGCCGTCAAGTCAACGATCACCTCGCTTTGCAGTGCATCGTTATACAATTCACTGTCATCGGCGTCAGTAATCGTCAGCGCAAAATCACCGGGGTCTCCCGCGCCTGTGAACGCTACCGTGTATGCACCGTCGAGGGGCAGCGTCAGGGCATACTGCACCGCGCCGCCTTCAGTCAGGCTTGCACTGCCAAACTCACCGAGCAGCAAAGGCTGCGCTTCCGTTTGCAACAGCGGCGCTGCCTGCGCCAGTCGAAACGGCCACAGACAAAGCATCAAGATCATGGCGCTGCAAGCAAGCAAGGTATTCTGCCGCGCTGTGGAAAGACTTAACAATTTCATAGCATCTATCCCCCTGTAGTTACGTAAGAAATGGATATAAACGAACGTGAGAGACGTTCACCTCTGCTATCGTTATCCTGCTGAGAATCCTTCGTTGCCTACTTCGTCCAATTTGTTTTTCAAAATTATTGTGGCTCAACCGGAATTGATGTGGTCGGGTCTTACGTGCCGGGGACGGGCTGATCGTTGTCTGCTCGACGGAAGCACCGCAAGCCCGTCCCCGGCACGTAACCACACGAGATCCGGTTGACCCATTATTGTCTGTTTAGCTTAGTTGCCATAGGTCGCGGATTTGACGGATTTGACGGATTTGACGGAGAAAGCCGGATTAACCGGATTAATCGGTGAAAATCCGCCTCATCTGTTTAATCCCTGGTCGATTTTTTTGCCAAGACTGTATTGTTACAAATGATTGACGAATGGTCTCCTGCAAATGAGACCTGCGCGCCGTCGGCAAATTGACACATTGTACGGTTGCTGGGACAATTAAATTTTGTGAACGCTACATCTTCTCGCGATTCTAATGTACACCCATTTATACGGGAAAATGCGCAAATGAGGGAAATGTGCTTGATTATACTTTCGCAGACGCAGATTTTGCAGACACAGGCTCCGCAGATGCAGGGGCGGAAGCCGATCAGGTTTGGGGGCGCTCCCTGCTCGCACCGCTGGCGCCAGGCGCGCTGACGCCCTTCACTGGCAGCTTGCTGACGGAGGTCGCGGCGCGCGCCTGGTATCTCTATTACGACCGGTTGGGATTTAACCCGACTTCGCGCGCGCGCAGGGTGCGCAGCGTCGCTGGACGTCCGTATGTAAACCTGTCGCTTTCCGCCTTGCTGGACGCTGAAAACGCCGGTCTCGAACCGCCGAGTTTTCGGCTTGATGGCACGGTTCGACCGCTGCTGGCATGGGAGAAACCAGGTTTCTTCGCCAACATCAAGCTCAGCCGTGGCGCTAAAAAAATCGAAGAAACGTACAAGGATCTCCAGCAGGAGCTGCCCGCCATTACCGAAAAAGCGGCTGCCTGGCACGCGCACGTCTCCGGCTTGCGCTGGTCGCAAGCCGAGGTGCTCCAGGTGATGGAGGAGATCGAACGCATCGGCGCCGCTGCCTTGCTGCCCTATTTCGCGGCCCGGCATGGGCTGGAAACAGCCTGTCGCCGCCTGTTGCATCTGCTCGGCGCGCGCCCCGCCGCCGAAAGCACGGCGCTGATCGTACGCGCCCTGGGCGAGGTCGCGTCGACCATCGAGCTTGACATGGCGCACCGCGTACAAACTCTGGGGGAGACAGGCGCGGCGCAGCAGGAGGTCGTGGCCTGGCTGGATGTGGGCGATTTTGCCGATTGGGAGCAGACGCTGCCGGTTGGAGCATTTGCCGACGGCGTGCACGCGTTCATGACAAGCTACGGCCATCGCGGCCTGCACGAGGGAGAGATCGCCGCGCCGCGTTGGCGGGAGACGCCTACAAGTCTCTTCGCCGCCATCCGCGCCTGTGCGCATATGGCCGTCGCCCCGGCGCCACTGTCGGCAGATTCACTGTCGGCAGATTCACTGTCTGCTAATTTGCTGTCCGCCGATGCACAGCCGCTGCTCGCTGCGATCGACGGCAAAGCGCGCAAGGAGGCGCAGCAGCTTGTCGAACAGATGCGCAAGCTGATTTCGCTGCAAAGCCACGGGCTGCACGCGTTTTCCTTTATTCTGGCGGGGACGCGGCGCTGGGCGCTGGCTGCCGGCCACGAGGCGATGACCGATCACCGCATCACCGCTCTGGAAGATATTTTTTACTACGAGCTAGAAGAAGTCAAAGAGATGATGACCGGCGAGTGGAATGTCAGCGACCGCAGCGGCATCCATGCTGCGGCCGCGGCGCGGCGCGGCGCGTGGGAAAATTGGCGGCGTATTGCACCACCCGCCTTGATCTGGGGAGAGCGTGCGGCGCGGCTCCAGACGACAGGACTCCCGGCCGCCGGCGGTGCGCGCACAGGAACGGCTGTCACCGTAGAAAGCATCACTATAGAAAACGGCGCCGTAGAGAGCGCCGCGCTGCCCAGCGACGCTGTGCTCGTGTGCGAGGAGCCGGAGAGCGCGCTGGCCGCCCTGTTGCCTGCGGCGGCAGCCTTTGTCGCGGTGCAAGGCAGCCCGCTCGATCCGCTTTGTGCGTGTGCACGCAGCCTTGGCCGCCCCGGCGTCGTGGCGACAGGGAGCCCCTTTGCAACAATTTCGCCATCGTCCCGCGTGACGGTGGACGGCAACCTTGGGAAAGCAACAATTTTATGACGATAAAAGCACCGCAACCAGGCCATGTCCTGCGCACAACCATCGCCCACATCGGTGGGTTGGACGCAAGGGCAAGCGAAGCAGCCCAACAACGTCAGCAGAGCCTGACCAAGCCGGCCGGTGCGCTGGGTCGCTTGGAAGAACTGAGCATTCAACTGGCCGGCATCACAGGGGAGCTGCGCCCGCTGCTGCGCCCCTGTCAGGTCATCATTTGCGCCGGCGATCACGGCGTTGTCGCAGAGGGGATCAGCGCCTATCCTTCGGAAGTGACGGCGCAGATGGTGCTCAACTTTCTAGCCGGCGGCGCCGCCATCAATGTGCTGGCGCGGCTCTTTGGCGCCGACGTGCTGATCGTCGATGTCGGCGTGAAAAGCGACCTGCCCGACCACGCACGACTCGTCAAAGCCAAGATCCGGCCTGGCACGCGCAACTTCTTGTACGAACCGGCGATGACGCGTGCAGAAGCCGTGGCCGCGGTCGAGGTTGGCATCGGCGTGGCGCAAAAGTCCATCGAGGAGGGCGCGCGGGTGCTCGTCACCGGCGATATGGGCATCGGCAACACGACGGCCAGTGCGGCGATTGCCGCCACGTTAAGCGGCCTTCCCGCGGTGGAGGTGACCGGTCTGGGCGCGGGCGTCGGACGGGACGGCTGGCGGCGCAAGGTTGAAGTGGTGCAGCGCGCCGTCGATCTCCACATGCCCGACCAACACGACGCGCTCGACGTGCTGAGTAAGGTGGGCGGGCTGGAGATCGGCGCGATTGCGGGCATTGTGCTGGCCGCGGCCGCGGCGCGCGTGCCTGTGATCGTCGATGGCGTCATCTCGACGGCCCGCGCTTGCCACTGAGTTTGCGCCGGCCGCGCGCGCCTTTATCATCCCCGGCCATCAAGGCCTGGAGCCGGGCCATCGCATCCTGCTGGAATATTTGGATTTGCGCCCGCTGATGAACCTCGACCTGCGGCTGGGTGAGGGAACCGGCGCGCTGCTGGCGCTGCCCATGCTCGCCGCTGCGGTGGCGACGCTCAACGAAATGGCGACCTTTGAAGATGCAGGCGTCTCCGGGCCGTTGGAGTAGAGAGGATAAAAAACGCATGATGACGACCGCCACCAAGGATGTGCTTGCCGACGACGCGCCAGTCAAACCGGCCGTAATGAACGCACCGCCCAAAATTAGCGATGCACCGCTCAAGATCAGCATCGTCATTCCCCTCTACAACGAGGAGGACAGCATCCCACAGTTGCACGCGGCGCTGGACGCCGCCATCGCCAACTATGGGCAGCCGGCCGAAGTGATCATCGTGGACGATGGTTCGCGCGACCGCAGCTTTGCGTTGCTCAAAGAGATCGCCGACCGCGACCGGCGTTTCACGGTGATCCGCTTCCGGCGCAACTTTGGCCAGACCGCAGCCTTTGCGGCCGGCTTTGCCCAGGCGCGCGGGGAATTTGTGATCACGATGGACGCGGACCTGCAGAACGACCCGATGGACATCCCGCTGTTGATGGCAAAGGCCGACGAGGGCTATGACATTGTCAGCGGCTGGCGCAAAAACCGGCAGGATCGCTGGCTCGACCGCAAGCTGCCCTCGATGATCGCCAACCGACTCATCTCCAACGTGACCGATGTGCGGCTGCACGACTACGGCTGCTCGCTCAAGGCCTACCGCACCGAGGTGCTCAAGCAGGTGCGGCTGTACGGCGAATTGCATCGCTTTATCCCGGCGCTGGCGAGCCAGGTCGGCGCCACCGTGACCGAAGTGCCCGTCAACCATCGCTCGCGGCAGTTCGGACGCTCAAGTATGGCATCAGCCGCACCATCCGCGTGATGCTCGACCTGATCACCGTCTGGTTCCTGGGCGCGTATGCGACGCGGCCGATCCACGTCTTTGGCACGCTGGGGCTGGCGTCGATGGGGGTGGGCGTGCTCTTTGGCCTCTACCTGACCTTTCTTAAGCTCTTCTTCGGCGTCAGCATCGGCAACCGGCCGCTGCTGCAACTCGCCATCCTGCTCGTCGTCATCGGTGTGCAGTTGGTGACGATGGGACTGCTGGGCGAGATGATCACCCGCACCTATTACGAGAGCCAGGACAAGCCGATCTACGTCGTGCGCGAGATGGTGAACGATTTTAGGCAAGAAGCGTAAAGCATCGACTGCGGATTTGCTTTGACTATTGGCAAAGCACGTCCGCAGTCGATTTCTACATGTTCATACGAAATACCCGATTTCGATTCGCTCCTCGCAACTCGCCCCTTCCCTACTTCCTCACGTTCGGCATGAAGATCTCTTTGTCGCACAACACGTTGGCGGCGCTCATCTGTAAGACGCACACGTAGATGGACTTCTCGTTCCAGGCGGCGCCGGTCGGCACGCGGCCAAACGCACCCCAGCGCGGCGGATTGTCCCAGTCGAACGCGTCGACAACTGCGGTGCCCTCCCCGCCATAGACGCCGATATAATCATCTGCATTGGTGAGCGTGAAATTCATGTGCCACACCTTGTGCGCGGGCAGTGAGTTCTGGCCGATGTCGTCGTCCGCCAGGAAAGTGAGCAGGCCGCCCGCCGGGATGGTGACGCCGTCGGGCACGCGGAACTTGAGCGGTTCGGTGCGGTCGTTGGTGATCGCCAGACCATCCAGGCTGACCGCGACGCCGCCCGGATTGTACAGTTCGATCCAGTCGGGCGTCTCGCCGGGTTCGTCGGGGTCGGGGATGAACGCGTTGCTCGACACGACCTTGTTGATCAGCAGGCGCGGGGGCGTGTAGCCGGCCAGATAGCCGTACTCGCGGCCCGGCAACGGGAAACGGGTGCTGTCGCCCAGGATGTCGCTGGCTTCCACATAATACTTGACCAGCGTAGCGGGCGCCATCGCGGGAATCTGCGCCTGATACTGGTCGCCGCCCGCGATCGTCATCGGCGTGCTGACCCAGACGGACAGCGCAGGGCTGTAGGGCGCGGTCATCGTCATGTAGACCAGCGCGACGGTCGTCACCCCCACATCGTCGGTGATGATCGCGCTGATGGTGACGGGGCCAAGCGGCGCAGGCGTGTCGGCATTGACCGTGGGCGTCGTCACTGCAGAGACCCAGGGCGGGTTGGTGTTGTTGCTTTTGCCTGGCGTGGGGCGGCCGATGCTCCAATCGCCGGCGCCGTTGCCGCTGCGTGCGTAGGAAGCATCGGTGGGCACAGCCGGAAAGCTGATCTCATCCAGCAACGTAGGCGCGCCGGCCGGGTTGGTCAAATAGAGGCCAAGATATTCGCCTGCCGCGGAGAGGCCAAAGTTGAGATGGGCCGCCCCCTGTTCCGGGTCGTTGTCGGCGTACAGAATCAGGTAGCCATTGGCGGAGATCGTCAGGCTTTGCGTGATGACGTGCTTGTCCGGCTCAGACGGGTCGTCGGTGAGAGCCATGCCGACCAGTGAAACCTCGGCGGCGGTCGGGTTGTAGATCTCGATCCAGTCCGGCGTCTCGTCCGGCTCTTGGGGATCGACCAGCGTGGTGTTGTTGGAGGACATCAACTCGTTCAGGCGCAACTCGGCCTGTCCTGGCAAGGCGCCGGGTTGCGCCTGGGCGCTGGCAGTTGTTCTGGCGCTCATGACCAGGAGGATAGTAAGCGTGGCGGCCGATGCTATCATCGTCATTGCTCGCAAAATACGCGTCATGGAAACACAACTCCTGTTGACTCAATAACATGCATTGGTTGTCACAATCGAAGGTAGATAAATAAAGTCGGTGGCGGTGACGTCCTGGTTGAAACGACCCGGCGTCGGCGCATCCAGTTGCACCCAGGCGCTGGCATTCACCGGCGAACGGCCGACCGAGACATCCGGCGCCATCGAATCGAAGGTCCATTGGTCGATCGCCTGGTTGCCGCGCGCGTCCACATCGTAGAGCACCAGGGTTTCGCCATCCTTGCTCAGATTAAACGATGTATGCAGCGGCCCCTGTTCCGGTTCGCCGTCGGCAATAAAAAGGAGATAGGACTTGGGCGCCATGGTGACGCCATCTGGAATGCGATACTGGCGCAGATTGGCAGCGTCATCGGTCAAATACATGCCGCCCAGATCGACGAAAAGCTCGCTTGGATTGAACAACTCGAACCAGTCGGGGTACTCCTGTGGCTCATCTGGATCGACCAGCACGGAGCGGTTATCCGCCATGATCTCGTTGATCACGATTTCCGGTTTTTTGCCCTGGTTGGGATCGCCGCTGTCATCCAAGGCGCGCATGAATTCGCCCAGCAACGGCCTCCCCGCGGCCAGGTCGGCCGCGGTGCGACGATTGTTGATGACAGTGACGCGAATCGAATTCAGGCTGCACAGCAGGTTGCGCTGGTCAGCCACCACAAAGTAGCGGGCAGCGCTCCCCGGCGGCGTGGCGACGCCAGACGCTTCGACAATCATCTCGCCGTTGTTGAGGGGAAACGCGGTCGTGCGCGCCAGCAAGGAATCTGCGGTCGGGCTGAATAGACCATCTCCATTGTCGACGTAGACGAGCAAGGCGGCGAACAAGTCGCTGGCCTGGCTTGCCGAAAGGCGCTGCCCCAGTTGATTCTCGAAGCGCAGCGTCAACGCCTGCAACGCCATCGGTGGATCGCCCGCGCGCCCGCGATTGAAGAAGATCGCATCAAGCAGAACGCGCTGGGCGCCGACGGCAGCGGTGGAATCCGATTGGACGAAACCAAACTGTCCGCCCCGGTTTTCATACCAGGCCACCTTGCCATCCCCGCGCGAGGCCGAGAGAATGTCGAGATCGCCGTCGCTGTCGAGGTCGCTGCCGAAGATGCCGTGCGCCGCATCAGTGAAGGGGCTGACCAGATGCGGCGTCCAGGTGGGAGTAAAGCCGCCGCCATTCTCGTACCAGACGATCTGATCCGAGTATTCGATGGCGGCGATAATATCCTTGTCGCCGTCCGCGTCCATATCGCCGGTGATGGCGGCGTGCACACCGTTTGCGCTGTCGCTGACGACAAAGCGTTCAAAGCCGCGGCCGGCGACCAGGCGATTGGCAAACCAGGCGATCGTGTTGTCAAGCTCGGAAGAAACGATGATATCCATATCGGTGTCGCCGTCGATGTCGTCGGCATAGATGAATTGGGCGCCGTCGGCCTGGTCGTAGATGGTCTCCTGGGTGAAGACGCCGCGCGCAAGCTGGCGGAAGATCGTGACGCTATCATCTTTGGCCGAAGCGGCCATCAGGTCGAGCCAGCCGTTGCCATCCAGATCGGCCGCATAGGTGGAGCGTGGGTACTTGATCGATTGTGAGACGATCCGTTTGGCCCACGCCGCGCCGGAGCCGTCCAGATTCTCGTACCAGGCCACCGTGTCATCGCCATCGGTCGCAGAGTAGAGATCCAGGTCGCCGTCGTTGTCGAGGTCGGCGACGTTGATATCGCGCACGCGCATGGCGTCGGTCGCGATCACCAGCGGGCTAAAGCTCACCGCCCCGGTCTGGCGCAACAAGTTTTCGTAGCGTACGATCCTGTGCGTGGTGCGGTCGCCGGCGATCACGTCGATATCGCCGTCGCCGTCCAGGTCGCCTGTCGTGACCCAACGCCCCCCTTGAAAGCCGGCGTCGATCACGCTGGAGACAAAGTTGGGTGGACTGCCCCCCTCGTTGCGATGCCAGGCCACCACATTGTTGGCGGTCGAAACGATGTCCACACGCCCGTCGCCGTCAATGTCCGCAGCGGCCACAGAGCGGGACTGGCTATAGGTGTTGACGATGCGTTGGCTTTCGATCAGCGCGGAGCGGTGGATCGCCGTGTTCATATAAAGCATGATGACGTTGTCGTTGCGCGACGCGACCGCTAGATCGAGGTCGCCGTCGCGGTCAAAATCAGCTAAATGGATGCTGCGCGCGCCCATTGCGGTATTGGTGACGATGCCCTGCGTAAACGTAGGCGTCGGCTTGCCGTCATTTTCAAAAAAGCGCACCGTGTTGTCGTCGGACGCGGCCGCGATGATGTCGAGATCGCCGTCACTATCCACATCGCTGGCGGTCACCATCTTGATGTGATTGGCGTCGGTGATCAGCACGTGTTCGATAAACTCAGCGCCGCGGCCACGATTTTCGTACCAGCCGACCAGGTTTTCCTGTTCCGAGCCAAAAAGGATGTCGAGGTCCCCATCTTTGTCCAGGTCGGCGGTGGCTACCGTTTTGGCGTAGTCGAGCACAGGGTCCGGCACAGGCCCATTGCGAATAAAGCGCGGCGCAAAGCCCGCCGGCCGTGCGCCATTGTTGCGATACCAGACGATCTGATTGAGATTTTCGCCGGCAGCCAGAATGTCCAGTTTGCCGTCGCCATCGACGTCGCCTGTCGTCACCGAAACCGCGCCCGACAAATTGCCATCGACCACGCGCGGGGTGAAGGCGGGGACATCGCCGGCGCCGCTATTCTCGTAGAGCAGCACCTGATTGGCGTCGCGCGTCGTCACCATCACGTCGGGATCGCCATCATGATCGATGTCAGCGCTGTGCACAGAGACCGGGTAACTTAACCCAACGCCAAGATCGTGGCGCGTAAATTGCGCCGAGGCGGGCAGATTGTTTTGCAGCCAAAAGACTGCGCCTTCATTGACCGCCGGCTGCGCTTCTGTGCCCGCCGCCCCCTCTTCTGCCGCCGCTGAAGGCGCCAGCGTCCCGACGGCCACGGCCAGTATATCCATATAACCATCGCGATTGATATCCACAGGAATGGCGGTGTACGTGCCGGGCGCAACCGTCAACAGTCGATAGGCGAAGCGCATACCGCCCGTGTTGCGATACCACACGATCTGCCCATCTTCGCGCGAGGCAGCCAGCAGATCGAGCCGGCCGTCACGGTCGAAATCGGCGGAAGCGACCGAGTGGGCGCCTAGCGCCGTATTGGAAATGAGCACTTGACCGGCAAAGGGCGTTCCGCCATTAGTGGGGGCCTCTGGATTCGCCAGCGCCACGCCTGGGGCGGGCCAAAACGGAGCGAGCAGAGAGGAAGATAGCCGGCTGGGCGCCGGGCCGCTAACCAGCCAGACAGCAATCACCAGCGCCGGCACCACAAGTCGAACAATTCGTTTCATGGTCATACCCTTTTTGACACAAGCTTAGGCGACGGAAGGCCTACGAATGCATGGACTGAATTCGAAGCAAAGCCGATCCGTCCGCTATAATAGCTCCAAGTGAGTGCCAACCCAAAGTTACGTCTTGTACTACTTGCGACATTTTGCCGGCCAAATATAGACATTTGATCGTCATGACTTCTTTCGGCAAAGAATTTCTGTCTTCCAAACGGTGATGTATGCGACCGATCTGGCGTTATCGTCTAATGACTGTATGGATAACCTTGCTGCTTGTGCTGTCCAGTCAATTGCCCGCGCACGCTGACGACGGAGCCGTGGCGGACGCTGCCGCAGCTAACCCCATTGTGATCAATGAGATCCACTACGACCCCTCACCCGCCGCGCGCACGCTCGAATATGTCGAACTGTTCAACCCAGGCGGCCAGGTGGTGGGTCTGGCAGGATGGCGGCTGGAGGATGGCGTCGATTATACTTTTCCCAGCGACGCGACAATTGCCGCCCATGGCTTCCTGGTCGTGGCGATGGATCCCGCAGCGGTGCGCGCCACTTACGGCGCAGCGGCAGTGGGGCCGCTGCAGGGACGCCTCTCCAATGACGGCGACACATTGCTGCTCCGCAACGAGCGCGCCCAGGAGATCGACCGTGTGGACTATGGCGTTGGATTTCCATGGCCGGTCACTGGCTATACGGCAGACTACTCGATCAACCTGATCAATAGCGCCGCCGACAATGAGCTTGCCGGCGCGTGGCGCGCCGCGCCGCCGACGCCGGGCGCCGGCAATGCCGGGTTGACCGACAACACGCCGCCATTTGTGCAAGCGGTCGAGCATCAGCCGGCCGCGCCGCGCAGCAGTGACGCGGTCACCATTCGCGCGCGTGTGACGGACAGCGACGGCGTCGGAGCGGTCACGCTGTGGTTGCAGGTGGTGAAGCCTGGTGCGTATATCCGCATCACCGATGCGGCTTACGCCACTACCTGGACGCCTTATTCTATGCAAGCCGCGGACAGCCAGCTTTATGTCGTGACGCTGCCGGCCGCGGTAGTGCAAAATCGCACTTTGCTGCGCTATCGCATCGAAGCTACCGATGGCGTCGGAAGGCGGGTCATGATGCCGGCCCCCGACGATCCGCAGCCCAATTTCGCCCTCTTCGTTTATGACGGTGCGTCGCCGTGGGCGGCAGCGATCAACCCGTGGCCGGGTGCACCGACTGGCGTCTACGATTTTAACCAGATGCGCGCCCTGCCGACCTATCATCTCATCGCCGACAACCTCGACGTGCTTAATGCGCAATTTTTGCCTGGAACCACCTTTTTCGAAGGCTACATGGGCAGCGAATACCGCTGGCGCGGCACGTTGGTTTACGATGGCGTCGTCTACGATCATGTGGGATTTCGTGCGCGCGGACAGTTCTTTCGCTACGCCACCGGCAAAAACAAGTGGAAATTCAACTTCTTGCCTGGCCATCGCTTCCAGGCAAAAGATAACTACGGCAGACCTTATCCCGTCGAGTGGGACAAGCTCAACCTTGCCGGCGGGATGCAGCACGCCAACCGCGGCTATCGCGGCGAGCATGGCCTGTTTGAAGCGCTCTCCGCGCGCGTCTTTAGTATGGCCGGCGTGCCGTCTCCGGCCACACAGTTCGTTGACTTCCGCGTCGTCGACCAGAGCTACGAGAGCAGCCCCAATCAATATGACACCGATTTTTGGGGGCTTTATCTGGCGGTCGAAGAGATCGATGGACGCTTTTTAGATGCGCGCGGCCTGCCGGATGGCAATGTGTACAAGATGAATGACGGGACTGGGGAATTGCAGAATCAGGGGCTGGGCCAGGTCAGTGACAAGTCAGATCTTTATGGATTTATGCAAACCTACACTCGCTTTACTCTTGACAGCGCCTGGTGGCGCACAGCGTTTGACGTCGACAATTATTTTCACTTCCGCGCCGCGCTCGAAGCCGTTCATCACTATGATGTCGATGAAGGCAAGAATTACGACTATTACCGCAACCCAGTCACCAATCAATGGTCGATCTGGCCCTGGGATCTCGATCTGACCTGGGCTGACACCTTTTATGGTTACGGCAATGAGCCCTTCCGCGACCGTGTTTTGACACAGCCCGCCTTTGCGATCGAATATCAAAATGTGCTGCGTGAAACGCGCGACCTGGTCTTCAACCCAGAACAGATGGGGCTCTTGATCGATGAAATGGTGGCAATCATCGATACGCCGAGCGACGGCTTATCCATGGTCGACGCCGACCGCGCCATGTGGGACTTCAATCCCATCCTGGAGTCGAAATACGTCATCGAAAACCGGGGCCGCAAGAACGCGTTCTATCGGCAGGCGCCTACGCGTAACTTCGTGGGCATGGTGCAGTTGATGAAAGAATGGGCCTTCAATCGCAGCACCTGGATCGATCTGACCTTTCTCAGCGACCGTGACCATCCCGACATGCCGACGCTGCGCTACACCGGACGCGCCGGTTTCCCTGCGGACGATCTGACCTTTGCGCCGGGCGCGTTTAGCGATCCGCAGGGGGCAAACACCTTTGCCGGCATGCAATGGATGGCGTCGCAGGTGGCCTGGCCCGGTCTGCCCGGCTATGTCGCCGGCGCGCCCAATCGCTACGAAGAGGAAAACGCGTGGAAGTCGTCCGTATTCGGTGCATTTACGCCGACGTTCACGGCGCCCGTCGGCATCTGTGCGGTGGGGACGACCTGTCGCGTGCGGATGCTGGACAGCAGCGGGCGGTGGAGCCACTGGTCGCTGCCTCAGCAATTTGTGGTTGCGGGGCCAACGCAGTCCGCGATCAACACCCTCCAGATCACGGAAATCATGTACAACCCGCCCGATTGGGGCAATACTCCTGGCGACGAGTTAGAGTTTATTGAAATTAAGAATACAGGGACAACGCTAGTTAATTTGGAAAACATGCGCTTGAGCAACGCCGTGGACTACACCTTCCCTATCGGGACGCGCCTGGCGTCTGGGGCCTTTGTGCTCCTGGCGGAAAACGCCGCACGCTTCCAGGCTCGCTATCGCCTTGCCGCGCAGGGGCAATATAGTGGTCAGTTGAGCAACGGTGGCGAAACATTGGAATTGCGCGACGCGTTCGACCGCATTCTCACCAGCATTACCTACGACGACAAACATGGCTGGCCCACCTACGCCGACGGGATTGGCTTCTCCTTGACCACGACCGATCCTGACGCACTGGCCGATCCCAATCAGCCGGAGCATTGGCGCGCCAGCACCGTGGCCGGCGGGTCGCCGGGCGCCGATGATCCCACGCCAATCTTGCTTAACGAGTTTCTGTTCGACTCTGCGACCAAGCAACTGCTCGCCATCGAACTGTACAACCCGGCGCCGCACGCGGTCGATGTGGGCGGCTGGGTGATGAGCGAGCGGCAATCAGGCGCGCCGGCTTATGCCAGTAAACCCGCCAACGCTGCCCAGATTACGGGGAGCGCCGTGATTGCGGCGAACGGTTACTTGGTGATTCCTCTCTCCCAACTCAGCCAACCGCTGGCATTTGGCGCTGGCCCAGGCGCCATTACGCTCAGTGCGGTGGCAGCCGAGGGATGGTTCACCGGCTATACGCACACTGTCACCACATTTGCACCTGCCTTTGCCGACAGTTTGGGACGCTACGTCACGCCCGATGGCGACGTTGTCTATGTTCCGCAAGCCAGCACGCCGGGCGCCGCCAACGGCGCGCCTGCCACCGGCCCCGTCACCCTCACCAAAGTGCAGCTTCTGCCCGACGCAGCAAGTGCGGCGCAATGGGTGGAGCTGACCAACCTCACCGATACGCCTGTCGCCCTCTACGACCCACTTGATCCCACCAGGACCTGGCTGATCGAAGGCTTGGCGTTTCAGTTTCCGCCCGGGCTGACGCTCCCTGCCTATGGAAGGGTGCTCGCTGCCAACCTGCTGCCGCAGACGCTTTGCACGCGCGGGGCAGCCCCTCCAGGCTGGTTCGCCACCGGGATGGTCGCATTGGGTCTGCGTCAAAATGGTGGCGAACTGCGCTTGTTAATGCCCCAAAGCAGCGACAGCGCCGGAAACTCCGCCTATCTGCTTGCCGATGTCATCCGCTACGACAGCAGCGACCGGCTGCAGATGACGCCGAGCGCCACATACTGGCAGCGCGCCGCCGACGATGCGCCTGGCGTCGGCCGCGCAGATTGGCAAGCCGCGATCGAGCCGCTGGTGGCCGGTGACGGCGTCGACGACGGCCCTGTCAGCCTGTGCAGCTTCGATGTGTATCGCAATGAAGAGGGCGCGGTGCAGATCGAGTGGGTGGCGCGGTCCCTGCAGCCCGATCAACACTTTGCGTTGTGGCGTGCGCCGACCTTTGATCGTAGCCGCGCCGAATTGGTGATAGAAGATGGGCAGATGGCGGATGTCCAGACAGCGCCGTCGCCCGAGATGGCCGCGTTTCGTTGGGTGGACAATACGATACCGGTCGACGCGCGGCCTTTCTATTGGCTGCAAGTAATTTCAGACGGGGGGAAAGCGGATGTCGCCGTAGCTGGCGTGCGCCTGCCCTCGCATCTGATCTTTCAGCCGTTTGTCGCCCAACGATGAAAGCGGCCACATGACCACACCGTCGCGTACGGGACCGCGTGCTTCCGCGTGGCCGGTGCGAATCACTGCGGCCGGCGCGCTGGGGCTGTTGCTGTTGCTGCTCTTTGGCCTCAACATGCGCCGCGGTCTCAATCACGACGAGCATCAGTTTGTGGGCAGCGCGGTGCTGTTGGCGCGGGCCGGCCTGCGCCCCTACGCGGACTTCGCTTATTTCCATGTGCCGGGACAGACGCTGCTCTACGCCGCGCTCTTTGTTGCGTTCGATCATTTTCTGCTGGCCGCGCGCAGCGCGGCCGTGCTGAGCAGTTGGCTGGGGCTGGCGTTGATCCTGTGGAGTGGGCTGCGCTTTGCCCCTTTTGCGGGCGGCTGGGCCAGACTGGGCTATGCGCTGGCCGGCGTCGTGACGCTCATGACCTCTCCCATCTTCGTGCACACCAGCGGCCGCGCCTGGAACCACGACCTCCCTATGTTGCTGACGCTGGCAGCGCTGCTCACTTTTCTGCACGCAAACGGAGCAGACAGCCGCGCTAAAGCCGGTCAGACGCCGGCACACCAACCAGCCTGGATCGTGGCGACGGGCGCACTGCTGGGGCTGGCCGCGGCCACGCGGCTGAGCTATGCGTTCCTGGCGCCAGCCTTTGTGGCGGCGCTCTGGCTGTGGGGCGGAGGCGCATGGCGCGCACGGCTGCGCTTGATCGGCTGGCTGGCGGTCGGCGGCCTTCTGGGTCTGGCGCCCATCTGGTGGGCGTTGCTGATAGCGCCCGATGGCTTTCTCTTTGGCAACGTTATCTACAACCTGCGCCTGAATCCGCTTTACTATGCGAGTGACGGCGGGGCAGACGCCACGACGTTTTCGGCAAAGATCGCTTCTTTGGTCGATCTGCTGCTGAGCCGGCCCGCCAATCTGGTGATACCCTGCCTGTTTGTCATCGGGCTGGCGCCTGCGTTGTCGCGGCTACGCCAACATGCGGCGCTGCCGCTCAAGACTGTGCTGCTGCTACTGCCTTTTGCCCTGCTCGGCGCGATGAGCGCGACGCCGTCGCAGTCGCAATACTACTACCTGCTTTATCCGCTGCTGATGGCCGGCTTTTTCTTTGCTGTGGCGTTGTGGCCGCGCCGCCAGACGCTGGCCGCCGCAGTGTTGGTTGTGGGCGCCGCGATCAGCGTAGCGGCAACCCTGGTCGCCTACGCCGAGGGCGTCGAAGTCGTCTTTCAGCCGGAACGGTGGTATCCGCAGAAAGTGCACAGCCGCGGCCGTCTGATCGCCGATCTCGCGGGCGGCGGTCGCGTGCTGACGCTGGCGCCCATCCACGCGCTGGAAGGCGGTCTGCCCATTTACCCGGAATTTGTCACCGGGCCGCTGGCATGGCGCGTGGCGCATCTGGTCGCGTCGGAGGAGCGGGCGCGCTTTGGCCTGGTCGCAGAGCCGGAAATGGCGGCGTTGCTGGCGGCCCAGCCCCCGCGCGCCGTGCTGACCGGCTTCGAGGCGGACGACGCCGAGTTGGAGGCAGTGCTGCTGGCCTATGCCCACGACCACCATTTCACGCCGGTCGCGCTGCCCGATGAAGGCGTGCTCTGGCTCGCGCCGCTGATGAACTGGAATGAGGCCATCCAGCTTGGCGCAGTCGAACTGCCTCACACTTCAGTGGCAGCCGGCGACGAACTGCTCATCACCCTCTATCTGCTCAAAAGCGCGGAGATCAACCGCAATCTGAACGTCCTCGTGCGCGTGGTGGATGCAGAAGGCAATGAAGCGGCGCGCAGTGAAGGCTGGCCGTATGGCGCGTCCACGCAGAGCTGGCAACAAGGCGTCACGTGGCCGGACGGCCATCGCCTGACGCTTGACCCCCACGCGGCGCCGGGTCTCTACCGCGTCGAGGTGAGTTTCTACGACCCCGAGACGCTGGCGCCCTTTGGTGATCTTTTCACGGCGGGCTATTTGCGCGTGATGGGCGATCAACCCGCACCGGTCTCGACGCCGCTGGCGACCTTTGCGCAGGGACTTGACCTGCTGGCAGTGGATGCAGGAACACAGCCGTGGCAGCCAGGCGACCACCCTGCTCCAGACCACACCGTCACGCTGACGTGGCGGCCGGCTGCGGCGCTGGACGCCGCCTATACGGGCTTTGTTCACCTGCTGGCGCCCGATGGGCAGTTGGTTGCTCAACACGATCAGCCGCCGCAGCAAGGCTTCTATCCAAGCGACCGCTGGCTGGCTGGCTATGCCTTCCAGGACGAGTTCATGCTGACGCTCCCCGCGGACGCGCCGGCCGGGGAGTATCGCCTGGTCATCGGCTGGTACGACCCGGCGACCGGACAGCGGCTGCCGCTGCGCGCTGGGGAAACCATGGCTGGCGACGCGTTCCAGGCGGTGACTGTGCAGGTTGAGTAGGTGAGGGAACAAGTCCGAGAAACTACTCAGCAATTTGCACAGGAATCGGCTTATTGGCAGCGATTGCCACCAAAAGGAGGTTTCGCAAAAGGTATGGAAATCAGTACAATCCTCAACCAGATCGATCTAGGTGCAATGGCGTTGCCCGAGTTCCAACGTGGCTACGTCTGGAATCGCTCCCAAGTGCGTGAATTTATGGCGTCACTTTATCGACGCCACCCAGTTGGTGGGTTGCTAGTCTGGATTACGAAGACTGAACAGGCTAATGTTCGCGGTGGCCAGATGTTGGCAGCCGGCAATGTAGAATTGATTCTCGACGGGCAGCAACGTGTAACTTCGCTTTACGGCATCATTCGTGGGACGCCGCCTCCTTTCTTTGAAGGCAACGTCGACGCGTTCACCGATTTGTATTTCAACGTAGCCGATGAGAGCTTCGAGTTCTATGGCCCCATCAAGATGGCCGATAACCCACAATGGGTCAGCGTCACTGACCTGATGCGAGGTGGTTTAGGACCGTATCTAGGACGTATGTTTCAGCATAAACAGCTTCAGGCATATGCAGAAACATATATTGAAAGACTCAACCGACTGCACGGCGTGAAAGATATCCACATCCACATTGAAAAGGTAGCTGGGCCGGATAAAAACGTCGACGTCGTTGTGGAGATATTTAACAAGTTAAACAGTGGAGGCACCAAATTATCGAAAGGGGACTTGGCGCTGGCGCGTATCTGTGCTGAATGGACGGACGCTCGCCTAGAACTGCGCACGCTGATCGAGAAGTGGTATAAAGCTGGTTTTAATTTCGACATGGACTGGCTGCTGCGCAATGTCAATGCGGTAGTAACAGGGAAGGCGCTCTTCCTGGCGCTCAAGGACGTGCCTGCCTCCGAGTTTCAGGCTGGTCTCAAACAGACGGACAAAGCGGTGGATTATTTGATCAACGTCATCAGCGGGCGGCTTGGCCTGGATCACGACCGCGTGTTGGGCAGCCGCTATGCGTTCCCCATCATGTGTAGCTATCTTGCGCAGCGCGGTGGCAGGTTTGATAGTGCCAAAGAGCGAGACCGCCTGCTCTACTGGTACGTGCATTCGCTCTTGTGGGGACGTTACGCCGGTTCCACCGAGTCAGTGCTGATGCAAGACCTGACGGCGATGGAGCGTCCAGGTGATGCCATCGATGGGCTGATTGATCAATTGCGCATTTGGCGCGGCGATCTTGTCGTGCGTCCAGAAAATTTCGCCTCGTGGAGCGTCGGCGCACGCTTTTACCCGATGCTCTATTTGCTGACGCGTGTGGGTGAGGCGCGTGACTGGGACACTGGCCTGCCACTGCGCGCAGAACTATTAGGGGCAAAACCAACCGGCTGGAAATTCATCATATCTTCCCTAAATCGCAACTTTACAAACGCGGTTACGGCCGACCAGAAGTCAATGCACTGGCGAACTACTGCTTTCTTACCCAAGCCACCAACCTGGGAATCAGCAACACGCTGCCGGAAATTTACTTTCCGGAGGTTGAAAGCCGGCATCCCGGTGCGTTGGCGTCGCAGTGGGTGCCACTGGACCCGCAGTTGTGGCGCATGGAGAACTTTATCGGCTTTTTGGCAGAACGCAGACGGCTGCTGGCGGAAGCTGCCAATGTATTCCTAGATAGCCTGATCGGCGACAGCAAGACGCCGTCTAGAGATATAGTGCTGTCGGGGCCTGCACCGATTAGCATGATTAGCATAGAGAATGCGCCAATGTTGGATAGTATTGCCGACGAAGACGAAGAAATTGCTTTGCTAGAAGTAAACATCTGGATTGCCGAACAAGGCCTGCCTGAAGGTGAAATGCTCTATGAGATTGTGGAGGTCGAGACGGGCGCCGCTAAAGCGCTGCTTGATCTGGCATGGCCGGAAGGAATTCAAACCCGCTACAGTGACCCAGTGGCGCTTCTGCTCAATGAAGAGATAGTTACCCTTGAACTCGCCAGCGCTGCTGGCTTCCGTTGCTTCACTGATATTGCTACGTTCCGCGACTATGTGGAAGAGGAGATTTTGGCAGTAGACGCCATTGCGGCAGATTGAAGTGGTCACTACGTGGTGTACTCTCAACAGGTCATTATGGATCCGTATTTCCGAAATGGAACGGTTGGAACGCGCTGCGCAGATGGCGGGTCGCCTGGCGTTGGCGTTAGGTCAGGATCAAAGCTTACTAGAGAGAGTTGAACACCATGAGGTGCACCCTGTGATGGCAGCGTTTGGTTTATGGTGTGAGGAGACAAAATAATTTCCCCAGGATAAAATGCCTCCGTTGCACCCTCTCCGGTGTGCTGTTCGCCATCTTGGTGTGATAAACTCTTTGCTCATGACAAACCGTTGGATTCTTGGCGCGCTGGGGATCGGTGCGCTGGCGCATGGCTTGCTCCTGGCGCCGCTGCCGCCGCTGGGTCAGGCGCTTGCCGCATTGGCGATCGCTGGCTTGCTTCCCGGTGCATTGTTGGTCGAAGCGCTGGTCGGACAGAGTGCATCTCGCCCCGATCTCTTTGAGCGGGTGCTGTACAGCGCCGCCGCGGCTTACACGGTGATGGTGGTCGTGATGCTCCTGGTCAGCTATCTGCCCGCCGCCCCCACGCAGCTTGTCACCTTGCTGGCGTCCGACCCGGTGACGTTGGCGCTGGCAGGCTGGATTTGGTGGCGCAGACGCCACGTTGCGACCGGGGAACCGGCCTGGCCGCGCTTCACCGGCGATGCGCGCTGGTTCTGGGCGGGGCTGCTCGTGCTGCTGACCGTCGGCGCGCTCTTCCGCTTTGTGGGGCTTGCCTACTCCGATTATCAGGGCGACGAGGCGCGCGCCGCGTTGCGGGCCGCGGCCGTGCTGCAAGGCTACGAAGATGTGTTGATGCTCCACAAAAAGGGGCCGACCGAAATCCTCGTCCCTACCGTGCTCTACACGCTGACCGGCCACCTCACCGAGCAGACGGCGCGCCTGCCCTTTGCCATCGCCAATCTGGCTGCACTGCTGGCGGCCTTTGTCTTGGGCTGGCGGCTCTTTCGCCCGCTCGCCGGCTGGATTGCGGCGCTGCTGCTGACCCTTGACGGCTACTTCATCGGCTTTGCGCACATTGTCCAGTACCAAAGCGTCGTTTTCCTGACCTCGCTGCTGGTGGTGCTGGTGCTCTACCGGCTCTATGTCAAGCCGGTGGCGGCGCCGCGCTATCTGGCGCTGGCCGCAATTTTGCTGGCGACGGGTATGCTGTCTCACTATGAGGGCGCGCTGGCCGCCATTCCCGCCGTCTTCTTGTTGGGGCTGATTTTCTGGGACAACCGCTCACATTGGCGTGCGCTGCTCGGCGCAACCGCCATCGCCGCGGGCGTAGGCGCGGTGGTGCTGGGCGTCTTCTACGTTCCCTTTATCTTCAACGAACGCTTTGCTGCCACCTACACCTATCTTACCGACCGGCGCATTGGCGGCAGCCCGCCCTACAACAACCTCAACGATGTCTTTCTGCGCACGACGCTCTACAGCACCACCTATGCTGTGCTGCTGCTGATCGGCCTGACCGTGTTGGCGGTGACGCGCGTCTTTCGCCAGAATTTTCGCCCCGCCGTGAGCTGGACGATCTCACTGATGGTCGTGGTCTTCTTTGGCGTGACGCTGTTCAATCCTGCCTGGCTGACGATCGGCGACAAGGATTGGATCGTGGCGCCTTTTGCGCTCCTTTTCGGACTGGTCGTGCTGCTCCCGCGCCAGCGACAGGAAAACCGCACGGTGTGGATCTGGTTCAGCGCGGTCATGATCCTGGCGCTTTTCCTCACCGAGAAGCCACGCACGCACGTCTACACCTTCTTTATGCCGTGGATGCTGATCGCAGGCGAGGAGCTTTCGCTGCTGTGGCTGGCGTTGCGGCAGCGGTTCGGCGCACGCGCCGCGCTCCTGGTGGGCAGCGGCGCGGCGGCCATCCTGCTCCTGGTCTTCGGCTACTACGCCTACGCCTATTTCCTCAGCCAGGACGAGGTGATGCTCGATTATTTCGCAAAACGACCGGCTGGTTATGCCGTGGTCTATGACGAGCCAGATAACAAGGCGCGCTTTGGCTTCCCGCTCAACAACGGCTGGAAGACGATCGGCGAGCTCTATCGCACCGGCGTCTTGTCTGGCTCTTTTGAAACCAACGAGAAAGAGGCATGGGTGCCGGCCTGGTACACGCGCGGCGAAGATCGCTGCCGCCGCGACGCCGAGTGGTTCTTCGAGATTCGCAACCTGGAGCCGTGGGCCGACGAGGACGCGCTGGCGATGGAGCATTATCTGCGCCAGGGCTTCGAGAAGTGGGGCAGGGTGCAGATCAACAACCGCGACAAGCTCATCATCTACCAGCGCACGGGCAACCATCAGGAGCATCCCACGCAGGCGCCCAACGCCGAGCTGACCACCTATCGCGGCGAGGATTTTATCGACGCGTTCGATCAACACGCGCTGGCCGACCTGCCACTCACGTATCCCTCAGTCGACCCGCCCATCTCCCATCCGTTGGAAGTCAATCTCGGCGATCTTATCACGCTGGAAGGCTACGACATCCAGCACGCCACGCCGCTGCGCCCCGGCGACAACATCCACCTGACGCTTTACTGGCGCGCGCAACAGCCGATCGACAAGTCCTTCAAGGTGTTCAATCAATCCTATTTTGGCGACGGCCAGATCGTGGCGCAGCGCGACGGCTACCCGGTCTGCGAGGGGCGTGAGACGTGGCGCTGGGACCCCGGTGAGCTGATCACCGATCCCTACGTCATCCCGGTCAATCAGGACGCGCCCGACGGCCTCTATCCGCTTTACACAGGCATGTACCTGGAAGAGACCTTTGACCGCCTGCCGGTGCTCGATGACAGCGGCGCCGAAGTGGGCACACAGGTGCATCTGACCGACATCCGCATCGGGGAAGAATGAAACTGCGTGCGCGTGAAGCAGCCTGGCTGCTTTTCCTCTTCGTGCTCGCCTGGCTGCCGCGCACCCTGGCGCTGGACGCCTACGTCTCGCCCGACGAGCGTAAGTGGCTGGCGCGTTCGGCCAATTTTACCTATGCGGTGAGCCACGCCGACTACGCCCAGACCTTTCAGCGCGAACACCCCGGCGTGACGGTGATGTGGGCCGGTACGCTCGGCCTGCTCAGCGAGTATCCTGCTTATGCGCAGGAAGCGCCCGGCTATTTCACCTGGGAGCAGGAAAATCTCGAAGCGTGGCTCCAGGCGAACACAGAGCATACCCCGCTTGAACTGCTGGCGGCCGGCCGCCGTTGGATCGCGCTCGGCGTGGCGCTGACCCTGTGGCTGAGCATCTTTCCCTTGCACCGCCTGTTGGGCAGGAACGCCGCCCATCTGGCCTTCATCTTTCTGGCGGTCGATCCCTTTGGCGTGGCGCTTTCGCGGCAGTTGCACCCCGACGGCTTTGTCGCCAGCTTTATTTTTCTGGCGCTGATTCATTTTTTTCGCCTGGCTCTATGCGGGACAACGTCGACGCGATCTGGTGATTTCCGGCGTCGTCATGGGGCTGGCGTGGCTGACCAAAACGCCGCCGCGCTGCTTGTCCCGATTGCGGGTGTGCTGGTTGCAGCGCAAGGCTGGCGCTATGGCGCCGTCGCCACCGCACGTTGCCTGACGACCCGTATGGCGATGCGGACGAAATCGCGGCGCAACGCGGAGGCTCGCCCCTCGCTCCTCGCCCCTCGCAACTGATGATCGGCTATATGCTGTGGGGCGTCATCGCGGTGGCGACCTTTTTCCTGCTCTGGCCGGCGATGTGGGTTGACCCCGCCGGTTCGCTGCTGCGCATGGCGACGGAGATGGAGGCGTATGTCGAGGGCCACGTCAACCCCAACTTTTTCTGGGGACAGCCAACCGCGGATCCTGGCTTCTTTTTCTATGCGGTCGCGCTCTTTTTTCGCACCACACCCGGCGTGCTGATCGGGCTGGTGGCGGCGGGCCGTGTTCTATGTGCGCCGCGACTGGACGTTCGCTGAACTACGCACGCGGCGCACCGTGCGCGCGTTCACCTTCTTTGTGCTGGTTTTCGTAGCAGCCATGACCGTGCCCGCCAAAAAGTTTGACCGCTACATCTTGCCGGTCTTCCTGGCGCTGGATGTGCTGGCCGCCTTAGGCTGGCTGGCGCTTTCGCAATTGCCCTGGCGCGTCGACGCGACTGCCTGGCAGCGACGCCTGCGCGTGATTTCGCCCACCGCGGCGCTGCTCACGGTTGCGTTCCTGCTGCACGGCGTCTTCACTGTGCTGACCTATCCCTATTACCTGACCTATTATAATCCGCTGGCGGGGGGCGCGCGCACCGCGCCCTATGCCCTGTTCGTCGGCTGGGGCGAAGGCTTGGACGCGGCTGCACGCTGGCTCAACGCGCAGCCGGGCAGTGAAACCTTTCGGGTGGCCGCCTGGTACGCGGACGGTCCCTTCTCCTATTTCTCCAACAGCCAGGCTGTACCGATGGGCTACAGTTCGCCGCTTTCCTGGCTGGACACCGATTACGCCGTCACCTACGTCAACCAATGGCAGCGCCAACTTCCCGCGCCGGAAGCGGTGGCCTGGTTCGCGGCGCAGACGCCCGCCTACGAAGTGCGTGAAGATGGCCTGACGCTGGCGCGCGTCTACGATCTGCGCGACACGTTGCTGCCACCCTTTATCGACCTCAACACCGCGCCCGCGGCCGATTTTGGCGACGCGATCCGGCTGATCGGCGTCGACTTGCCGCAGGGGCAGATGGCGCCGGGCGGCCAACAACTGGTGACTTTCTATCTGCAAGCGTTGGCGCCGATGCAGACGAACTACAACGTGCTGGTGCGCTTGCTGGCGCCCGATGGCAGCGAACTCTGGCGAGAGGAGGGCTGGCCCTGGGGCGCGCCGACCACGAATTGGCCTGTGCGCGAGGTGCGCCCCGATGGGCACACGCTTGCGCTCCCCGCGGACGCGGCGCCGGGTCTGTACCAGCTTGTGCTTTCCTTTTACGACCCGGCCACCTTTGACCCGCTGCCGGCAGTCGAGGTGCGCGGTGGCGCGGCGCTGCCCGCGGGTGAGCAAAAGGTGGCGTTGGTGCAAGTTGGCGCGGTGCTTACGGCAACGGAGACCGTCGACCCGCCGTGGCTCTTTGGCGAGATGGCGCAATTGTCCGGCGTTGCCTTGCCCGCAGTGGCGACGCCCGGCGACACGTTGACCGTGGGGGTGCAGTGGGACAGCTTGAAAACCACGCCCGGCGCCTACACAACCTTTGTGCACGTGGTCAACCCGGCCGGCGAGCTTGTCGCGCAACAGGATCAACTGCCGCTGGGCGGCTTTGCCCCGACGCACACCTGGCAGCCCGGCCAACACATCGTCGATACGGTGACGCTGACCCTGCCACCCGACTTGCCGCCCGGTCAGTACGCAGTGCGCGTCGGGCTGTATCAGGGGGACGTGCGCCTGTCTGTCAGCCGAGGCGGTGCGGCTGCCGGTGATTTTGCTGTGGCTGGCGGATTTGAACTTCGCTGATGGAGAACATGGCATTGACCTCTATCCCCCCGCAACCGAGCCATCACCGGCGTCTGCTTCTGATTGCCACGGCGCTGTGGATGGCTGCGCTTATTTTGTTATTCATCACGCCGGCTACCAATCACCTGGGCCTGTGGGCGCGCTGGGGCGCCATCATGCTGCTGGCCTGGTGGCTGCCCGGTGCGTTGCTCGTTGCGCACTGGCGGCTGCCTGCGGTAGATCTGCCGACTGCCGGCGTGTTTGCCGCCGGTTTAGGGGTGCTCTGGATGGTCTTCCTCCTGTTGCTTGTGCACTGGTGGCCAGGGCCGATTGCCCAGTGGCAACTGATTTTGGCTTATGCAGGCGGCGCACGCTTGGGATAGGACTTTTTGGCGCAACCCGCTTCCGCTGGCGCCGACAAGTGCGATCACCTGGGCGTGGGTGCTGGCATTGCTGGTGCTGGGCGCCGCGCTGCGGCTGCCTGGACTGAGCTACCACGAATTTCATGCCGACGAAGTCGTCGTCTTGACCCGCGCGCGCGAGGCGTTGCTTGGCGAAGATGATGCATTGGCGCGCCATACCAAAGGGCCTGGCGAGCTTGCTATTGCGACCGTCGTATACCGAACATTGGACACCGCCAACGAAGGCGCTGCGCGTCTGCCATTTGCACTGAGCAGCGTTGTCACTATTCTGGCTGTGGCCTTGGCAGGGCGCTCGCTCTTTTCCACTCCGGCCGGAATCTGGGCGGGCGTGTTGCTGGCCGTCAATGGGTTCGCCCTGGGACTGTCGCGGATTGCCCAGTATCAGCCGATCGTCATGCTGTTGAGCGTGCTGGCGATCCTGGCCGCCTGGGAATTTGCACGCGGCGGGCCGATCCGCTGGCTCGCTTTGGCCGCGACGTGCGGCGTCTGGGGCGTCTTGTTCCATTATGAACTAGCGCTTGTCTGGCCCGCGCTGCTGCTGGCCGCCTGGTTTGGCTGGCAACGGGCGCCGGACAGAAAACGCGTGCTCCTTGCACTATTGGGAGCATCCGCGTTGGGCGGCATTGTCGTGGCTGCGGTGTATCTGCGCGCTTTCCTCAACCCCTATTTTGCGACCACGCAGTCCTATCTGGACACACGCATGGGTGGCCTCGGCCAAACCTTCAACCTGGCGTTTTTTGCAGAGATGGCGACCTTCTACAACTCCACTTATTTTGCAGCCGGGCTGTTGCTGCTTGTGGCGTTGGGGCTATTCATCGGCTGGCGCTCGCAACTGCGGGGAACGCTGTTGCTGATCGGGTGGTTTCTGCCCTATCTCTTTGTCTATCTGTTGGTTGTAGAGTTTCCAGGCACCCATTTTTACACGATCATGCCCAGTTGGTCGCTGCTGGCTGCATTGCCGCTGGCTGTGCTGAGCACAGCCCCGCCCAGACAGCGAAGCCTGCGTTACTCGATCTGGGGTGGTTTGGCGCTCTGGTTTGCCGTCTCCGTTTATTATCTCTACCTGGTGTTCTTTCGGCAGAACCCAGAATATGTGGTCAATTATGAGCAAGAAAGGTCGCCATTTTATTGGGCGTTTTATGGAGAGAATATTCCCGACAAGCCACGCTTTGGGTTGCCGATCCAAGAGGGGTGGGGTGCGCTCGGTGTGTTGGCGGAATGGAATTATCTGACCGGATCCTACGCCAGCAACGAATATTCGCGGCATCTGCGCTGGTATCTGGGCGGGCTGGAGCGCGTAGATTTCGACGCGCAGCCAGACTTCATCTTCGTCGCCAAGCATCTTCAGGAGCCCGACCCGGCGTTCCAAGACGACAGGCTTGACGGCTATCAACGCATCGGCGAAGTTCAAGTCCGCGGCGAAGCGCGCATTGCGATCTGGTCACAGGAAATGTTGCCTGGCGGCTATGTCATTTACGACGCCGCCCAGTTCGCAGACATCTTCGATGGCCTGGTTCCCGCGCTGCACGCGTGGCCCGATCCACCGGCGCTGGTGCACGACATTACATTGGACGACAGGATAACGCTGGTGCAGGCAGGCGTGGACAGCGTGCACAGTTCACCCGGAAGAACCTTGCATGTCTATCTGGTTTGGGAAGTCCAGCAGCCGCTCAACCACGACTATAAGCTCTTTGTGCATCTGGCGGATGCCACGGGCCAGCCTGTCGCGCAGTGGGATGGCATGCCGGGGCAGAATACGGCGCAGACCAGCCAATGGCGCCCAGGTCAGACGCACGAAGATCACGTCTTGTTGGCCATTCCTGAGACCGCTGCACCCGGCGACTACACACTGCGCGTCGGGCTGTATGACCCGGCAAGTGGCGAGCGGCTGGGCGACCGCGCCGTCGATGTCGCGCAGATTACGGTCAAGTGACTTGAAAATAGCTTTGATGCAAAGACGCGAAGATGCAGAGGTTCGCAGAGAAAAGTATTTTCACAGATCGTTGCGCTTCGATCTGCCTTAAAGTCTATCGTATGTGAAGGTTGTCTTGTGATTACGGGAATTGCGCGGAGAAACTTAATTTTTGTTGGCGCTATCCTCCTGATGGGCGTGCTGCTGGCGCTTGCCTTTTGGCTGCGTTGGCAATACGTGCAGACGATCAGCCTCTACGTCGAC
Source organism: Candidatus Caldilinea saccharophila (assembly GCA_016710365.1). Taxonomy (GTDB): domain Bacteria; phylum Chloroflexota; class Anaerolineae; order Caldilineales; family Caldilineaceae; genus Caldilinea; species Caldilinea saccharophila. The sequence goes on along the minus strand of JADJVW010000001.1, from coordinate 201,816 downwards.
GAATTCACCACGTTGTGGGCCGCGCAGCGCACCCAGGAGGTGGGCGCGCCGTTGATGCCGAGTGGCGTGCTTTACACGCGCGGCCTGTTGGCGACCTATGTCACGGCCTTGGTGGGGATGGTGGCGGGCCTCGACTATACGACCGGGCGGCTCCCCAGCGTGCTGTTTGGGCTTGCGACGATTGCCGCGATCTGGGTCGTGGGGCGGCGCGCGTGGAACGCACGCGTCGGTTGGCTGGCCGCGCTGGGGCTGGCGCTGCTGCCCGAAGCCATCATCTGGAGCGGGCGCGCCCGTTTCTACGCCCAATTACAGTTCTTCGCCTTGCTCACCATCTGGGCGGCATTCTGGGCGGTGCAGGCAGCGCTTACACCAGGCGATAAAAGCCGAGTTTCTTTGAGAAACTCGGCTTTTGGCCGTCACCTGCTTTTCGCCGCTTGCTTCATCCTGGCGCTCTTTTCTCAGGAAGAAACGATCCTGCTCTATCCATCGCTGGTGTTGGGCATGGTGCTCTGGCGCGGCTGGCGCTATCTGCTGCACCGTGAGATCTGGCCGGCGCAGGTCGTCATGCTGGTGGGGATGGCCGTGCGCTATGCGATTGAGGTGCTGGGCCAGCCCGGCTTCTTTGAGACCATCCAGGCGGAGCGTCCCTACGTCGGCCTGGTCTTTGACGTGGCGGCGACGTGGCCCGCGTATGCCTCGCTGCTGATCGCATCGGATCGGCTGCCGTGGACGTTGGCAGGCGTGCTGGCTATCGTGGCTGCACTCGTGGTGCTGGCGCGCGGCGGCTGGCGGCCAATGCATCTCGAGCGCTTTCATCAAGCGACGCTCTTTTTTGCGCTGCAATTTGCCTTCGTGCTGCTCTTTATCCTGACGCTGGTGGGCGGGCAGTGGCGCGAGACGCGCTATCTTTTCCTGGTGCAGCCGGTCTGGCTGCTGGGGGGGGCGGCAGGCGCAATCTGGCTGATCGACAGGTTGCTGGCGCGTGAGCCATCGCGCTGGATTGCCACCGCTGCTCTCGCTGTGCTGGTGATATGGCTGGGCTGGCAGCCTGCCACCGCTGTGCTCGAACGTCAGGTGGAAGGCTATGATCGCGCGTTTGCCTATGTCGCTGCCCAGCGTCAGCCGGGCGACGTGGTGATGACGCCACAGCCGCCGGCGTGCGCTTTCGTGCTCGGCGCGCCGTGCGACTACTACGCGGTGCAGCGCGCCTACGAGGAATTTGTGATCGCAAAGGATGGCGTGCTGGTGGATCGCTGGTCGGGCGCCACGCTGCTCAACGATGCGGGCCAGCTCGCCGAGGTGATCCGCGCCGCGCCGCGCGTCTGGCTGGTGACGGACGCCTTCCGCCTTGCCACACGTTATGACGGCGATTTCCAGCGCACGGTGGTCGAGCAATTTGACCCGGCATTTCAGGAACGGGGCGTGAGCGCGTTGCTGGCCGAGGGGTGGCGCACGCTGCCTGTTTACACGGAAGAACATGTGCTGGATACGCCGCTTGCCTTTGGCCGGCTTGCCTTGAGCGGCTGGAAAGCCGGCGTCGCCACCCCAGGCCAGCCGCTGCCGGTCGCACTGACCTGGCAGGCGACCACGCCGATCGACCGCCAGCTCAACACATCGCTGCGGCTCATCTCCGCTGAGGGCGCCACTGTGGCGCAGCAGGACGGCCCGCCGGCGCGCGGGATCATCCCGACCAACCTTTTCTTTGACGCGCCGTTGCCCGATCTCAAGACCCTCGACCTGCCTGCCGACTTGCCTGCCGCACGCTACCGGCTGGAGGTGGTGGTGGATGATGTAGAGAATAACGCGGTGGAGGCCGCCCCCTCACGATTGGCTGGATCGAGGTTGGCTGAGGGAATGCTCGCGCTGGAGAGCGTCCGAAGGTTTTGCCAGGTTTCTGGGACCTGTTGGCGCTAATAGGCGGGCAGGTGAGTTTGTGGTGCACGCATGTGTAAACCGCCAGACGCTATTGTGTTTTGCTTCTATTGGCGCAGATACAACGTCGAGGCGGGGCTTTGCAAAGCTTTGCCCAGAATAATGGTCGCTTGTGCGTTGGTCACACATGATGTATCATGTTTTCACACGCAAGGGTGGCGTGCGAGAAGCATCTGTCCATTCCCGTTGCACACCCATTCAATTGACTTTTTCGACCCGATTTAAGCAAAGAGGAGACTGCTTATGCAGGCGATACGCAAGTTCTTGCCGATTCTCCTGGTGGTGGCGGCCGTGTTGTTCGTCGTTGCCGCGTGCAGCGGCAGCGGTGGCGGACAGGATAAGACATGGTTCAACCTGCCTTCCACGCCGGTCAATGTGGACGCCACGGGCGCGGCCAGCATCTATGGCATCGGTCTTGGTCAAGTGATGACGCCCGACCAGGTCCAGATGCTCCAGGCGTTGGGCCAGAAAGTGGAGTTACGCGCCGGCTTCAACGGCATCCATGTCTATGTCAACGGCGAAGATCAAGCTTACCTTGCCTGGGATAATGAAAGCGCCAGCAACCTGGAGAGTCTCCTCGCCGATGTGCCCGCCACGGCTCAAGCGGCGCCGGTGATCCCCTGGCTGCGTCGCATCGGGCTGGGCGCGGCAGTGCTGCCGCCTGGCGGCGGCGCTGCGCTTACTATCCCGCGTTGGCGTGGGGAGACGGCGGTTTCTCCACAGCAGCCCGAAAACACGACTGAGCCATTGGCGTTGGGTGTTTCATTCGACGAAAGTGGCAGCGGCAGCATCGGCAGCATCCCCGGCAACCTGCTGGCCTCGTTGACCGGCGGCGCCAATCCGCTGCAACTTGACCCCGGGATGTTGTCGCAGATCAAGGGGTTTGGCATTGAAAACCTTGGCCTCCAGACCACGCCCAGCGGTTTAGAAGTAACTGTCAACGGCGCCAGAATGCCTGGTCTTGCCTACGATGCCACCTACTTGGAGCGCCTGACCAACCTTCTGCCGGCTGTGCCGGGCGTCGATGAGATGACGGCAAACCTGGTGAGCGGCGTTGTCGACCAGTTGCCTAAGTTGAACTTGGATCTCAACGTCAACCTGACCGGCCAGCCCGGCGAATTCAAGCTGGCTGATCTGCCGGTGAAAATTGGCGAGGATGGCAGCTTGCAGGTGTTAGGGCTTGCCGTGCCCGGCGTGTCACTGCCGGTGGAAGTGCTGCAGCCGCTGCGCGATCTCGGCGCAGGCCAGTTAGCCATCAGCGCGTCCACGGATGCGGTCAACATTGCCGTGGACGGCAATCCGCTGCCACGCATCCGTTTTGCCCCAGACAGCATGGCGACGATCGCCGGCATTGTCGGGACGCAGACTGGGCTTTCTCCCGATCTGATCGATGTGGGCATCAACGCCTTGCTCAAGGACGGCATCACCACGCGCATTGCCTTGCGCGACGACGTTGGAGAAGTGGCTGCCCCTGGCGAAGCGACCTTGCGCCGGCTGATCTCGGCGACATGGCTGCTCCCGTTATTCGCGCAATGTCAGCGTCAAGGATGGCCAGATCGTCTCGGTTGGCGACCTTTCCGCCGAACAACTGGCACAGCTTGGCGTTGCTTTGCCGGCGCTGCCGTCCAACGTCATGCAGATCCTCGGTGATTTGGACGCCAAGACGGTGGGCATTGTCAACACGCCGAACAACCTGGCGATCAGCGTCAATGGATCGGAGTTGATGTCGCTCGATTATGACGCCGCCTCGCTTGCCGCGGCGCTCGAATTGGCCAAGCCTTACCTGGCCGGCACGCCGCTCGAAGACCCAGCCGTCATGCAGTTGGTGCAGGAGCAGATCCTGCCGATTGCGCCGGCCGCCGACCTTAACGTGCAGATCACCGTCGAGTAAGACGTCCCGCTTTTCCTGACGCCAGTGCACTGACATACGACTATTACAAAGCGCCGCCCGCTGTAAGAAGCTCTTACAGCGGGCGGCGCTTTGATTGGTTTAGCTGCTCGATTCCTGCGTGGAAAGCGCCGCCCCTTGCATTGAGGCGCTGCTGCTTTCCCACAGACTTCCCTTCAGCACGCACAGCGCAATGTGCGGATGCAGCAGCGAGGCGCGGCGGCAAAGAGACTGTCCACCTTCAGCAGCCAGCGCAACTTCCGGATCGCGCCGCGCCACGATCTGTAGCTTATCCATGTACCAGTTGAGCAGATGCTTGGGTGCAGGCAGCGCAGCGCCCGACAACCGTTGATCGTTGCCGACGGTCAGGTTCCAGGGGTTGCCGATGGCCGTGGCGGCTTCTCGAAAGAAGCGTCGCGCCAGATCGATCTGACCTTGCGCCAGACACGCTTGCAGCGCTTGCGCCTGCATCGCCGCGGTGCTCATGCCCTGCCCATAGATGGGGGTGAAGCTGCAAATTGCGTCGCCAAGCACCAGCAATCCTGCGGGGAACTCCGCCAGCCGCTCGTAGCGACGGTGCTGATTGGCCGGGAGCTTGTACGGTACAGGATCGCTGAGCGGCGTGGCGTTGGTGATCAGCGCGTGGATATCGGGCGTAGGCAGTTTGCGCGCAAAGGCGCGGAAGCCTTCATCATCGACAGGTGGATAATCGCCGAAGTAGCCCGCCAGCGTTACGCGCCAGCGGTCGCCCTCCTGCGCCAGTGCGGCGCTGGCGCGCCGGTTTTGCGGCGTCGGCGAGACATTGATGAGCAGGTCGCCTCCGAGGTCGTCGGGTTTGCGTGCGTACAGGCGCGAAGCGTAGCCCATGCCCACCTCCACGAGATCGACCGCAGGCGCAGCGTAGCCGAGCTCTTCCAGCCAAGCTGGCGTGCGCGAACCGCGGCCGCTTGCATCCACTACCAGCGCGGAGGCAGGGCGCGCACGCGGCGGCGCACTTCGGCCTCCAGACAGGGACGGCTGACGTAGAGCGTGGGCGGCGCCGCCGGGCGACGGGCAAAGTAGCCGCCGCCAACGGTCGAATCTGGCCGGTGCGACGCACGCCGACGCGCTGTCGTTGGCAGATCTTGTGCTTTGCGTGATATTCTGCTTTGCAAAAGGATTCGTCTCTCCTTTGCTGCCTTCGCTCGACATTGACAAATTCGCCCACAATGATCGCAAGGAAGCGTCGCCCAAGAAGCATCGCCCTATGAATTACGTCAAATCCAAACAACGGGTCGCCGACCACGGCGAGGTCTTCACCCCCGCGTGGATGGTCGAGGCCATGCTCGATTTGGTGAAGGACGAAACGGAGCGCATCGACGCCCGCTTCCTGGAGCCGGCCTGCGGCAGTGGCAACTTCCTGGTGCAGATCCTGCGGCGCAAGCTCGCCGCGGTGGAACTCAAGTATGGCAAGTCCGAATTCGAGCGGCGGCACTACGCGCTGCTCGCGCTCATGTGCATCTACGGCATTGAACTGCTGCCGGACAACATCGCCGAGTGCCGTGCCAATGTGCTGGACATCCTTGCCGGATACCTGAAGCTGGATGAAGCGGACGAACTCTATCGAGCCGGCTTCTACGTGCTGTCGCAGAACCTTGTGCATGGCGACGCGCTGACCATGCGCACCGACGACAACCAGCCGATCAGCTTTGCCGAATGGGGCTACCTGGGCAAGGGCAAATTCCAGCGGCGCGACTTCCGCCTTGACACCCTCACACTTTCGGCAGATTTCAGTGCGGAGGGTTCTCTCTTCGCCGACGTCGGCAGGCACGAGATCTTCAAGCCGACGAAGAACTACCCGCCGCTGACCATGCGCCAGCTAGCCGCGCTCGGCGACCCTCCGCAGGAGGCCGCATGAGTGCTCAGGCTAGTTTTGCGCTGCGCGCCCATAACCCCGATGTTTTGACCTGCATTGCCAACCTCTCCAACGATGAGGTCTTTACGCCGCCCGAATTTGCGAACCGCATGCTGGAGACGCTGGCCGAGGCGTGGGCGGCGGACCACGGCGGCGCCAACATTTGGGCCGACAAGCGCGTGCGCTTCCTTGACCCGTGCACGAAGTCGGGCGTCTTCCTGCGCGAGATTACGACCCGCCTGACCGCGGGCCTGGCCGCCGAAATTCCGGACCTTGACGAGCGTGTCAATCACATTCTGACGCAGCAGGTCTACGGCATCGGCATCACCAATCTCACCAGCCTGCTGGCGCGGCGCAGCCTCTATTGCTCGAAGTACGCCACGAGCAAGCACTCGATTGCCAAATCCTTTGCCGGCGATGATGGCAACATCTGGTTTCAGCGCACCGAGCACACGTGGGTGGGTGAAAAGTGCTCCTTCTGCGGAGCCAGCAAGCAAATTCTTGACAGAGGCGAAGGGCTTGAGACGCACGCGTTACGTCTGCTATGCCGATTTACAACTCTTTCGTTGAACAAGCAAAAAAACTTCAACCACGCTTCTTGGCGATGGTCATTCCCTCGCGTTGGTTCACGGGAGGTAAAGGACTAGATGACTTCAGGCAGTCAATGCTTGAGGACAACCGCCTCCGTTCAATCGACGACTATGTGATTGCATCGGACGTCTTCCCCGGTGTGGCTCTAAAGGGTGGTGTTTGCTACTTTCTTTGGGAGCGGGACAATCGCGGGCCGTGCCGCGTCACAACCTACTTCAAGGACGAGTCCCCTTCGACGACAATACGTCAACTTCTTGAAAAGGGAGCGGATGTATTCATTCGCTACAATGAGGGGCTTTCAATCCTCAACAAAGTCGTTGCTGTGGAGAGTGGCGCATCTGACTCATTGTTACTGCCCGATTGCACTCGGTTTGATCAATTGGTCAGTACGAGAAAGCCGTTTGGGCTTAATTCGACGTTTAGGGGGAAGACTGCAGAAGGTGCCAACGACGTCCTCGTCTACCAGAATGGTGGTAAGGGTTACTTACCCAAAGCCGCTGTCGCAACGGGTAAGAATCTGATCGACAAGTGGAAAGTTTTCGTGGGCTTCGCCGCTCCAGGCACAGGAAACAAGGATACGTATCCGCACAAGATCATCAGTACACCATTCGTTGGGGAGCCGGGCAGCATAGCCTCTGAGACCTATCTGTGCATTGGCCCATTTGACTCGAAAGCTGAGGCCGAAAGTGTCTTGTCATATCTCTCTTGCCGGTTAACTCGGCTCCTCATTCTTCTACACAAGCCGTCTCACAATACCACGCGCAGAGTCTATGCTTTTGTACCAACCCAGGAGTGGACGCAACGTTGGACAGATGAGGACCTCTACGAAGAGTACGGCATCACTTCCGATGAGATAGCTTTCATCGAGAAGGTTGTCCGGCCGATGGACCTCGGTACCGAGGAAGACGATTGATGGCTAAAAAGATCAAGGAACTCCTCGCGCCCAAGCCCGAAGCCCGCCCGCGCATTCCACTGTGTGGTGCAGGCGCACTTGCTTGCGTTGCGTGCAATGCATACAATGATTGCACTGATGTCGCTACCTGGGGGAGCTTTCCATGCCTGGCATGACCATTCGCAATCTGGACGATGTCACCAAGCAGAGGCTGCGCATGCGCGCAGCGCGCCATGGGGTTTCCATGGAAGAAGAAGCGCGGCGCATCCTGAAAGAGGCGCTGCGGCCGGCCGCTGCACCCGCCGGGCTTGGCAAGCGCCTGCGCGATCGTTTTGCCCATGTCGCCGCAGCGGAGTTTGTCGTGCCCAAGCGACAAACGCCGCGCAGTGCGCCGCAGTGGGATGAGCCGGCATGATCCTGCTCGATACCAACGTGCTCTCCGAGTTCATGCGTCCACGGCCGGCGGCCCTTGTCGTCGCCTGGCTGGACGAACAGCCCGCGGATGAGGTCCACACCAGCGCCATTAGCCGCGCAGAGATCGAGTTGGGGCTCATGTTGATGGCCCCGGGCAAGCGTCAGGAAGCCCTGAGCCGGGCGGCGCAGGCGATGTTCGCTGAAGACTTCGCCGGGCGTTGTCTGCCGTTCGACGAGGCAGCCGCGCGCGATTATGCCCGCATCGTCTCAACCCGTACACGGGCCGGCCGGCCGATCAGCGTGGAGGATGCCCAGACCGCCGCGATTGCGCTTGCGCGCCGCATGGCGTTGGCCACGCGCAACACCACTGACTTTGAACTGATTGACGGCCTTGAGGTCATCAACCCCTGGACAGACGGCACGCAGCCACCTGTAGATCCGGAAGCGGCGGACTTGTGACTCAGCCCATCGAAGAAATCCTCGCGCCCAAGCCGGAAGCACGCCCGCGCATCTACGCCTACTCGATTGACGACGCGGCGCACAAGGGGCTCCTCAAGGTGGGCCAGACCACGCGCGATGTGAAGCAGCGCGTTGCCGAGCAGCTCAAGACCGCAGCGATCAAGAACTACACGATTGAACTGGACGAAGTGGCCGAACGCGACGACGGCACTCTCTTCAGCGATCACGAGGTGCGCGCCGCGCTTGCTAAGAAGGGCTTTGCGAAGGTCGAACTGGAATGGATGCACTGCACGGTCGCCGAGGTGAAGAGCGTGCTCGTTGCGCTGCGCACCGGCCAAGAGCTGACTGGCATGCGCCACGCGACTTTCGCCATGCGCTGGGAGCAGGGCGAGGCGGTGAACAAGACCCACGCCTACTTCCACTCCATCTGGCAGGAGGATATGCACGCCGTGCCGCGCTTCCTGTGGAACGCCAAGATGCGCTTCGGCAAGACCTTCGCCACGTATCAACTGGCCAAAAAACTCGGCGCCAAACGCGTGCTCGTGGTCACCTTCAAGCCCGCTGTCGAAGATGCGTGGCAGACAGACCTGGAGTCCCACGTGGACTTCGAGGGGTGGCAGTACCTCTCGCGCAATTCCAGCAATGACCCGACGAAGATCAAGCCTCGCACGCCGGTTGTCTACTTCGGCTCCTTTCAGGACCTTCTCGGCACGGACTTGTTTGGCAACATCAAGCCCAAAAACGAATGGATTCACAAAGTAAATTGGGACCTTGTGGTCTTTGACGAATACCACTTTGGCGCCTGGCGCGACACGGCCAAGGAGTTGTTCGAGGGCGAAGAAGATGCCATTGCCCGAAAAGAGGCCAGGCTGGAGTATGCCGCCGTCCTGGAAGGTGTGAACGAGGACCTGGGTCCGCTTTCGCAAAAAGAGACCGATTTCCTGCCGATTACGACAAAGGCCTACCTCTATCTTTCGGGCACACCCTTCAGGGCGCTGAACACAGGCGAGTTCATTGAGGAGCAGATCTTCAACTGGACATACACGGACGAACAGCGCGCCAAGGAAGAGTTCGCGGCCAGGAACCCGGACAAGTGGAACCCCTACGCTGCGCTGCCGCAGTTGCGCCTGCTAACCTACCAGATGCCGGACGAACTGCTGGCAATCGCGAGCGGCGGCGAGTTTGACGAGTTTGATCTCAACGCCTTCTTCGAGGCAACGGGCACGGGGGGCGAGGCGGAGTTCAAGCATAAGAGCGACGTGCAGAAGTGGCTGGAGATCATTCGCGGCGCCTATGCGCCCAAAGCGGTTGATTTTCTCAAGACAGGCACGCGGCCGCCCTTCCCGTATTCGGATGTGCGCCTGCTGCCCTACCTGCAACATTCGTTCTGGTTCCTGCCCAACGTCGCGGCCTGCCATGCGATGGCCAAGCTGCTGGCGGAGAAGCACAACAGCTTCTGGCATGACTACACGGTGGTCGTTGCCGCCGGCGCGTCGGCGGGCATCGGGCTTGAAGCGCTGCCGCCCGTGCGCAAGGCCATCGGCAGCGGCTTTGCAACGAAGACCATCACGCTTACGTGCGGCAAGCTCACCACCGGCATCACCGTGCCGCAGTGGTCATCCATCCTCATGCTGCGCAACCTAAAGTCGCCCGAGACCTACTTTCAGGCCGCATTCCGCGTGCAGTCGCCCTGGTCCATCAAGAACCCCAACGGCGACGACCCGAACGAGGAGGAGATCCTCAAGCCCATCTGTTTTGTCTTCGACTTTGCGCCCACGCGCGCGCTGCGGCAGCTCTCCGAGTACGGAATCGGCCTCTCGCCCAGCGAATCGAACCCGGAGAACGCGGTCAAGGACCTCGTGTCCTTCCTGCCCGTGCTGGCCTACGACGGCGCGAACATGACGCAGATCGACGCCGGCGGCATTCTCGACATCGCGATGGCGGGCACCTCGGCCACGCTGCTGGCGCGCAAGTGGGAAAGCGCGCTGCTGGTGAACGTGGATAACGACACGCTGCGCCGCATCCTCAATAATCCCGAGGCGCTGGCCGCGGTTGAGCGCATCGAAGGCTGGCGCTCGCTGGGCGACAACATCATCGAGACCATCATCAACAAGAGCGAGAAGGTCAAGGAGCTCAAGAAGCAGGCCAAGGACAAAGATCTGACGGGCAGGGAGAAGAAGGAGCTCTCCGACGAGGAAAAGGAATACAAGTCCAAGCGCAAGCTGATCCAGGAAAAGCTGATCAAGTTCGCCACGCGCATTCCGGCGTTCATGTACCTGACGGACTTTCGCGAAAACACCTTGCAGGATGTCATCACCAAGCTGGAACCCGATTTGTTTCTGACTGTCACCGGCCTGACGGTCAAGGACTTCCAGCTACTCGTGCGACTCAGGGTCTTCAACACCGAGCAGATGAACCAGGCCGTGTTCGCGTTTCGGCGCTACGAAGACGCGTCGCTCCGCTACACCGGCATCGACAGCCATCCGGGGCTGACCCATTACGGGTTGTACGACACGGTGGTGGCCAGAGAGTAACGCGCAATTTCCATCTCGGGGCGCCCTGTCCCGCTGCCGTTTGCACCGGTCCAGTCCAGCGTACGTCGCACCGACCAGCAAGAATCGCTCAACAGACCTGACTGAGCCACGCCAGCAGGATGCCACGGTTTTCCAATTTTGCGGATCGTGGAATGGCATCAGCCACGAGCTAACTCGTCATGCGGTGATTTTGGAGAATGGCGATGAGAGGTGGCAGATCTTCCTGAATCGTTTGCCAGAGAATGTCCAGGTTGATCTCAAAGTAGGCGTGCACCAGACGATGGCGCATGCCGATAATATCATCCCACGGAATTTCGGGTATCTGTTCCTGCGCGGTGGGCGAAATCCGATAAGCGGCTTCACCGATGATCTCAATATCCTTGACGAGCGCCAAGACCAGTTTCCGATCGCCATCCAGGTCTTTGCGCTTCCCGCCCTGCGCAAAGCTGACGGCCTCCTCCGCGGCGTCTAACATGTGTTGCAAGCGGACAAGATCATCGCTGGACATACTGCACCTCCGCCTCCTGGATTACCTGCTGGCGAAAGTAGCGGCTCAGATCCTCTGGCGTGCGCAGATCCACTTTGCGCCCTTGCCATAGCGCAGAGAGTTCGCGCTCCATGCGCGCAATGGCAAAAAGCCCTGGCACATGGCGCGGATCAAACTCGACCAGAATGTCGATATCGCTCTCTACGCCAAACTCAGGGCGCAGAACTGAGCCAAAAACTGCCAGGCGACGAATGTGGTTGCGCCGGCAAAAATCAGCGATCTTGTGCTGGGGAATCTCGATCTGTACACCCATCGCTACACCTCCGCGCAATCAGTCCAGTGATTTGCCGCCCGATGTCTGCAAATCTTGTCCCATTGCCAAGCGATTATACTCCATTCTCGCCGGTAAGCAGAGATTGGCCGACCAAGGGGACGCGGCCCGCAATTTTTGGTAAGCTCACCCCCGGCGTGCGTCGCAATCGGTCCCACGCGCCCCTGCGGTGAGTCGAGGTGGGTGAGCGCTTGCTGGCCCACCCGCGCAGGATGATGTTGTAGAACGGCAAGAGCGTGTGGTCGCAATTGTCAGGGCTGGCGTCCTCTTAACGCAGGGCAGTTCTCACTCATTGAAGCAGGGCGCACACGACTTCGTGGGTCTCATCGAGAAATGCCCGCCTGACAATGCATACCTTCTTCGTTGCATTGTCAACGGCGACCGCTTCCAACGAGGGCATCTGCGTGATCGGCGAAGGCGCCGTCACCTGCTCGATCTGGATGCAAGAATCCCACAAGGCAACCTGGATTTCCCTGCCAACCGTCCAGGCCAGGGCAAACCAGCCAGATTCATCAACACCCCTATGCAGCGCGCCAGCCGAGTCATAGCGGCTTGGGAGTTCGATACGAGAGACCTGCTCGTCAGCGCCAAAACACTGGTGGTGGACGGCGTAGCCGAGCCGCCGGGGATCGAGACCACTGCGGTCCCAAAAACATGCAGCGCATTCCGCCCATTCAGCAGCGTCTTCCGGGCACGCAGATCAAGCCCGGCAATGCGCTTGCGCAAAGGTGAATAGGTCTCGTCTTGCCGGCGGCTGTAGATGGTTTCCTCTTGTGACGCGGCGTCGAAAAGGCGCAATCCATCGGCATGATCCGGCCACATCAGGTCAACTTCCCCGGGTAATTCAATAGTCTCTACCCATGTCCAGCCAGCGGATGTCTTGATGGCGTGTGACAACAGTGCGTTGCTTAGAGTCTCCCGGACATAGAGGTGCAATTGCTGCGCCGTATCCATCTGCAGCCAGCTTGCAAAGCCTCGGCTGGATCGATAGAGTTCCTGCGCTTGGCTCCAGGCGCTCGTCAACGCGATGCGCGACTGCGGCATCGAGGCGCAGTACACCCTGACTTCTGCGCTGCTGGACTATCTGCGCGCTCCCTTCGATCCGGAACACGAAGCAAACGAGTTCGACACGCGTTGGCAGGCGCTTATCGACATCCCCGAACTAAATCAACAATGAAATTGGTGCAGGCGGGTTGTGAAACGTTTCCCGCAGCATCCCGAATTTGTGTACACAGGTACTGAACCTCACTATTATTTTGCAGAGACCAAAATATTGATGGCGTCACCGGTAGCCAATCTGACCAGTTCACCCTATCTTGAGTTAAGCGATATTCCAGATCCGATTGAGCTTGGCCATCATCACTGGCAACAAGTTGAATTACCACTGAAGTGGAGTTGATAAACGATGACGTTGCAACGAGTTGGCCAACCGGCGCCGTCACATCCCTCGTCTTTCCTTCTAATGTGAGATCAAGGGGCACGTTAGAGGCAGCAACCTCGATCTCAAAAAACCATTCACCAGGTTTCGGATCAATAAGGTTATACGACTTATACGTTGCCCCCTGTTGGTACTCTACAGATGAATCTGAGGGATCAACAATATTCCCCTCAGGGTCAATCAGCCGTAGATTTACTTCAGCGTTCAAGGCATCTGCGCTGCTGGCTGCCACCAGGTTTCCTGGCCAATATAGATTTACGGTAAGATCAGGAACGCCTGGAATAACTTTTACGACTCGCTGGATTACCCCCTGGGAGACATTTAATATTTCTTGAAACAACGTTGCTCGCCCTGTAAGTCGCCCAGATAGTTCCGAATAGATGGTCTGCAAATCAACACTTGTGGGTGAATTAAAATAGCGACCACCTGTCTGAGCGGCAATTGAGCGTAGCAACTCTGCATTGTGTTGATCGCTCAAGCCAACTGTATAGACTCTCCATCCTTTATTCGCGTAGGCAGACGCCTCGCCTGTATAGCTCCCCTGCCCGTCGGTGAGAAATACGACAGCTCGTCGAGCCAGTGTTCCGGCGTCTTGAGAAAGTACCTGATATCCTGCGGCAAGGCCTATCCCTAAATCCGTGCCTCCGTTTGCAAACGCACGATCAACCGCTAATTGCAATCCGTCTTTATCGGCTTGTGAGTGAATTGCAGTAAGGTTAGCAAAGATTTCGGCTTGTGAGGTGAATCCGACGATGCCAATCTGATCTCCAATCCGCGAGCTTGCAGCCGTGGAACGCAAGTACAGAGTGCACGATTTCACCGATAGAGCTGGCATCGGAATAGCCATAACGGCGTCATAGAGCCTTTCGATAGAACGTCTGAGTAGGGAAACGAAGGTCTGAAACTGGAAGCGAGTGGGGCGAGGCGATGGGGACCACGCGCCGCAAGATGCGGTAGGAAGCTTTGATGGCAAAGCGATGGCGATAGCATCGATAGACGGTCTTGGGCTGCCAGTCGATGCCGATGAGCACGAAGAGCCGCCACTTGCGTCGCCGTTTCTTCTCGTTGGGAACCAGCGTGGCCACCACTGCCATATCGGTGACCGTGCCATCGGTGAAGGCCATTTGCCTGCAATGGCAGGTGCGTTTGGCTCACTGTTTGCATCGTCTCTCGAATATCCTGGACGGTCAGTTCCGTTTGCGGTATCATGGTTTTGTCCTATTTGGTTCGTTGATGACTTTTTCCTATCTCCATTCAACCACCAAACAGGACTTCTCATCGTCTCGCTACTACCCATTCACGCCAAATCGTGAACTACTGTATCCGCGGCCGCCAAAGGTGCCGGTGCCCAGGCTGAGGGCGGGCACCTTGAAGCCGGAGCCGCCGAGTTGTCGGTATTCCATTAAAAAAATGCTCCTTTGCTGTGACGACAGCATCTGCTGCGCTGCCTGGGTTGCGCGGTTTGAAGCGACAAATGAAGCCATCACATCGCGCTTGGCGCAACACTAGCTGCTCGACTTCTGCACAAAGGGTGCGACGCCTTGGGCGGAAGTGCTGCCTGCCAATCGACTTCCCTTCAGCACGCGCAGCGCAATGCGCGGGTGCAGGAGCGAAGGCGGCGCGGCAAAGAGACTGCCCACTTTCAGAAAGGCCAGCGCAACTTCTGGATCGCGCCGCGCTACGAGCTGCAACCTGGCCATGTACCAGTTGAGCAGGCGCTTGGGTGCAGGCAGCGCCGCGCCCGACAGCCGTTGATCGTTGCCGACGGTCAGGTTCCACGGGTTGTCGATGGCCGCGGCGGCTTGGCGAGAGAAGCGTCGCTCCAAATCCACCGGACCCTGCGCCAGGCAGGCTTGCAGCGCCGGCGCCTGCATCGTCGCCGTGCTCATGCCCTGCCCGTAGATGGGGGTAAAACTGCAAATTGCGTCGCCAAGCACGAGCAAGCCTGCAGGGAACTCCGCCAACCGTTCGTAGCGGCGGCGCTGATTGGCCGGAAACTTGAAGGGAACAGGATCGCTAAGTGGCGCGGCGCTGGCGATCAGCTCGTAAATGTCGGGCGTGGGCAGTTTGCGCGCAAAGTCACGGAAGCCTGCTTCGTCAGTAGGTGGATGATCGCCAAAGTAACCGGCCAGCGTCACGATCCAACGGTCGCCCTCCTGCGCCAGCGCGGCGCTGGCACGCCGGTTCTGCGGCGTCGGTGCGACATTGATGAGCAGGTCGCCGTCGAGGTCGCCGAGTTTACGTGCATACAGACGCGAGGCGTAGCCCATGCCCACCTCCACGAGATCGACCGCAGGCGCAGCGTAGCCAAGTTCTTCCAGCCAGGCCGGCGTGCGCGAGCCGCGGCCGCTGGCATCCACCACCAGCGCAGCAGGCAGGATCTCGGCTGCGGCGCCGTCCTGTCTGCGCAAAATGCGCACGCCAGTAATGCGGCGATTGCCTTCACCGGCGACCAGACCGAGGGCGTCGCACCTATCCACCACGCGCACGCAAGACAGGGCGCGCACGCGACGGCGCACTTCGGCCTCCAAGCAGGGACGGCTGACGTAAAGCGTGGGCAGCGTCTGTGCATGGCGGGCGAAGTAGCCGCCGCCGAAGAAGAAGCGTCCGTATCCCAACGGCGCA
This sequence comes from Candidatus Caldilinea saccharophila, assembly GCA_016710365.1. Classification (GTDB taxonomy): domain Bacteria; phylum Chloroflexota; class Anaerolineae; order Caldilineales; family Caldilineaceae; genus Caldilinea; species Caldilinea saccharophila. The sequence goes on along the minus strand of JADJVW010000001.1, from coordinate 186,331 downwards.
CCCTGCTGCACCAGCGTGTCGGTCAGGCCGGGAAAGAACGCTTCCATGATGCGCTGTCCCTGGCCGAGCAGGGCGTGGGCGTGGTGACTCTGTGGCGTCCCTTTGCGATGGGCGACCGTCTCCGGCAGCGCATCTCGCTCCAGCACGACCACCTGAGTGAAGTGGTCGCTCAGGACGCGGGCGGCAAGCAAGCCCGCAATGCTGCCGCCGATCACAATGGCGGTTGCTGATCTCTGTTCCATCTTGGCATTCCTTTCATTGGCAAAAACACACAGTTGCGCTCCGGTGGCGCCACATCCAACCCAACGCCACCTTTTCAACTAGAGACAGCGTAGCAGGCAGGCGCGGTGGTCTCCAGCCAAAGTAATGCCGAATGATTGCCGAATTGTTGCCGAAAGTGAAGAGGAAATGAGATCAGGCGGAGGGGTCTTGAAGGCGCTGCCAGAGCATCGTTGTCAGACGGTCGATCCCGTTGGTGAGGTGATAGCGGTAGGTATTGAAGGGGAGGTCGAGCCGCTCTGCGGCCTGCTCCTGCGTAGCTTCCGGTTCGATGTAGGTTCGCCACAACGCCCGATAGAGTTTCGCATCTTTGGGGTTTTGATTGAGCGCTGTCACCGCATCGCCCAGCAACGCTTGCAGTGCTGCCGGCGTGCGCTCGGTGAGCAGGGCGGTGTTCAATAAAGGATTGGCGGCGAGTAGATCGGGTCGCGTATAATCGCGTAATGCCTGGCGCAAGGCGGCTGCGAACTCACGCTTTGACAGCACAGGGGCTGGAGATGCTTTGGCTTCACCGGCAGCCGCCCTGCCGGCATCTGCTATGCCAAGGTCGGCGTGACGCGTGTCGATCTGCCAGACTGTAAGCGGCATGAGCGCCCAGTTGTGGCTGAAGACGCCGTACTGCCGGCCACCCACCGTAAAATCGGCGGCCGGCGTGCGCTGAAAATGGATGCTCTCAAAGTGAGGCGCCATCAGCGTCGGGTTGGACATCGTGACAAAGCTCCACACCAGACGCGGCGTCGTCGTCCAGTGGATGACACAGTTGGCCGCGGTCACATTCACGGCAACTGTAATCAGCTGATAGCTCTCGCGCGCCATCCAGAAACGCATGTGCGAGATAGCGTCACCCGGCTGGATAGGATGATGGGCCGCCACATGCGCCAGCGCAGCAGCAACCGCCGGGTCGATGGCGGCATCCTCCGCCGTAGCGTGCTCCAACGCCAAGTGCGCCATGCAACCATATGCTTCACCGTCATTGGTGCGGTAGATCAGAAAAGCTGCCGGTTGCCGCGCCAGCCAGTGGCGTGCGATCGCGGCGGACGCTTCGCCTTCATGGCGCAGCACCATTGCGATGATGGCTGGAAAGTCAGCCGCTTGCGCCGATTCTGCGTAAGCGGCATCGGCCGCATCCCACACAAAGAAGTCACGCATGCCGGGGGCGCGGCGGTTGATGTAGATGGTGTCCATGCGCAGGCGCTGCCGCGCCTGACCGCTGGCGGCCTGTGCGGCGCGGCGTAAATAGCGCAAGGCAACCTGCTGCAGATCGGCATAGTGGTTCGGGTTGCGCCAGTGCAGATCTGCATCCAGCACTTCGCGCACCAGGTCGTGGGGGAAGATGCCGTACGGCCCCTGCTCCATGAAGGATAGCTGGCGCAGCCACTGGAAGAGCAAAAAGGCGGCCTCCGCATCAAACAGATTGGCAAGCATGGCTTCGGTGGTGGTGCGCGCAATTGCGCACAGTTCGAGTGCCTGCCGGTGTTGCGCGGTCGGTGCGTCGCGCACAAAACGTTCCATCAAGCTGCGGATCACGTCATGGGCAGCGGGCGCACTGCCGAGCATAGCGCCGTTGCCTTGCGCGTAGAGTTCGGCGACAAGCGACAACGCCAACGGGTGGCCGCGGGTGAAGGCCAGCAGCGCGGCATGCTGTTCGGCCGGAACCCCGCGCGCCGTCAGGTAAGCTTGACTTTCCTCTATCTGCAGATTGTCCAGCGCAACGACTCGCGTCAACTCGGCCCAGGCGCCGTCCTCACGCCAGGCCGAGGGCGGCTGTCGCCCCGCCATGACCACCAGGCTATTAGCCGGCAGTTGGGGGAGGAACGTGCGGCGCATCCACCCATCCAGTCCATCCAGCACTTCGTAGGTGTCGATCAGGAGCACGCTGCCATTGGCAGCATGGCGCGCCGCTTGTGCGGCCAGGTCAATGGCGGCAGACGTTGGCTCGATGTCACGCGCATCGAGGTGGACGACCGGCCAGCCCAGTTCGGTGGCGATGCGCGCCAGTTCGTGAAGCAGCGTCGTCTTGCCGGCGCCACCCGGCCCGTAAATATGCAGCACGACAAAGGGCGGTTCGTCCGCCAGCAGAGCGGTGCGGAACAGCTCCACCTCAGCCTGCCGGCCAACAAAACGCTCACGGCGTGCACGATCGATTCGATCAGAGAGCTTCTGCATGGGAGAGCACCCAAGTGCACCTAAAAGCGGGGTGCAACGGACATCAACACGCGCCGGTGATTATAGGTCAAATCACACTGGGCGCAAGCACGTAAATCGCCCAGCCCAAGTACTCGCGGCCGTAGCGCAGATACTCCTCCTGCATGGAGCGAAGCCTTTCAATGACCTGAGCGCGGTCAGCATGGTGCGGATTTTCCTCCAGCCACCGAATCAGGCCATGCCAACGGCCCCCTTCGTACGCGTCCCAGTCTTCGTGGCTCGCCCTGACAATGCGTTCCAAGTCGAAACCCTCTGTGCGCGTAAATTGGAGGAGTTCTTCTTCGCTGTAGGTGGATGATTCGTGCTGCACGTAAATGGGGGGCGCGCTGCTGGAAAGCCAGTATTGCTCGCCGATGCCCAGCCGGCCGCCTGTGCGCAACGCTCGGCTCATAGCGTGGATTGTCTGCTGATAGCCGCCCCAGATGAAGGTTGCACCAAGACAGGTGACAGCATCAAACTGCTGACCATCGGTGCTGTACTCTTCCCCGGCCGCACGGATAATGTCAATGCGATCGGCTAAACCGCGCGCGGCCACCTTCCGCCGTGCGCGTGTACAGGCATACTCGCGCACTTCAACTCCGACGGCAGTAATGCCAAACTCCTCAGCCCAAATCACAAGCGGTTCGGCAAAGCCGCAGCCAAAGTCAAGCACTCGGCTGCCTTCGCGCAGCCCCAGGTACTTGCCTGCTGTCACTATCTTGGCCACAGAAGTCGGGTTTTCCAGCTCCATGGCCTGTCCGGCAATGTTGATCAGATCAAGAAACTCCATACCCACAAATCTCTCTTCAAGCAAACCAATTATAGAATCGCGTTACTGTTGTAGGAGCCTATCAAACAATTGTTGCGCTCTGATTGCGGCCTCTGGCACGACCTGCTGAATAGAATCACCCGGTTTGCACAAATGCGCTTAAGCCGTCCCATTCTCTTTGCTGTAGTTCGCAAGCTTATGGCTCTTGCCGACGCCAAACGGGTCGTTGATCCAGACGATCACAGCGTCGTTTCCTGCGGCGCGTTGTTGGAAGCGCCACACGAACGTCGCACAATCAGCTCGGCCTCCAGCACGACCTGTTGGATCGGTCGGCCCGGCTCGCGCATGCGCGCCAGCAGCAGGTCGGCGGCAGCGTTGCCTTGATAGGAGGGATGTTGGTTGACGACAGTCAAGGGCGGGTTGTAGGCGCCGGCCCATGCCATTTCGTCGAAAGCCACTAGCGCCACCTGTTCAGGAATGCGTAGGTCACGCTCCTGCAGCGCTTTGAGCGCACCGATCGTCGCTTCGTTGTTGACGGTGAGCAGCGCCAGCGGCCGCGGCGTCCGCGCCAGCAGCCGGTTGGCCGCGGCGTAGGAACCGTCGATCTGCCAGTCGCCATGCTCGATCCAGATCGCCTCTTCCCCGATCCCGGCGGCATGGAGCGCGTCCAGAAATCCCGCCTGGCGTTCGCGCGCCGTGATATAGGTCAGCGGGCCGCCTACCAGCCCAAACGAACGGTGGCCCAGCTCGATCAGGTGACGGGTCGCCTGGCTCATGGCCGCGCGATTATTGGTCATCACACAGTCCAAAGAAAGCCCTTCGGGCACATGGTCGAAACAGACCACCGGCGCCTGGCTTTGCAGCAAGGTGCGATAAAACTTGCGCTGCGTCGAGGCGAACTGAGCAATGATGCCGCTCACCTGCTCTTGTAGCATCAGCTCAATGTTGATCTCCTCGTAGCCGGTGTCGTTGTTGGAATTGCCGACCACGATGGCGATCTGGCGGGCGACAAGCTGCTGTTCTACGCCCTTGAGGACATCCGTAAAAAAAGAGTTCTGGATGTTGGAGACCAGAAAACCGACGCGCTGCAAGGAATGGCCGGTGCGCAGCGTGCGCGCCGAACGGCTGGGGCGATAGTCCAGCGCCTGCATGGCCGCCTCGACGCGTGCAACCAGTTCGGGCCTGACCGACGCCGGGTTGTTGAGCACGCGTGAGACGGTTGCTATGGAAACCGCGGACGCGACTGCAACTTCCTGGATGGTTGCACGCGCATTAGGACGTTGCTTCTCCATGATATATCTTGCCTTTTCGCTGCTTCGGATCGAGTCGGTCTTTATCCGCCGGGCTGGCAGCAGACATCAATAAAGCTGCCGATTCCCTCTGCATTAATTTTATGTGTTCTGCGTCTATTGACAGAGATGGTTGGGTATGATATTTTTGAAATGTAATTGTAATCGTTTTCTGGATAATTTCAAACGCCATCTTTCCCCATATTGTGTTTGTGTAACCATTCGGATTCCTCGTCGAATGTCGATAATCTGTGTGTGCAAGGAAAAAAGGAGTCTCACGATGTTGCAGCGTTTTGTTCGTCTCATGGTGGTGCTGGCCATCGGCTTGGTGATGGTTGCCTGTGCAGCCCCGGCCGCCGCGCCCAGCGACGCCGCGCCTGCTGGCGTTGCGCCCGCCGGTGAAAAGCAAGTCCTCGATCTTTGGTTCAATAGCGACGATCTCTTCAACCAATACAACGAAAAGATCATCGCTGAATTTGAAGCCGCTAATCCCGACATTGATATCGTCTACAACCCCTATTCGAATGAAGCTTACAAGACAAACTTGCAGGTGGCGATCGGTTCGGACGATCCGCCGGACATCTTCTTCAACTGGGCGGGGGACGACACCGGCCGCTATGTGCGCGAAGGGCATCTGCTCGATTTGACGCCCTATGCCGACCAGTACGCCTGGGGCGATCAACTGTCACCGGCTATGCTGGCCGCTTTCTCTGTCGACGGCGCCCTTTATGGCGCGCCCTACAGCCAGGAGGCAAAGTACTTCTACTACCACAAAGACATGTTTGAGGAGATGGGGTTGACCGTTCCCACCACCTTTGACGAACTGCTGGCGCTCTGCACCAAGGTCAGCGACGCTGGGATGCCCGCCCTGGCCTTTGGCAATCAGGAACGCTGGGAAGGCGTCCACTATATGACCATCTTCAACCAGAAGGTGGCAGGGGAGGACGTGCTGGCAGCGGATTACTCGCTTTCCAATGATGCCGATACGCTCTTCACCGATCCCGGCTACGTCGAGGCCTTCAAGCGCTTGCAGGCCATGCAAGCAGCCGGCTGTTTTGGCGACGCCATCAACTCCACCACGCCCGACGCCGCGCTGATTCAGTTTGTCAACAAGCAGACCCCCATGTACTACCAGGGCACCTGGATTATCGGCTCGCTGAAGGACAACGACCTGGAGGGCAAGTACGGCATGTTCCGCATGCCGCCCATGACCGACGATGCGGCCAAGGGCAACCAGAACTTTGTGTTGGCCGGCCCGGTCGGGCTGGAAGTCTCCAGCAAGACCGCTTACCCCAGGACACCAACCGCATCCCGGTGCGCGCCGACGCCGTGGATCGTGAGGTTGCCGCGGCGGGTGTGGTGGCCGTCACTGATGATCTCGCCACCGGCGAAGGCACCGCGCTCTGGCTGGACGTGGTGCTCGAAAACAGCATCTCGGAGGTCTACCTGAACTCGATCCAGGAAGTGCTTGCGGCCAAGACGCCGGAAGAAGCCATGCAGGCAGTGCGCGAGCAAGCGCTCAAGGTTCAAGCCGAGATGGCTGAGTAGCCTTCAACACTGGGGAGCTTTCTCACAAGCAAGCTGTTTGAAAAGCTACTCACTTTGACGCAGAGGCGCAGAGATGCAGAGAAAACGCAGAGAAATGCCAACAGAAGGTTCTTTGTTTTTCCTCTGCGAACCTCTGCTGCTCTGCGCCTCTGCGTCGAGAACAGCACTTTGCAAACAACCTCATCGGAGCCATCTCTCATGACCAATTCGGTGCAGATGCATGACAGTCAACGCAGCGTGCCACGCAAACGACGCCGCCAGCTCACGCCAGCGGCGCGAATGGCTCGACGGCTATATGCTGGTCGCGCCCGCGCTCATTCTCTTCGTCATGCTCGTCGTCTATCCCATGTTCAACACGATCTATCTGTCGTTCTTCAACTACGGATTGACCGATGCGCGTATCCGCTTCATCGGCGTCAACAATTTTATCGAGTTGATGGGTGATGAAGTTTTCTGGCGTGCGCTGCGTAACAACTTCACCATTCTGGTCGTCTCGGTCATCGTGCAGGTGGGGATGGGGCTGATTCTGGCCGCGCTGATCGACCGCGGCATCCGTTGGGGCAAGGGTCTTGCACGCACCCTCAATTTTGTGCCGGTGGTCATGTCCGCCGTGGCCGTGGCGATTCTCTGGCAGCTCATCTACGACCCGACCGTCGGCCTCGCCAACCGCTTTGTTACCCTGATCGGCCTCGACCCGCCTTCGCAGGGCTGGCTCGGCGACCCGCGCCTCGTGATCTTCTCCATCCTGGTCGTCGCCTGCTGGCAGTATACCGGCTATGTCATGATCATCATCCTGGCTGGGATGCAGTCCGTCTCGCCGGAACTCTACGAGGCGGCAGCCATCGACGGGGCGACGGAGATCCAGAAGTTCTTCAGCATCACGCTGCCTTCGATCCGCAACGTGAATATCGCGGTGATCCTGATCACGATGATCGGCGCTGTCAAAGTTTTTGACCTGGTCTATATTCTTACCCGCGGCGGCCCCGCCAATGCCAGCCAGGTCATGGGCACCTACATCTACTACAACGCCTTCACAGTCAACCGGGCCGGTTACGCCAGCGCCATCAGCGTCGTCTTGCTCGTTTTTGCCTTGATCCTCGGTTTTCTCCAATTACGCTTGAGCGTTCGTCCGCGGGAGGACGCATGAAACTGCGCTTCTCAACCATAGTGGTCTATCTGGTGGTCGGCGTCTACACGTTGCTCGTGTCGCTGCCCATCTTCTGGATGTTTCTGTCGTCCACCAAAACGGTGCGCGAGTTGTTCAGCTCGCCCTTTGCCCTGCCGCAAGAGCCGCAGTGGTCCAACTTTGCCAAGGCATGGGAAAGCGGCATCTCGAACTATCTGGCCAACTCGCTGATCGTGACGACCCTCTCGGTCGTGCTGATCGTGATGGTCAGCGCGCTGGCCGCGTACGCGCTGGCGCGCATCAACTTTCCCGGGCGCATCTTTATCTACCTGCTGCTGATCGCCGGCTTTGCGATCCCGGTGCACACGGTGCTGGTGCCGCTCTATCGCAGCCTGAACAGCGTGGGGCTCCTCAACACCCACGCCGGGCTGATCCTGCCCTATGTCGCCTTTGGCATTCCCTTTTCTGTGCTGCTGCTCTACGCCTTCTTCCTGGAATTCCCCTCCGAGATTGAAGACGCCGCTCGCATCGACGGCTGCAACATCTGGCAACTGGTCTTCCGCGTGGTGATGCCCCTTTCCATGCCGGCGTTGGTCAGCGTCGTCGTCTTTCAATCGGTCTTTCTCTGGAACGAATTTTCCCTGGCGCTGATCGTGATTCGCGACGATGCGCTGCGCACGATCCCGCTCGGCCTGACCAAATTCCAGGGTCAGTGGTCGACCAACTGGACGCTGATGCTGGCGTCGCTTTCGATGGCGACGCTGCCGGTGCTGATCCTCTTTATCATCCTGCAGCGCCAGTTTATTCGCAGTCTTGTCGGTTTCTCCAAATAATTTTTCGCTGCCGGCGCCATGCGCGCGGCAATTTTGTGTGATGAGGCCATCATGAATGCCCAACCGATCCGCTATCGCCAGATTCATCTGGATTTTCACACTTCGCCTGCCTGCACCGATGTCGGCGTCGATTTTGACGCCGACCGCTTTGCCCGCACCTTGCAGGAGGCCAGGGTTAACGCCATCAATATCTTCGCTAAATGTCACCACGGCTACTCCTACTATCCCACCAAGGTGGGCACGGTGCATCCTGGCCTGCAGTTTGACCTGCTGGGCGGGCAGATCGAGGCGCTGCACCGCGCCGGCATCGTCTGCCCGATCTACGTCACGATCCTGTGGGACGAACTCGCCGGCGAACTGCATCCCGAATGGCTGATCGTCAACAAGGATGGCCGCGTCGCCTCGCGCCCGCCCCTCTCCAACGCCTGGGGCTGGACCACGCTGGATGTCTCGACGACCTACGCCGACTATGTGATGGATCAGGTCACCGAGCTGACGCAACTCTACGAGGTTGACGGCTTCTGGTTCGACATCTGCTTCCCGCGCCCCAACTATTCGCCGTGGGGCCAGGCGCAGATGCGCGCCGCGGGCGTGCCGCTGGACGATGACCACGCTGTGTGGGAATTTGCCCGGCGCAAACAGGAGCGCTTCTTTGACAAGTTGACCCAACACGTCGAGAGCCTCGTGCCGAAAGCCACGATCTTCTACAACGGCACGATCAGCCGCGACATGCGCCGCATTACAAGTTATGAAACGCACTTCGAAGTCGAGAGTCTGCCTACCTCCGGAACCTGGGGCTATCTGCACTATCCGGTGATGGCGCGCCAGGCCCGCACTTACGGCAAGCCGGTCATCGGCATGACCGGCCGCTTTCACACCTTCTGGGGCGACTTCGGTGGCATCAAGACCGCCGACCAGTTGCTCTACGAATGTGCGACTGTGGTGGCCGCGGGCGGTCGCGTCTGCGTGGGCGATCAACTGCATCCACGCGGTGTGCTCGACCCGGCGGTCTACCGGCTGATCGGCTCCGCCTACGCCAAGATCGAGGCGCTGGAGCCGTGGCTGGTGGACGCTACGCCCACCGCCGAAGCCGCGGTGCTGGCGATCGGCCCGCTGGAGGAAGAACTGGACGGCATCGGCACGCAGAATCCCGACGCCGAAGGTGCGATCCAACTATTCATCGAATTGGGCGTCCAGTGCGACCTCGTCGACGCCGAAGCAGATCTCTCCGGCTATCGTCTCGTCGTCCTGCCCAACGGGACCCAGGTAGACGGCGCGTTGAAAACCAAGCTGGACAATTTCGTGGCCGCGGGCGGTGCGCTGATCTTCAGCGGCACGGCCGCGCTGGCCGACGACGGCCATACCTTTGTGCTGGCGGATGCGCCGGTGCGCTACAGCGAGCCGGCGCCCACGACGCCCAGCTACCTGCGTCCCACCGGCTTCGACGCCACCGGCAGCGAGCTGGCCGCCGACTACGACTACGCCTTCTACGATCAGGCGCATGTCGTGACGCCGCTTGCCGGCGCGAAGACTTACGGCGACCTCAGCCGCGCCTATTTCAATCGCACGTGGGAAACCTTCATGGGTCATCAACATGCGCCTGTGGAGCGTTCGCTGGAGGCCCCGGTGGCGGTGCGCAAGGGGAACATGCTCTATCTGGCCGCGCCGCTTTTTGCCGGCTACAAGAAGTGGGACTACTGGGCCTACCGCGCCATGTTGGCCGCGCTGCTGGCCGATCTGCTGCCGCAGCGCCTGCTCTATCCGCAAGGGCCGGGCTGGGTCGAGTACACCCTGCACACCCAACCGGCGGCGGCCAGAGCACGCGTCCCGCCAGATCGTCCACGTGATCGCGTACCAGCCGCGGCGCAGCTTGCAGCCCATCGCGCACGTCGATCAGGCGTGGACGGTGTCCGCTCTCGGCGTCAAGGTGCGCTGCGAGCGGGAGCCGGCGCGTGTCTATCTTGCGCCGGACGGTACCGACGTAGCCCACTCCTTTAAGGACGGTTATCTTACCATCGACCTGCCGCCGCTGGATGTTTACGCTGTCGTCGTGATCGAAGCGTAACAGAACCCTAGCGCATCGGGTTGGAACTCAGCCATTACCCAAATGCAAGAACACGAAGGGGCGCAAAGAATAGCAAGACCTTCTTTGCGCCCCTTCGTGTTCTTGTGTTTCACTTCTTCAAAGGCCGATCTTTTGCCCCAGTGATAACGTAACGCATCTTCGATTACTGCATCTGTTCCCAGCTCGCGCCAGCGAAACTTGGCCGCCCAGCCGTTGGGTTGGCCTTCGACCCCATCTGCGATCAGCGCGCCGAGCACCGGGCCGAACTTGAAAGCGTGGCCAGAGCGCGGCGGTCAGGCCGTAGATGCCGCCGTGGGAGGATAGCTCTGGGTTCCAATCGGCCACGGATTTGGCGGATTAGACGGATTCTCGCGGATTTTATCCGGCTTTTTCCGTTTAATCCGCGTCATCCGCGGTCTATCTTCGCAGCACAGTCTTACTCTTCTTCGGTCACGTAGACGGTGGCATATTCGACTACGGTGTTGTCGAGCACGTCGCTGACGATGATGCCCAGCGAGTACTCGCCTGGATAGCTTCCGTAGGCGGTGACGGTGAAAGGCTTGCCGCTGAAGGTGAGGGTGTCGCCGCGATAGTCGTTGGTGACCCACTCGCCCTCCTCGTCGAGTTCGTGCCACTGCTCGATGATCGTGAACGCGTCGCCGGGGCGCGGGTTGAGTGCACGTGGCGCGCCGGTCTCCCCCGCGCCGGTGAAGGTGAGCAAACGCTTGTATTTGAGGTTGCCGTCGAATTTCATGATCGCCGAGCGTTCCTCGCCGCTGTCCGCAAAGGTGTAGACGCCGCGCACGTCGTATTCGCCTTCTTCGTCGCTGGCGCCGTAGATCGACGGCTCGAAGAGGGCGAAGGCTTCGCTCTCGCCGTCGCTGAGGCTGTAGATCGTCGGCTCCCACTCGAAGAGGAAGTCCTCCAGATCGGCTTCGCTCCACGCCGGGTAGTAGATGCCGTCAAACTCGACGGTGTCGTCGGCGGCGACGAAGTCGATATCCTCGACGACATAGGCCTCGCTCTCCTCGTCGTAGCGTGAAACTTCGATGTAGATATAGCCGATCTCCTCGCCGGTGATCTGCGTACCGAGCAGCACGCTCTCGCCCGCCGTAATCGTGTCGCTGCTCACTTCCAGCGGCGTCATGCTCAGTTCGGTGTCGATGCCGGGGGTGGTGACTTCAGGCTCCGCCGCCAGCAAGGGTGCGCTATAATCCGCCAGATCAGCCGCGGCGGCAGTCTCCGGATCGAGCAGCGCCGGCTCCACCGCGTCGGGATCGATGTCCTGGTTGGTGTAATGGAAGACCAGGAAGTCATCCCACAGCGACGCGCCGGCAAAGCGGCTGGCGTAGCCGGTGTAGGAAATCTCGCTGACTTCCGTGCCCACGGCGACCAACAGGTCGGGCGTCGGGAAGAAGATCGAAAAGCCGGTGGCGCCGGGGCGTCCCGCACCGTGCTTCTCCGCGATGATCGCGGCTTTGTAGGCCTTGTTCAGCGTGCGCAGCGCCGTGTCGAGCGGCTTGGAGCCGGCGAATTCGGCGACCAGGTTGGCGAAGTTGCCCAGATCCAGGAAAGGCGACGGCGCCTCTTCGCCAAAGACGCTTTCAAAAGATTGCGCATAGGTGCGGGCGCGGGCAATCGTAGCCGGATCCACTTCGGTCAGCGCGTAGGCGAACTCGTTAAGCGCGTCCATCAGGGCCGGCAGCTTCGCCAGGTCGATGGCGGTCAGGGTGACGCTCTGGCTTTCCACCTCGGCCAGTTCGGCCGGGTCGACCTCATCCTCCACGCCGTAGACTTCCAACACGTAGTCGCTGCGCGCGTCGCCATCCTGGATGCGCACGTCATCGACAATGTAGCTCTCCACGATGGAGCGGGCCAGCACCTTGCCCGACTGCGCCGGGTTGTCGGCCAGCCCACCCAGGAATTGGGCGTAGGCCCAGCCGATGGCCGGCTCGGTCTCCTGCGAGGCGACCGCGTAGTGCGCGTACGGTGCAATTCCCGCCAGCGCCTCCATCTGGCTCATGAGACAGGCGTCGAAGCCGACAAACTCAAAACGCTCCACGCCGGTTTCGGCCAGAATCTCGGCCAGCGCCTGGTCGATCTCATTGATCGTAAAGCTGCTGCCTTCTTCCGGCGCGTCGTCGTTCCAGCCGCCGACCCAGCCCGCGCCGTGGTCGGAGAGGATCAGGGCGTACCTCTGCGCGGGGTAATTTGTCATCGCCCACACCGCAAAATCGACCAGGGTTTCTGGCGCGCCGCTGTCCACCTCGCCCAAGTCGTCAAGTTCTTCAGAGGCCAGTGTGCTCAGGTCGTTGTCCTGCGTCACCAGGAAGCGCTTGGCGGTCGTCCAGTCGCCGTCGCCGTCGAACGCGCCGTCATAGCGGTCAAGCTGCGCCACAATCGTGACGGCGTCGGTCGAACCGACCCACTCCGCTTCGTTGAGGTCGGTGAAGATGTCGCCTTCGAGCACCTCGTCGTCGGCGTTTTGATAGAGCATGACCAGCCATTCAGGTTCTTCTTGATTTGTCTGACGTGGCGCCGCGTGCGCGGGAAAGACCGCGGCAAGCAATAAGAGAATTGTTGTAAATGCTGCTGCGGTCGTGCGGGTGTTGCGCATGGATTGATTTTTCCTAAGTTTGTCAGAGTGCGAAATTATGCCACAGATGGCGGTCATCATCGACCGAGCACAGTGTACTCGATTTTAGATGAGTTGCGAATCGGCCTAAAAGCGCCGGGGACGTATTCGTGTATTTTCGTCCATTTGTTGCGGCTTAGATACGTGTGATATGCTGTGAGCGTGGCCTTGCCCGCTGTGACGTGGAGCCGTCCAGAGGCGAGCCACCAATGAGCGGGCATCGACGCAAGTGGATTTTACCAACGCTCAGAATTTTTGCGAAGGCAGCCGGCGTTTCGTGGTGGTTTCCTCTGCGTCCCTATAAATGGCAAAGGTCATGGAGCGTTGTCCAATGGGCGACGCTTTTCTACATCCTTATTTTCCAATTTCTACTTGAGGAACTCTATGCGTTACAGTCTTTGCTCCTACAGTCTTCACCGCACCGTGGCAGCCGGCCAGATGGATTTGTTCGGCTATTTTCGTTTTTGCCAAGAGGCAGGCTACACCCAGCTCGACCCGTGGAATGAGCATATCAAGCAGGCGTATGACGACAATGGTTTTCTCGCCGAAGTCAAGGCGGCGGCGGCTGAAACGGGGCTGCCCATGGGCTGCATCGCGGTGGACGGCGCCCACATCTACGAGCCGACCCCGGAAGGCCGCGAGCTGAATCGCGCGCGCCGCTACCGTTGGCTGGAGATCGCTCACGAGTTGGGCGCCGAACAGTTGCGCATCGACGCCGGCGGCCGTGACCAGACGCTCGACGAAATTTTCGACGTCGTGGTCGAAGGCTACAAAGACATCATCAGCCGCGCCCAGGCGCAGGGCGTTGAGATCATCATCGAGAATCACTGGGGCCGACCAATCACCCTGCCGCCATCCACCGCTTACTGGCGGCGACGCCTGGGCCGGGGCTGCTCTTTGATTCGTACAACTGGCCCGCGGGCACGCACGAGCAAGCCTGGCGCGAATGCGTCCCCTATGCCCGGCTGACCCATTTCAAGACCTTTTCTTTCGACGCGCAGGGCAACGATCCGGAATGGGATCTGCCGCGTCTGATCGGCATGTTGCAGGCGGCGGGCTATCAAGGCGCTTGGGGCGTCGAAAGCAGCCCCTACGACAACGACGAAATCGGCGCGGCGCGCAAGTCGATTGCGTTGCTCAAGCGCGTCTTGGGCGATCAGTAGTCAATAAGAAAAAGGATTGATTGATGAGCAATGCAGAACGAATACGCGTAGGGGTGATCGGCGTCGGGCAGATTGGGAAGCGCCACGTCGAAACTTATGCCGCCATGCCCAATGTCGAAATTGTCGCCATCGCCGATGTCAACGATGCAGAGGCGGAGCGCGTCGCCGCGCGGCATGGCATTCCGAATCGTTACGCCAAGGTGCAGGATCTGCTGGCACGCGATGACATTCAGGCGGTCGATGTCTGTCTCCACAACAACTATCACATGCCGGCGACTGTGGCGGCGCTGGAGGCGGGCAAGGATGTTTTCTGTGAGAAGCCGATGGCCGGCGCCTATGTCGATGCGGTGAAGATGTGGGAAGCGGCGCAGGCCACAGGACGCAAGCTGGCGATCCAGTTTGTGACGATGTTTTCAAACGAAACCAAGGCCGCACGTTATCTGATCGAAGCAGGCCATGTAGGGAAGCTTTACCACGTGCGCTCGGTCGGACATCGCCGCCGCGGCCGCCCCTTCGTCGACGGCTACGGCAGCCCCACCTTTGTGCAGAAGGAGCATTCGGCTGGCGGCGCGCTCTACGATATGGGCGTCTATCATATTGCGACGGCCTTATGGCTGATCGGCAATCCACCGGTGACGCGCATCACGGGGCGCACGTATCAAGAGATCGACATGGACGCCCGCCGCCGAGAGATCAGTGGCTACAACGTGGAGGAGTTGGGCGTTGGCTTCATCCACTTTGCTACAGGACTGACGCTCGACATTGTCGAATCCTGGGCGGTGCATATGGATAACCTGGGCAGCAGTGTGATTCTGGGCAGCCAGGGTGGGGTGAAACTTGACCCATTTGGCTATTTCTTCAATCTAGGCCATCTCGATCTCAATGCGTCGGCCAACATGGAGGCGTTTAACTGGCGTCTACATAACGTCGCTGAAGATGGCGACGCCTATGATGGCCCGCAACAGCACTGGATCGCGGCCTTGCAAGGTCGCGTGCCGCTCATCCCGTCGGCGGCTTGCGCGCTGAACACCATGCTCATCTCCGAGGGCATCTATCTCTCGGAACGCCTAGGCCGCGAGGTCACAGCCGAAGACGTGCTGGCGCATTCCATCTCCACCGCGCGCCCCGTCTGATTGACGTATCGACTTTTGGCGCGGATTCGGGTGCATGGTTTGCTACGAATTGAGTGGTGAAACCTACGCCCGAATCCGTAGCTGCGCTTACGACAACCCGCCATTGTTCTCCGCCCCTAGATCGATTACCCTGAACCTGAACGCATTGATGGTTGTTCGATTGCCCGTCTATACAAGCGAGGTTGATTGCTATCAGCCCCCCAAGCTAGCAAAGCAAAGCAAAGGTAGCGGGATAGTTCATGGATCAATTGGGGGAACCGGACAATGGATTTTTGGGTCAGTCTAGGGATGATGTTGGGCATCGGTGCAGTCGCTGGATGGGCTGCAAGCGTTATTCTGCATGGTCAGGGATCGGGGTTGATCGGCAACATGGTGGTCGGTTTTTTGGGCGCCTATATCGGACACTGGATGTTCGACTATCTGCGCCTTCCTCCGCTGTCTGACTGGAGCTATCTAGGCGAATTCGTCTATGGCGTCGTGGGTTCAATGGTGCTGTTGCTTGTCTTCGGCCGCATGTTTATCCAGCAGGATAACCTCTAAATTTTTCGCAGTAATGGCGCTGCGGAGAATTTAGAGCCGCTTGCTTCTTCTTGAGATTCCCCTCACACCATAATCTCCAGCTTTACTCCCGTTCTAGCATCCATCTCGAAATATGCAAAAACAACCTTTCGACATCGATCAAGCCATCACGCGCATCGAAGAGGCCGTCAAACCCTATCCCAAGGCGGCCATGTTTGAATTGTTCGACGAAGGCTTTACCACACCCTTCGAGCAGCTCGTCGCCTGTATCCTCTCGATCCGCACCTACGACGAGGTGAGCCTGGTCTGTGCGCAGCGGCTCTTTGCACTGGCCCGCACGCCACAGGCGATGGTGCAACTGCCCATCGCGCAGATCGACGCCGCCATCGGCCAGAGCACCTTTCACGAGCGCAAAGCGCCGCAGATCCAGGCCATCGCCCAGCGCATCCTGGCCGAGTTCGACGGCGAGCTGCCTTGTGACCCGGCGGTGCTGATCTCCTTTCAGGGCGTCGGTCCCAAGTGCGCGCATCTGGCGTTGGGCATCGCTTGCGGAGAAGCGTACATCAGCGTGGACATTCACGTGCACCGCGTCACCAACCGCTGGGGCTACGTGCAGGCGAAGACGCCGGAGCAGACCATGGCTGCGCTGGAGGAGAAGCTGCCGCAGGGTTACTGGATCGACATCAACCGGCTGCTGGCGCCTTTCGGTAAGCACATCTGCACAGGAAAGCTGCCCAAGTGCAGCGCCTGTCCCGTGCTCGCCATGTGTCAGCAGGTGGGGGTGAAAGCACATTGGTGATGCATCAATATCGATGGACATTGCCGCGGCGCGACGCATTGTCGATCCATAGCGTACTCTCTCGTTCAGTCCTCCACGAATCTCACGCGAAGCCGCAAAGAACGCGAAGGAAACCATCTTCAACTTCGCAGCTTCGCACCTGCACGTGAGACAAAATCGTGAACGACTGTCGCTACTTTCTCACCACGAGAGGCAGGAAGAGCGCCGCCGTATGTTCGGCCTGAGTGTCGAGGGGCGCCCCAGCGCTCACTGTATAGACCGCGCCTTGGAGTCCGGCTGCGTCGGCAATGGCAATCGATACTGGCGTGCCCGGCGGCAGGTCAAGACGGGTGAAGAGGTACGGCTCAATGCTGGCCTGATCACGGATGCCGTCGAAGAGCAGGCTACCGTCACTGCGGCTGCGCACTGTGAGTCGCGGCCGCAGCCCTGGCGTGAGATCGATGACGCGCACGACGAGGCTACCTTCCGCACTGGCTGTGGCAGTGAAGACGTCGACATCATTGCTGCGATCGATGCGCCCCAGAACTGGCTCGTTGTCATTCTGCAAGCGCCGTGGCGCCATCGACCGTGTCGGCATGATCGTCCGCCTGGAAGCCGGTGACGGTATAGACCGTGGAGACGGTGACTGTGAAGGGCACGCCGACCGGGGTCTCGATATCAGGCGGTTCTGAGCCATCTGTCGAAGGCACATAGTGCAGCCCGGCATTGCTGAAGGTCGCCCTCAGGTTTGGGTTGGTAAACGTAAAGGTAACCTGATGCTGGCCACCCATCGCATAAGGCAGTTGGGCGACATAGCCGCCCACACCGTCGCCGACCACGGGCGCCTGGAATTGGGAGCCGTCGGGCGCCTTCACCTGCGCGACGACCTGCATGTTGGTGATCGGCAGCTCGCGCTGCAACTGTACGTTGAACTCGGCCGGGTTCGGGTAGACAAACTCATTGCGCCCGAAGACGCGCTCCGGGCAAGACAAGCACCGTTGGAAGGGCGTCAGGTTCGGCTCCAATGCGACCGCCCGCCATTATTCGCTTTCTCCCCCTCGCGCCGCCAGAGAATCTGGAGCGCACGGCGGGCAATCCCGTTGGCCAGGTCGGCATCGTTGGCCGGCAACTGAATGGTGGGGCTGGCATTTGGGGCCGGCGCCACCGCGGCGAGTTCCTCGAAGTAGGTGCGGGGCAGCGCCAACGATGGATAGGGCAATCGATAGATTTCGGGCGGATCCTGGGAAGGCGGCCGCGCCAACGTCGTCCACGCATCGGCCTGATAGATGCGATAGTGGTGGTTCTGGTTGGTCTCGCTACGCGATGTGGAGAAATTGAGCCATGTGTAGTCGCCAGCGGTGGCGTTGAATTGAGACGACATAACCGAGGGCGCAATCGCCATATCCGTCGTGCAGGGGCCGGAGTAGGTTCCCCGGCAGGCGGCTGTGGTGCGGTACTCGTCGCCCATGCCATACATGAAGTGTCCCCACTCATGCGCCAGGGTATAACCGGCGCTGCGTTGACTGGCCGGGCTCAGCGCATTGAGCGGCGTCGTGAAAGAGAAGATGTCAGAGATGTAGAGATGCGAGCCGGTCGCGCCCCAGCCGGACAGATTGGTGACATGGGGCCACACTCGGTCGAGCCAGATGATCTTATTGTTGTAGCTCTCACGGCTGTCGGCGGAAACGATTGTATCGGTGCCGGTGATGTTGCCACTGACGCCCGGCGTGCAGCCATAGGTGAAGGTCACGTAGCGCAGAATGTGGGCGCCCTCGGTCATCTCATAGAGTCCGTCGGCAAAAAAATCTATGATGTTTTCGTACGGCTCACGGTTGGGATTGGTCGCACCGCCCATGTCGGTGCGGTAGAGGCAGATGCTGACATCGACGCTGCGTTTGCCGCGCAGCAGAATCGCGTCGTTCAAGCCCGGAATGACCACTTTGGGCAGTGGGTATTGAATGACTGGCAGATTCAAGTTGCCTTGCCAGAGATAGTTGGCGGCCACCGGTTGGAGCGGCGGCAAAGGCCGCACGACAGATGGCGCAGGCGCCACCGCGCTGGCTTCGACCGCGCCTGCATCGCAACCTACGCCGGCCGGTCGCAAATAACCGCGCTGATCTGTGTTTGTACAGGCTGCTGCCGCGGCGTCGATGGCCGGGCTGCCGCTCAACGGTGCATGCGTCAACGTAGAGCCGCCGTTATCGACCAGTGGGCCCAACTGCGGATCGGCAACGCTCTGGTCGCCAACGCCGGCCAGGTTGCACGTGGCGTCGCTGTCAATGTTGTAGCCTCCCGAGATTACCGGCTGTGCGCTTCCCTCCGCCTCACAGTTGGCGCCGCCGTCCTGCGGGTTACCGAGAATCGTGCTGGTAAAGGTAAGCGTCGTGCGCACATTATAGAGGTTGGCACCGAGGGGCGCGCGATTGCCAAAGAGGGTCACGTTTTGCAGCGCCGCCGGATAATCGACCACATAAAGCCCGCCGGCCCAATCAGCCGCCGCGTTGCCGCTGATCGTCACGTTGGTGAAGAAGTGACCCAGCGCGCCGCTCAACTGAAGGCCGCCGGCCACGTGCACCGCGCTGTTGTTGCTGACGGTCGAGTCGCGCACCGTCAGCAATCCTTTGTTGCCGTACTGGAAGAGACCGCCGGCATTGTAGGCGCGATTGCCATCCACGGTGACGCGCTCCAGAGTGACGTTGGCGCCATTGTAGAGGCCGCCGCCCAGGCTGCCGGCAAAGGTCACGTCCGCCTCGTTGTCCAGGATGCGCGTATCGCGCACGACGACCGCGGTGCCGGGATAGTTGGGGCTGACGTACAGCCCACCACCGCCGGCCGCCGCGAAGTTCTCCTCGATCAGGCTCTCCTCGATCGTCGCCGTGCCCTTGATCACACCGATGCCACCGCCGTCGCCAAAGTGGGAACGGTTGCCGCGAATCGTGCTGTTGCGGATGGTCAGGTCGCCGGTGCTGTCGATGGCGCCAAAGGTCTGTGCCATGTTGCCGTCGATGACGCTGTTCTCGATCACCGTGATGCCATCGTTGAGCGACAGCGCCCCGCCCGTGTAGGCAGCTTCATTATTGACCAACTGGCTGCCAAAGATCGTGAGCGTGCCCGCCAGATTGGTGATGGCGCCGCCACCCGAATTGACGCCGGTCGTCTTGCTGTTGCGGATGGTCACGGTGTCGAGCACCAGTGTCCCTTCATTGAGGATGCTGCCGGCGCCCTCGACCGCGCTGCCATCGGCCAGGATGAGGTTGGCCAGACGCAGGCTGGCGCCCGGCTGCACGCGGAACAGACGATGGGCGTTTTCACCGCTCAGCGTGATCAGCCCGCCGCCGTCCATGCTCACGTCGCCCGCAACGGTATACGGCCCGCCGGCAATCGTGACGGGATTCGCCCGCAGTCGAGGGTGATCAGACCGCCGGCGGAGATTGCAGCCGCCAGCATTGCGGCCGTGCAACTTGCCGGCGACCCGTCGCCGATGGTTGCCTGTATAGGTTCACCCACATTGGGAGGAGGCGGTTGGACTGTCGGAGGGCTGGGAGGGGTGACAGTTGGCGGAGGTGTAGCGTCTGTCTGCACCTCGACTGCGCCGATGTCGCAGCGCGCACCTTGTGGCCGGCTAACCCCGCGCTGATCGGCGTTGAAGTCGGGAAGGCAGGGTGCAGCATCGATGAGCGAGCTGCCGGCGGACGGCAGATGGGTCCATGCACCACCGCCGTTGTCTGCCAGCCCTTCCAACTGGGCGGGTACGCCATTCAGGTCGCCCGGCTGATTCATGAAGAATGCACAGGAATCGTCCTCGGCCAGGTTATAGCCGCCGGAGACGAAATGCGGCAACGGCCCCGCCGTGCCGGAGATGGCGCAGTTGGCGACTTGGGCCAGCGCTGTGTGATCAACGTTGAAGCGCTGGCGGCTGTCATCGACATAGCCTGCATAGGCGCTCTGGTCGAGAACGCCACCCACACCGCCGTTGTTGCCAGCCAGGGTGACGTAGTAGAGATTGGCCGGCCCCAAGAAGTTCTGGATGGCGCCACCAGCGCCGGCGCTGTTGCCGCCAAAGGTGCTGTTTACTACGTCCAGTCTACCGCGGCGGTTGTCGATAGCGCCGCCCCGTTCGCCGGCCTGGTTGGCCAAAAAGGTGGACGTATAGACCTGGGTGAAAGCCTCGTCAGAGCCAGGCCCGGCCAGGATAGCCCCGCCGTAGCCAAGAGCCTGGTTGGCCTCGAAGAGGCTCCCCCGGACGGTCAGTTTGCCAAAGCTGACGATGCCGCCGCCGAAGGCCTCGGCACTAATCGTCCCGTCGACGGTGTTCTGCAGGAAATGGCTGCCAACGACCTGGATATCTCCCGCAGTGGTGGCGTAAATGGCGCCGCCGCGATTGGCGGTGTTGGCCTTGATCGAACTATCCAGGATCGTGACCGTTCCACTCGCATAGATAGCGCCGCCTTCGGGCGCACTGTTGCCTTCGACGCTGCTCGCCTGGATGAGCGTGGCGCCGCCGACGCTCATGGCGCCACCGCCGCTGGTCGCCACGTTGTTGCGCACGGTGGTGCGGATCAGCGTCAGCGTCCCCGTGCTGTTGAGCGCGCCGTACGAAGATTGATTATTCTCAACTACGCTGTCGGTCAATGTCACCGTACCCTGGAAGTCGATGATGGCGCCGCCGGCCCACCCGTTGGTTCGGCTGTTGCGGATGGCGCCCTGCTCTACATTGAGAGCGCCGCCAGTATTGACATAGATGGCGCCACCATAGTCATTGCCGGCATTGCCGTCAGTCAGGATCAGCCGGCGCAGGGTCAACATCGCACCGGGTTGCACGCGGAAGAGGCGATTGGCGTTACCGCCGCTCAAGGTGACCAGATCGCCGCCATCAATGACCACGCTTTGGCCGCCCGCAATGGTCAGTTGACTGGTAACAACCGTCACCGGTGCGGCGCCGCAGGCAAAGGTGATCTCACCGCCCGCCGCCACAGCTGCAGCAAGCGCCGCGGCTGTGCAGCTTGCCGGCGACCCATCGCCGACGATGGTTGCACCCTGCGCGATCCCGCGCCCCGGCATGAACAGGCAAATCAGAAGTGTAAGCATTGTGGCAGGTGCAAAGTGCATTCGCATGGTCGGTGTTCTCCTCGATTTCAGGCTAGTGGTCATGCCCCGGCGGGGCACAATGAGCAATGAAAAGCGCTTTCTCTGCGAGCCTCTGCCTCTCTGCACCTCTGCGGCAAAGCTATTTTCAAGTCAGTCTGTTCAAGTACACTTAGCGGACGATCACAGGCAAGTGCAGGTTGAACTGGCTGCAATCGGGCGCCACGAAGACGTCGGTCTTCAGTCCATCAGTGGCGCCGTTGAACTGGCCGAAGCGCAGATCCGCCGGGCGCACGGTGGCATAGTTCAGGTTGACGAAGTCACCAGCGCCGCCCGGTGCGTACTTCCACTGCCAGGCGCCGTCCAGCCGCGGCTCGACGACAAAGAGATCGCTGCTGTCGTCGCCGTCGAAGTCGCCGATTTGCGGGATGCCATACAGCGTGTCCAGCACAGCGCTGACCGTCTTGAGCACGACAAAATTTGCAGCGCCGCCAGCCGAATACACCCACTGCTGACTGCCGTCCGGCTGCGGTGCGACGGCGAAGACATCCGTTTTGCGATCTGCGTTGAAGTCGCCAAAGCGCAGATCGGCAGGCAGAATCGTTGCATAGGCCAGGTTGACGAAGTCACCAGCGCCGCCCGGTGCGTACTTCCACTGCCAGGCGCCGTCCAGCCGCGGCTCGGTGACAAAGAGATCCGTCACGCCGTCGCCGTTGAAGTCGCCTGGCTGAGGAAGGCCGTAGAGCGTGTGCGCAGCGGCGCTGACCGTCTTGAGTACGGTAAAATTGGCGACACCGCGGGCGGAGTACGACCACTGCCGGCTGCCGTCCGCCTGTGGCACAGCGGCAAAGACGTCGGTCTTGCCGTCGCCGTCGAAGTCGCCAAAGCGCAGGTCGTCGAGCGGGATGCCGGCATAGGCCAGATTCACCCATGCGCCCGCGCCGCCAGGCGAGTATTGCCATTGCAGATAGTCATCCTGGCGTGGCACGGTGCGGAAGACATCCTGGCGATTGTCGCCGTCAAAGTCGAGCAGGCCGTTGCGGGCGATGATGATCGATTCGACGAAGGCAGCGCCAAAGCGCAGGTTTTGCAGCGGTGTGGCGTCCGGGTCGTTGAAGAGATCGACAAACTGGCCGGCGCCGCCCGCAGAATAGAGCCATTGACAGCCAGCCACCGGCGCCAACGCATGGACGGTGGGCGGCTGAAACACGCTTGCCAGAAACAGGATCGACAGCAGGAACAGGACACGATGCATTGGAGATGCCTTTCGTTGGTTACAAAAATCCAGTAGTTCACGATTCCCACCGTAGTGACGACTTCAGTCGTTGCCGCTCTCTGGGGTGGCTGAAGCCACCACTACAAATCGTGAACTCCTAAAATTAGGTTTTCTTGGCGCCTGCGCTCTGCGATACTGCGTCAAACGCAGCAAGCGAAGTCGCAAACGTGGCGCACTTTTCGTTTGACTGCACAGGAGAACCACTTATGATCAGAGCAAAACAGACATCGACTTTCACTCCACCACGGTAACCATCTTCATCATGCCGTGCTCCGTGTGCGCCGCTGTCGCACCGCCGGCTATCATCGCAGCCACGTCCGGCGGCTGGCTGCTGCTGTTCTTCATCGTCACGCGCACGATGCCGCCTGGCACGATCTCCGGCACGGTCACGCCATCGTCGCTGACGGCGACGGTGAACTCCGGAATATCCGCTGTCGCCACTGGCTGCACCGGCTGGCACGCGCCGAGGCCAAGCAAAGTGAGCAACAGCAGACCCAGTCGCCACAACGAACGCCGGGCATGGGTTGAGGTGGTTACCCCATTTATCTCGGTTTCTCTTTTTGAACTGTAATTGCTCGAACACGATTTACGCACCGCTCTCGAATTCACGCCCGCTCTGCAACGGATCATCACCTGCTGGCGGCGCTTCGGGTGTTGCCAGCGAGGTATCCGGTAACAGCGCTGAAGCGGGCGCAAGCGCAGGCGTCTCGATCGGCTGGGCGGTCGCAGATGTCTGGGCTTCAGTCCTCGAAGACGAAGGTCCACGTTTCTGTGATCTATCACGACCAGCCGCCTGCGCTTCCGTCCCATGCGACGAGTGTAAGGAATCGGGCGCCCGGTTGCCAGCGTTTTTTCCACAGAAATTTCGCGGAATTTGGGTGCAATTCAGGTTAGGCGTGTCGGCGGCGCCGAGGGTTAAAACCCCCGGCTGATAGGCAAAGTGCGTTAAAACGCACTGCAAAATCGGAGATCGCAGCGGCTGGCAACCGGACTTCAGCCGGTTTTTCGTGGCAGACGCCGGTTTGAACCGGCGGTCGTGAAATTTGCCGCGGCGTCGCAGCCGCGTTAGCCGCGCGTACACATCCACAGCACTGCTGAGGCAATCATGACCCGCAACCAGACAACCGCACGTCCCTTCCCGCAGACCACCGAATTTGGCGACCTGCTGCGCCAGATACGCCGCCGGGCCAGCATGACGCAGACGGATCTCGCCGCGGCCGTCGCCTACAGCGTCTCCTTCATCAGCAGCCTGGAGAAGGGCGACCGCCTGCCCGATGTCGCAGCCGTGGCGCAGCGCTTTGTGCCCGCCCTGGCCCTCCAGGATGAGCCGGCGCTGGCCGCGCGGCTGGTGGCCGCGGCAGCTTCTGCGCGCGGCGCCAGCCCGCCGCGCGCCATCACCTACACCCAGACGACCACGCTCACCATCGAGGAAGTTGACGGCCCGGAAAGCGCGCAGCTACCGGCGGCGCCGACCGCCACGATTGGCCGCGAACGGGAGATCGACCTGATCTGCCGGCGCATGGCCGGCCATGAAGGGCGGCTGCTCACCCTGCTCGGCCCGCCCGGCGTGGGCAAGACGCGGCTGGCGCTGGAAGTGGCGCACCGCCTGGCGCCGCTCTATGCGGACGGCGCGCGCTTTGTCGAGCTGGCGCCGGTCGAAAACGCCGAGCAGGTGTCGGCGGCGCTTGTGCTCGCCCTCGGTCTCGAACCGGGGCGCGAGGAGGCGCTGCCACAGCTCGTCGCCTCTCTGCGGCGCAAGGAAGTGCTGCTCGTGCTCGACAATCTGGAGCATGTGCTGGGCTGTGCGTCCTGTATCAAGACGCTGCTCGACGAATGCGCCCACCTGCGGATCATCGCCACCGCGCGCGAGCGGCTGCATCTGCGCGGCGAGCAGCGCTTCAAGGTGGCGCCGCTGGAGCAGGCTGCCGCAGTCACCCTCTTTGGCGAGTGCGCCGCCGCCGGTGAGCCGGATTTTGCGGTCACGTCCGCCAATCGCCCTGCCGTCGAAGCGATCTGCCGGGCACTCGACTGCCTGCCCCTGGCGATTGAACTCTGCGCCGCGCATGTCAGCGTGCTCGATCCCGCGGCGCTGCTGGCGCGGCTGCACGACCGCCGGCTGGACATGCTGCGCAACGGACCAGGCGATCTGCCGCTGCGCCACCACACCCTGGCCAATGCCATTCACCGCAGCTATGTGTTGCTTACGCCGGACGAGCAGAATCTCCTGAATCGGTTGGCTATCTTTGGCGGTGGCTTCGATGCCGGCGCAGTCCAGCATCTTGGCTTTGGCGCGGCAGCGTTGCGTGCGCTCGTGAGCAAGCATCTCGTACGGCGGACAACACCCAACGATGCCCCGCCCCGTTACGGCCTGCTCGAAACGATCCGCGCCTATGCGCTCGACCGGCTGGCGCTCGCCGGCGACGAAGCTGGCTGCACGCCGCCAACATGCCCGGTACTTCCTGCAACTCGCCGAGAAAATCGGGGGGACGCCGGCCGTGCATGGCGCCATCGATCTGGAGCGCCTCGCCATCGAGTTTGACAACCTGCGCGCGGCGTTACGCCACTGGATCGACGCCGGCGCCAACGAAGCGGTGCGCTTGGCTGCGGCGCTGCGGCCCTTCTGGTACGCCAAAGGGCACCTGCGCGAAGGGCAGGCATGGATCGCCCAGGCGCTGGCCGCAGACTCGACGCTCTGTGCCGCGCGCGGCTATGCGCTGCTCTCCGCCGGTCAACTGGCGCACAACATGGGGAAGAATGGCGACGCCTTGCCCTCGCTTGTGCAGGCAGAGCAGGTGTTTGCGGCGTTGGACGACGCGCGTGGGCTGGCCGCCGTGCTCAATGAACTGGCCTGGGTGCACTTCGACACCCACGACCACGCCGCCGCCATCGCTGCGTTCGAAAGCTGCATCGCCCGCGTGCGCCAGTTCGACGACGTGGCCTGGCTGGCCGAGTTGCTCAGTTCGACGGCCATGGTGCTGGGCTACACCGACCGCAGCGACCCGCGCATTCGCGCCTATTTCAGCCAGGCAAGCGCGCTGCACACCATGACGGCCAACCCAAGTGGCCGCGCACATGCGTTGATGCAATTGGCAATCATCGAAGGGCTGGAGGGCGCCTACGCGCGCGCGTCTGCCCTGGCCGAGGAAGCCGTCGACCTGCTGACGCCCAACGCGCTGCCGCGTGACCTGGCGTGGGCCTACGAAGTGGCGGGCGAGACCCGCTGGTTTTGCGGCGAGTTGGACGGGCGCCGAGGAGGCCTACCACCGCGCGCTCGACCTGTTTGAGGAACTGGGCGTGCGTGAGGGCATCATGCTGGCGCACCATCATCTGGCTCAGATTGCGCGGCGTCGCCAACAATCCGCAGCAGCAGCGGCCCATTACCTGACAAGTCTGCGTCTGTGTCAACTGGACGACGTGCGCATGACCGGACGCTCTCTGGCCGGGTTGGGGGCGTGGCCCTGGCGCTGGGCGACGCGTCTCGCGCCGTCCGGCTGACTGCTGCCGCGTGGCAGCGCATGGAGAGCGTGCCCCCCTTCCTGGCGCCGTGCGATGCCGGCGAGTACGCGGCCTGGCGCGCAGCGACGCAGGCAGCGCTTTCGCCCGCCCACAGCGCCGAAGAATGGCAGCGCGGCTGGCTCGCCACCGTCGAAACGTTGGTGGCCGAAGCGGAAGCTTTGGTTGCCGCTGCCGGTGTAGACGCCTGAGCATGGCTGTCACGACGCCCGCCACCTTTGGCGACTTTCTCCGGTTTTTACGCAAGCGCGCCGGTCTGACCCAGGGCGATTTGGCGGCGGCTGTTGGCTACAGCGTCTCCTTCATCAGCACGCTGGAAGGCGGCCAGCGCCGGCCCGACCCGGACGCGATCCTCCGGCGCTTTGTGCCAACGCTGGGCCTGGAGTCAGAACCGGCCCTCGCCGCGCGCCTGGTCGAACTGGCCGGCGGCGCCCTGGCGCCCAGCGCAGCCGATAGGGGATCAGGAAAGAGCGGCGCGCCGACCAGTCAACCGCCGCACAGCGTGCTGCCCCACTTGCCGGTCGATCTGATTGGCCGCAGTGACGACATCGCCTGGATCTGCCAGCGGCTGATGGCGCACCCAGGGCGATTGCTGACGTTGACCGGTCCGCCGGGCGTCGGCAAGACCAGCCTGGCGCTGGCCGTGGCCCACGCGGTCCAGGCGCTGCACTGCGATGGCGCGCACTTTGTCGCGCTGGCGGCGGTCGAACAGCCCGGCGAGGTTGCGCCGGCGATCGCGGCGGTGCTGGGGATTCCCGAAACGCGCCGCACCGCCGAGGAGCGCGTCGCTGCGTTCCTGCGCGATAAGGATCTGTTGCTGGTGCTCGATAACTTTGAGCAGGTCATGGCCGCCAGCGGGCTGGTGGCGACGCTGCTGGCCCGCTGCCCGCACCTGCGCGTGCTCGTGACAAGCCGCGCGCGGTTGCGGCTGCGCGCCGAACAACTCTACCCGGCGCCCCCGCTGAGTCTTGCGCCGGCCTGCACCCTCTTCGTCGAACGTGCGCGTGCCGCCGATCCGCGACGAACTTTTTCGGCGGCTGACCTGGCGGACATCGAGGAGATTTGTCGACGGCTGGACGGCCTGCCATTGGCGATTGAATTGATTGCGGCGCAGAGTGAAGGGCTGGCGCCAGCCGCGCTGCTCACCCAGTTACGCGACCGGCGCTTTGACCTGTTGCAAGGCAGCGCCAGCGATCCGCCGCCCGACCAGCGCGCGCTGACCAACGCGCTCCATCGCAGTTACCACGCACTGCCGGCAGAAGAGCAGGCCCTCTTTCGCGCCATTGGGGTCTTTGCCGGTGGCTGTGACTTGGCGGCGGCGGCGCAACTTGGCTTCGATCTGCCTGTCGTCCAGGCGTTGGTGCACAAGAGCCTGGTGCGCATGACGGCGGCCGGCAGCGAGCGGCGTATCGTGCAACTGGAGACGTTGCGCGAGTATGCACGCTGGCAACTCGACGCGGCCGGCGAAACCCTGGCGGTCGAGGCGCAGCGCCTCGCCTATGTCGTCGCCCTGGCCGAACGCGCCGAGCCACATCTGCACAGCGCCGCCCAAACGGAGTGGCTGCACCGGCTCGAAGCGAACCTGCCCAACTTTCACGGCGCGCTCGACTTCGCCCTGGCGGGCGGCCAGCTCGACGCGGGCGTGCGGCTGGTGGCGGCGCTCTCCCATTTCTGGGTGACGCGCAATCATCTCGCCGAAACCTTGCGGCGACTGCATTTGCTGCGCGTAGCCGCCACGGAACAGGGGATCGACGATCACCTGTGGGCCAGGCTGCTCAACTGCCAGGCGACGATTGCCTTTTACTTGGGAAACTTTGAGCTGGCGCGCGAAAGCTATGCCACTGCGCTGGCTCATGCCGAGCGGGTCGGCAACCGGCGGGACATGGCCTATGCGCTCGACGGATTGGGCGCGGAGGCGGCCAACCGCGACGATCTCACGGCTGCGCGCGCCTTTTCCGCGCGCAGCCTTACGCACTCGCTGGCCAGCGAGGATCACTGGCTGGCCGGGATCGCGCTGATCAACCTGGGCGAGATCGCCCGTGCGGAAAATGACTATGCCACGGCTGCCCAACACTATGCCGAGAGC
This sequence comes from Candidatus Caldilinea saccharophila, assembly GCA_016710365.1. GTDB lineage: Bacteria > Chloroflexota > Anaerolineae > Caldilineales > Caldilineaceae > Caldilinea > Caldilinea saccharophila. The sequence continues at coordinate 158,050 of JADJVW010000001.1, read as the reverse complement.
TTGACGCATCTGGAGGTCGCCGGGGATCCCTTCTTCATCGCGGTGGCGCAGATCAACCAGGCGCAGGTGTGCCTGCACGACGAAAACCTGCCCGCGGCGGAGCATTTCCTGCGCCGCAGTCTGGAGGCGGGTTTGAACGCCGAAAGCGCACAGGTGGTGGCGCCGGCGCTGGAAAAACTGGCTTACGTACTTTTGAAACGTGAGCGGGGGCCTGCCGCGCACCTGATGGGTCTGGCGGAAGGGTTGCGTCACAGCACCGCCATCTCGGTGCAGCCCGTCGATCAATACGACCGTGAGCAGGTGATGCAGGCGCTGCGGGCGCTGGTGGAGACCTCTGCCTACCGCGCGGCGTACGACTTAGGCGCCAGCCAGGATTGGCTAGCGATCCGCGGCGCAATTCTCCTGTGATTGCTTTGGTCACCGCGCCGATTCGTCAAAGACGTCACACCACCCACTACGCACTGCAGTAGCCGTCGAGCAGCCGTTGCGCGGCCTCCGCCACCGCGCCGGCCGGATTCTCCGGCGCACTGCCAAAAACGCGCGCGGCCATGTAAGCGCCGTCCATCAGCAAAAAGAGCGCGTCGGCGAGTGTCTGTGGTTGCTGTGCGCCGGCCTCCTGCGCCAGTTGCGCAAAGTGTTGGCGCACGGCCTGCTTATGTTCCAACGCCACCTGATGACCCACATAGTCGCGCGCCGGATATTCGGTGGCAATGTTGAGAAAGGAACAGCCGTAGCAGGTGGGTGAGGTGACGTAATCTTGCAGCGATGCAAAGAAGGCCAGCAGCTTCTGGCGCGCGTCCGGCGCATCCGCGGTGCTGCGCTCGAAGTACGCCCAGAACTCCTCATTGCTCTGGTGCAGAAACGCCACGATCAACTCGTCCTTTGACGGGTAGTGGCGATAGAGCGTCATCTTGCCGATGCCCGCTTCGGCGGCGATCGCATCCACGCCAGTGGCGCGATAGCCGTGTTCATAGAAGAGACGCGCGGCTGTTTCAAAAAGCTTATCCTTAGGTTTAGCGCTTTCCATCAAATTCACCTCTTGACACGATACAGGTCTGTATTGTATTGTAGCCACATCGATACAGACCTGTATCGTATCACACTCGATCAGTCACTGCAATTCTGCACACTGCAATCCAAGGAGCAACAGATGAAAATCGCTATCTTCGGCACCGGCATGGTGGGACAGGCGCTCAGCGGCAAGCTGGCCGAGCTGGGCCACGACGTGATGGTCGGCACGCGCGATGTCGACCAGACGCTGGCCAACACGACCCCGCACCCCTACGGCTTCCCGGCCTTCAGCGTCTGGGTGAAAGAGCATCCGGCGATCAAGCTGGGGACTTACGCGGCGGCCGCGCAGCACGGCGAGGTGCTGATCAACGCCACCAACGGCAACGGTTCGCTGCACGCGTTGCAATTGGCGGGTGAGGCGAATCTCAACGGCAAGGTGCTGATCGACGTCTCCAACCCGCTCGACTTTTCGCAGGGGAACCCGCCGCTGCTTTCCGTGGCCAACGACGACTCGATCGGCGAGCAGATCCAGCGCGCGTATCCGCAGGTCAAGGTCGTCAAGACGCTCAACACGGTTACGGCCAGCCTGATGGTCGATCCGCAGCAATTGGCCGGCGGCGATCATCATCTCTTCGTCAGCGGCAACGACGCGGCGGCCAAGGCGCAGGTGGTGGCGTTCCTCAAAGATGAGTTTAGCTGGAAGGAGATCGTCGACCTGGGTGACATCACCACTGCGCGCGGGGCGGAGATGTACCTGCCGCTTTGGCTGCGGCTGTGGGGCGCGCTGGGCACGGGGGTCTTTAACGTCAAGGTGGTGCAGTAGGAGAGGATGCTGCGTCGATGCCTGAACAGGAAAGCGCCTAGCAACGACCCGGAGTCGCAGCGGGTAAAGTACAGATGGTCGGCCGGCGTGAGCAACTATCCAGCGTGAAATTGTCGCGCTTCCTGGCGCAGGTCACGCTGTGCTGGCTGATCGAAAACAAACACGTTCTGCTGGTGAAGCAGTGTATAATGCAGCCGCAAAGAACAGCTACGAACAGCCGTCAATCCAGCCAGAGAAGGACGGAATGAAACAACAGATTACCCGCATCGCTGCCTACGGGCTGATTGTCCAGGAAGGGCGCATTCTGCTTTGCCGGATTTCCAGCCTGCTGCCAAAAGATGCCGGCTACTGGACGCTGCCCGGCGGCGGCATCGACTTTGGCGAGGATCCGGTCGACGCCATGCTGCGCGAAGTCGCGGAAGAGAGTGGGCTGCTTGTCCGGCCGTGCGCTCTGGCTGCGGTCGATTCGCTTACCATTGAAGAAGAAGCGCGGGCGTTTCATGGCATTCGGATCATCTATCATGCCGAGTTGGTCGGCGGCGCGCTGCGCAACGAAGTCGACGGCTCCACCGATCAGTGCGCCTGGTGGACGTATGCAGAGGCGCAGCGACTGCCGCTTGTCGATCTGGCAATCGCCGGCCTGGAGCTTGCATTTTCAACCAACGGAACAGGAGCCACATGACCTTCGAGGAACTTTATAGCGCAGCCAAAGCTGTGCTCAACCCGCGCCGTCTCTCCGCTGAGGCCGAAGCGGGCGGCGTGGGCGCGGCGCTGCTGAGCGACAGGGGCGCGGTCTATGTCGGCGTCTGCATCGATACAGCCTGCTCGATGGGCTTCTGCGCTGAACATGCGGCCGCGGCGGCGATGGTCACGGCGGGCGAGAACTGCGTGCGCAAGATGGTTGCAGTCAACTGGGATGGCCGCATTTTGCCGCCCTGCGGTCGCTGCCGCGAGTTTATCAGCCAGCTCCACGACGACAACCTCGACGCTGAGGTGTTGGTGGCGGAAGGCGTGGTTTTGTCTTTGCGCGCATTGTTGCCACACGATTGGCGCAAAGTGGCGCGCGGGCAATAGCCACGCCGCGCCCGCGTTACTCTATGCTCGTCCAGGTCTCGTGCACATGACGCCAACGTAGTCCGTTCGGCGCGGCCGTATGGGCGATCAACAGCGCGGTGCTGATGCGGCAGGTAGTTACGCCGTCGCGTGTCTGCCACTCCAGATAGGTAACGAATGCACAGCCGCTATCTTCGTAGCGGACGCGATGGTCGGTTGTCCACAGGCGGAAGCTGCGTCGCGTGCCGTGCGCACGTCGAATCCAGCCGGCAACCGCGTCGCCTTCCATCACCTTGCCGTCGGGGTCGATCAAGATGAAATCGGGATCGGTTGTCGTGGCGAAGCGAGCAAACGCGGCGTCGCTTGCGGGCAGCGCGCCGCCCAACCACGCTTCAAAAAAGGTGTGTAGATCGATAACTTCCTGAATAGCCGGATGTTGTTGCATGGTCGCGACTCCTGTTTGTACGCCAGAATTGGCAAGCGAGTTAGATCGTTTTAGGCAGGCTCGGTGTGGATAGGCTTGCCAGGGCGAACAAGCGAATTTAGGGACAAGCCCGCTGTTCATTCATGCTATAATAGCTCCAGTAGGAAGAAAGGAGCTACTGATGGTGCAACGCGAACTGTGGGCGACCTATGCACCTGTGCTCATAATCTGGTCGTTGCTTCCCCTATAAGTTTCTAAAAGTCAAAGCATTGATGATGAATATCGAAGATTTTCCGTTTGCTTACCGCGCCACCGCGCAAGGCAAAGTGCTGATCTACTGGCATAGGAAACAGGTGATGATCCTCAAGGAAGCCAGGGCGCGTGCTTTCTTGGCGCGCATTGCTGGCGCGCATGAGGCTGAGCAGCAATTGATCATGGCGAAGATCACAGGCAATTTCAAACACGGCAACGAACGAAGATCGTAGGAGGTTGATGGATGCGAGTTGTCATTATCGGCGGCAGCGGGCACGTAGGCACTTATCTTGTCCCGCGGCTGGTGGAGAGCGGTCATGAAGTTATCAACGTCAGCCGGCAGCAGCGCGAGCCGTACCAGCCGCACGGCGCGTGGACGCAGGTGCAGCAGGTCATTATTGACCGCGCCGCGGCCGAGGCGGACGGAACCTTCGGCGCGCAGATCGCCGCGCTCCAGCCCGACGCCGTCATCGACATGATCTGTTTCACGCTCGACAGTGCACGTCATATTGCCGAGGCGCTGCGTGGACAGGTGCGCCACTTCCTGCACTGCGGCACGATCTGGGTACATGGGCCGAGCGCAGTCGTCCCGACGACCGAGACGCAGCCGCGGCGTCCCTTTGGTGAGTACGGCATCCAGAAAGCGGCCATCGAGACCTATCTGCTGGGCGAGGCGCAGCGCGGGGACCTCCCGGCCACGATCCTGCATCCGGGGCACATTGTCGGGCCAGGGTGGGCGCCGCTCAATCCGGCCGGCTATTTTTCAACCGCGGTCTTTGCGCAACTGGCGCGCGGTGAGGAGCTGGCGCTGCCCAACCTGGGGCTGGAGACGGTGCATCACGTCCACGCCGACGACGTGGCGCAGTCGTTTACGCAGGCGCTGGCGCACCGGAGCATGGCGGTGGGCGAGAGCTTTCACGTCGTCTCGCCCGCCGCGGTGACGCTGCGCGGCTACGCCGAGGCGGTGGCCGGCTGGTTCGGACAGGAAGCAAATCTGCGCTATGTGCCGTGGGAGGCGTGGCGCGCCACCGTGAGTGAGGACGAAGCACGCGCCACGTGGGATCACATCGCACACAGTCCCAACTGCAGCATTGAGAAGGCGCGGCGCCACATCGGCTATCAGCCACGCTACACGTCGCTCCAGGCGGTGCGCGAGGCGGTGGCGTGGCTGATCGACAACGAAGGATTGCTGGCTGAATGAGCGCATGGACGCTGGCAGGCAAACGGGCGCTGATCACCGGCGGGAGCAAGGGCATCGGGCTGGCCGCGGCCGACGAGTTTCTGGCGCTGGGCGCCGACGTGCTGATTGTGGCACGCGGCGAGCAGGAGTTGCAGCGCGTGGTCGCAGCACGCGTTGCGCAGGGGCTGTTGATCGCCGGTGTAGCGGCGGATGTGGGCGCGGTCGGCGGCAGAGCGGCGATCATGGAGGCTGTCCATGCACGCTGGGATGGGCTGGACATCCTCGTCAACAATGCGGGCACGAACATTCGCCGCGCGACCGTCGACTACGCGCTGGAGCAGGTCGTGCACCTTATCGATGTGAACCTGCTCAGCGCCTACGAGTTGACGCGGGCGCTCTATCCGTTGCTGCGCCAGGGCGCCGGGCCGGCCGTGGTCAACGTGGCCTCGGTCGCCGGGATGTTGGATGTCGGCAGCGGGTCGCCGTACGCGCTCACCAAGGCGGCGCTGATCCAGGTGACGCGCAGCCTCGCCGGCGAATGGGCGGGCGCCGGCATCCGCGTCAATGTCGTCTCGCCCTGGTACACCGAGACGCCGCTGGCCATGCCCGTCTTGCAGGACGCCGAGCGGCTCGACCGCATCTTGCAGCGCACGCCGCTGGCGCGCATCGCCACGGCCGATGAGGTTGCGGCCGCGATTGCGTTTCTGGCCATGGACAAGGCATCCTACATCACCGGCGCCAACCTGGTGGTGGACGGCGGCATGACGATCAAGGGGCTATGATCTGCGCACGGACGGAGAACCAAGGAAGCAGACGGATGCTATATAAGGTGTTTCTCGTCGAGGATGAGATCGTCACACGTGAGGGGATTCGCGACAGTGTGGACTGGGCGAGCGCGGGTCTGCGTTGGTGTGGCGAAGCCTCTGACGGCGAGTTGGCGCTGCCGATGCTCGAGGCAGAAGCGCCCGATATCCTGATCACCGACATCAAAATGCCCTTCATGGATGGCCTGGAACTGAGCCGGATCGTGCGGGCGCGGCTGCCGCAGACGCGCATCGTGATCCTGAGCGGCCACGACGAGTTCCGCTATGCGCAGGAAGCCATCCAACTCGGCGTCACCGAATATCTGCTCAAGCCGGTCAGCGCGCAGGATCTGCTCGACGCGCTGGCGCGTATCCGGCGGCAAATTGAGCAGGAACAGCAGCAGCAGGAAGAGCTGCGCCATCTCCAGGCCCAGCTTCAGGAGAACGCCACTGTCTTGCGCCAGCGTTTCCTGCTCGACCTGGTGACCGGTGCGCTCACGGCGTCTGAAGCCATCGACGCCGCACGCGCCTTGCAGATCGACCTCATCGCCCGCTGCTATCTGACCCTGAGCGTGCGCTGTGATGTGACGGTCGATATGACCCACCTGGCGCGGCTGGAGAGCTATCACCGCGTGCGCCAAGTCGTGGCGGCGTTGCTGGCGGCGCGCAACGACGTCTTGCTGTTCACGAAAGATGTGGATGAGACCGGCCTGCTGTTCAAAGGCGACGATCCGGCGGCAGTGCAAGAGGCGGCGCACCAGCTTGCCGAGCAGATCGCGCTTGTGCTCACGCCCGAACCGTCCCTGGCGCTGGCGATTGGCCTGGGTCGCCCAGTCGAACGCATGGCCGCCATCCCGCACTCCTTTCTGGAGGCGTGCGATGTGGCGCGCACCCAGATCCGCAAGCTGGCGCCGAGCCGCGGCGGCAGCACTTACCCGCCTCGAACCTTGCTGGCGCTCGACCCCACCGCTGTGATCACCTTCTACGCCGTGGCGAGTTGCAGAACCTTGAATCGTTCCTGGCCAATCACCTCTCCAACACGGACAGCGACGCGCCTGAGCTGCGCCTTGTGATCGATTTTATGGCGACAGACGTGCTGGTGGCAGTCGCCAACTTTGTCCAGGAACTGGGCGGTGCGGCGGGCGAGGTGATTCCTCCACGCGGTGAGCTTGAACCCCTGTTGGCTGCCATCAATTGCCTCGATGACCTGCGTGCCTTTCTGCGCCATATTCTCACCCAAGCCCTGCAATACCGTGAACAACACACCAATCGCACCCATCAGATCATCGAGCAGGCCAAGCAGTATATCGAAACGCATCTGGCCAGCCAGGAGTTGTCGCTGCACACGGTCGCTGCGGCAGTGGGGTGGAGTCCCAGCCACTTCAGTACAGTTTTCAGCCGCGAAACCGGCGTGACCTTTGTCGCCTATCTGACCGCGCGTCGCATTGACGAGGCAATGCATTTATTGCGCACGACCACGCTATCGACCGGCGATATCGCGTATCAGGTTGGCTACCACAACCCGCGCTATTTCTACGCCGTGTTCAAGAGGGCGACCGGACAATCGCCCAGCGAGTACCGGCAGCAGGGCGCCAGCAGCGGATCGTAAGTTTGGTGTGACTGTTCAACGAATGGCACGCTGATGACACGGCTCGGACGGGTTTTCGCTGATCTGATCCGCAGATATCCGCTTCATCCGTGTTTCAGTAGTTCACGATTTTGCCTCACACAAAGACGCAAAGACACAAAGTTGAAGATGGCGCTCTTTGTGTTCTTTGTGACTTTGTGTGAGTTTCGTGAAGTACTGGGTTTTATTTTTATCCGGCCGAACAAATGAGTTTTGGCAGAGAGAGGTGCGGTCATGTGGAACAGACGGGATTCCCATCAGGCGACGCGTGAAAGCGTAGGCGCGCTCAGTGCGAACCGCAGCCCAATGTTTGCGCCCATCATGCCATCGACGCAATTTCTCTCCTACCTCAAGTTGTCGCTCAAATCGAAAATGTTGCTGGCGTTCTCCGTCCTGATCGTGATCCTGGGCATCCCCTATATTTTTCTGGCGATCCCGATTCTGCAATACCAGGCGCAGTACAGCCGGATTATCGACAACATCACGGCGGCGAACAGCATCAACGGCTATATCAAGTTCGCCATCGATGCCGAGATGTGGGATATCGTCGCCGGCAAGGAAGATTTCTACACGGCCGATCAGTACACGATTTTGGATGATGTTGATGCCAAACTGGCCGCCATGCGCGAGACGAGCACCTCGCAGCGGGGCAGGTTGAAGCTGCGCGTGATTCAGAACACCATGGGGACGTTGCGCCACGACATTGACCGCGTGGGCGTGCAGCTTTCAGCAGGCGTGCCCTTTGACGACAACATGGTGTTGATGGAGCGCATCCGCTGGGTCTCGGAGTTGGTGGAGGAAGGCGTCCAGGATTACATGCTGTTTGAGGTCAACCGCACCGAGCAGCAATATCGAGCCTTGCAAGCCGGCCTGCAACAGTGGATCTACGCCAGCGTCATCGGCATGTTGGCGGCGGTTGCCTTTTCGATTGTGGCCGCGTTGCGCATTTCGCGCAGCATCTATCTGCCGATCAAGAAACTCCACGATGTCACGACCACCATTGCACGCGAAGACCTCGAGCCGCTGGTCACCTCCGACAACGTCGATGAGATCACGGAACTGGGCATGAGCTTCAATATCCTGGTTGGCAAGGTGCGCCAACTGGTGGCCGCCAAGGTGCAGGAGCAGGAAAACCTGCAAAAAGCCGAGCTACGCGTCTTGCAGGCGCAGATCAATCCACACTTTCTGTATAACACACTGGACACGATCATTTGGATGGCCGAATCCAAACGTACGGCGCAGGTCGTCGAGTTGGTGCGCGCCCTCTCCCGCTTTTTCCGCATCTCGCTGAGCAAAGGCAAAGATTGGATCACGGTCGGTGAAGAATTCGAGCATGTGAGCAGCTATCTGGCCATCCAAAAGATTCGCTATCGCGACATTCTCGATTATCAGATCGACATTGACGACGCCATGCTTTCGGCAACGATTCTCAAGCTTATGCTGCAGCCGCTGGTCGAAAATGCTCTCTATCACGGCATCAAGAACAAGCGCACCGGCGGTGCGATCGTCGTGCGCGGCCGCTGTGACGGCGAAACGCTGCTCCACGTCACAGTCACCGATAACGGCATGGGCATGACGCCAGAACGGCTGGCCGAAGTGCGCAACAGTCTGACGCGTGATCTCCTGGTGACAAGTGAGGGGGGCTATGGCCTGATCAACGTCAATCAGCGCATCCGGCTCTATTATGGCCAACGCTATGGCTTGACGATCGACAGCGAGTATGGCGCCGGAACGTCCGTCGCATTGTCGATACCGCTGCGTCGTCGCCCAGAGTCCGCTTCCGATAAAATCTGACCTTGATCCAAAGATTTAATACCTTGTCGCGGCGGTGGCTTCACCTAGCCATGAAACTCGCCAAGAATCGTGACTCTATGCGCATAGAAATGCATTGTCTTCGCGGGTGGCGATTGCTACTATAAGATACACCGGTCGGTTGACAACCGGTCTGTACAGTCTTCACCTCACCAGTTTCCATCTTACAAGAGGAGAAAAACAAATGAATTTGCGAAGCGTGCTTTTTGCAATGCTGGTCGGCGCTCTGATGTTTGCGATGGTCGGCTGCACGACGGTGGCGCCGGTCGCGCCAGCCGCCGATGCGCCGGCAGCCGAACAGGCAGCAGCCGCGCCTGCCGGCGAAGTGGCCGCCAAGACCTTTGAGGATCTGGTGGTCGGTTACGCCCAGATCGGCGCGGAGAGCGAGTGGCGTACAGCCAACACCGAGTCGGTCAAGTCCGAGGCTGAACGTCTGGGCGTCGAACTCAAGTTCTCAGACGCGCAGCAGAAGCAGGAGAACCAGATCAAGGCGATCCGCTCCTTTATTGCGCAGCAGGTGGACGTGATCGGCGTCTCGCCTGTGGTGGAAACCGGCTGGGAAACCGTCTTCCAGGAAGCCAAGGATGCCGGCATTCCGTTGATCCTGGTCGACCGCCGTGCGGCCGTGCCGGAAGATCTCTACGTCACCTATCTCGGTTCTGACTTTATCGAGGAAGGGCGTCGCGCCGGCAAGGCCATGGCCGACATCATTGGCGGCGAAGGCAAGATCGTCGAGTTGGTGGGCACCGTCGGTTCGGCGCCGGCGAATGACCGCGCCACTGGCTTCCGCGAGGCCATCACCGAATTCCCCGGCATGGAGATCATCGCTTCCCAGTCTGGCGATTTCACCCGCGCCAAGGGCAAAGAAGTCATGGAAGCCTTCTTGAAAAAGCATGGCGACGAGATCACTGCGCTGTATGCGCACAACGACGACATGGCGATCGGCGCCATCCAGGCCATCGAAGAATATGGCCTGAAGCCAGGCGAAGACATCAAGATCGTGTCGGTCGACGCCGTGCGCGGCGCTTTCGAGGCGATGATCGAAGGCAAGCTGAACTGCACGGTTGAATGCAACCCGCTGCTTGGCCCGCAGTTCTTCGATCTCGCACTCAAAGTTGTCAACGGCGAAGAAGTCGCCAAATGGGTGCCGTCAGAAGAGGGCGTTTACTTCCCGGAACAGGCAGCCGAACTGCTGCCCACCCGCCTACTCGCCGGTTCCAGGCGGCTCGGCCCGCCCCGGCGGATTGGACCGGGCAGGCGGCCCCCTATTCCCCCCCCACCCCCAAGGGAATCCAACCATCATGGCGGCAAATTCCACATCTTGACGATGAAAAGGCCTCAGCAAAGCCCTTTCGTGGGCGGCAGGCGCTGGATGCGGTGGATTTCGCCGGCCGGGCGGCGAGTTCCTGGCTTGCTCGGCGAAAACGGCGCCGGCAAATCCACGTTGATCAAGGTGCTTACGGGCGTGGAACGGCAAGACCGCGGCGTCATCGAGTTGGACGGCCGTGAAATCCTTGCCAAATCCCCGCACCATGCCCAGACGCTCGGCATCAGCACGGTCTACCAAGAAGTCAACCTCTGCCCCAATCTGTCGATCGCCGAAAACATCCTGATCGGACGCGAGCCGCGCTTTGCCGGCAGCATTGACTGGCGCCGCCTCAACGCCAGGGCCGCGCAGATCCTGGAGTGGCTGGAGATCGACGTTGATGTGCGCCAGAGCGTGGGGATGTATCCGGTCGCCATTCAGCAGATGGTGGCGATTTCGCGCGCGCTGGAGATTTCCGCCCGAGTGTTGATTCTGGACGAACCTACGTCAAGTCTGGCGGCGCATGAGACCGAAAAACTCTTTGCCGTCATGCGCAAACTCAAGAGCGAAGGCATCGGGATCATCTTCATTACCCACTTTCTGGCCCAGGTGTATGAAGTCTCGGATCGCATCACAGTTTTGCGCAATGGCAAATTGGTGGGCGTCTTTGACACCGCCACCTTGCCGCGCGTCGAGCTGGTTGCCCGCATGATCGGCCGCGATCTGAACGAGTTGGAAGAGATGAGCCGCTACAAACAAGCGGCGGCAACGATCGCTCAGAGCAGCGTCGTGCTCCAGGCCAAAGAGTTTGGACGCGTTGGCTCCATCGAGCCATTTGACCTCGACTTGCATGAAGGCGAAGTGATCGGGCTGGCAGGTCTGCTCGGTTCCGGGCGCACGGAAACGGCGAACCTGCTCTTTGGCGTGGACAAGCCGGATTCAGGCACACTCACCGTCGCCGGCCAGCGCGTGGAGCAGCACGCTCCCCTGCGCTCGATTCAGGCGGGCATGGCCTACTGCCCAGAAGACCGCAAGGCTGACGGGATTGTGGGCGACCTGACCGTGCGCGAGAATATCATCCTGGCCTTGCAAGCCAGCCGTGGCTGGTTTAGCTATCTCAACACGGCCAAGCAGCGCGAGATCGCCGATAAGTATATCAAGCTGCTCAACATCAGCACGCCGACGGCCGATCAACTGGTGAAAAATCTCAGCGGCGGCAACCAGCAGAAGGTGATTCTGGCGCGCTGGCTGGCCACCGAACCCGATATCCTGATCCTGGACGAACCGACGCGCGGCATCGATATTGGCGCCAAAGCGGAGATTCAGAAGCTGGTGCTGACACAAGCCAATCAAGGCAAGTCCTGCATCTTCATTTCTTCAGAACTGGACGAAGTGCTGCGCACCAGCCACCGCGTCCTCGTGTTGCGCGACAACGCCGTCGTCGTCGAACTGGCGCAGGATGAAATGAACGAACGCTCGATCATGCACATTATCGCCGGGGGAGAATCATGACGGCCCAAGCAAGCTGGTGGGAGCGCCTGCGTCATAGCGGCTTATTTTGGCCGCTGGTCGCGCTGGCGCTGGTCATGTTGTTCAATTTACTCTTCACGCCAAACTTCTTTCGCCTCGAAATCAAGGACGGCCACCTCTTTGGCAGCCTCGTGGATGTTCTCAACCGCGGCGCGCCGCTCATGTTGATGGCGATTGGCTTGACCGCCGTGATCGCCACTGCCGGCGTCGATCTTTCCGTCGGCGCCGTGGCTGCGATCTGCGCGGCGATGGCGACGCGGCTCGTCGGCAATGTCACCGATGTCACCTCGACGCCCTTGCCGCTGGTCATCGTGATTGCGCTTGGCCTCGCCATCCTGTGCGGGATCTGGAACGGCTTGCTGGTCTCGCGCGCCAACATCCAGCCGATGGTGGCGACGTTGGTGTTGATGGTGGCCGGGCGCGGCATTGCCCAGCTCATCACCGATGGGCAGATCATCACCGTCTACTATCCGCCCTTTTTCTACTTTGGCGCCGGCTATCTTCTGGGGCTGCCCTTCACGCTCTTCATCGTGGCGACCGTCTTCCTCTTTGCCTGGTGGATGACGCGGCGCACGGCGATCGGTCTATTTGTCGAGTCGGTCGGCACCAATGCCAGTTCCAGTTTTTACAGCGGCATCAACGAAAAGAATATCAAGCTCCTCGCCTATGTCTTCTGTTCATTCTGTGCGGGCATTGCCGGGATCATTATCAGTTCCAACGTCAAAAGCGCCGACGCCAACAATGTCGGCCTCTTTATGGAGTTGGACGCCATCCTTGCGGTCGTGATTGGCGGCACGTTGATGTCAGGCGGGCGCTTTTCGCTGGCGGGCAGCGTGCTCGGCGCCCTGCTCATCCAGAGCGTCACAACGACAATCTATGCCTTTGGCGTGCCGCCCGAGGTTGTGCTGGTTGTAAAATCGCTGGTCGTCCTCTTTGTCGTCCTGCTCTATTCCGAACCAGTCAAGCTTGCCTTGGACAAGCTTGCACAGCGTAAAGGGGTGCGGGCATGATGCGTAGACTCCAGATCGACAGCAAATATCTGCCCCTGCTCGTGACCATTGCCCTGTTTCTCGGCCTGTATGCCTTTGGCGTCGTTCAATATCGCGGGTTTTCATCGCCCCAGGTTTTCTTCAATCTGCTGATCGACAACGCATTTCTGCTGATCACCTCAATTGGGATGACCTTCGTCATTTTGTCGGGTGGCATCGACCTCTCCGTAGGCGCGGTAATCGCCTTTACGACTGTTTTCTCCGCCTACATGCTGGAGGAACTGGGGCTAAGCCCCATCATCGTGATCCCAACGGTGTTGCTCTTTGGCGTGACATTGGGCGCGGTCATGGGCGCGATCATCCATTTCTTCAAGGTGCAGCCCTTTATTGTGACGCTGGCCGGCATGTTCTTTGCGCGCGGCATGTGTTTTGTCATCAGCACAGACGCGATCACGATTTCCGACCCGTTCTATCGCGCGCTGGCGCTCTACCGCATTCCTATCTTTGGCAAAACCTTTATCTCGGTCAACGTCGTCATCGTCCTGGTCGTCCTGCTGGCTGCGCTCTATCTGGCGCATCTGACCCGCTTTGGGCGCACCGTCTACGCCATCGGCGGCAACCAACAGTCCGCGCTGCTGATGGGGCTGCCGGTGGCGCGCACAAAAATCTTGGTCTACACGCTCAATGGCTTCTGCTCGGCGCTGGCTGGCGTCGTCTTCAGCATCTACATGTTGTCGGGCTACGGACTCTATACGAATGGGCTGGAGTTGGATGCGATCGCCTCGGTCGTCATCGGCGGCACCATGTTGACGGGCGGCGTCGGTTACGTGATCGGCACCGTCTTTGGCGTGCTGATCCAGGGGCTGATTCAGACGATCATCATGTTCCAGGGCACGCTCAACTCGTGGTGGACCAAGATCGTCGTCGGCTTGCTGACCTTGCTCTTCATCGGCTTGCAGAGCGCGTTCGCCTCGTCGCGACGCACGCGCATGGCCGCGCGCAAAGCCCAGCCAGCCGCCAAAGTGACGCCGGGCGCAGCCAAACTTGCCTCTGATGTCAGCCAACAGGGATAATGCTCTTGATGAAGTGGCCAATGCACTGTTTAAGAGAAACGTCCGACGCAGAGACACAAAGAGGCAGAGGTGCGCAGAGAAAGGCAAATCTTCTGTTTTCTCTGCGTCTTGGCGGCTTTGCGCTAGATCGCCCTTCGTTACACTATCTGCTTTTGCTCAGCTTGATCAGTCTGCTGTTTGCCGGCTGTAGCCGTGGCTCCACCTCGACGCCGGTCGCCGCGCTCGCCCCTGTCGAACCCGCGGCGACCGCCACCCCGGAGCTTGCGCATGACTTCATCCTGCCCACGTTGTCCGGCGAAAGCGTCACGCTCAGTGAGCAGCGCGGGCGCTGGGTGCTGCTCAACTTCTGGGCCACGTGGTGCCCTCCCTGCGTGCAGGAGATGCCCTACCTCAACCAGCTCGCCAGCGAGCGCGACATGGTGGTGTGGGGCGTCAATTTCAATGAACCGGTCGACACTGCGGCCGCATTTGTCGAAAAGCACGGCATCACCTTCCCGATTCTGACCGAGCTGGACGACATCACCGCGCTCGTTTACAAAGTGCGCGGGCTGCCGATCACGCACGTCATTGCTCCCGACGGCGCCGTCGCCAAAACGGTGATCGGCCAGATCGACCCCGTTGCGTTTGAAGCCTGGCTCGATGAACACGAGGTTCCCCGCCGCCAGTAGGTCACGCTACCCGCGTGACGGCGCTGATTGACGCAACACGTCGGGCTGCTAGCCCGACCTACTGAAGCTTTCCACGCTTTGCTATCGCCCCTGCCCGTGCTACGATTGACAGCAGGGGCGACTGACCCCGCAAATCAAAAGCAAAATTGTACAGGAGAATACAAAATGGGACAGATTGCCTTGCACTGGGCCGGTCACGACAGCCAGATGTTCATCACGCGCGACAGCTTTGGACACATGGTGGTGGCCGGTTCGTGGCCCAACGAAGGGGAAGAAAATTGGGTCGAATGGAAAGGCGTCAAGCCGTCCGACATGCTGGTGATGGCGCTCTGCTCCTGCTCGGCCTATGACGTAGTGATGATCCTGAGTCGCCAACGCCAGGAGTTGACTGACCTGCGCATCACGGCCGAGGCAAATCAGGCTTCGGAACCGCCTTATCAATTCACCGACATCCACCTGCACTACGTTGCCACCGGCCGCGATCTCGACCCGGCCAAAGTCGAGCGAGCCATCCACCTCTCCGAAGAGAAGTACTGCTCCGTGGCGGCAACCATCAAGGGCGTCGCCAAAATCACCAACAGCTATGAGGTCCACCAGGCCGGGTAACTGCGCCTGCGCTTGATGGCTGGCTACGCGCCCGGAACTGCGCACAAAAGGAGGCTGATTTGCTGAAATCATTTCGACGTATGTTTGTCATTTACAAAGGGTATCGCCTGCGGCTGGTGATCTCGCAGGTGCTGCTGCTGATTTCGGCGACCGCCAGCATTTCGCTGGCGACGCTCAACCAGCAGTTGATCAACGACGGGTTGATGGCCGGCAAGCCGCTGGTGATCATCGAGACCGGCATCTGGATGGTGGTGCTGGCGCTGGTCGCCGGCGGTGCGATGGCGGGCACGGCAGCCTTTGCCGTCTTCTTTGCGCAGGGCACCGCCTATCTCATCCGCAGCGAGCTCTACCACAAGATCCAGACTTTCTCCTTCGCCAACTTCGACCAGTTTCGCACCGGCAACCTGCTGACGCGACTGAGCGCCGACGTCAACTACATTGCCAACGCCGTGCTCTATTCGGTGATGCTGCTGCTCTATGCGCCCTTCATGATCGTGGTGGCCTTTGTGCTGGCCTGGATCAACACGCCGAGCCTGATCTGGGTGCTGGTGGTGGTCTCGATCGTGGTGCTGGCGGTGATGGCGGTGATCGTGCCGCAGATCTTCAATGCCTACGCGCAGCGCCAGCAGCGGCTCGAAGAGCTGAACAACACGCTGCAGGAAAATCTGGCCGGTGTGCGCGTGGTCAAGGCCTTTGTGCGCGAGGAACTGGAGATCGAACGCTTTAAGCAGCGCTCGCTGGCGATGCGCGAGCCGGCCTTTGCCGCGGCCTTCCGTGTGGCCGCGCTCAACCCGATCCTGACCGCGACCGCGCAGATCTTCACCGCGCTGACGATCGCCGTGGGTGGCCGCCAGGTGCTGACCGCGGCCGGGCTGAATGTGGGTGAGTTGATCACCTTCATGCAATATCTGACGCTGGTGGTGACGCCGCTGGCGATGCTGGCGATCGTCGTGCCTTTCATCCTGCGCGGGGACGCCTCGGCCAGCCGCGTCTTTGAGATCGTGGACGCGCCACCCGCGGTCATCGACCCGCCCGACGCCAAAACGCTCGACCCGGCGGCCATCGAGGGGCGGCTGGCCTTCGAGAATGTCACCTTCGCCTTCCGCCGGCCCGATGGGCAATATGACCCGCCGGCGCTGAAGAACATCAGCCTGACCGTCGAGCCGGGCCAGCGCGTGGGCATCCTGGGCGCGACCGGTGCGGGCAAGACCGCGCTCGTCAACCTTGTCCCGCGCTTCTACGATGCGACGCAGGGGCGCATCACGATCGATGGCATCGACGTGCGCGACTTTGCGCAGGACAATTTGCGCCAGATCGTGGGCATCGCGTTGCAGGAGGCGGTGCTCTTCCAGGGCGACGTGCGCTTCAACCTCAAGTTCGGCAATGTGGACGCGCCCGACGAAACCATGCATGGCGCGGCGCAGGCCGCCGACGCCTACGGTTTCATCGCCAACCTGCCGCAGACGTGGGAGGCGCCGGTGGCGCGGCGCGGCTACAACTTCTCCGGCGGCCAGCGTCAGCGGCTGGCAATCAGTCGCACGCTGACCACCCTGCCGCGCGTGCTGATCCTCGACGACAGCACCAGCGCGCTCGACGTGGCGACCGAGAGCCGCGTGCAGGCCGCCATCCCCGGCTTCACCGACAATGTGACGACGATCTACATCGCACAGCGCATCAGCGCCGTGATCGACCTGGACCTGATCGTGCTGATGGAGAACGGCGCCATCGTCGCCACCGGCACGCACGAGACGCTGCTGGCGGAGAACCCGCTTTATCAGGAAATCTACGCGTCGCAACTGGGCAGCGGCATGACGCCGGCCACAGAGGAAAGGCCCGCAGAGGAGAAGCCCGCATGACGACTACAACCACTACACCGCCCGAATACGACATCACGCTGAAGCACAAACTGGCCGGCCGCAAACACGAGCCCGTCACCGAGCGCAAGGATGACACCTTGCAAATTTTGGGCCGCCTGGTCAACTACACGGCGGGCGGCGAACGGCGGCCGCGCTTCCTGCGCGCCATGTTGATCCGTCTGGTCGCCATCGCCATGCTGATTGCGATCCCCTTCTTGACGGGCCAGGCGATCGACGTCGTCAGCGCGCCGGATGGGGCGCTGAACATGCTCTTTCTGTGGACAGGTCTGGCGCTGGTGGCGGGCGTGGCTTATCTGGCGCTGAGCATCGTGGCCGAACGGGTCTTTTCCGATCTGGCGACGCGCGGGCTGGCCAATCTGCAGCAGGATCTCTTTGCGCGCATGCAGGCGCTGTCGCTCAGGTTCTTCGACCAGCAGCCACTCGGCGACCTGATGAGCCGCGTCACCAACGACACCGAGACGGTCTCGCTCTTCTACGAGAGCGCGGTCTCGCAGATCATCCGTGCGCTCTTTCAGATCGTGATGATCCTGATCGTGATGTTCCTGATCAACTGGCAGCTCACGCTGGTGGCGCTGGTGATGGTTCCGATCATGCTGCTGGTCACCGCGGTGATCCAGCGCATTTCCACGCCTGCGTTCACGCAGATGCAGGAGCGACTGGGCAACGTGTCGGGCTTTCAGGAAGAGACGATCTCCGGGCAGAAGGTGATCAGCAGCAGCCGGCGCCAGGTCTGGGCGATCGACAGTAACGACGATCTGGCCGGCGACGTCTACGAAGTGGCGACCAAAGCCTTCTTCACCTCGCTGCTCCAGTTCCCGCTGACGCAGACGATGACCATGCTCCAGATCGTTTCGGTGCTGGTCGTCGGCTCGTTGATGGCGCTCAACGGCACGCTGGCGATCGGCACGGTGATCGCCTTCACCGGCTACGCGGCGCTGCTCTCCGGCCCGCTCTCCGACATCGCCAACCTGACCGCGACCACGCTCAACGCCGTGGCCGGCGGCCGCCGCGTCTTTGCGATCATGGACGAGCAGCCGACGGTGGTCGATGCGCCCGATGCGGCTCACTTCCAGTTCAAGGGCGGCCACGTCGAGTTCGACGACGTCGACTTCAGCTATGTGCCCGGCCGCAAAATTCTCAAACACAACAGCTTCGAGGCGCTGCCCGGCCAGATGATCGGCATCTGCGGGCCGACCGGCGCGGGCAAGTCGACGATTATCAACATTTTGACGCGCTACTACGACCTCGACAGCGGGGCGATCCGCATCGACGGCCAGGATATCAGCCAGCTCACGCAGGAGAGCCTGCGCCAACAGATCGGCGTGGTGCTGCAAGAGGCGTTCCTCTTCTCGGACACGGTGATGAACAATCTCAAGTACGCGCGCGAAGGCGCCACCGAGGAAGAGGTCATCGCCGCGGCCAAACAGGCCAACGCGCACGACTTCATCACCAACCTGCCGCAGGGCTACGACACACTGATGACCGAGCGCGGCGCCAACCTCAGCCAGGGCCAACGCCAGATGATCACCATCGCCCGCGCCATGGTTGCGGATCCCAAGATTCTGGTGCTCGACGAGGCGACCAGCAACGTCGATACGCGCACCGAGAAGCTGATCCAGGAAGGGTTGGGCCGGCTGATGGAAGGGCGCACCAGCTTTGTCATCGCCCACCGCCTGAGCACAATCCGCCACGCGCACAAGATTCTCGTCGTCAACGGCGGCGAGATCGAAGAGCAAGGTTCGCACGACGAACTGATGGCGGCCCAGGGCTTCTACTACAAGCTCTACATGAGCCAGTTCAAGGGCAAAGGCCCGGCTGGCGAAGACGGGGCGGTCGATACGAGCGGGTTTGTGAGTACGTAGTGGTGCGTGGTGCGTAATACGTAAAGCGTAATGCGTAACTTTTTGCCTGTACGGGCATCGCGTATCACGCATTACCTTTTACGCATTACGCTTTACGCATTATCTTTTACGCATCACACTTTCACCCTTTACCTACATGAACCACCCACCCACCTCACCCATCACCGGCCTCAGCGAAGCAGACGCACAGCAACGCCGCAGCCAGGGATTGGGCAACAATGTCGAGGTCAAGACCGGCCGCACCTACGGCCAAATCGTGCGCGGCAACCTTTTTACCTTCTTCAATATCGTGCTTTTCAGCCTGGCCGCCCTCCTGTTGCTGCTGGGCAGCCCGCGCGACGCTCTTTACCGGCGCCATCGCGCTGCTCAACGCCGTGATTGCCACCGTGCAGGAGGTGCGCGCCAAGCGCAAACTCGACGCGATCTCCCTGCTCACCCGACCTACGGCAACGGTGCTGCGCGATGGTGCGCTAAAGACTTTGGATCCGGCTCTGATCGTGGTCGGCGATATTCTGGTGGTCGGGCCAGGTGACCAGGTGATCGCCGATGGCGTGGTGGTCGGCGCCGGCGAAGCTGATTTCGACGAGTCTCTGCTCACCGGCGAGGCCGACGCCGCCTTCCAAACGCGCCGGCGATCCTGTCTATTCGGGCAGCTTTGTCATCAGCGGCAAAGTCCACTATGAGGCGCAGAAGGTCGGCGTCGAGAGTTTCGCCAACAAACTGGCGGCCGGCGCGCGCCAGTTTGCGCGCGAGGTCACACCGCTACAACGCGAGGTGAACCTTTTCGTGCGCATCTTGCTGCTGCTCGTGCTCTATTTTGGCGTGCTGATCGCCGTGCAATATTTTCTTTCTGGCGGCGTGACGTTGTTGCAAAGTGTACAGGAGGCGTCGGTGGTCTTTGGCCTGGCGCCGTCGAGCCTCTTTCTCATGATCGTCGTTGCCTACGCGATGGGCGCGGTGCGGATTGCCGACAAAGGCGCGCTGGTGCAACAGGCCAACGCTGTCGAGTCGCTCTGCCACGTCGATGTGCTCTGTCTGGACAAGACGGGCACGCTCACCGCCAATCGCATCCGGCTGGAGCGGGTGACGCCGCTTGCCGGGCACACGGTGGAGCAAGTGCGCAGTCTACTGGGGGAGCTATGCGCGCAGCGTCAGCGTCGGCAACGCAACGAGTGACGCCATTGCCGCGGCGTGTAGCGGCGACGCACAGCGACCGTGTGCAGACGTGCCCTTTTCTTCAGCGCGCAAATGGAGCGCGCTGGCCTTTGACGCGCCGCCCCTGACCGGAGCCTATGTTCTGGGCGCGCCGGAAATGTTGCAGCCGTCCCTGACTGGTGATGGCGCCTGGGCCGAGGACGCGCGGCAGTGGGCGGACGCAGGGCAGCGCGTGCTGCTCTTCGCCATCACCAGCGAGGTTGGCCTGGTCGTCGTGGACAAAGAGGAGCCTATCCTGCCCGCAACGCTCCATCCCATCGCGCTGCTCAACTTCACCGACGAGTTGCGCCCCGAGGCCCGCACCACGCTGGACGGTTTTCGCAAGGCGGGCGTTGCGCTCAAGATCATCTCCGGCGACAACCCGCAGACGGTGGCGGCTCTGGCGCGTCAGGCGGGTCTGGGCGGCGGCGATGCCGGCAATGGCGCGGCGTTGCGTCTCGTCACCGGGCCACACCTGGCGACGCTGAACGACGCGGCCTTTGCTGCGACCGTCGCCGAGAGCGACATCTTCGGCCGCATTACGCCGGAGCAGAAGCAGCGCATTGTGCGCACGCTGCGCGGCCAGGGGCGCTACGTCGGCATGACAGGCGACGGCGTCAACGACGTGCTGGCGCTCAAGGAGGCCAACTTAGGCATCGCCATGCAGAGCGGCGCGCAGGCCACGCGCAACGTCGCCGACATTGTGCTCCTGCAGGATTCATTTGCGGCGCTGCCCGCGGCGTTGCTGGAGGGTCAACGCATCATGCACGGCATGGAGGACACGCTGCGCCTCTATCTGACGCGCATCTTCACGCTGGCGCTGCTGATTGCGACCATCGCCATGCTCTCGGCCGGCTTTCCCTACACGCCGGCGCAGAGTTCGGTGATCTCGATCTTCAGCCTGACGATTCCGGCTTTTTTCCTGGCGCTGTGGGCGCCGGCGGGCACGGTGCCGCACAGCACGCTGGTGCGCAAGCTGCTCAACTTCGTGCTGCCCGCCACCGTGGTGACCGCGCTCTTCTCGATTGCGATCTATCTCTACTTCATTGGCGTGACACAGGACTGGCCGTACACGCAGCTTGTGCTCACCTATGCGTCGATTGCGATGGGTCTCGCCTTGATCGTCTTTGTGCAGCCGCCGACCGAATTCTGGGCGGGCGGTGACCGGCTGGCCGGCGACTGGCGGCCAACACTGCTGGCGTTCGGACTCTTCCTGCTGCTGATCGCCAGCCCCTATATTCCTGTGTTGCGCGATTTCTTCGGCCTCGACCCGCTGGCGAGCGGGCTGGACGCGTTGATTCTCACCGGCGCCACCGTGGCGTGGATGTTCGTGCTGCGCCTGGTCTGGAAGCGCCGCGTGATCGACCGCTATCTCGACGTCGATCTGGCGGATGGAGATCGCGGCGGCGACTGACAGCAGAGAGGACGATTACAGCGCTTGCAACAGCGCGTAAGGGATACTACGCTTATCGTTTGATGTTCAATTTTCACAGAGGCATTTTCACGGAGGAAGCAACACCATGAGTGAAAAAATTCCCGCATCCCATGTCGATCTGCTCGAAGGCCCCTATTTCGCAGTCCTTACCACCATGGCGCCCAGCGGCCAGCCCGAAAACACCGTGGTCTGGTGTTCGTGGGATGGCGAGTATGTGCTGGTCAACACGGCGGATGGCCGGCGCAAGCCCGACAATGTGCGCAAGAACCCCAAGGTGGCGCTGACCGTGATCGACCCACAAAATGCGTTTCGCTGGATCGATGTGCGCGGCGAGGTGGCGAGCATTGAGCCGGACCCGGACTACGCCAACATCAACGCTCACGCCAAGCTGTATACAGGCAATGACGAGTATTATGGCAGTGTGCAGCCGATTGAGGCGAGAGGCACGGAGCAACGCATCATCTTCAAGATTCGTCCGGATCGGGTAGTGGCCTTTCCTGCCGTATAGGCTGGACGCCAGGCGCTGCTGCCGGCGCCAGGATCGACGGCTACTCCGTCGATCCTGGCGCTTTTCTTTTTGCGCGTAACGGTTCAGTCATCACAGAAATAGACCGCAAATAGGAGAGATTAGGCGGATTCTCACGGATTTTATCCGAAGATATCTCATCGAATGCCTATCTGACCACGGCGCCATAGGACGCTTGGCAGCCAAAAAGAAAATGGGCGTTAACCGCACCTTAGTTGATGCAGGCCTGTTGCCGTGCTACACTCTCTGCTATGAAATTCGTCGCCGATCTTCACATTCATTCGCATTACTCGCGCGCCACCAGCAAAGACCTGACCCTGGAGCATCTCTGGAAATGGGCGCAGATTAAAGGCGTCACCGTCGTGGCGACGGGCGATATTTCGCATCCTGGCTGGCTGGCAGAGCTGCAGCAGAAGCTGACGCCGGCCGAGCCAGGGCTTTTCCGTCTCCAGGAAGAATTCGCCGCTGCCGTGGTCGATGACATCCCGCCCGCCTGTCGCGGCGAAGTGCGCTTCCTGCTCGGCGGCGAGATCAGCAACATCTACAAACGCCACGGCAAGACGCGCAAGGTGCACAATCTGGTCTTTGCCCCCGACCTCGACACGGTGGGACGCCTGCAGGCGCGGCTGGAGCGCATCGGCAACATTCGCTCCGACGGGCGCCCGATCCTCGGCCTCGACTCGCGCGACCTGCTGGAGATCGCGCTGGAGACGCATGACCGCTGCCACTTCATCCCCGCACATATCTGGACGCCGTGGTTTGCCATGCTCGGCTCGATGTCGGGCTTCGATTCGGTGGAGGAATGTTTTGGAGATCTGACGCCGCACATCTTTGCGCTGGAGA
The DNA here is from genome assembly GCA_016710365.1 of Candidatus Caldilinea saccharophila. Lineage (GTDB taxonomy): Bacteria > Chloroflexota > Anaerolineae > Caldilineales > Caldilineaceae > Caldilinea > Caldilinea saccharophila. The sequence continues at coordinate 135,156 of JADJVW010000001.1, read as the reverse complement.
CTGGACTTTCCTCCGACCCGCCGATGAACTGGCGCGTCTCCACCCTGGATCGCTACACGCTTGTCTCCAACTCCGATGCCCATTCACCGCCCAAGTTGGCGCGTGAGGCCACTTGTTTCGACTGTGACCTGAGCTATGACGCGCTCTTCGCTGCTCTCCACAGCGGCGATCCAGCAACCTTCAATGGCACCATCGAATTCTTCCCCGAAGAAGGCAAATACCACGTCGACGGCCATCGCAAGTGTGGCGTCTGCTGGCAGCCGGTGACGACGCTGGCGCACGACAAGATCTGCCCGGTCTGCGGCAAGGCAGTGACGGTTGGCGTCCTGCACCGCATTGAGATGCTGGCCGACCGGCCCGAAGGCGGACGTCCGGCCCGACCCCACCCCTACGCCAGCCTTATCCCGCTCCCCGAAGTGTTGAGTGAGTTGTTGGGCGTCGGCGCGGGGTCGCAGCGCGTCCAGCGGGAGTATGGGCGGCTGCTGGCGCGGCTGGGGTCAGAACTGACGATCCTGCGCGAGACGCGGCTGGAAGAGATCGCGGCGGCTGGCGGTGATCCACTGGCGCAGGGCATCGCCCGGATGCGCCGCGGCGCGGTCGATGCGCAGCCCGGCTACGACGGCGAGTACGGCGTCGTGCGCGTTTTCAGCGGGGCCGCGGCCGAGGCCGAAGCGGCGCAGATCGCGCTCTTCACGGCCGCGCCGGCGCGCGTGGTCGAGCCGGCGCCAGTGTATCAACCGCAGGCGACGGCTCAGGACAACGAGCAAACAACTGCTGGCGTGGCGACGCCAACGACACGGGTGAGCGAGCAACGCGCCGGTCAGGAGGCCAAGGTAGCTGCAAACCCGCCGGCCAATCGCACCGATGACACTCTGCTGGCGGGTCTCAACCACGACCAGCGCGCCGCCGTCCTCTGCACCGACGCGCCGCTGATCATCAGCGCGGGGCCGGGGACAGGCAAGACGCGCACACTTACCGTCCGCATCGCCCACCTGATCCGCCAATGCGGCGCTGCACCCGAAGCCGTGCTTGCCATCACCTTCACCAACAAAGCGGCGGCAGAGCTGCACCAGCGCCTTGCCGCCCTGCTGGGCGAGGAGATGGCCGCACGCGCAACCGTGAAAACCTTTCACGCGTTTGGCGCCCAATTGTTGCGCACCTATGCTGTGGAAGCGCATCTCGACCCCGCTTTTGTGATTCTTGACGACGAGGAGCGGCGCCACCTTCTCGCCCACTTGCTGCCGTCCGCAAGCAGCCAGGAAATCGACGCCGCGCGCGCTGCTATTGCCGCGGCCAAGCAACAGATCTCCGCACCGGTGGATGATTTTACGACCCTGTTGCAGAGCTACAACGCTGCCCTGCGTGAAGCCGGCGCCGTCGACTTTGACGACTTGATCGCGCTGGCGGTGGCGCTGCTCGAAAGTGCGCCCGCCGTCGTCGCGGCGGTGCATGGCCGCTATCGCTGGATTTCCGTCGACGAGTACCAGGACGTCAACCAGGCGCAGGTGCGCTTCTTAAACTTATTAGCGGCGGACCGCGCCAATCTGTGCGTCATCGGCGATCCGGATCAGGCGATTTATGGCTTCCGCGGCGCCGATCGGCGCTATTTCCTCTCTTTTATCGACGATTATCCGGGCGCGCAGCAGGTTCGTCTCACGCAGAACTACCGGTCGAGCCAAGGAATTCTCGATGCAGCCCAACAGGTGATCGCCCACAATCCTGACCGTGCGGAGATGCCGCTGCTGGCGCAATTTGCCGACGCGGTCAAGCTTGACGTGCACGCGGCGCCCACCGACCGCGCCGAGGCCGAAACCGTCGTGCATCAGATCGAACAGATGGTGGGCGGCACCAGTTACTTTTCGCTGGATACGGGGCGCGCGGATGGGCTGCCGGCCGCGGCGCGCGACTTTGGCGAATTCGCCGTGCTTTATCGACTCAACGCACAGGCGCGTCCGCTGATCGAGGCGTTCGACCGTTCCGGCATTCCCTACCAGGTCGTGGGGCAGGCTTCGCTGTGGGCAGGCAAAACGCCGCGTCGCGTGCTGGCGCTGCTGTGGTTGCTGCACAACCCGCGTTCGGCGGTGCATCTGGAGCAGATGCTGGCCGCCGCGGGCTGGACAACGCCGGCAGACGCCACGCGGCGGCTGCACACGCTGTTGGCGGCCGGATCGTGCGATCTCGCCACCGCGTGGCGGGAGTTTGCCACTACTGCCCCGCCGCGCGAACGTCAGCGCGCCGAGACGCTCGCCACTTTCTGGCAAGTGTTGGCTGCGGCCCAGCCCACGGCCACCGTCGGCGAGCTGGTCGAGCGTATCTGCACATTTCTTGGCGTGGAAGAGGACGTGCGCGGCCGTCTGATGCCGCGCACCATCCCCTTTGGCGCGCGGCTGACCGATTTTCTGGAGGCGGCGCGGCTGGAAGGCGAGGCCGACGCCTACGACCCACGCGCCGACCGCGTCACGTTGACGACGATCCATGCCGCTAAAGGGCTGGAATTTCCGGTCGTGTTCGTAGTGGGGTGCGAAGAGAAATTACTGCCCTATGTGCGCGAAGGGACGCCCACCGATGTCGAAGAGGAGCGCCGGCTCTTTTATGTCGGGATGACCCGCGCTCGCGAGAAGCTTGTCCTGACCCATGCCAACAGCCGTTTCCTCCTGGGGCAGCGCCTGGAGAATTCCCCCTCTCGTTTTGTCGGTGAAATCGAAGCGGCGTTGCTGGCATGGCGCGACCGCGAGCTGCGTTCTGTGCAGAAAGTGCATCCAATGGCGCAACTCGGGCTGTTTGGGGGGTAGAGCTTCCTAAATCGCGCGAATTTGGCGGATGAGGCGGATGCTCGCCAATTTTCCATGTAATAGTGCACGATTTGTCCTCACGCGAAGACGCAAAGTTGAAGATGGCGTCCTTTGTGTCTTCGCGTGAGATTCGTGAAGTATTGAGTTTGCTTCTCTACTAACTTTACTGGTGTGGAACGGCGTGAAAAATTCAGCGGGTCAAGCGGATCTCGTGTGGTTACGTGCCGGGGACGGGCTTGCGGTGCTTCGGTGGAGCAGAGAAAGATCAGCCCGTCCCCGGCACGTAAGACCCGACCACATGAATTCCGGTTGAACCAATTCAGCCAGGCTGATGCTGTTCTTTCAGCAGGTCGCGAATCTCCATGAGCAGCTTTTCTTCGGTGGTGGGGGCGGGCGGCGCTGCCGGTTCATCTTTTTTGGCTTTCATCATCGAATTGGCAGCCTTGACCACCAGAAACATCGATGCGGCAATGATCAGGAAATTAATAATGGCCTGGATAAAATTGCCGTAGAGAATCTCCGCTGCGCCGATCTTGATCAGCAACCCGCTAAAATCAAGGCCTCCCAATGCCACGCCCACCAGCGGCATGATGACGTCGTTGACCATCGAATTGACAATGGCGCTGAAAGCAGTGCCCATGACCACGGCGACCGCCAAATCAAGCACATTGCCGCGACTGATGAATTCTTTGAATTCGTTCCACATAGTTTCCTCCTGGATGGATCACGCGTAGAGGTTGAACGATGAATGAGCACGCTGCTTCGCTCGGTGCGGAAACAACCACCCAACCATACCTGGATCAAGCCCAATCGTCAACTTGCGTGCAAGGCAACGCCCCCTGTGCACATGGCTGATCTCTGCGTGCGCACGCATCCGGCGCTGGTGCTGACGCAGAGAATTGGCGCATTCTGCCATTTTCTGCACCGTTTCGCCACCGAACAGATGGCGGCTGCGCCGGAGCAGCTCAACGCCGCTGCTGAAAACTTATTCAGAATGCCCAATTGACGCAAATACGCTTTATCTGTTATTCTTACGCACGATAGACAACAGTGCATTCCCTCCAGATTCTGATTCAGCACAGTAAATGTTCACGCGTCACGGCTGAAAACCGGATCTATCATCGACCGCGGTCGTCACCATGCAACGTTTCTTTCGATCACCACGCCTGCTTGAGATTGCGCTGCCACTTGCTGCGGTGTTCATTGCGTTTGCCATCGGCGGCGTGCTGCTGTGGCTGCTCGGCGCCAACCCGCTCGAAGCCTACTGGGTGCTGATCAGCGGCGCGTTTGGCAATTTGAACGGCCTGACGTCGACGCTCACCAAGATGACGCCGCTGTTGCTCGTCGCACTGGGCATCTGCATCTCCTTTCGCGGCGGTGTGATCAACATCGGCGGCGAGGGGCAGATCATCGTCGGTGCGTTGGCCTCGACTGCGTTTGCGCTCTGGCTGCGCGATCTGCCTGGCTGGCTGCTGTTGCCGCTGACGCTGCTGATCGGTGCGGTGGCAGGCGGGATGTGGGGCGCGATTGCAGGCATCCTCAAGGCGCGGCTCAACGTCAATGAGATCCTCAGCACAGTGATGCTCAACGCCATCGCGTTGCAACTGATGAATTTTCTGCTGCGCGGGCCGATGCTCGATCCAGAACAGATCGCGGCCGGCACCAACATCGCGCAGAGTGAAACGTTGCCAAAGAGCGTCTGGCTGCTGCGGCTTGCCCCGCCCACGCTCTTGCACAGCGGCGTGATCCTGGCGCTGATCCTGGCGGTGCTCGTCTATTTTCTCTTGTGGCGCACGACCATTGGCTACCGCATCCGCACCGTTGGCCTGAACCCATCGGCTGCCCGCTATGCTGGGATGCCGGCGCCGCTCTACATTGCGTTGTCGCTGACATTGGCGGGTGCGTTTGCCGGGCTGGCCGGCGCCGTCGAGGTGACGGGCGTGCAGCATCGCATGTTGGAAGGTCTCTCCGGCGGCTACGGCTTTAGCGGCATTGTGGCCGCGCTATTCGGCAAGTTGCATCCGCTGGGCGCGATTCCTGCTTCCTTTCTCTTTGGCGGACTGCTCGTCGGCGCCGACAAAATGCAACGGGCGGTGCAGGTGCCGAGTGCGCTGATCACCGCCATCAACGGGCTGGTCGTCATGTTTGTCGTCGCCAGCGAAGTCTACGTGCGCCGGGCGCCGCCGCCGCGCCGGTCGTGAGGCCGCCGAGGCATCCCTCAACATCGAACCGAACGTTCATTCAGTCCAACCTACGACACCCTGATGTCAGACGAATTCTTGACTCTAGCCACTCTGATCGGGATTGCACACAGCGGCGTGCGGCTGGCGACGCCCTATCTGTACGCTGCACTCGGCGAAATGTTCGGCCAGCGCTCCGGCGTGCTCAACCTCGGCGTCGAAGGCGTGATGTTGATGGGCGCGTTCGCCGCCTATTACGCCGTTTATCTGGGCGGCGACCCCTGGCTGGGCGTGCTGGCGGCGCTCGCCACCGGCGCGCTGATGGGGCTGCTGATGGCGCTCATCAGCGTGACCATGCAGGCGGAGCAAGGCATCAGCGGTATTGGATTGACGCTGTTTGGGCTTGGCCTCAGCAGTTTGTTGCTCAAGGTGCTGGTCGGCGCGCCAGTGAGCGTCAAGGGTTTCTCGGTCTGGGAAATCCCCGGCCTGAGCGCCATCCCTGTGGATTGGCCCGATCTTCTTCGACCACAATGTTTTAGTGTACCTGGCCTATCTGCTGGCGCCTGTCAGCATCTATGTGCTCAATCGCACCACCTTTGGCCTGAAAATTCGCGCGGTGGGCCAGAACCCCGAAGCCGCGGATTCGCTGGGGGTGCGCGTCAATGCGGTGCGCTATGCGACGGTAATATTGGGCAGCGCCCTGGCCGGGTTGGCCGGCGCCTCGTTGAGCATCGGTTTGTTGAGCATCTTTCAGGAAAATATCACCAACGGCATTGGCTTTATTGCCGTGGCGCTGGTCTATTTTGGCAGTTGGCGACCGCTCGGCGTGTTGGCCGGCGCCTTGCTTTTCAGCACCATTAACGCCTTCCAGTTGTGGATGCAAGTGCTCGGCGCGCCGATTCCGTCCGACCTGGCGGTCATGTTGCCTTACATTCTAACCATCGTGGTGTTGGCTGTCGGCGTGAAACAGATTCGCCAGCCGGCCGCCCTGACCAAACCCTACGAACGCGGTGAGTAATTTTTATCTGTTGCCCTGTGATTGTTCCTATACCCTTGTGTTTCAGGAGACCAAACGTATGCGTAAATTTTCGTGGAGTTTAGTGATTGTGTTGCTGGCCAGTCTAGTGTTTGCGGCTTGCGCCGCGCCTGTGGCCGCGCCGACCGCGCCTGCCGCCGAATCGGCTGGTGGTGAGGCGGCTGGCGGTGGCGCGGCCGCACCGTTGCGGATCGCGATTATCATGCCCAGCAGCATCACCGACGTGGCGTGGAGCCAATCCATGTACACCGGCCTCAAGGCGGTGCAGGCAGAGATGGGCGGCGAAGCAGCCATGCAGATTTCATACACGGAAAACATGTTCAATGTGGCGGACGCCGCCACCGCCATCCGCGACTATGCCGTCGATGGCAACGACATCGTGATTGCCCACGGCACGCAATATGGCAACGCCATGTTCGATGTCGCGGTTGAGTTCCCGGAGACCACCTTTGCCTGGGGCACGGCCATCGACACCGGCGCCGATAAGGGACTCAGCAACGTCTTCGCGTATGAAGCGCAGGCGCAGGAAGGCGGCTACGTCAACGGCGTCATCGCGGCGTTGATGGGCGACTCCGACACGATCGGTGTGGTCGGCCCGGTGGAAGCCGGCGACGCCAAGCTCTATATCGACGGTTTTGTCGAGGGCGTCAAGGCGACCAAGCCTGACATGCAGGTCAACGTCAGCTATACCGGCTCCTTTGGCGACACCGCGCTGGCCGCCGAAGCTGCCAACACGCACATCAAGGCGGGCGCCAAAGTGCTGACCGGCTCGGCGCAGCAGGTGGTGGGCGCCATCGGTGTGGCCGCCGAGAATGGCGTCTACTGGCTGGGCACGCAGTCGGACCAAAGCCCGCTGGCGCCGGAGTGGGTCGTGGCCAATCAACTGTACGACTGGACGGGCGTCATCAAGGATATGATCGCCAAGCGCGAGGCAGGCACGGTGGGCGGCACGGCGTATTCGCTGACGCTAAACGACGGTCTGGTCATTCAATTCAACGATCAAGCCCCAATCCCAGACGAGGTCAGGGCCGCGGCGGAAAAGGCGATTGAGGATATCAAATCCGGCGCCATCACGCCGTTGAAATAACAATATAAAATTGAGATTAGAGATTTGGAGATTAGAGATGAGCGAATGGAAAGTGGCTGTGCTTTGGAAAACTTGCTTCCCAAGCGCCCAATCTCCAATCTCTTAATCTCTTAATCTCCAATCTCGCTATCTCTCAATTGCCAGTTCCTTCTCACACCCAATGACCACAACCCTTCTTCCCACCGGCCGGCCGCGCATCGGCCACCTGGAGATGCGCCAGATCGTCAAGCGTTTTCCTGGCGTGATTGCCTGCGATCATGTCGATTTCGACGTGCGCGCCGGGGAAGTCCACGCGCTGCTGGGCGAAAACGGCGCCGGCAAATCTACGCTGATGCGCCAGTTGTATGGACTCTACCATCCTGACGCAGGCGAGATCCACATTAACGGCGAGGCGGTGACGTTCCATTCACCGACCGACGCCATCGAGCACGGCATCGGCATGATCCATCAGCACTTTATGCTGGTGGACGAGTTGACCGTGACCGAAAATGTGGCGCTGGGCATGAGGTCGAGCCGCGGCCCCCTTCTCGATCTCGACAAGGTGGAGGCGCGCATCCGGGAGCTTTCTCAGACGTATGGGCTACAGGTTGACCCCAAAGCGCCGGTGTGGACGCTGGCCGTCGGCGAATGCCAACGCGTGGAGATCATCAAGGCGCTTTACCGCGGTGCGGCGCTGCTCATCCTCGACGAGCCAACCGCCGTGCTCACCCCGCAGGAGGCTGACGATCTGTTCGTCACGCTGCATCAGATGAAGCGCGACGGTCACGCGCTGATCTTTATCAGCCACAAACTGCGCGAAGTGGTGGCGATCAGCGACCGTATCAGCGTGTTGCGCGGTGGACGCCTCGTCGACACTGTGCCCAATCAGGGCATCACCCGCGCCATGCTGGCGCGCATGATGGTCGGTCGCGATGTGTTGCTGGAGCGCACGCACAAGCCGCTGCCCCACGGCGCGGTGCGATTGGCGCTGCGCGGGGTCAGCGCCGTCAACGTCACGGGGCAGCCCGCGCTGCGCGACGTGACGTTGGAAATTCACGCCGGCGAGATTCTCGGCGTGGCGGGCGTCTCGGGGAACGGGCAACGCGAGCTTGCAGAGGTTGTGGCGGGGCTGCGCGGCATGACGGGCGGGTGCGTCGAACTCGACGGCCACGATGCCAGCGCGTGGCAGCCGGGCAAGCGCACCGACGCGGGCCTGGCCTACATTCCCGAGGAGCGGATGCACGACGGCATCGTGCAGGAGTTCTCCGTGTCGGAAAACCTGGTGCTCCAGGACTACGACCATGCGCCGATGAGCAACGGCATCCTCCTGAACTTTGGGGCGATTGCCAAGCGCAGCCGCGAGCTGGTGCGCGACTTCAACATCCGCACGCCCTCGATCGACACGGCGACGCGCAGCCTTTCCGGCGGCAACATCCAGAAGCTGATCCTGGCGCGCGAACTGTCGCGCGATCCGAAGGTGCTGGTCGCTGCCCAGCCCACGCGCGGCGTCGATATCGGCGCCACTGAGTACATTCACCAACGCCTGCTTGACCAACGCGGCCATGGCGCCGCGATCTTGCTGATTTCCGAAGATTTGGATGAGATTCTCGCACTCGCCGACCGCATCGCCGTGATCTATGAGGGGCGCATCATGGCCATCGTCCCGCGCGAAGAGGCGACGGCGGAGCAACTGGGCTTGTTGATGGCGGGCGTAACTGAGGAATGATCGGGCCAAAGAATGATAGACCACGGATTTAACAGATTTGGCGGATTCTCACAGATTTTTATCTGTGCAAATCCGTCTCATCCATTAAATCCGTGGTCTATTTTTTTTTACTCGGTCAACATGCGGAGGATCACGGGATAGGTCAGGTCCACCTGCTGGAAGGACTGGTTGGGGTCGATCATGTCGTGCCAGACCTTTTGCGCAGCGGGAAAGGTGTAGCGTTCGATCGTCCGGCCGTGGCGTTCCCACTGGTCAAGCATGGCATAGGTAATGGAATTTTTGACGGCCGTGTCGAAATCGCTTGTAATCGCCTTGATACGCTTCGCCCGCGCCGGCATGTTTTCACTGGCCGTATAGACAAGTCTTGCCAGCCGGAAAATCTGCGCCAGGGCGTGCGTGCTGAAGCGCGGGTAGGCGTAAGGCGGGCCAACGATCTCCGCTTTCACCCGCGGATCCCACCAGATGTATCGATTCTTCATGCTGGGAGCGACATTCCGAAAAACTGAGCTGATCCACATCGGCACAAAGGGCAACCCCGCCGACGGTGCAATGCACAACGCCAGATCCACGTCGGAGCGATATTGAGCGGCCCACAATGTCATCACGCCGCCGCAGGAAATGCCGCAGACGGTGACGTGGTCGCCCAGCCCTTGCGCAATATCGACGCTCTCCTGGATGGTCTTCACCAAATCTTCACTCGTCAATTTTCCCTGTTCATCCGTCAGCGGATCGCTCACCCCGTGATAGGGAATGCGCGGCGTCAACACGTTGTAGCCACGCTGGAACAGCTCTTCGCCCAGCCGGTCATATTGCGGCGGAGCGTTGGTGTAGCCGTGGTAGAAGACAATCGCGTGCTCGGCTTTTCTCCCCTGTGAACAAAAGTGCGTGCCACTGCCAGGACGGATTGTGTCATTGTCAAGCGCTTGCACCGTTGCAATGCGCGCCTGTGCTTCCTCGAAAGTGCGCGCCGGTTGCGAAGGAAAGGCGCCTGGTCCAAGTCCAGAAGTTGATGTGGTCATTTCGATTGATTGCCTCAAAGGCTTTAGTGGATGAAACAAGCTGATCGACAGCAGTTTACCATTGCTTGGGGCAGGCGTCTAACGCCGTAGAGTTGGGGAAAGTCGGAGATCTGGCAAACCCCTGGCGCGCATTGCCGGCGCCTGCCAACGATTGACTTTTATGACGCACCGTGTTATTATCTTATAACGCATTGCGTCATGAGCCTGCCGCCGATAGAGCGGCGGCATACGGTCACTTTAAGTCAATTGGCTATAGGAGCTATACGATGAAAGTTGATGGTTTGAAACCTGAAGCGCCTACACGTCTTGATGTGCGCCGCGTGCAAAGTCAAGTAACTGACAGTTTCGCCGCCGCGAGCAAGACGGGGCGTAAACTGATGCGGGTGTATGTCGGGGTGTGGGGAAGCACTTATGACCGGGCAGCCGATTTATACCAGGATGGGGTCAACTTGCTGGAAGGCGCTATCCGGCGCGGCGAGGAGATGGAAAAAGCGTTCAGCCACCGCATTGCTCCAGTTGAGCGCCGTGCCTCGCAGCAATTCAATACACTTCAGCACCGCTTTGGCGACAATGTGGAGCAAGTGACGCGCACGGTGGCTGGGACAAGCGAAAGCATCGAGGGTCAATTGGAGAAACAGGTGGAGCGTATGCTGGTGAATTTTGGCATTCCTACGCGCGATCGACTGGAACGGCTCAACCAGGAGATCGACCGACTCAACATCAAACTCGACGAAGAATTGGCGCGGCAGGAGACGGTGCACGCGTAGGAGGGGCGAGTTGCGAGGGGCGACGCCCCTCAGCGACAGATCAACCAACGTCAACCAGTAAAATCAAAGTGGAGAGCATCTATGCTCTCCACTTTTCGATTGGTCTCCATCAGGACGTGTGCGCATCCAGCCATGCGCGCACCTGGCGAAACAACGCGTCGCGTCCGTTGTCGTTATGAGATTCGTGATATCCTCCCGGCAACTCCAGGAAGGTTTTATCCGCGCTCCCCGCGTTAGCAAAAAAGGTGCGGCTGCCTGCAATCGGGACTAGCTGATCGCCGTCGCCGTGATACAGCAGAAGCGGTGTGTGCAATGCGCCCGCCTGTGCCTGCACCCATGCGATGCAGCGCATCGCTTCGCTGCCGGCGCGCGCGCTCGTCTTGGCGTGCACCATCGGATCAGAAGCGTAGCGCTGCACCTCAGCAGGATCGCGCGAGATCGTGGTGGGGTCGAGCTTCGTATCCAGCGCAAACGTTGGGGCTACGCGCGAAAGCAGACCCGCCACAGTCAGCACCAGCGGAGAGACGTTGGGCTTTGCCAGCAACGGCGCCGACGCAATCACACCAGCCAGGCCAGCCGGATGGCGCAGCGCGTAGGCGAGCGCCACCAGGCCGCCCACGCTGTGGCCGAACAGGAAGTGCGGCGCGGTTGGCTGTTCCGCTTGGATGCGCGCCGACAATTGCCCAACATCTTCGAGAAAATCATCAAAGTGATCGACGTGACCCCGCTTGCCCGGCGAACGTCCATGCCCGCGATGGTCGAAGGCATAGATGGCATAATCGCCGGCTGTCAGTGCGTCCACAAGGTTGCCATAGCGGTCGCTGTGTTCGCCGAAGCCATGCACCAGCAGGATGACGCCGCGCGGTGGCTGCGCGGGCATCCAGCACTGACCAAAGAGTTCGACGCCATCCGCGCCCCGAAAGGTGAACTGCTGATTGGTTTGCATCATTTTTTCGCTTTCACTCCTGCACCAGCGGCGAAAAATAGGTTGGATCGTCGGCCATGCGCCACAACTCCGTCGCCAATCGGTCTGTGTAGAAGACGATTGCTTCAAGAATCTGGGTGAAGGTGGCGGCGTCCAGGTGCTGGGCCGCAGCATCGGCGATGAGGGTCACGTCGTGGTCGCTGTCCAGGGCAAAACGCACGCTGTGCATCTGCTGGTTGAGCTTGAGCAGGGCAGCGTGGAGTCGCGGCGTCTGGGCAACGGGAATGGGTGGCATAAACGGCGTGACGGCAAAATGCACCCAGTCCTCCACCACCATCACATAGAGATCGAACTCCTCTTCATTTTCGGTGAAAAAAGTGCTCTGCCAAAGGTTGGCTTCCGGCATTCCGTAGGTCCAGCCACAACGGTCGAACAGGGTGGCGATGTCAGGCATGGGCGTAGTACTCGTGGTTTGGTTGCATTCCCGTGGCCGAAGCCAGGCGATTGGTGAAATTAAACATGGCCGTGGTTTCGGCAATATCGAAAATGTCACGCTCTGAGAAGCCGAGCGCACGCAGGTGCTCGACATCGGCTGCACTGCATTCGACCGGTGTGCGCGTGAGCTTCACGGCATAGTCGAGCATGGCGCGCTGCCGTGCGTCGAGCGGTGCGCGGCGGTAATCGTAGCTGATCTGCGCCGCCAGCACCGGGTCGCCGGTCAACTGCCGCAACTCTGCGCCGTGGCTGACAAGGCAGTAGAGACAGCGGTTCTCAGCGGACACGGCGACGCCGATCATTTCGCGCTCGGCGGGCGTCAGCCCCGACTCGCCGCGCAGGATGGCGTTGAAGAGCTTGATCCAGCGCATCATGTGATCGGGGCGGAGGGTGTACGCTGCGAATACGTTGGGCAGAAAGCCGACATTGGCGCGCGCTTTTTCGAGCAGGGCGATGGCGTCGGCGTCTAGTGCAGAGGGATCGGGCAGCGCTAGCCAGGTGATGGGCGCATTGTCAGGCTTGGCAGGTTGAGACATCGGCGCCTCCAGGTTGGGCAGAATGGATCGGTTGACAGCGTCAAGACTGGGTGAGATGCGGACGTTCAATCTATTCCATGCGCGCTTTGCGTTTGTGCCAATCATCCTTGAACAAATTGAAGTTGATGCGTTGCTCTGGATTGGCGCGCACGACCTCCTCGTCCAGGGTGACGCCCAGCCCAGGGCCAGTGGGCAGCGGGAAGTAGCCATCCGCCACGCTGGGCAACCCTGGCGCGGAGGCGAGCACATACGACTCGTCGAAGTCGTTGAAATTCTCCTGAATCTTGAAGTTGGGCGTACACGCGGCGAGATGCAGCGCGGCCGCCGTGGCAATCGGCCCGCCCACGTTGTGCGGCGCCATCAGCACGTAGTAAATGTCCGCCCATGCCGCCAATTTCTTGGTGTTCAAGATGCCGCCGAAGTGGGCAATGTCGGGCTGGATGATGTCGGCCGCGTGCAGTTCGAGCAGTTCGCGATATTCGTGCAGCGTGTGGATGCGCTCGCCCGTCGCCACGGGGATGCCCAGCGGCGCCACTGCATCGGCCACCTTCTTGAGCGCGGGCAGGTTGGCGGGCGGCACCGGCTCCTCGACCCAACTGGGCTGGAAAGGCGCCAGCGCACGCGTCATCTCGACGGCTGTCACCGGGTTGAAGCGACCGTGCATCTCGATCAGCAGCTCGACATCCGGGCCGACCGCGTCGCGCACCGCTTCGACCAGGCTGATGGTCTTCAATTTTTCGGCGCGCTCCGCTTCATAGTAGCCGGCGCCAAAGGGGTCGAACTTGAGCGCGTGATAGCCTTTGGCGACCGCACGTTTGGCCGCCGCGGCGAACTCCTCGGGCGTGCGTTCGACCGTGTACCAGCCGTTGCCATACGCCTTGATGCGGTTGCGCACCGCGCCGCCCAGCAGCCGATAGACCGGCTGGTTGAGCGCCTTGCCGATGATGTCCCAGCAGGCCATTTCGATCATCGCCAGCCCGGTCATCGCAAGCTCGCCAGGCCGGCCGTAATCCTCCACCGTCAGCCGGCGCACCAGCAGCTCGATGTCAAAGGGATCCAGCCCGATGACGAAGCGATCGGCCACGTCGCGCACATAGCCGATGGCCGCCTCCACTTTGTTGATCGGGCGGCTCTCGCCAACGCCGACGATGCCTTCATCCGTTTCAACTTTGACGATAACCAGATTCCGCCACTGCGTGCCAAGCACCATCGGCGTAATCGCTGTAATCCGCATAAACCTTCTCCTTATTTTGAAAATTGCTTTTGACGCAGAGATGCTTAGGTGCAGAGGATCGCAGAGAGAAGCATTTTTATCGCTCGGTCGCCAGCTTCCTTTAAAGGCTGTTTGAGAAGCTTCCCTCTTTGACGCAGAGAGGCGCAGAGATGCCGAGTAAGCGCAGAGAATGCTTGCCGCAAGCTTTTGCTTTTTCTCTGCGAACCTCTGCCGCCCCGCGCCTCTGCGTCGAGTTTGTCCCTCTTCAGGCAGTTCTTAAAAGTCGATCGGCTTGCCTTCGTAGATGTATTCAAACATCTGCGCCAGTTCCTCGGATTCGGGGATGCGCGGCGCGGTGAAGAATTGCGTGTCCTGCTCGGCGTATTCGACCAGTTTTGGCAACATTTCGCGGAAATCCGCGCGGTCGATGCCAAAGTCGGCGACGCACAGAGGCTGTTGCACGGCGCGCGCCAGTTCGCGCACCTTCTCGGCCAGCAAGCGGCCGCCTTCTTCTTCGTCGCGGCTGTCGGTGAAGCCCACGAAACGGGCGATGTCGGCGTAACGTCCCATCACGGCGTTGGTTGTGAAGTCGATGGTGTAGGGCAGATAGAGCGCGACCGCGCGACCGTGCGGCTGCTTGAAGAGCGAGCCAAAGCTGTGCCCCATCGCATGAGCAAGTCCCAGATTGGCGTTCCCAAAACCCAGCCCCGCGATCGTCGCCGCGTTGCCCATGTGCTCGCGCGCTTCGAGGTCGTTGCCGTCGCGCACCACACGCGCCAGATAGTCGAAGACCAGTTGCGTCGCCTTGAGACAAAGCCCGTCGGAGAAATCATTGCGCCACGTCGTCACATACCCTTCGATGGCGTGCGTCAGCGCGTCGAGGCCGGTGTCCGCGGTGATGCGTGCAGGCAGGCCCTGCGTCAGCGTGGGGTCGATAATGGCGAGCGTCGGCACCAACTCGCGGCTGCCGGTGCTGAACTTGCGCTTTTCCTCGGTGTCGGTGAGCACCAGCGCCCAGGTGGCCTCGCTGCCGGTGCCGCTGGTCGTAGGAATGGCGATCAGTTTCGCCTTGTCCAAGCCAAGCGTCACCATCGGGTTGATCTCGGTCGCGTCGAGGCCGGGATGCTCGTACATCGCCCAGATGGCCTTTGACGCATCCATCGGGCTGCCGCCGCCCAGACCGACGATCCAGTCCGGCGCAAACTCGATCGCAACCTGCGCGCCCCGCTGCGCCGTTTGCAGGCTCGGCTCCGGCTCGACTTCGGCAAAGACGCGCGTCTCGATGCCCGCTTTGTGGAAGGCCGCTTCGATGCGCGCGGCAATGCCTAGCTTGGCCAGCGTGGCGTCGGTGACAATCAGGGCGCGCTCACCGGTCAACTGTTCCAGATGACTGAGCGCTTCATCGCCAAAGACGACGAAGGGTGAAGAAAAGTACCACATATTCCCTCCCTCTAGATAAAAGTTACTAGATAGAGTCTACTCGTAGACGGTGGGCACGCGCGTGGCGCAACGCACCAGCTCCTGCGCGGCCTTGACGTTCTTCATGATCTTCACCAGGTTGCCGTCAAGCTTGATCTGGCGCGTCACCATGCCTTGCACGGGGTCGAGCTTACCTGCCAATACTTTTTTCCACTTTTCCATGTCCGCCGTGATTTTGAATTCAGGGCTTTTGGCGTCGGGGTCGGCCATGAACTCCGCCGCGCGGCATTTGCCGTGCCAGAGATCCAGATAAATGCCGGCGCTGCCTTCGATCACCAGTGTGATGTCACCTTCCCAGGTCTTGGCGGCATTGGCGTAGGCGTCGCTGCCGTTGATCTGCTCGTAGAAGGACTCGACCCATTCTGGGCTGGGGAACTTGTAGCTCATTGCTTTTCCTCCATTTTCAATGGTTTATGTAGAAATTGGCGCGTCCCGTAATTTCTCTGCATGAAAGTGACTCGACAGAGATGCTTGCATGGACGCCTGAAATGTGATGAATACCTATTTTGTACACATCATGTGTTGATGATGTTGTCAGGCTGTCTTTTTTATGCGCCTGATGCTCCTTCATCCTTTTGTTGACGACCGCTGCGTTTGCGTTGAAGGCGCGCCAGGCGATGGCGCAGATCGGCCATTTGACCGGGCAGCCGCTGATGTGCCAGCGCCGACTCCACGGTGTGCAATCCCCACGCTGCCCACATTTCCGCCTGTTCGAGATCGCCTGTGCGCCATTCATGATACTTTGCCAGCTCGATAAAGGGAAGCACGTTGCCGCCGGCCCCCGAGCTCAACCAGCGTTGCCAAAGATCGGCCGCCTCCGCCCAGCGTGCCTGCCGCTTGAGCAATGACGCCCACTGCGCAAAAACATCGGCGCGCAGCCGGTCATCTCCCGCCATTTCCGCGGCCGTGCGATAGGCGCGCTCGGCCAGCTCCGCCTCCCCTTGCCGCAAATAACAGGTTGCCAGAGAGAGCAGATCAGCGGCAGGCAACTCGTCGATCTGCTCCAGCGATGACTGATAGGCGCGCACCAGGTGGTTGCCGAGCGCCACCATCGAAATGATGTCTTCACGGTTGTGATAGAAGACGCAGCGCATCGCACCGGCCTGTTGGGTGCGCAGATAGTCGAGATAGAGCTGTGGGATCAGCGCGCCCGACACATCTTCCTCCGTGCGTTGTATCCCCAGGATCTGCTGTTCTAAATGGATCAGCCGGCAGCTTTGCAGCCGCCGTCGCCACAGCCGCCGCGCGGGCAGCAGCAGATCGAGGTGCGGACGGTCCTCCTCGAACAACTCGACGCTGCGGTGGGGCGCGGCAGGAGCGGCCGGTTCTGCCGATAACGGGCGCGCAGCAGCGGCAGGTCAAAACCGCGGCCGTTGAAGGTGACCATTAGCCTGCATCGCCCCACGACTTCAGCGACCGCGGCAAGCAACGCTGCCTCTTCGCCCGGATGACGCATGAAGAATTGACGGACGACAAAGTGAGTAGGGGCGAGGGGCCGAGGGCGCGTCGCAGCATCGACGGGCGGCGGCCAGATCTCGAACGTGCCGACGCCGACCAGAAAGGCATAGACGCCGGCGCCGGCGCCCAACCCGGTGGTTTCGGTGTCGACAAACGCGGCGCTGGCAAAGTCGCCCGCGTGCTCCAGCCGGAAATCCGGGTGAAAAGGCGCCAGCGCCGCGAGCGGGGCGTCGAGCGCGCGCGCCAATGGATCGCCGCCGCGCGCCGCGTCCAATGGTGTGGCGACGGTGGTGACATAACATTTGCCCGCGGCATTTTCTAGCTCGACGCCGGGGAGCAGTTCCTCCAGCCGGCCGCGCGGGAAGCGCGCCGCGGCGGCAGCGGATCGCCTGATTCGTCGATGGGAATGTAGGTCAGCTCTGGCTGACTCTGGCGCGGGCGCAGATTGTGCAGCCGGCGCATCCGATCAAGAGTTTCCGACATGTCGCACCATTCTACTGCTTGCGCGCCACAAAACAACCTGCGTCTTTAGGGATGTGCAATTTGCCTTCGCCATCCAGCAGGCTGCTCAATTGTTCGCGCACCAAAGGCGTCAGGCGGCGCACATAGCTGCCATCCGCGGGCGCCGCTTCGATCAGCTCGACGATGCCGCTCAGATAATAGCGCAAGGCGGCGTCGAGCGTGGGAAAGATAAAGGCATCGCGGCGCACGTGGACGGCAACGTCGGGAAAGAATTCCTGCACAAGCGCCTGATGGCTGAGATGGAAACGGTCTGTCACGCGCGGGGCCGGCGTGTAGCCAAGCGTCCGCGCGGCGTCACAGTGCGCCCGATAGAGCACATCGCTGGCGTCGGACGCATTGGTCGCCAGCAGCACGCTGCCGCCGGGCTTGAGCACGCGCTGCATCTTGCGCAACGCCGCGCGCTGATCCGCAACGTGGTAGAGCATGTGATTCGCCAGCAGTCGATCCACACTGGCTGTGGCGAGCGGCAGATGTTCGGCGCCGGCCTGCACCGCATGGACGGCGAGGTGCGCGCGCCGCGCCTGACGCTGTGTCTCCGTCGCCATGCCCAACGAGGCGTCGATGCCGACCATGCGACAGCCGGCCGCGTGCAGCAGCGGATGATAGGCGCCCGGCCCACAGCCGACATCCGCCACCAACAAACCAGGCGTCAGGTCGAGCAGCGCCACGCCCACGCAAAGAAGTCGTCGGCGCGAGCGCTGTACAAGCTATGCGCTGCTTGCCGGACGCGCAGTTTCTCGGCAGTGCTGTATTGATCGGCAAGATAGGCCGGGTCGGTGGCTAGAACCGTCATTGTGCTGGATTCGCCTTTTGTCGATTGGGGCAAGCTCGCTACACCGGTATAATCATACCATGCCACACCGTCAAGCCCATTGGTCGATCAAGCCTGTTGCACCGGAAGCGTTTCTGCACGCGGTTCCCGAACATCCGCTGTTGGCGCAAATTCTGTACAATCGCGGCGTCGCTACTCCGCAGCAAGTGCGCGCCTTTCTGGATGGCGAACACGCGGCCGTCGAAAACCCGTACAAATTGCGCGACATGACGCAGGCGGTGCGGCGCATTCTCAAGGCGCTGCAGAAGCAGGAGACCATCTGCGTCTACGGCGACTTTGACGTTGATGGCGTCGCTTCGACGGCGCTGCTGGTTATCGCGTTGCAGGCGCTTGGCGGTCACGTAGGCCCTTATATTCCCGACCGCGTTGATGAAGGGTATGGCCTCAACGTCGATGCTGTGCTGCGCATTGCCGGACAGGCGCAGTTGCTGATCACCGTGGACTGTGGCATCCGCTCGTTGTATGAGGTGGCCTGCGCGGTGGAGCACCACTTGGACGTCATCGTCACCGACCATCACTCGGTGGGAAAGGAGTTGCCGCCCGCGCTGGCGGTGATCAACCCGCGCCGGCCCGATTGTCCCAGCAAGTTCGACCGGCTGGCCGGGGTGGGCGTTACCTTTCGGCTGGCGCAGGCCGTGTTGCGCGCCGCCTCCCAGGAGCGCTGGTGCCCGCTCAAGCCGGAGCAAGCCGCGGAGGTGGAAGCCAGCCTGCTCGATCTCGTGGCGCTGGGCACAGTGGCGGATATGATGCCGCTGCTTGGCGAGAACCGCAGCCTGGTGCGCCGCGGTCTGGCCGCGATCAACAGCACGCCGCGCGTCGGCCTGGAAGCGCTGATGTTGCAATCCGATCTGCGCGCCGGCCTGGTGGACGCAACGGCGATTTCCTTCCGGCTGGCGCCGCGGCTCAACGCGGCCGGGCGGCTGGGCGATGCGAAATTGGCGTATCGCCTGTTGCGCACGCACGACGCCACCGAGGCGCACACCCTGGCCAGCACGCTCAACAGCTTCAACGAACGCCGGCGCACGCTGACGGAAGCCGCACAGAGCGAGGCCGAGAGCCAGCTCGCCGCGGTCATGGCCGACGATCCGGCGATCTTCATCGTGGGCAGCGAACACTTCGAGCATGGCATCGTTGGGTTGGTCGCGGGCCGGCTGACCGACCGCTACTATCGCCCTGGCGGTGGTGATGCACCACGATGTCGATGCTGCGCGCGGCAGTGCGCGCAGCATCCCGGAGTTCAATATCAGCCAGGCGCTGGACGAGGTCAGCCATCTGCTGGTGCGGCATGGCGGCCACCATCTGGCGGCCGGTTTCACGGTGGCGCGGGCAAATTTACCGGCGTTTCGTGAGGCGCTGCACGCGCTGGCGGCGCACACGCTGGCCGATCGCACGGCGCTGCGTCCGACGATCGTGATCGACGCGGTGACGCCGCTGGGGTCGATCAACTGGGGGCTTGTCGAGCAGTTTGCGCGCCTTGAACCGACCGGGCAGGAGAACCCGCCGCCCACATTGCTGGCGCACAACGTGGGCGTGCGCGGGGTGCGCACCGTCGGCAACGGCAAACATCTGCGCCTGGTGGTGGATGAAGGGGCGCATGGCGTCGTCTTTGATGCGATCGCCTTCCAACAGGGTGAGTGGGCGACCCATTTGACCGAAGGCAGCCGCATCGACCTTGCTTTTCAGATCGAAGTCAACGAGTGGCAAGGGAATCGGCGGCTGCAACTCAACGTGCAGGATCTGCGGCCCAGCGCAGCGTGAGAATCTTATTGGGAAATCCTTATTTCTGACGCAGAGCCGCAGAGATACAGAGGTTCGCAGGGAAAATCGAGAAGAGCACCCGCCTATTTATGGAAAATACACTTGTGGTGGGGGCGGCGCGAAATCGGCCACAGCCTGCTCAATTACTTGAGCAGCGGATGATGTCTCGTTGATAAACAGTGTGCTGATGTTGTCCGTGTAGACCAGACGCCAGTCTGGCGACCGCCGCAACAAGTTGTCGGTCGCTGTCTTACTGACGATTAAGACTGCATCCGTAGGATACTCCGTAAGGAGTGCATTCCATTGATTACTGCCATACCATAAATTGAAATGTTTTTGATAAATATCGGGCGGGTAGACTGTCTCGCGCCTGCCGTCGATGGAAACCTTGATCTGCGGGCCGGCGTGCCAGATGATGTATTCGCCCCAGTCAAAGAATGTCGCTAGATTGCCTGTAAAGCCGCTGGTCTTCAGCAGCGTGAGGGCAGTACGAGGATAGGGGACGGCGTCGCCGATCAAGATGCGCCCGCGGTCGATAGAAAGTGCAACGAAAGGGATGATCAGCGCAATCAGCAGAGGCAAACCTGCCAGCCACGGGCGCAGCGGCGTTGAACGTTGCCGCCGGCTGATTTGCCTGTCCCAAATGTCGACCCCATGTTCGCCTACAAACATGGCAAACGCAATTGCCATCAACGGCAAGTGGCGTACAGCGGTGAGCGGGAGGAGCGCCGTAAACAAGAAAAGCGCTAACAAGTCCCACCGTTTCGGTCGCCGGCTATTGCCAATCGCGACAAATGACAGGCCAAGCAACCCCAGATAGACTGCCCCCATCCAACTGATCATCTGAACGGGCTGCCAATCCGAAATGCCTGGGCGCGCAACTGTGCCTGTCTCCAGCAGAAAAGCAACCAGTGTAAACCCATAAGGATTGACCAGCAGAGCAGCGGCGCTCAACAGCAGCGGTGGCAGCACGGCGCGCCACTGGGCGCGATGCGTAGCGAGATGCAATAACGCCCACAATCCCAGCAGTCCGCCCCCGGCCAGAAAGCCGCCATGCAGATTCACCCATGCCACAACCACGACCGGCATTGCCCAAAGCCAACGATAGCGCCCGCGGTCGGCCTGGTAGATCACAAGAAGGGTGATGGTGAACAGTAGAAACGTAAATAGCTGGGGACGCACCACGTTGATCGAGACGACCAGCCCCGGCACAGTCAACACAAGCACTGCCAGCGACGGCATCCAAGACAACTGCAGCAGCCGAGTAAGATGCAAGTAAATCAGTCCCAACGTGAGGGCTAACACTGCCATTCTGAGCGCAACCAAACCGGCGCTTTGCCCACCTAGCCATGCGATGGCCATCAGCACCTCGGCCAGCCATTCATGATTGATCCAGGTTTGGCCTGTTGATAAATAAGAGTATGGATCGGTAAAGGCAAGCTTGCGCGCCGCAACCGTGTCGAGCCCAAAGCGGAGATGTCCCCATAGATCCGGGTCGGCGTAGGTCCGCAACAGGATCAGGAAAAGGGTGGAAAAGACCAATCCTGTCACCCCCATCTGCCACAGCGTCTGCACACGTGTTTGTTTTGAGTCTACATCTTGTTGGCGGGCTTTCTGCTCTAACATGGCAATAACGCCTTTATAGATTTGGTTTATGTAGACAGAAACGTAATGTTTCATCTATGCAGAGAATTGCATTATTGTAATTATCGTTGATCACAGGAACATCAACCAATTTGGGCGATGCAGCAGCTTTTCGTCATAACTGTGGGGAGTATCGTTATATCACGACAAGGGGCGTACCTCGCGCCAGATTGACGATTCCACCGCCGCCTTCCTGACCATCAAATGTACTATCGAGCAATCCAGCGTGTTCTACCAATCGACCGATGGGATTTCAAGAGAAGACCGGTACTATATTTACTAGAAAGAAGGCTAGCGTTCCGGTAAGAGAGATAAGAAATTTTTTCAACATAGAGCAATCCACGACAGAGTAACATTACCAGGCGACGCCAAAACCTATCCCAATATGAATGTATACGCCACACGGCAAAAGGCGTTTGCAGAATACAGTCAGTCAGTAAAAGTCAGTCAGCAACAGTCAGTTGGTCGAAACAGTCAGTCCAGTGAATTTGCTCAAACAGGAGGAGCACCATGATTACGTATTACTATTTGATTCTCAAGTCCTACATGGAGCGTGAAGAAGGTCAGGACCTCATCGAGTACGCGCTGATCGCCGGGTTGTTGGCGTTGGCCGCAGTAGTGGCCTTGGGTGCCTTGGGCGGCTCGATCCAGTCGATGTGGGATGCATTGGCAACAGCAGTAGAAGATGCTATGCCGTAACGGTTGTACAAGTCAGACAATACCTACCTCACTAGGAAGAACGATTTTCTTGACTTGCCGGGGCCAGGGCAACCTGGCCCCCGGCAAGTCAAAGCCACGAGGGAGCTTATGAAACCTCGCTTTGGCCAGGAAAGAGGACAGGATTTGGTGGAATACGCCCTGATCCTGCCTCTCTTTCTATTTCTGGTCTTCACGATCATCGAATTAAGCATGCTGTTTTTTGCCTATGTCACCGTGTCGAACGCTGCACGTGAAGGCGCCCGCACCGCCGCGTCCGCCTTGTCAAGCGCCTGCGACCAGACCTGCGTCGATGCGTTGGCAGAGAGCGCCGCACGCAGCTTGACGACCGGTCTCGTGAATGAAAATGTTCAGGTCATCACTTCGCGTTTCAACCGTGGGGAAGTGCCAGTCATCCAGGTTGAGGTGCTGTATCGCGCGGAGTTTCTGACCCGTATGGTGGTCGAGGCGCTTAACGGCACAGGTCATTTGGATTTATCGGCTGCGTCCACCATGGCGCGCGAGCAGTAAAGATGCGTCGGGACACTGAAAGGCAGCTACCATGTCACGTATGAGGGGATTTATTTGGTTTTTGGCAGGCATCATCCTGGCGTTGTTGGCCGGGTTTGTCGCCTATTCGAGTCTGACGCGCGTCGTCGAGACTGCCCCGGAAACAACCATGAGCGGGCCGACCGTCACCGTGGTCGCGGCGAACCGCGCGCTGCCGGCGCGTACGTTATTGACGCAAGAAGACCTGACCTTGGTTGAACTGCCAGCAAGTGCGGCGCCCGATGGTCAGATCGATGCATTGGATGCGGCCGTCGGCAAGCTCACGTTGCTTCCGCTCTATGGGGGCGAGCCGGTGCTTGAGCAGAAGCTGGTCGATCCGAACGTGCTCGGGGCCGATGGACGCAGTGCGATCTTCCTGAATCAAGATCAGGTCTTGATGGCGATCCCGGCGCAGGATCTGTTGAGCCGGGTTGGCGTATTGAAGCCAGGCGATCGCGTCGATATTCTCTATTCGCTGTCGTTCCCAGAAAATCGGGGCATTGGCGCGGCCGCAGAGAATGAAGACGAGGCGCAGAGCACCTTTGCCCTGCTGCAGAATGTGACCATCGTCGAGATGATCGGCAGCATCCGGCCAGTGGAGACCGACACGGCTGAGGCCGCGGCGCAAACCGCGCCTGCGGTTGTGCGCCCGGATTCTGTTTTGGTGACGCTGGCGCCGCAGGATGCTTTGACGCTCAAGTATGCGATGGATGCCGGCGGCATTGTCGATTTTGTGATGCGCGCGCCGGGCGTCGAGCGTCCGTTCGACATCGATCCGGTGGATGTTGACTACTTGATCAACCGCTACAGCATCCCGACGGGCGCCGGCCGATAACCATCAACGGCGCCATAGATTCGTGGCCATGCCCCACTGGGGGCGCAATGAGCAATAAAAATCGCTTTTCTCTGCGAACCTCTGCATCTCTGCGTTAAAGCGGTTTTTAGATTAGATAAGGAAGAGGGGGCATCTTGGCAAGGTTAGGCCCAGGCGATACTCTACGCGTGTTACTGGTCGCCGAATCAGAAGGACTGCGCGAACAGATCGGTGCGATTCTTGCCCAGTACGCGGGTGAGCATCGTCTCTTCTGGATTGCACAGCCGGAGTTGGCGCCGCGCCGCGCCGAGGATCTGCTCCCTCATCTCGTCCTCGTAGACGATGATCTCAACGGCATGTCGGCGCCCGCTGTGATCCGTCAAATGACCGTGTCGTCACCCAATGCCGTGTCGATGGTGATGGTGGACGAGCGGGGCATGGCCGTGGCGCGGCAGGCAGTCTTGAGCGGTGCGCGCGGCTTTATCACCAAACCATTGATGGCGGAAGAGTTCTGGTCGGCCATTCATCAACTGTTGACCGAAAACCGTTTACCCGATCAGCAGGCTGGGCGCTCGACGACTAGAATCGGCAAAGTCGTTGTCTTTGTCGGGCCAAAGGGCGGCACCGGGCGCACGATGATGGCAACCAACACAGCGCTTGCGATCCTGGAGCAAACGGGACAAGGGGTTGTGATGGTCGATGCCGACTATGTGGCGCCGGCGTTGGATGTTGTATTGAACCTGGAAGGGGAACGCGATATCAATACCCTGCTGGCGCGCGCCTCGCGGCTCGATAAGGACCTGGTGTCGAGCGTACTGGCCAATCATACCGCAGGGCTTGCTGTACTGCTGGCGCCGGCGCCGATTTACGGGGTGATGGAAATCAGCATGCCGCAGGTTGAGCAGATTATATCGCAGCTCCGGCTGATGTTCGATTGGGTGGTCGTCGATTTGGGAGCCCTGGTTGATGAAAGCGGTTATGCGTTTCTGGACAGCGCTGATTACATTGTGATGACTGTGCTGCCTGAACTGGTGTGCCTGCGCAATGCACGTCTGCTGCTTGACCAATTGGTGGCGCGCGGTTGCGTGGAGGATCGCGTCTGGATCGTGCTCAATCGCGCCGGCATCAATGGCGGCGTCACCAAAAACGACATCGAGGAGCGGCTGCATGTGCGCGTCCGCCACACAATTCCTGACGATCAGCCGTTGGTCAGCCTGAGCGTCAATCGCGGCGTTCCGCTTTATTTGAGCCATCGACGCAGCGCGGTGGCGCGCGCTGTGGAAGAATTTGCCGCCATGTTTGTGGCGGGCACGGCGCGGCAGCCGGTTGTAGCGGAAAGCACGCCGGAACCGCCAGCGCCGGCTTCCAATCCCTTCAGCCGCATGTTCCGGCGCATTAGTTCGACCAGCGCAGCGAGGTGAGTGATGTCCGGTGAAGTCATAGCGGCGATCTTGGTGGGGCTTTCGGTATTAAGTCTGTTCATCGCGATCCGGCAGATTATGCCGAGCAAGGATCCAGTGGAAGATCGGCTGCGCGAATACGGATTGACCGAATACATTCGTCTTGGCGGCCGCTCGCAACAGGAAAATGCACCTGCCGACCGTTTTGGCGGGTTGGCGGCTGGCCGATCGCTTGGGGATCGGCGAAAAATTGAAGACCATGCTGTTGCGCGCCGATCTTCAGATCACGGTTGGCGAACTCCACGGGCAATCTTTGTCATGTTGGCTGGCGGCGGCTTTGCTGTGGGTGCGCTGCGCGGTGGCGCTGTGGTTGGGTTGATGGTGGCGGGCGTATTGTGCGTATTGCCGATCCTCTATATGAAGCAGCGCGAGACGAAGCGACGCAGCGCCTTCACCGATCAATTGCCGGACGTGCTGACGTTGCTGGTCGGTTCCTTGCGCGCCGGCTATGGGATGTCCCAGGCAATCGAACTGTTGGCGCGCGAGGTGCCAGAACCCGCCTCAAAGGAATTCAAACGCGTGATTCATTCCATGAGCCTGGGGTTGCCACTGCAGCGGGCGCTGGAGGCCATGGCGGAGCGCGTAGAGAGCGACGATTTCGACCTGGTATCGACGGCGATCAGCATTCAGTTCGAAATGGGTGGCAACCTTTCCAGCGTGCTTGAAAACATCAGCACGACCATTCGCGAACGCGTGCGCATTCTGCGCGAGGTGCAGGTGCTGACGGCGCAGCAGCGCATGACTGGCAATGTGCTGGCCGGCATGCCTATTTTTCTGGCAGTGGCGCTTTCTTTTATCAGTCCCGGTTATTTCGAACCCTTCTTTGAACCTGGCTGGCCGCGTCTCCTGCCAGGGGCAGCGCTTGTCATGATCGGAATCGGCTTCATGATTATCCGCAAAATTGTGGATATCAAGGTGTAGGTGAAGGGGCAAGGGCATCATGGTGCTTGAATTGGTGAGCGGTGCATTGGCGCCTGTGCTGTTTGGCGTGTTGGTGGCAGGGACAATCATGGCCATTTGGATGACGCTTGCGCCTTCCAAGGCAGCCGGCGCGGTGGCCGAACGCATGTCGGGGATGGTCGAGCCTTCCCGGCTGACGACTGGCGATGAAACCCAAAGTTCCTTTGCGGAGCGTATCCTTCTGCCGTTCTTCCGCCGCATCAGCAACGCGGTTACTGGGTTGTTGCCGCAACAGAACCTCGAAAAGATCAATATGTCCCTGATCCAGGCGGGCAGCCCGGGTAATTTGACCGCTATCGAGTTTGTTGGTCTACGTATTGTGTTAGGGGTGGGGATCGGCGCCGCCTATTTTTTGTTGCTTGGCCACACAGACTCGCTCTTTGTGGCAGCGCGCAACGCGTTCATCGCTCTTTTTATCGGTTTTATGGCGCCTAAGTTTTGGGTCAGCCAACGCATTAAGAAGCGCAAAGTAGAGATCCGCCGCTCGCTGCCCGATGCGCTCGACATGCTGACCATCGGCGTTGAGGCCGGGTTGGCGTTTGAATCCGCGCTGCTGCGTGGGTGAGCAATGGGACAACGCGTTGACGCAGGAGTTTCGCCGTGCGGTCAGTGAGCTGCGCATTGGCGTCCCCCGCAATGACGCGCTGCGCCACATGGCGGAACGCAACCAGGTCAGTGAACTCAGCACTTTTATTGCCGTGCTGATCCAATCCAATATGCTGGGGATGAGCATCGCCCAGGTGCTGCATACCCAGGCGGATCAGATGCGCTTGAAGCGCCGTCAGATGGCTGAAGAAGTGGCGCACAGTGCTACGGTCAAGATTGTAATTGTGTTGGTTCTATTCATCTTCCCAGCCCTCTTTATTGTGGTCTTGGGGCCGGTGGTGCCAAAGATGATGGAATCATTTCAGGCAATGACGCGATAACGCACGGCCAACACCGTCCAGGTGCTCCGGCGGAGGAGAAAGACATGGCAGCTACATTTGATGCAAATTCCACAGAATATGACGATCCGCAATTCCATGAAGCGGCCACGCACCTCCACATGGGGCAATGGGATAAGGCGATTCGCGTCCTGGAAATGCTGCAAGGACGTTATCCCGGGGACGCACGCGTTGGGCAGATGTTGCAAGACGCTCGCTTTAAGGCGCAGCTCGAGGCAAACACGCAGATCAAGGAGAAACGTTGGATCATTCCTTGGAATGCAATCCTGGGGCGTGTTGGGGTGATTGTCACGATTCTGGTGATCGTCATTGTGGGTGTCTGGATGGTTCGGGCGCAATTGATGCCGATGTTAGCCAACGCACAGATGCAACGTCAGCAGATGCAATTGCTGAATCAGGCGCAAGCCGCGCTGGCCGCCAATGATTTTGATACCGCAGAACAGCGCTTCAACGCATTATTGGCATTGGCGCCCGATTATCCAGGCGCAGCCGATGGCCTGCTCGAAGTTGGTAAGCAGCGCCAACTCTCTGCTCTTTATAATGAAGCCGTTGTGGCTGACGACGCCAAAAGATACGAATTAGCGCTTTCCATGTACAGCGAGTTGCAGATTAAGGCCCCTGGTTACCGCGACGTCAATAACCGCCTCATGAAAATTCGCCATCTTCAGGACCTGGACTCATTGATGGAACAGGCGCGTAAGCTCCATTTGCTTGGCTTTGACACAGATGCTACCAGCGCCCTCATGCAGATTCAGTCAATGGACGTCAATTATCGTCACGATGAAGTGGCTGATTTGCTCTACAGCCTTAATCTGCGCCAGGGAAAGCGCATTCTAGACCAAATCCCGCCTAAACCGGACGAGGCGCCGCAGGCGAGAGACTTCTTCAACGCCGCTTTGAAGCAGAAGCCCAACGCGCCCGATGCGATCACGGAGGCGCGCCTGGTCGTCAATTTTCTGCGTAGTCGAGATGCGTTCGACCAGCAGCACTGGCCGGAAGCCGTCAACCTGCTGCGCTCTATTTACAATGAACGACCCACTTATCTGGGTGACGCTACAGCGTCGATGCTTTTTGTGGCCTTTATCGGCGCTGGCGATACATACCTTAACAGCGGTGATCTGATCAATGCCTACGAAATGTATAGCCAGGCGTGCCAGCTTGCCCTGCCGGACACCAGCAGCGCCTGCATCAAAGCCAGCACGATTATCCCGTTGTTGACGCCGACCCCGACCCCGACGATGACGCCGACGCCAGGGCCGACGCCTCCAACCGCAACAGCTACGCCCACCGCGACGCCGCTGCCGCTGCGCATGTTCCGCAACCGTATTGTCTTCAAGTCAGATCATCCAGACCTGCCAGGCGTCTACGTGATTGACCCGGACGGCTCGAACCGCGAATATTTAGGGAGTTTTGACCAATATGAGAAGGCGTTTGACGAACTGCACGAGTCAGAACGCTATTCACCTGACAGCCAATACCGCGTGTCGACGGCTGATGTGGATGGCCGCGCACAGATCATTTTGCACGTCCCCTACACCACGCAGTTTGGACAGCTGCCGCCAAAGCCGGTCACGCGCTTCTCAACGGCGATCTCGTATGATCCAGTCTGGTCGCCGGACGGTGCGTGGATTGCATTTGTCACGACGGAGCATGGCACTGACGACATCTGGAAATCGCGGCCGGACAGCTCCGAGCAGGTCTCTTTGATTCGCAACGAATGGGAGTGGGATAAACACCCTTCGTGGTCACCGGATAGCAAGCGCATTGCATTTTTCTCTAACCGTGAAGGCGTTCTGCAGATCTTTATTATGGACGAGCATGGGCGGTATCCGACCAATATCAGCCGCGTGCCGTGGCCAGAATACGATCCGATTTGGGTGAAGTGAGCTATGTTCAATCTTAAGAATTCAGCAGATGTAGATGGACGTTTGCGTTCGTCGCGACTACCCGGAGAACGGGCGAGTGGCAACGCTGCCTATATTCAGTTGCGCGACCGCGTCCAACAGCGACTCTTGGCCGAGATCAACCCGTCGGCAGCGCGCGGGGATAACACCGAGGTGCGCCAGGCAGTCGAACGACTCTTCAACGAAACGCTGGCCGAATTTGGCCTGCCCATGAGCCGTCTGGAGCGCGCCGATATTTTCGAGCGGCTATTGGCCGACCTGCTTGGGCTTGGCCCGCTCGAGGCGCTGCTGGCCGACGACCTGATCACCGAAATTTTGGTGAATGGGCCGAACATGGTCTATATCGAGCGCAGCGGCAAACTCGAATTATGCGGCGTCAAGTTTCGCGATAATGAAGATGTCATGCGCGTGGTCGAGCGGATCGTGGCGCCATTGGGACGCCGCGTGGACGAGAGTAGCCCCATGGTGGACGCTCGCCTGCCCGACGGTTCACGCGTCAACGTGATTATTCCCCCGCTTTCGCTCATTGGGCCAACGATCAGCATCCGTAAATTTCCTAAACATGCGTTGACGCCGGATGAATTGATCAAGAAAGGCGCTATGACGCCGGGCATCGCTGATTTTCTGCGCGGCTGCGTCAAAGCTGCGCTCAATATTGTCGTATCGGGCGGCACTGGCACTGGCAAGACCACAGTGCTGAACGCGCTCTCTTCCTTCATTCCCGAAAACGAGCGCATCTTGACGATTGAGGATGCGGCTGAGTTGCGCTTGCAGCAGCAGCACGTCGTCCGCCTGGAGGCAAGACCAGCCAATGTTGAAGGCAAAGGCTTGATCAGCATTCGACAACTGGTGATCAATGCCCTGCGCATGCGCCCTGATCGCATTGTGGTCGGAGAGGTGCGCGGCGGCGAAACATTAGATATGCTGCAGGCGATGAACACCGGCCATGAAGGGTCGCTCACCACTGTTCACTCCAATAGTGCGCGTGACACCCTCCGTCGCGTAGAAACAATGGTCTTAATGGCTGGCATGGATTTGCCGTTGCGTGCGATCCGTGAACAGATCGCCTCTGCCTTTGATCTGATCGTGCATCTGGGGCGTCTGGCTGACGGCTCGCGCAAGATCGTCCAGATCTCTGAAGTGCAGGGGATGGAAGGCGATACCGTAGTGATGCAAGATATTTTCCAATTTGTTCAGACTACCGTCGAGAACGGGAAGGTGCAAGGCTACTTCACCCCTACCGGCGTCAGACCAAAGTTTTACGGGCGGTTGGAGGCGGCCGGCCTTTTTGTCCAACCTTCAACTTTCATGCCGACAGATCCGGGACGTGTAAAGCGGTGAGCGTAGACCCAGTGGTCAGCTCGCCCCTCTCTATGCAAACGAAGGAACGACGTATCAGGCATAGGGGCTAAAAGAACTAGCTTCCCACGCAGGAATCCGTATTTTGGCGATAGCAGAGCAGACTACATGGGCTTACAATTTAGAAGGGTCGTGTGGCCTGATTTAGCTGAGGCGATGTGAACCTGGAGTTTCGTCATTATGCGTCCAATTTTTGTAAGGCTCTGAGAGGTGGTTATGAGCACGAAGGATTTATCAACAACCAGTTTACGCTTGAATAGCTCCACCCCCGTCAAACGTCGTCTGTTCGGATGCATGGGCAATGAACGCGGCGCCAGTATGCTTGAAATGGCGTTCATTGTGACCATCATGCTTTCTCTGGTAGTAGGCGCGGTCGACCTAGGGTTTGCCTATCAGCACTATGGCGTCGTGCTGAATTCATCCCGTGAAAGTGCACGGCTCTATTCCCGTCTGCCTTGCACCGGTAGCAACCGCACCGCCCTGCGCAACGCGATCATCAGCGCAGCCGTGGCGGAAAGTAATGGAGGTGAGGGGCAAGGTGGAATCTCCGGCGGCGGTGGCAGCATCGTGGTGCTGGGCCAAAATGTAAAGCTCGCCAGACCCAACGGTCAACGGGTGTCCTGCGGAAGGGGCAGCCATCAATGTCAAGGTGAGCGTGTTGTACGAGTCGCAATTTGGGGAACTGATTGGGCTGGGCGATATCCCCATTAGCGCTTCGACGAGCATGATATACTACGGCACAGATACTTCACAGAGTGGATCATGAACAAGCTACATCCTCTGCGCGGCGAGCGTGGGCAAGTCCTGATTCAATTTGCAGTGATATTTCTAGGACTGCTTGCGTTCGTAGCGCTTACCATTGAAGCTGGCAACCTCTATGGAGTGCGGCGACAACTGCAAAACGCCGCAGACGCCGGTGCACTGGCGGCAGCGCGTGAGCTTTGTCTGAATCACAGCGAACAGGAAGCCGTCGCCAAAGCAAAGATTATATGACGCGAACGGGCTTAACGTCGATGCGCTTGCCCTGAGCGAGGTCGTGATCAACGGTCACCGGGTTAAAGTGACCGCGCATGCTTGCCGACACAATCATGGCGCGTGCGATCAACTGGAACGAAGTCACGGTGGGCGCCACCGCAAATGCAGCCTGTGGGGGCGTCAATGGCAATGGGGCAAGCGCCTGTGGACTTTGGCCGATAGCGGTGGATATCAAAACCTTTGAGAATGCACAGTGTGGTCAATCAATGGTCATCTGGGATGCAGACAACGACAAAGTCTCCGCCAGTTGCACGATCGGGGGAGGTGTGAGAGATGTCTGTGACTGCTACGACTGTGACCTCGACGATGATGGCTCTAATGATTTTGTCGTTGCCACGACTTACTCACGCGGCTGGATAGACTTTCCCGATACGCCGAATGACAGTGTGTACACCGATCCGTGTAAATCCAACGGCTGCGGCGCCAGCGAACTGGCGTGCCGGCTGCGCAGCGATTACGGCGGTCGCGTAACGCTGCCCGCCTGTATCGCAGGTCTGCGCGGCGTCAAAGCAGGCGTCAAAGACGATGTCAATGCGCGCGCTGGCCAAACCGTCGGCCTTCCCCTATTCACCAGCATCAACTGTTCTTCAGGCAGCAATTGCTCCGGTTCTGAAGCAGAGAGCTACTATGTGACGAATTTTGGTTGCGCTTCGGTGACCGGCTGGATTCAGAACTTTGTGCTAAATCCCAGGCCCGGCATGCCAAAGTCTATCAAGAAAATTTCGAGCAAGGCTGTGCTGGTCACGAAGGATTGCAGTGGACGCTGTATGACCTTCTGTGGCTCGACCAGTGGAGAAGCTGCGGAACCCTGGGAAATGCGAGCAGCGAGCCTGACGCCATGACGGATGCGTCTTTCTGGTTGTATGGAGTGGCAGTCATCTTCGGTTGGATTGGCGGCGGCCTGGTCAACTGGGCCGCCGATCTTCTGCCCGGCGCACCCTCCTGGGGTGTCGCCCGGCAGTCGCTGTGGCGCAATCGGTCGCATTATTGGCGCCGACAGAACAGCGATTTCGCCAAAGGCGTTGCCCGCATTGCAGAGAAACACTTGCCGGACGCTATCCCGCGGTCATCCTAACCAGTATTGCACTGTCCGTGCTGATGGCCTGCGATTGGGGCTGGGGCATGGTGTTGGGGATTGCCTGGCTCTACGGATTGTTTTTACTAGCCGTTGCTGTGATCGACTTCGAACATCATCGTGTCCTTAACGTCATGTTAGCGCCCGCGGCTGTTATCGTCGCCTATTCAGCCTGTTAGCGGTGACGCCGCGCCGTGGGAAATGCTGTTGGGCGGCGTGGTTGGTTTTGGCGTGTTTTTACTGTTGGCGATCATCGGGCGTGGCGCGTTGGGAATGGGCGATGTCAAACTGGCCGGCGTGATTGGGATGATGGTCGGCTATCCAGGTGTGATGACAGCGTTGATCATCGGTGCACTATTGGGCGGCTTGGCGGCGCTTGTCCTGCTCATCAGTCGCAAGGCCACCCGCAAGACAGCAATTGCCTACGCCCCGTACCTGGCATTTGGCGCAATTTTTGCAATATGGATGATGTAATAGATTTTATACAGGAGATAAAACCATGGTGCACGTCGAAAATGTAAACCGGCAGTCACATCTGCTCGCCGAGGGAAAGATGGCCAACAATAGCTGGACGCGCCTGCGTGGGCTGATCGGCGTGCATGAGCTATCGGAAGGACAGGGCGTTGTGATTGAGCCGTGTCATGGCGTGCACTGCATGTTCATGTCAATTCCCATTGACGTTATCTATGTCAACAAACAACATCAGGTCGTAGCGCTCGACAAAGCGATGAAACCTTGGGCTATCGGCAAGATCTACCGCAACAGCCGCTATGTCGTGGAAGTGCCAGCCGGCACGATCGAACGCACGCAAACCGAGGTTGGCGATCAATTGAGGCTAACCACCTCTTGAGGTATCGCCATTGGGATCGCTCATAGCTCAGCTTCAAAACGCTTTATGCACGAATTCTCCCCCCACCATCGTCGCAGAAACAGGCGTCGTCAGGATTTCCTCCGCCGGAATCGTAAAAATATTTCTGTCCAGCACCGCAAGGTCGGCTAACTTGCCCGGTGTCACTGATCCCTTGCTGCTCTCCTCGCCGCCGGCGTAAGCTGCGCCCAGCGTATAGGCGTAAAGCGCCTCTGCTACACTCACGCACTCTTCCGGGCGCCAGCCTTCCGGGCCAGGATAGCCGTCGGTGCGGCGGCGGGTGACCGCAGCGTAGAGGCCTTGCAGGACATCGGGTGTCTCCACCGGCGCATCGGAGCCAAAGGCCAGCATAGCGCCGCTGCTCAGCAAGCTGCTCCATGCATAAGCCAGGCGACTGCGCTCACCCCAGTGTCGGTCGGCGAGAACAATGTCCTGCGTGCAGTGGATCGGTTGCATGGAGGCGATGACCTGCAACTCAGCGAAACGCGGGAGGTCAGCCGGGTGCAGCACCTGGGCGTGCTCGATGCGGTGGCGCAAATGCAAACCAATGCCGGCGCGCCGCGTCGCCTCGATGGCGTCGAGCACGTTGCGATTGGCCTGGTCGCCGATGGCGTGGATGTGCACGGCCAGCCCCGCACGCGCCGCTTTTGCCACCTGCTGCTTGAGGTGTTCAGCCGTCGAGACCGCGATGCCGCGATTGTGTGGCTCGCCCTCATAGGGTTCGACCATCAGCGCCGAGCGCGCGCCCAGTGAACCATCTGCGAAAATCTTGACCGCTCCAAAGCGAATCCATTCATCCCCCAAGCCGGATTGGATGCCAAGCTCAATGGCAGCCTCCATGTCCACTTCGGGAATCTGTTGCAGCACGCGCAATTTCCATTCGCCGCGACGACGCAATTCCTGAAACGCACGCAGCGCGGGCGCGCCTTCCATGTTATGGATGCCGGTGATGCCCAGGCGATGCGCGTGTTGCATCGCCGCACGCACTGCGTCGACCGCAGCGGCGTCGGTGGGGATCGCCTGCAACTGAGCTACGAGGTCCATGGCGCGCTCGAGGAGGATGCCGGTCGGCTCGCCTGTCGCGGGATCGCGCTCGATCGCGCCGCCGTCCGGGTCGGGCGTGTCGCGTGTGATGCCGGCCAGCCTCAGCGCCAGTGAGTTGGCCCACCCGGCGTGGCCGCATTTGCGCCGCAGAAAAGCCGGATGATCCGGCGTGACCGCGTCGAGCTGGGCGGCAGTCGGGAAGAGAGGTTCAGGCCAGAGCACCTGATCCCAACCGCGACCGGTGAGCCAGCGCCCGGCCGGTGTGGCGACCGCGCGTGCCGCGACGCGTGCCAGCGCCACCGCACACGAGGGTGCATTCATCAGGTCGATCTCGCGCAGGCTCAAGCCATAGGCGAGAAAGTGCAGATGCGCGTCGATGAGACCAGGCACGACGGTGCGCCCGCCGAGATCGAGTAAACGCGTCGCGTCGCCGGCTGCTGTGCGCAGGCTGTTGTCGCCGACAGCCGTGATGCGGTCGCCGGTCACGGCCAGCGCGGAGGCGAGCGGTCGTAGCCGATCCATCGTGTGGATGTGGCCGTTGAAGAGAATTAAACTCGGCTGGTTCATAGCACCTCCACTTTATCTCCCAGCAGGTCCGCGCGGAAGGTGCGCTCCTGCGCGGCGTCGAAGAGGATCGCCACCATGGCTTCCGGCCCGCTGCCATCGATACGCGTGACGACGCCTTCGCCAAAACGCACGTGCCGCACGCGCTGGCCGGACGCAAGCACGATAGCAAGTGACGGGCTGGCAGCCGGCGCCGGCACACTCAACTGCACGGCGAGATTCGCTTCACGGTCGCGCCAGCCTGCCGCCAGGTTTTCCATCATCTGTCCCGGGTTCTGAACAATCCGGCTGCGCAGTTGCTCGGCGCGCGTGCGCGCTGCCGCCAGCGCCGTCATCCCGGACGATTTCTCTGGAGCGGGTCGTTCACTTTGCGCCAAAGCGCGGCTGGCGCGCGCCATTACACTGAGCAGCGCATCTAGCTGCTTGACCATATCTTCGGCTGGATCGACGGAGGCGAGATGGACGCCATGCGCGCGGCAGAGTTCGGCGCGGGCGCGTTCGCGTTCCTCGTTCTCCATCACCTGAAGGTCGCTCTGACGTCCCTGCCCTTTGGCGGTCAACCCCACAAAGCGGATAGCGACGGCTGCATCAGGATAGACTTTGTCTAGCTTGAGCTTCCGATTGGTGGATGGGTTGACCAACCAGTCTGGGCTGATGTTATCTTGTTCGGTGAAACCCGCAAAGATGCGCGCCAGTAGCTCCCGCCACGCGCTGATCACGACATAGTTGTTCATCATAGCGCCAATCGATGGTTACAATACATGGCTTTGTTACGAGCAGGTGCGTTCCAGGCGTTTGTTCCGTCCCTGTCAGCGACGTTCTCGCCAAAATTCTAGGGCGCACCTTTTCCAATCAAAGCAAGGATAATCTGCATGAAGCAAGGTGTGTATTGTAGCACATCTGTTCCTCAGGCTTGCAACGAATAAGAGGAACGGAGTTCAAATGCGTATTCATGTTGCAGCCTAAGCCACTGGAACGCGTGCACGCACCACGGCGCCGGCTTGCGGTTTGCTATTCACTTCGAGTGAACCGTTCAGACGCAGCATTCGTTCATGCATCGTTTTGAGTCCATAATGGCCGGGGAAACGAGCGGTTGGCTCGAATCCGATCCCATCGTCATATACTTCCAGCACGATCCATGCGTCTTGCCGGCGCAAGCGGAGGTTGACGTTGCTAGCCTGCGCATGTTTTGCGATATTTTGCAGAGATTCCTGGGCAACGCGATAGAGCGCCTCCTTGCTGGCCGGCGCTAGCGCCGGCTCCTCACCGAGTTCGACGTTCACTGTAACGCCGGTGCGCGCCCGCAAGGCGTCGGCCTGTTTGATCAGGGCCGCGCTCAGCCCCTCTTGCTCCAGCGAGTCGGGGCGCAGTTCAAAGATCAGCGCCCGCATCTCAGCCACGGCGGTTGCCGACATCGACAATATATAGTCGAGCGTTCCGCCCAGTTTTGCAGGCGCCCGCTCCAGTTGTTCGCGAGCGGCATGTGTCCCTAGCGCGATGCCGTACAGCGCCTGTGACACTGAATCGTGCAGGTCGCGTGCCATGCGTTGGCGCTCCTCAAGCACGGCGACTTTGTGCGCTTCCTCAAATAACCTTGCGTTCTCCAGGGCGACAGCCGCTTGATTGGCAATGGCAAGAGCAAGGTCTGCTTCGTGCTGCGAGAAAAAACCGGCCTGCGGATGGTTGAGGCGCAACATGCCGATCACGCGGTCATTCACCATCAACGGCACGCCCATCCATGCGCGCGTGATTTCCATTGTGTGGGGAAAGTAGGCGTTGGACGCTGCCAAGATCGAGCGCGCCAGCGAAGTATCTTCCTGAATGTCATCAACAATGAGTGGCCGACGGCGCTCTAGCAGAATGCGGCAGCCTGGCGCGCCCTCTAGCGGCACGTGCGTCCCGATCACCCGCTCATTGGGAAGCGCGCCGCGATAGGCCACCGCTGTGATACCGTCGTCGTCGAGCACGTAAAGAATGGCAGAGGTGTAGTCGAGCATCGTTTTCATCTGATCGAGAATGACCTCGAGCAGCGGTTGCAATTCAAGCGTCGAGGCCATCGTGTGGGAGATTTCGAGCAGCGCCGCCAGTTGGTGGGCGCGCTCGCTCAACTCGGCGTGAGCCAGGCGCAAGGCTTCCGCCTGGTGTGCGCTTTCCTTTCCCATCTCTTCAATTTTTCTACGGGCAAGCGCCTGTTCGGTGACATCGTGAAAAATGTAGAGGGTGGCGGTATCGCTGTCCAGTTCGTTTAGAGCTGCGCCGACGACTTCGTAGATCTTCTGGCTTTGTTCTACATGCCATTCCCAACGGAGGGTCTGCTTCGCCCCAATTTGGGCTAAACGACAATCAGGACATGGCAATTGGCGATCCGCAAAGTACGCATAACACTTGCGCTCTGCCACTGGCCCCCACGCTTGTTCCATAGCCGGGTTGACATAATTTAGTTCGTAATTCTGGCTGATAATGCAGACGCCATCTGGCATGGCGTCGAGGATGCGGCGCAGTTTGTTCCGCTCTGTGTGAAGGTCATAGGTGCGTTCCTGCACACGGACTTCTAATTCATTGCGGGAGTGACTTAATGTAGCTTGCACCTGTTCCTGCGCAGCAAGATAACGTCGCACGACAAAAAACAGCATGAGGGAAGAAACTGCCGCAAACAGCATATCCGCCGGCTCATCGTGATGAACCAGGTTTTCATCGATCACCATCAGGATGTGGGGGCCGTAATGGTTGAAGATAACCCAGGCGCCGGACAGTAGTGCAAACGCGAGCGAGAGTTGCAGTGCACCCCGCGTCGGGGATTTGCTCATAGTTTAGGACCTCCGCAGCAAGCGATCAATGCTGACATATCCTTCACGGTGGACTTTTGCCCTGCGGCAAGCCGCTTGTGCTGGAAATATGACTACAGTAACAATTTTTGATTGGAAAGGTGGACGAGACCCAGTCGTACAGCGTACAGGGCAGCTTGCGTGCGACTGGTCACATCCAGTTTCTGCATAATATTCTTGACGTGACTCTTGACAGTCGTCTCGCTGATTTGAAGAGTGTGAGCAATCTCTTTGTTGGCCAGCCCTTCTGCCAAGAGTCCCAAAACGTCATTTTAGCGTTCGGTGAGGTATTGAGGATTGCGCGGCGTCCTGACTTCACGCACCAGGACGGCAGCAGCCTCCGGCGACAACTGCACCTGC
Organism: Candidatus Caldilinea saccharophila; assembly: GCA_016710365.1. GTDB lineage: Bacteria > Chloroflexota > Anaerolineae > Caldilineales > Caldilineaceae > Caldilinea > Caldilinea saccharophila. The sequence goes on along the minus strand of JADJVW010000001.1, from coordinate 97,251 downwards.
CCAGCCGCGGCTGCTTTGATTGCCTGCAGCAAGCGCGGCGCGTCTGTATCCTTGAGCAGATAGCCGATGGCTCCGGCTTGAACCGCGCGGAATACCGAGGCGCTTTCCAGCACACTGGTGAGGGCAATCACCTCCGTGTCAGGTAGCTCCTGACGAATAGAGTTTGTGGCGGTGACGCCGTCCATCACAGGGAGAAGAAGATCCATCAACACGACATCGGGCCGTAACTTGCGCGCCAATTCGACCGCGGCGGCGCCGTCGGCGGCCTCACCCACGATTGTGATGTCTGCATCCATATCCAAGAAGATGCGCAAACCTTGCCGCACTACTGCGTGGTCATCAACGACAAGAACTCGAATGGACATGAAGGATTCCGTTCCTGCACTGGTTTTACGATGTTAGTAAGATGGCGATCTGCCCTGATAAGCGCTTTACAACATTACCTCAAAATTTGCGTGTAGGATCGCTCTGAAGCTGACAAATTACTTGCAGATATGAGGACGTCTGTTTGGTTTGGGTTTGGGTTTTGGTTTGGGTTGATCTCAAAAGGGTGAATCTATATCCTTCAAATGCAGGATGTATTTTTCGGTAGAGAATTATTATCTTTACTTATGGAGATGATGCAAAAACCGCTGCCATGATTGAGATGAATACACATAAGTCCGGCAAGACCCATCCAGGCATCACTATTCTGTTGGTTGACGATCAACCGGCGGTGCGTTTTGGCCTACAATTGCTTTTTCAGCTCGAAGTCGAACCGCTACGGTTTTGCGAAGCTGGCAACAGCGCCGAAGCGTTGGCGATGATAGATGCCTGGCGCCCTGATGTCGTCATCATGGATGTCAATCTGCCGGATCGAGACGGCATCTTTGCCACAAAACAGTTGACCCGCGTCTGGCCGCATTGCCTGGTGATCGTTCTAACCATCCACAACCGCCCCGACATCCGCTTGCAAGCGTTGGCCGCGGGCGCGTGGGCATTTGTTGAAAAAGGTAGACCTGAAGATATGCGTTTTGCTCTGCGCCAGGCAATCCACCTCCTGAAGAGCGCCCCCCATCTGTGTCGTTGATCCTCTAGCATTTCAAGCGACCCCCTCCAAAAGTAGGATATTCACTCCTCCTTCGAAGGAGTGAGAACAAGTCATTACTCCGCATGTAGCAGGCAATATTCCTCTATTTCTACAATAGACGATGCAGAGCGTAGGTATTTCGCCTGTAAATTGTCGTTTGGCTGTAGCCAAAGAGATGGGAAATAAGAGGAATATTATGAGACGAAAACTCCTGTCCATGCTGATTCTCACTGCCCTGTTGGTGACCATGGTGTCGCCGGCATGGGCGCAGGAGCCACCTACTACGGGTGACTCCGCTTCACCAAACATTTTTCTACCACTTATTTCAAGTGATCTAGGGGCGGAGCAATTGAATGCACCGCTCGAACCCACCGCACCGGCGCCGCCAAGTGCGGCCGAACCTGAGCCTGAAGACCAAACGTCGGCCGGCATCGTGCAGGCAGCCTCTCCCCCTAGCTCGCCTACAGACCTCACGCGGGTGCCCCATTACTTTGGCCCATACCCGAACTGGGCTAACAGTCCATTTGCGCTCCCTGACGTCACGGTGCAAATCATCGGCAACGGTTCCGGCGCCACAGCCGTGGCTTCGGTCGGCGCCAATGGCGCGGTCACGGAGATTGCCATCACCGATCCAGGCGTCGGCTACACATCTGCCAACGTGACCTTAGCAAGCGTCAGCGGTGCGGGCGCAACGGCCACCGCCACCGTGGTTACGTCTGGCATCGTCACCAGCATCAGGTTGGACACGACAGGCGCCGGCTACACCAGCCCGATGGTCTCCTTCGCCGGCGGTGGCGGCAGCGGAACCCTTGTTCAGGTTGGCAACCAACTCATTGCGCGCACCTACGCCACCGATTATGCTACGAACCCGGGTGTGCTTGGCCCTGTGTTTGTCGTGGTGCAGACGGCCATGCCAACCTCCGGCGCGGTCCAATCGATCCAATATTTCAATCAGGCGACGGCTGGGTCAAGTCCCACGCCATCTGCTGGCAACTTATTTCACGCCTACGTGCTGAGGGCGACCGGTCTCCCGAATGAGTACACCGTGGTGTGGGACAGCGGCGAATTGACTGTCCCGGCCGCGGTGGACCCTGTCGGCGACATCGTGACTATCCCTGTGCCCAATGTGTCAGTGACTACGGAAGACCGCATCGCCTTTTACGGTGAGGGCATCCCAGTCGACTCCACGGCAGGAACCGATATTCTCAGCTATCCGGCCCCGGCTGCGCCGCTGCAAAACAGCACGATTACCGTGGGCGCGGGGGGATTCCCCATTTATCCGCAGAACCGGACCTACTCGTTTGCGGCAAGCGTCCTTGACACTTCCGCAGTTGCCGCGCTGACAGGCGCCACGGCCACGGCATTCGGCGGGGTGGATGTGGTCACGCTTGGCCTGCCTGGCTACGGTTACACAAACCCGACGGTCGACTTTGACCTTCCCGACGATCCGAACGGGGTCATCGCCAAGGCGCATGCCGAGTTTGACTCTGCCACCGGCGACATCACGGCCATTGTAGTAGACCAATCGGGTTCCGGATATACACAGGCGCCTAATGTCGTCATTCGCGACGGCACGCTCTACGACCCGATCATGGGCGGAACCGGCGCCACCGCGACGGCCACGCTTGCCCTCCAATCCATTACCGTTGACGCCTATGGCTCCGGCTATACCGCTGCGCCCGTTGTAAACATCGCTGACGCAACCGGAACTGGCTCCGGTGCGAGCGCCACAGCCTCAGTCAGTGCTGGCGGCGTCACCGCGATCACGGTCAACACGCCAGGAGCCGGCTATATCACCGCAGGCGGCATCAAGAAGTTCACTGACCCGCTGCCGACCCTCTGCGCGCCGCCGAACTGCCCTTCCTACGCGACGAATCCGACCGCGAAATACATTCCGGTTGGTGTGCCCGAAGCCAAGACCTACAATGGCATCGCCGCCGACGAGTATGTCATCGGCCTCGTCCAGTACCGGACGCTCTTTTCGTCCAGCCTCCCGCCGACGCTTGTCCGCGGCTATATACAACTTGAGACGCCGGCGAACGCAGCCATCAGCCAGCATTTCCCGGTGACCAATGAACTGCTCGACGGCACACAAGTCCCGGTCATGAAAGGCGACGGTACGCCATGGTTCGCCGTGACTCCGCCGCAGTGGCTTGGCCCCACCATCCTTGCCACCAAGGACAAGCCTGTCCGGATCGTCTTTTACAACCTTCTGCCCAATGGCGCCGCCGGTGATCTCTTCCTGCCGACCGACTCCACGATGATGGGTTCCGGAGAAGGTTCGATGAGCATGAACATGCCGGTTGACCAGGGCAGCGTCATGGATGGCGTGCGCAACCCGACCTGCACCCAGGAGCCGAAGCCGGCAGAGTGCTTCAAAGACAACCGGGCGACGCTGCATCTGCATGGTGGCATCACGCCGTGGATCAGCGATGGCACGCCACATCAGTGGATCACTCCCGCCAACGAAAATACGGCCTATCCACAAGGCGTCAGCGTTGGGAACGTCCCCGATATGGACGTTTGCACCACTGCCAATGATGGCTGTCAGACCTTCTACTACACAAACCAGCAGAGCGCGCGCCTGATGTTCTACCACGACCACGCGTGGGGCATTACCCGCCTCAACGTCTATGCTGGCGAAGCAGCCGGATATCTCATCTCTGACAGCACAGAGCAGGCGTTGCTCGCCAGCGGCACGATCCCAACCGAGCAAATCCCGCTGCTCGTCCAGGATCGAACCTTTGTGCCGCAGGATGCGCAGTTGATCGACGGTGACCCGGCGAATGGCGTCTACGGGCAGGACCCCTCTTGGGACAAGAGCCGCTGGGGTGGTTACGGCAGCTTCTGGTACCACCATGTCTACATGCCGGCGCAAAATCCGGGCGATCCGGGCGGCATGAGCGCCTATGGACGTTGGATGTACGGGCCATGGTTCTGGCCGCCGGCTGCCGACACTGTGTACGGCCCGATTGCTAACCCCTATTACAATATGGACCCGGCCACCGATTTCACTACGCCGCTTGCCGTGCCATGGAACCTGGACGATCCGGCTACCTGGCAGTACCAGACCGATCCGTTCTGCGAACCGCAGCAGATCCCAGGCACGCCCAATGTCTCGGCCGGCATGGAGCAATTCAACGATACGCCGATCGTCAATGGCGTGGCCTACCCGACGCTGACCTTGGAACCCAAAGCGTACCGCATGCGCATCCTGAGCGTGGCTAACGACCGCTTCTTCAACTTCCAGTGGTATGTGGGTGATCCCGCCACCGCTAATGCGCAGACCGGTGCAACCGAGGTCGCGCTCAATCCTGCCGAGTTGGCAGCAGCGCAGACTGACCCGAACATCGCCCCGACGCCGATCCAGGGCGCGGCGACGGCTGGCCCGGATTGGATTCAGATCGGCACCGAGGGTGGCTTCCTGCCGACCCCGGTCGTCGTGGACGGCCAGCAGCCGACCACCTGGGTCACCGACCCCACCCGGTTCGACGTCGGCAACGTCGACAAGCATTCACTGTTGCTGGCGCCAGCCGAACGCGCCGATGTGATCGTGGACTTCTCGCGGTTTGCGGGCAAGACGCTGATCCTGTACAACGATGCGCCCGCGGCTTTCCCGGCCCGCGTCCCCTCGTACGACTATTACACGGGCGCCCCAGACATGAGCCCGAACGGTGCGTCCGTTGTCCTGCCGGGATACGGGCCGAACACGCGCACGATCATGCAGGTCAAGATCGCGGCCACCACCCCGGCCGCAGCGTTCAATCTGACGAAACTCCAGGCTGCTTTCCGCCACACCGCGGCCGGCTCCGGTGTTTTCGAGTCCAGCCAACACCCGATCATCGTCGGACAGGCCGCTTACAACATGGCGTACGGCGTCAACTTCGCGGCCAGCAGCAACTGCAATGCATCGGGCAGCACGCTTCAACGCTGTGATGGCCTGGTGCGCGTGAGCGATACGGAGACGTTCGGCTTCAACACACTGCGCGCCCAGAATACCAAGCAGTCGATGCCGCTGCAGCCAAAGGCCATTCACGATGAGATGAACGCCACGACCTTTGACGAGTTCGGCCGTATGCAGGCGAACCTGGGCATTGAGGCGCAGCCGCCGACGCCGGGGTTGCAAAATGTCACACTCTACCCGTACACCAACCCGCAGACCGAGCTGATCGATGCGACCAATCTGCCTCGGATGGATGTCACCTACGACGCCAACGGCCTGCCGGTAAGCGATGTCAAGATCTCGCCGATCTCGAATATGGCGGATGGTTCTCAGATCTGGCGGATCACGCACAACGGCGTCGATACGCACCCGATTCACTTCCACTTGTATGACGTGCAAGTCCTGAACCGGGTCACCTGGGACAATATCATCCTGGCAACCGAGCCAAACGAGCTAGGCTGGAAGGACACCGTCCGCGTCAGCCCGCTGGAGGACACGATCGTCGCGCTGCGACCCATTATTCCGGAATTGCCCTGGGAGTTGCCGAACTCCATCCGGTCGCTAAGCCCGATGGACCCGCTTGGCTCGATGATGGGCTTCAACAACGTTGACCCGGCGGGCAACCCGACGAATCCCATCATGAACCAGCTCGTCAACTTCGGTTGGGAATACGTCTGGCACTGCCACATCCTGAGCCATGAAGAGATGGACATGATGCGGCCAGTATCGGTGGCGATGCCGCCAGTCGCGCCGAGCGGGCTTGCCTACTCGCTGAGCGGAAACGGCAACAATCAGTCACTGACATTGACCTGGAACGACAACTCGATCGCCGAGACATCGTTTGTGGTGCAGCGCACCACCGACGGCGCAACCTGGACCAACCTGGGGGTGAGCGTGTCGCCGCTCGATCAACCGAACACCCGCGGTCCCCGCACCTACACGGACGCGACCCATCAACGGAACGCGACCTATCAATACCGGGTCGTTGCCTTGAACACCGTGGGCTACGGCGCTGAGTTCCCCAGTATGACGGTGCAATCGGTCTCGGCGCCCCTGGTTGTGGGCAATCCGCCTGCGGCCCCGACCAATCTGAGCGCAACCTATCAGAACGGGCCACAGATTGGTCTGACCTGGCGGGACAATGCAAACAATGAGACCGGTTTCATTGTGGAGCGCGCTGCGAACGGTGGGGCATTCGCCCAGATCGCCACTGCACCTGCTCGCAACAACACCGGCAATGTGACCTTCGTCGACACCACAGTGGCGGCTGGCAACAGCTATGTCTACCGGGTGGCGGCAGTCAACGCTACTGCGCAGTCGGCCTATGCGACCTCGGCGACCGTGGCCGCGCCGGCCGCGCCGGCCGTCCCCAGCACGTTCACGGCAGCCAACGGCCCGAACAGTGGGCGCAACTCGCGCCGTGTGGTCCTCACCTGGAGCGCCAACACGGCCAACGTGACTGGCTTCACGATCCAGCGCGCAACCAACGCCAACTTCACCAACGGTCTTAACAGTGTAAATGTTGCGGCGAATAACACAACCATCACCCAGAATGGCCTGAACCGCAACACCCAGTACTACTTCCGCATCCGGGCAAACAACGGCGCTCTGTCGTCCGCCTGGTTGAACGCAACCCCGTTACCCATCCGCACCAATCCATAGATCAGACAACCTTTCCAGCGCCAGCCGAGGCTGGCGCTGGAAAGGTTGTTTACACGCAGGAATGGCGGAACCTAGCTTATGTAGTTTTTCGGGAGAGGAACAGTTTCCTCTCCCGATTTTTTTTGAACAGGCGCCATTCGTCTGTTCTGAAAATAGCGTTGACGCAGAGCCGCAGAGAGGCAGAGGCTCGCAGAGAAAAGGATTTTCAGTACTTCACGAAACTCACACAAAGCCACGAAGATCACAAAGGGCGCCATCTTCAACTTTGTGTCTTCGTGTGAGGCCAAATCGTGAACTACTGATTTTCATCGGTATTGGCGCCGGCAAGGCATGGCGCCTGTTCTGAAAATAGCGGCTCAACCGGAATTCATGGGATCGGGTCTTACGCGCCGGGGACGGGCTGAACGTTGTCTGCTCGACCGAAGCACCGCAAGCCCGTCCCCGGCGCGTAACCACACGAGATCTGGTTGACCCCCAATAGCCTTTAACGCAAAGGCGCTGAGAAGCAAAGGCGCAAAGGCATTTTCATGCTTATCAGCGCCGCCAGGCATGGCGCCTATCCTATCCTGATGATGCGGCGAACGGGATGAGGGGATTACTGAACCTCAACCACAAACGGGACTTGCCGCGCACCTTGATATCTGAAATCGAACCAGAGTTTGTACCTGCCTGGCTGTGGGAAAGTTACTGAAAACTGCAAGTTGCCACGATCGACAGGCTCCGGCGCGAGAAAGGTGGTCGCGGCTTCGTCGATGACATACAGGTTCATGCGCAGCCCAGACTCCAACTCGATCGCGGGCGCCAGCGTCTGGCCGGCCGCATCGGTCACGTCAAACGTCAATGCAGCAGATTGGCCGGCTTGTAAGGGGCCATTTGTATCCAGCGTGATGCGCAGGTCACCAAGCGCTTGCGTGTTCGACGCATCTGGCGTCAACCTGGCCGGCGATGTACTGGCAGCGCCAACCGTAATGGGGACGCTCAAGCCCACCACATCGCCTCCTCGCGGCCGCGCACTCACAAAGGCAATATATTGTCCTTCCTGTGGAAACACGACGACAGGCTGGACCACACGCTCGTTGAACTCAAGTTGTGCACGCGTGGCAAGCGGCGATGTGGGCTGAGGCGCAGCCATGCCCTCCATGTCACCATCGCTGCTGCTCCCGCTGCCAGCCCCTGCGACGGATGGGTGCTGGCCGGGCGCAGCAAGCGGCGAAGCAGGCTGGGCTTCCTCGACTCCCGCGGCCATTCCTTCCATACCAGTGTTGTCATCCGTAGGGTTGGCGGCATTCCTGAACAACTCCCTGGCGCTGCTGGTTTGCACGAACAGCGGTGTGGCCGTCAGGGAAGTCAGGTCGCGGGGCGCCACCGCCAGGTAGGCGTAGGTGATCAGCTTGCCGAAGCCACCATACGCATAGTCGGACACGGTGGCGTCAAACTGATCGACAATTTTGATATCGAGCAGCGCAGGCGCGCCGACGACGATCGCGGTGACGGGGGCGACCACCGCATGGTAAGTGAATGCCATTGCTGCTGCGTCAGCGGTTGTCTCCACGCTGCATATGTCCAGCTTCGTGCTGTCGCCCAACACAGCCGCAGCCGATAGACCAATGGCTTGTAGCGCGCCGCCTGCATCCAGTGGTGCATTGACGCCGGTCGGGCTGAGCCAACCAATCGAGATCGCAATCAGAATTGCCAGCGATCCCGCAGCGACGGCCAAACGGGGCGTGAGTTCGAGCATCTGACGCACCAGCGGTTTGGGTGCGTCAAATGTCTGAACGTCGTAGCCGCGCAGACGCAAGCTGTTGATCACGACAAAGATCGAACTGAAGACCATTGCGCCGACAGCGATCATAGGCGTCAACAAACCAAACGCAGCAATCGGGATGAGGCAGATATTATAAAAGAATGCCCAGGATAAGTTCTGGACGATTGTTTGCAGCGTGCTGCGTGATAGAGAAATGGCGCGCGCCACGCCGTGCAGATCGCCGCTGATCAGCGTGATGCCCGCCGCTGCCATCGCCACGTCTGCGCCGGCGCCGATTGCAATGCCGACATCCGCTTGCGCCAGGGCCGGCGCATCGTTGCTGCCGTCGCCCACCATGGCCACCAACGGGCGGGGCGCCTCCGGGGGCAACTCTTTGCCCTGTAGTCGGTTGATTTCGGCGGCCTTATTGCCCGGCAGCACCTCGGCCAAGACGCAGTCGATCCCGACCTGACGGGCGATCGCTGCGGCGGCCTGCTGGTTGTCCCCGGTGATCATGACCACCCGGAGATCCAGCTCGCGCAACATGGCGATCGACTCACGCGAACCCGGCTTGAGTGCGTCGGCGACCGCCACCATCCCAATCGCCTGAGCCGGCGCCTGGCTTTGCGCGTCACGCCGGGCGACAATCAGGGCTGTCTTCCCTTCGGCCTGCAGGCGCGCAATGTCATCTTGCAGACTGTCGATAGCGACGCCTTCGTTACGCATGAAACGTGAGTTGCCGATGACGACGGCTTGATCGGCCACGATGGCGCGGACGCCAAAGCCGCTGAACGCCTTAAAAGCTGACGGCTCAACCAGGAGCAGCCCCTTGTCTTTGCCAGCCTCAACGAGCGCACGGCCTAGCGGATGTTCCGAGCCGCGTTCGGCGCTGGCGGCCAGGAGCAGCACTTCAGCTTCCGTATGGTCAGGCGCGGCGACGACATCCGTCAGCGCCGGCTCGCCGCGTGTGATCGTGCCCGTTTTGTCGAGTGCGACCACGTGGACACGCCCTGCGCGCTCCAGTGTTTCGCTGGTTTTGAAGAGGATGCCATTTTCGGCGCCTTTGGTCGCGCCCACCATGATCGCGGTCGGCGTCGCCAAACCCAGCGCACATGGGCAGGCGATCACGAGCACCGCCACCGCGCTGATCATGGCGCTTGTCGTGTTGCCGGTGACAAACACCCAGCCGGCAAAGGTCAGCAGTGCAAGCAAGATGACGGCAGGCACGAAATAGGCGCTGATCTGGTCAGCCAGCTTTTGCACCGGCGCTTTGCTGCCTTGCGCTTCTTGCACCATGCGGACGATCTGGGTCCGGGTGGTGTTTTTGCCCACTTTAGTCGCTTTGAAACGGATAGATCCCTCGGTGTTGATCGTCGCGCCGATAATTTCGTCTCCCGGCTCCTTGCTGACGAGCATCGACTCGCCAGTGATCATCGACTCGTCGAACACTGAGCGGCCATCGATCACAATGCCGCCTACAGGCGCCTTTTCGCCTGGCTGCACGATGAGCGTGTCGCCAACCACTACCTGGTCGATGTCAATTTCGATCTCAGCGCCGTCGCGTACAAGATGTGCACGCTTGGGCCGCAACCCCATCAATGCCTCGATCTCCTCGGACGTTTGGCTTTCGGCGCGTGTCTCCAGGTATTTACCCAGCATCGTCAAAGTGATGATCGCCGCCCCCGTCTCGTAATAGACCACACCGCCGGGAATGAGGCCGAAGGTCACTGCCACACTGAAGAAGTAAGCGGCCGACGAGCCTAGTGCAATCAGCACATCCATGTTGGCGCTGCCAGCACGCAGGCTCTTGGCCGCGCCGACGTAATATTGCCAACCCACGCCAAACTGAACCACCGTCGCCGCAATCAACATGGCATACTCGTCACCCGTAAGGGAGATCAAGCCAAAGTCACGCGCCATACTGTAGACGATCAAGGGCGCCGTGAAAATCAAGCCGATGATCAACAGACGCCTTTGCCGCTGGACCTTCGCGGTGCGCGCATTGGCTTCAGCATCGTCGATCGATTCGGCTTCGCCCGCCTGCACGAGGTCGAAGCCAGCTTTGCGAATGGTCGCCGCCAATTCGGCAATCGTCGTCCGCCCAGTGACGTACTGCACGGTCGCCCGCTCGGCTCCATAGCTCACACCGGCTGCGAGCACGCCAGGCTGTCTGGCGAGCAGTTTTTCCAAAGCGACGGCATCCGAATCGTCGCGCAGTCCGGTGATGGGCAATTCGATATTGCTCGCGGGGACACCGTAGCCAATGCGTTCGACGCCGGCAATAATGTCATGTTCGTCGAGCACGGCGGCATCATAGGTGACGGTAAGTTTCTCGCTGGCGAGGTTGACGCTTGCTGCGTCGACGCCGGGCAGTTTGCGGATATTCTCCTCGATCGTTGTGACGCAATTCGCGCACGTCATCCCCGTCACCGGCAATGTGGTGTTCTTGAGATCAGCCATCGATACCCTCTGGGCAGTGTAGGATTACGTGTGTAGGTTGCCGTTGCGAACAATGTGCTTACAGGTGGCGCACAACACGGGCGCATCGGCGTTTTCCCGTGGTGCGCATAGGGAACGCGCCACTGTGCAATTAAACGATCTATTGATATCACCAGTTTGTTTGTATGACGCTAGATTACCATTGGTGACACACTAAGTTTCTGGACGGTCAAGGTGTGGCAACCTTGGAGGAGGTCGACAATTTGATGCTGACGTGAGGCGGGCAATTCAGCACCGGTGATCTAGCAGAAAAGTAATTGCGTAACTTTATAGCATGACGCGAGATCACGTGTCAACTTGAGGTGGCGTCCTTCGGGTGCTTCCCAAAAAACTGGTGGCCTGATGTGTAGGTCGGGCTGATAGCCCGACCTACGGAACTACGGAACACCGTCGGGCTGGTAGCCCGACCTACGGAACTACGGAACACCGTCGGGCTGATAGCCCCACCTACGGAACTACGGAACACCGTCGGGCTGATAGCCCGACCTACGGAACTACGGAACGCCGTCGGGCTACCAGCCCGACCTACGGAACTACGGAACACCGTCGGGCTGGTAGCCCGACCTACGAAGGGCGTCCCAAACTTTGGCGCTCCCAAAAAAACTGGGGCAGGCCCGGATGTTCTGGGAGGGGTAAGTTTGACAGCGGCGTAGCGTGGGCCTAGACTGGCGGCAGACGCTGTGGTGGGCGCGGCCGGCCTCAACCAGTGGCCGTCGCTCACTGGAACAAACCATCTTGAAGAAGTAAAGGAAGGCTCCATGAAACACCGTGATCGCGTTCAATTGGCGCTCAACCACGAAATTCCGGATCGCTGCCCCCTGCAGGTTTCCTTTACACCGGAGTTTGCCGCACGCCTGCGCGCTGAGATGAAGCTGGCGGGCGACAAACTACACAACCCGCACGGCGGCGGCAACACCTACGAGTTGGAACGTGCGCTGGGCGAAGATTTGCTGCTGACTTCCGTCGGGTGGGCCAACTCCTACTACCAGGATGCCTGGGAGTACACCGACGAGTGGGGCATTGGCTGGAAATCGGCGGAGTACGAGACGCGCTTCGGCAAAGGCCGCTACACCGAGATGAGCCGCTTCCCGCTGGCCGCGGATGACGCCATTGACCACTATGTCGCGCCCGACCCTACCCGCCCCGAACTCTACGAAGACGCCGCGAGGGTGCTCAAAACCTTCCAGGAGGAGTACTGGATCGTCGGCGTCACGGTCACGACGATCTTTGAGACGGCGTGGGCGCTGCGCGGCTACGAGCAGATGCTGGCCGACTTTCTGCTCGACCCGGAGCTGGCCGAACGGCTGCTCGACATTCCCTATCACTATCACCTGACCGCGGCCAAGCAACTCACGCAGATGGGCGTGGACATGATCTGGATCGGCGACGACGTGGGCGCGCAGCGCTCGATGCTGATCTCACCAACGACGTGGCGCAAGTTTTTTAAGCCGCGCGTGGCAACCTTCATCGCCGAACTGAAGGCGATCAACCCGCAGGTCAAGGTAGCCTATCATTCGGACGGCGTCATCGACCCGATCATCCCCGACCTGATCGAGATCGGTCTGGATGTGCTCAACCCGATCCAGCCGGCCTGCATGGATCTGGCGCAGCTTAAGCAGAAATATGGCAGGAATCTCTGTTTCTGGGGTTCGATGGATGTGCAGCACACGCTGCCTTTTGGTTCGCCGGCCGACGTGCGCGCCGAAGTGCTGAGCCGGCTGGAGACGCTCGGCAAAGGCGGCGGGTTGATCCTGGGGCCGACGCATCACGTGCAACTCGACACGCCGCTGGAGAATTTTTGGGCTATGATAGACACGATCACGCAGACGCCGTATCCGCAAGGGTGACCCCTGATTGTCTAAAAAGCCATTCTATTGCCTGACAAACCGAGTTTCTTCAAGAAACTCGGTTTGTGGAGACCGTTGACAGACCACCAGCACGCGCCGAAGGTGCATGACGCGCCGCGCAATTGGGCAGCGCGGATTTATGGTAGTGTATGCGCGTACATGATATACTTGATGTGCTCACGTGTTTTGCCACCAAAATTCTTTCCATACCCTTTCATCTCAGTGAGGAGAAGATCCAATGAAACGCAATCTGTATCTTTGGACGGCCCTGTTGCTGCTGGCGCTCTTGGCGCTGGCCGGCTGCACGCAAGCTGCCCCGGCCCCGGCAGCCCCGGCGGCTGATGCTCCGGCGGCAGAGGCTCCTGCCGCGGACGCCCCCGCGGCCGAAATGCCGCTCTATGTGGTCATCAACAAGAGCGCGGACCAGCAGTATTTTATTGACCTGCAGAACTCCTTCGTCGATACTGCCGCCGGGCTGGGCGCCGACGCCAAGAAGTTTGACGCCAAGCTCGACCCGAACCTCGGCGTCAGCCTGATCAACGACGCCATCTCGGCTGGCGCCAAGGGCATCGCCATCACCGTGCCCGATCAGACGATTGGGCCAGCCATCGCCAAGGCCGCGCGCGACGCCGGCGTGGTGCTGATCGCCACCGACGACAGCATCGTCGACGAAAATGGCGACCCGGTGCCCTTCGTCGGCTTCGACGGCAAGGACATGGGCAAGAAGGTTGGCGAGGCGGCCGGACAGCTCCTCGTCGACAGCGGCTGGCTCGACGACAGCGCCAAGAAGGTCGGCGTCCTCTCCGTCGAAGTCCAGACGCTTTCCGTCTGCAACGACCGCACCGACAATGCCAAGGCCGCCGTGCTCGCCGCGGGTATGCCCGAAGCGAATGTCTACCCCGTGCCTTACACCGGCGAAGCGCTCTCCGCACAGGATGCCGCGGGTCCGATCATCACCGCCAACCCGGATGTCACCAACTGGGTCGTCTTTGGCTGCAACGACGAAGGCGTGCTGGGCACGCTCAACGCGCTGGCGACCGCCGGCGTCAACCCCGACGACGTGATCGGCGTGGGGCTCGGCGCCTACGAAGCGTGCAAGCCGTGGGCCGCCGAACAGCCGACCGGCTTCAAGGCCGCGCTCTTCATCTCCGGCCTCGATGTCGGTGCGACTGCCGCCACCGTGCTCAACGATGCCGTGGTCAACGGCCAGGCGCCGGCGGCGAATTCCTACGCCCCGACCTCGATCGTCGATCCGGCCAACTTTGCCGAGACGATGGATCCGATCTCGCTGGCCAATTGTTCGCAGTAAGAAGCTCTTTGAAAAGCCCCACCACGAAGCCACAAGGGGCGCAAAGAGGCACGAAGAAGAGAGTCGCAGAGGCGGCTTTCAGGGGTTGCTTTGCGCCGCTTAGCGTGCTTCGCGTCGTGGTGGTTGCTTTTCAAAATCGTCTCTAGGCATTTCTGCACGGGAGAGGAGCGGGCCGCGGTTTGCTCCTCTCTCACCCAAGCTATGATCTACAGCCCGTAGAGGGTTTTTCATGACGACAACTGTTTCCGCTGCGCGCGCCGCAGCGTCTCCTGTCCCCACCGGCAATCTGGAAGTTCGCAACGTCAGCAAAGCTTTTCCCAACGTACAGGCGCTCAGCGATGTCTCGCTCGACATCCGTCCCGGCGAAATCCTTGCCTTTATGGGCGAAAATGGCGCCGGCAAATCCACCCTGCTCAAGATCATCAACGGCGACTATCAGCCCGACAGCGGGACCTTGACGCTTGACGGCAAGCGCCTCAACTTCTCCGGGCCACGCGCCGCCCACCACGCCGGCATCCGCGTCATCTACCAGGAGCCGGAGATCATCCCCGGGGTCGACGTCGCCGAGAACATCTGGGTGGGCGAGTTGCCCAAGCGGCTGGGCTTTCTCGACCGCGGACAACTCAACCGGCAGGTGCGCCGCAGCCTAGTGGAGTATGGCTTCGAAGACATCCTGCCGATGAACCTGCTGGGCGAGCAGCTTTCCTCCGCGCAGCGCCAGATCGTCGAGATCATGCGTGCGCTCAAGGAAGGGGTGCGCGTGCTGGCGCTCGACGAGCCGACCTCCTCGCTTACCGATGAAGAGGTGGACCGCCTTTTCGAGCTGGTGCGCCGGCTGCGTGACGAGGGCGTGGCGATCATCTACGTCTCGCACCGCATCAAAGAGATTCTGCAACTGTGCGACCGTGTGGCGATCCTGCGCGATGGGCGGCTGGTCGCGGTCAAACCCGCCGCGGAACTGAATGACGCCGAGATCGTGCGGCTGATGGTCGGCCGCGAGCTGACCGACGTCTTCCAGCGCAGGCCGTCAGACACGGGTCGTGAAGTGCTGCGCGCCGAGGGCATCCACAGCAACTGGCACCGCAACGTCAGCTTCTCGATCAACGCCGGCGAAGTCGTCGGCTTTGCCGGGCTGGTGGGCGCGGGCCGCACCGAACTGGCCAAGGTGATCTTCGGCGAACTGCCCAAGCGCAGCGGCAGCGTGCTGCTGGAGGGCCGCGCCGTCACCATCCGCCGCCCGGACGACGCCATCGCCAAGGGCATCGGCTTTGCGCCCGAAGATCGCAAACGCGAGGGGCTGGTGCTGATCCGCAGCGTGCTCGAAAATGCCTCGCTGGCGATCCTGCCGCAGCTAAGCCGCCTTCATTTTGTGCGCCGTGGGCTGGAGCGTTCGGTGGTCGCCGGTTTTGTCGACAAGCTGCGCGTACGCACGCCGTCGCTGGAGCAGGAGGTGGGCAAGCTCTCGGGCGGCAACCAGCAGAAGGTGGTGCTGGCGCGCTGGCTCTCGATGCGGCCGCGGGTGCTCATCCTCGACGAGCCGACGCGCGGCATCGACGTCGGCGCCAAGGGCGAGATCTACCGCCTGATCGACGAACTCGCCAACCAGGGGCTGGGCATCATGTTTATCAGCTCCGAACTGCCGGAACTGCTCGGTCTGGCGGACCGCATCTACGTGATGCAAAATGGCCGGATCACCGGCGAACTTTCCAGGGCCGAGGCCAGCGAGGAAGCCGTACTGGCGCTGGCGATGGCCGATCAATTGTCTGCGGCGCAGGCCGCGGCCGCTCCAAACATGAAAGATGGTGCAGCATGAGCGTCAATGTGACGGCTCACTCAACCTCCCCTGCCCGGCGCGCAGGCCCCTTCCAGCGCACGATCAGCTTTATCGGCGCCGACAACCTGTCGCTGATGTTCGCTCTGCTGGTGCTGATCTTCCTGATCACGGTCGTCAGCGGCTGGTTCGGCATGAGCGGCGGCGACAAATTTTTCTCGTGGCAGAATGTCATGAACAGTCTGGCACAGGCAATCGTCGTGGTCGGTCTGCTGGCGATTGGCGAAACCGTGGTGATCATCGCCGGCGCGCTGGATATTTCGGTCGGCTCGATCGCCTCGATCGGTTCGGTGGTGTCGGCGTCAGTGCTGGTCGGGGTGGGCACGGTCGGTTCGCTCGGCATTTTGCCTGCCGGCAATGTTGTAATCGCCGTGGCCGCGGGCATTGCCGCCGGCATGATCGCGGGGCTGGTCAACGGCTTTATCGTCACGACGCTGCGCGTCAATCCGATCATCGCCACGCTGGGCACGCTGGCGGCGTTTGGCGGCATCGCCTTCCTGCTGGCGCCCGAAGGTAAGCCTATCGGCGTGCTGACGCAGCCGGAGTTTACGTGGCTGGCGCAGGGTCGCTTTCTGACCGACGCGGCGATCCCGCCGCTGGGCGGCGCCAACTGGACCGGCGTTCCGGTGCTGACGGTCATCCTGATCATCGTGGCGATCATTGGTCACATTCTGATGACCTACACCGACTTTGGCCGAGCCATTTACGCCATCGGCGGCAACGCCACCGCCGCGCGCCTGGCCGGCATCAACCTCACGCGTGTGCGCGTGCTGATGTATGTCTTTTCGGGCGCCATCGCCGGGCTGGCGGGCGTGCTGCTGACCTCGCGCACGACGTCGGGCAACCCGGTCAACGGCACCGGGCTGGAGCTGCAGGCGATCACTGCGGTCTTTCTGGGCGGCGCGGCCACCGCAGGCGGCAGGGGCACGATCTTCGGCACCTTTCTGGCCGTGATCCTGGTCGGTGTGCTCAACAACGGCATGAATCTGCTCGGCTTCAACACCTTCATCCAGCGCGTGGCGTTGGGTCTGCTGCTGATCGCCGCCGTCGCGATCTCACAGTGGCGGCAAGCGCGCGCGGAACAGGCGCGCACCCGCATCGCCGACGAAAGCTGAACCCGGCTAGTTAACTGTCAACCGTCAGCGTTTGGGTAGAGCGGCAGCAAGTGAACGCAGATACGCACAGATAAAATCGGATCAGCGCAGATAAATGCAAAGCAGCAGAGCATCTGCGTCTATCTGTGCTTATCTGCGTTTATCTGTGTTCCCTTTCAATCAGCCGAACCAGAGCGTTTGGGTAGAGCGGCAGCAAGTGAACGCAGATACGCACAGATAAAATCGGATCAGCGCAGATAAACGCAAAGCAGCAGATCATCTGCGTCTATCTGGGGCTATCAGCGCTTATCTGTATTCCCTTTCAATCAGCCGAACCAGAGCGTTTGGGTAGAGCGGCAGCAAGTGAACGCAGATACGCACAGATAAAATCGGATCAGCGCAGATAAACGCAAAGCAGCATAGCATCTGCGTCTATCTGGGGCTATCAGCGCTTATCTGTGTTCCCTTTCAATCAGCCGAACCAGAGCGTTTGGGCTGACAGCCCACTAGGAGACAGCGATGTCCATCACGGTTCGCCCGATCCGCTGGCAAGGATGCGACGCCTGGGCGCTGGAAAGCGCGCAATTGCGCGTGGTGACCATCCCCGCGCTGGGCGCCAAAGTGGTCTCGCTGCTCGACAAACGCAGCGGTCGCGAGTGGCTGGCGGGGCCGGGGGATCGACCGCTGCGCGCCATCGCCTACGGCGCGTCCTTTCAGGAACAGGATGTCAGCGGGTGGGACGAGATGTTCCCCACGATCGTAGCGTGCGCCTATCCTGGGCCGGTGGGGCGCACGGCGTTGTGCTGCCCGACCACGGCGAAGTCTGGGCGCTGCCGTGGCAGGTGGAGCAGGCGGATGAAGACCGTCTGACGCTTTCGGTGGCGGGGCGTGCACTGCCCTACCGCCTCACACGCACGCTCACGTGCCGGACACCGGACACCCTGGATCTGCACTATCGGCTCACCAATCTGGGACAAGATGCCATGCCCTACATCTGGGCCGCGCATCCGCTCTTTGCCTGCGGCGCGGCGGCGGAGATCGTCTTGCCGCCGGAGGTGCGCGCGGTCTGCAATACGCTGCCGGCAAGCTGGGGCTGGGGCGAGCCGGAGAGCGAGTTTGATTGGCCGGTCGCACGCGATGCAGAGGGCCGTGCGGTGCGGCTGGATCGCGTGGGCGCGCCCACACTACAGCGCGGGCGCAAGTTTTTTGCGCCGCCCGCCACGCGCCCGAACTGGGCCGCGCTGGTGCGCCGGCCGGCGGGAGATTGGCTGCATCTGGCGTGGGATGCCGCCCTGGTTCCTTACCTGGGGCTTTGGGTGGACGAAGGCGTGCTGAGCCAGGAATCAATCGCCGCGCCGGAGCCGACGACCGGCTTCTACGACAGCCTGGCCGTGGCATGGGCCAAGCAGGAGGTCACCGTGGTTGAGGCGGGCGCCACGCAGGCATGGACGCTCAGCGTGCGGCTCGGCGCCGGCGATCTGCCCGCCGCGCCACCAGCAGCAACGTGACGCCGTGCATCCAGCCTGCGATGGGGCAGTGAACTCAGTACTTCATGAAACTCACACGGAGACACGGAGGCCACGAAGAAAAGTGAGGAAAAAACTCCCTTTGTGCTCTTTGTGTCTCCGTGTGATCAAACCAAACCTTGTCTCACACGGAGACACGGAGGTCACGAAGAAAAGCGAGGAAAAGATCTCCCTTTGTGCTCTTTGTGTCTCCGTGTGAGCAAACCAAAGCTTGTCGCACACGAAGACACGGAGGTCACGAAGAAAAGCGAGGAAAAGATCTCCCTTTGTGCTCTTTGTGTCTCCGTGTGAGCAAACCAAAGCTTGTCGCACACGAAGACACGGAGGTCACAAAGAAAAGCGAGGAAAAGATCTCCCTTTGTGCTCTTTGTGTCTCCGTGTGAGGCAAAATCGTAAATTACTGAAAATGCCTTGCTCTGCGAACCTCTGCCACTCTGCGCCTCTGCGTCAAAATTCATTTTAAGCAATCTGTGTGATAGGAGACCGCCATCATGAACAATCTGGAGCGCTTCCAACAGGCGATTGCGTGGCAGCCGACGGACCGCATCATGACCTACGATCTGCTCGACAACGAGGAGATTCTCGTCAAGTACGGCGGCTATGATTTCAACCGGTCGTACAGCTTTGAGGAGCTGATCGAGGTCAACGCGCGCGCCTGGCAGCAGATCGGCGTCGACGCCACGCGCACCGTCTACGACCCGGTGAACCACTGGATGGGCGGCAAGATCACCAACTGGATCCGCTTTTTCGGCGTGGAACCGGGCGATTGGGAAGTGCGGCAGACGGGCGGCACCGCGTGGATCGCCAAACGTCCTTTTCAGACGCTGGCCGAACTCGAGCATCACATGCCGCAGATGCCCCGCTATGAAGAAGTGCGCGACTGGTACCAGCCGGTCATCCGCCAGATCCAGGAGACGCTGGCTGCGTACGACATCGTCTACATCGGCGCGGTGGAAGGGCCGATCACCGACGCCTACACCTACATGGACATGGAGCTTTTCGCCCATGCCATCTACGACGCGCCCGAACTGGTGGCGCATGTAATGGATTGCACGGGCCTGTTTTCGGCGCACATCGCGCGCGCCTTCACCGAGGTCAGCACCGTGCCGCTGCTCTTCATGGGCGAAGATATCGCCGGCAGCCGCGGGCCGATCTTCAGCCCCGCGTTCGTGCGCAAAGAGGGGCTGCCGCGCTGGCGCTGGATCACGGAGCCGGTCAAGGAAAAGGGCTTCAAGTTTCTCTATCACACCGACGGGCGCTACGGCGACTTTCTGCCGCTGATATTCAACGAACTGGAAGCCGACGGGCTGAACCCGATCGAGCGCAACGGCTGCAACGACATCTTTGCGATTCGCGACGCCTACCCCGACCGGCTGCTCTTTGGCAACGTCTGCTGCATGCACACGTTGCCCCACGGCACGTTGGGCGATGTGGAAGATGAGACGCTGGAACTGATCGAGCGCATCGGGCCGCAGGGCGGTCTCTTCATCGGCTCGTCGAGCGAGGTGCATGACGCGGCGCCGGCCGCCAACGCCGCGCACATGTACCGGACGGTGCACGACTATGGCGCCTATCCCATCGATGGGGAGCGGATTCGCGCCAGGCGGGCGGCGCTGCGCGCACGCGGCGAACTTAAATTGCGCAGAAATTCTCCTTGATTGGGGCGCCGCGGCGCACATACACTGCCAGCGTTCGTCAACTTCCTTGTTGCTGCGCCCGCCCCTGCGCAATGCTGACGCCGTTGCTTACAATGCCGCCAAAATTGTAAGCAACGGCTATTGCCCTCCGCACACAGATATGCGATAATTCGGTCAGACTCCGGACGCGAAAACCTTACACCTCAAATCACTGATCGCGACGAGCCTGTCTCGTATTCAACTTCAACTGTTCTGCGAAAGCAACCAAGCATGGACGCGGTGTTGGTCGCCACGCCAGGCGCTGGCCGTCAGTTGACTTTGCACAAGTTACTGACCGCTAGGTTCACTATTTTTGCGGAACATCTTCCCGGAAGCTTCAAAGCTTCCGCGAAGATTGCAGGCCAGCGATGTACGCGCAGTGAACGGATCGTTCAAGATAAAAGCTTGTGAAGCAGGCGAGTGGTTGTCCCCAACACATGCGTTTTCACCTGACTGTAGACGACAATAGCCTCTTCGTTGCTAAACTGCGGCTGGAAGATGGCGAGCCAGGGATGGCGGCGATAGGCGAGCGCGGCGCCGACCAGCAGCCAGTTGGGGAGCTTGCCGCTGAGGATGACCCCCCCATCGGCGGGCAGGGGAGGAAGCGTCGCGCCTTCAAATTCAGTATAGTCAAGATATGCCTCGGCCAATCGCAGATCCAGGAAGGTAGAGTCGTCGGCCTGCTCAACCTGGCAGGAAATGTGAGGGATGTGGGGCGAAGCAGCGCAGGCGAGCGCCGCCGGCTCAATCCAGCCCAGGCGTGCGTCGAACAGGAAGACAGAGTGGGGGACAACTTGCAAAGCCAGCGCGGCATAGAGCCACTGCGGCGCGCGCCCATGCAAGGAGATGGGCGCAGCGGGCAGATAGCCGACTGCTGCAGGCAGGTGAGCCGGTTGCCAGCGGTTTTTGATCAGAGGCAGGTGCAGCCAGCCGGCGAGTTGGTCCAAATCAAAGGCCAACTCGGTGGGTGCATGGCTCAAGTGGCGCTGGCGCAGTTCAGCGTCGTCGTAGGTGAGCACCTCACGCAGCCGTTCGGCGAGCGCAGCAACGGCAATGCCCGGTGTGGCAGTGTGACGTTCCAGGTTGGCGACCTGCCCGCGCAGCACCGGCGTCGTCGCCACAATCTCATCCTGCCCAGTGCGCGTTGAAGTCAGCTCCGCCACCACGGCCAGACCATGCCGCGCCGCCAGCGCCCGCCACGCAGCCAGCTCTGCGTCGTCACGGGCGATCAACACGGCATGGGTGCAGAAATCAAAAATGCGCTCCTGCTCGCCCGTCGGTTTGCCGCCGACATCGACCAGCAGGGGCAGGTGGCGGTGCGCCAGGTCGCGACAAACGCGGTCGACGAAGGCGATGCTGAACTGACCTTTGTAGCGCAGCAGTTGCACGGTAGCGGGCGGCGCTTCCTGGCTCCAGTCGCCCTCGCCGTCAGGACAGGCGCGCAGCACATAGTGCTCGACCTGGTGGACGCGCAGCGCCTGGGTGAGCAGATAAGTGAGGACGGATTTGCCGCTGTGCGGTGGGCCACCAATGGCGATGGCCGGAAAAGAGTTCATTGAGATCTCCACAAGTTTCTGGTTGGCTGAAAAAAAATGGAACGAGGATGACGCGGATCGGGCGGATGCGCGCGGATCAGATCAGCGAAAATTCGCGTCATCAGCGTTCTATCCCATCTTTGTGCTCTATCTCGCCTGATCGTTACGAAAAGACTACATCATTTTCTGGATGACACCACTGCGATTTGCGAATATCCTATGACGAAAGCATCTGTACTTATCGCCACGCTAGGCGGCCAGCCGCAGGTGGTGACCTTTGCCCTCGACGCCTTGTTGGCGCAAAACGAGGAGATTACCGCAGTGTATGTGATCCATCTTTCCCTTGACAATCTGCGCACACGCCAGGCCTTGACGCGTGCAGCAGGAGTTTGCCGGCGATCAGTACGCCGGGCGGCGCTGCCGCCTGCGGCGCGTGCCGATCCTGCTGGCAGGCGCGCCCCTGGCCGACATCCACGACGAAGCCGGCGCCGAAGCCACCGGGCAGACGATGCGCACCTTGCTCGGCGACCTGAAGCGCGATGGAGAGCGGCTGCATCTCTGCTTGAGCGGCGGGCGGCGCATGATGGCGCTGCTGGCGCTGTCCGCGGCGGCGCTGCTCTGCGACCACCAGGATCGCATCTGGCATCTCTACACGCCGGATGCGGTGCGGCAGCAGGCCGCGGGCGGCGCGCTGATGCATGTAGCGCCCGCGGCGGGCGTACAGCTGATCCAGACGCCGATCGTGCCGTGGGGCGCCTATTTTCCGGCGCTGCGCACGCTGGCGCAGACCTCGATGCAGGCGGCGACCGCGCAGTTGCGCCACCTGGCCGCCACCGCCGATCCTGCGTGCGGCGAGGTCTACGACCGGCTGAGCCAGCGCCAGCGCGCGGTGCTGCGCGCCTTTGCCGAAGGGTTGCGCCCCGACGAGGTGGCCGCGGCGCTGCACATCACGCTGAGCACGGTCAACAGCCACAAGAGCGCGATCCTGGCCGAGTGTCGCGTCGCCTGGGCGCTGGCCGAAGACGCGCCGCTCGACTACCGCTTTGTGCGCGAGCGCTTCGCCGGCGCCACTCACCTGTGGGAGCGAGTGTAGCCGATTGAGCAAGGCAAGGGATCAGCAGCAGTGCTGATTTTTCTGGCAGGCCGTGCGGATGTCACCGGCCCTAAGCGCGTGCTAGAGTGAGGGCGCCACCCAGGGGCGTATCCCGCGGCGTCTCTGGGTGGGGGAGTGATAAATCTGCATAGCTGCAAAAGAGCAGTGGATCAAATTGCACGTTGTACGCTAGGAGCACTTAATGAGTTCCAAATTATGCAAGACCGACATCAAAGAACGCATCAAAGAATACTGGGAAAAGCGCGCCGGCTATGATTGCTATATTGAGGAACTGCTTGGTCAAGAGCTTTTATGCGCGAGCAGGGACCCTATCAACAGCAGCGAACCTAGGCTAAAGAAGTTGGCGAAGCCGGTGCACACCCTGGCGCTGACGGTGGGCGAATCCTTTGAGCCGTTGCTGCAAGTAGTGTGTGTGTTGCGCCCCAAGCGTATCGTGTTGATCCTGAACCAGCGCTATCCAGGAACGCCTGGGAAGGATCAAGGCAACGCGCTGAAGACATATCTGAGGAAGCTGGGTGAGACCAAAAATATCCCTGAAGAATATCATCCGCATATTGCAGGCGATGACGTGGAAGTGAATGTCATTGAGGCCGACACGCCTACTGCTGTCTTCCGCGCGCTGCTTGAAGCTTTTCGCACGTCAAAGTCCCAGCCACCGGATGGGTATACCAACGCCGTCGACATAACCGGTGCAAAGAAGAGTATGGTGGCGGGAGCGTTTCTCTTCGCCGCACACTCTGGGTTGCCGATCACATATGTGGACTTCGACGCCGACGCCTATGACAGAGATTTTCACCGCCCATACGGGCACAAGTGCAGAATCGGGCAGATCGCTGACCCCTACAGTGCCTATCAACTGCGAGAGTGGGAGCGTGTCCGGCAACTATACAATCGCTACGACTTTCGTGGCGCCCGTGAATTGCTAGAGACCATCGCTCACGTTATGGGCGCTGCGCTGGAAGCGCAGGGTGGGATGCCTCTCTTCAACGAGATTGACATCCATCCCGTCCAGGCGTTGATTGGCGCCTTACACATGTACGAGGCATGGGACAGCGGCGACTACAAGCAGGCGCAAAAGTGTTCGACTTTGATCCCACCCGATGATCTGCCTGATGCCGTTACGCAGCTAGGCGCCGATTGGTTTGAAGTGACTGGCGCAACTGTTTTAAATGGCCCGCCTGACTTCTACGGCGATCAGGACAAGCTGAAGGTCTACGCTTTTGATGAACTGAAAAGAATTGGACGACTAATTGAGCACAATCAGGATTACCGCTCGGCTTTCCTGCGCGCTGGCGGGTTGAGCGAGGTGCTGATGACGGCGCGGCTTGTACGCGAAATTGATGACTCTCCGTTGCGTTCGAAACTGCTCGCTGCTCTCACGACAAAGACGCCAAACAGCCGGGGTCTCTTTCTCCAATTGTGCAAAGCCCAGGGTGAAAACATTCGGCTGGACAATTTGCGCTTAGGCGGGAACTGGCCGGAGAACCCTACGCTGAAGAACTCGATGAACAAATGGTGGGACAGCACTTCTTATTTCAAGGAAAACGACGGATGGCAAAAATTCCTGGATTTGCGCAATTCACTTGCACACCGATATGTCTCCGTTCCAAGAGATCTTGCCGAAGATGCGCTAACTTTTGTCAGCGCGAATTTCCATTGTTTCTTTGAAGTAGAGATCGACAAAGTTAACTTGAAAGTTGCTGCAATCCCTTGGTCCGACCTGTGCACACACTTTAACGTTGACTTCTTGCCGCCTCAATTACGCAATGACACTTAGGAGGTGCCTCATGCGCTATCTATTGGCCGCCGAGGCCGACAAAATTCAGGAGTTCATCTTTCGCTCCTCACGGCTGCGCGAGGTGGTGGGCGCCAGCCAATTGCTCAGCCGCTTTTGCGAGGAGGGAGCGCTGCCATTGCTCAAAAAGCATGGTGGCGAGCCGAATACAGATATTCTTGTCAACGACGGCGGCAGCTTTCGCATCGTCTTCCGTGGAGGCGACGCCGAAAGTCGTGTACAGGCTTTCGGTGCGGATCTGGCCGAATTATACCGGTTGAGCGTGGGCGGCTCTCTTTCAGTGGCTGAGCCGGTGCGGTGGGAAGGCCCATTTCAAGAAGCGAACGAATTGGCTGGCAGGGCGTTGCGACGGGCCAAAAATCACCGAGAAGGCAGTGTGGCCGAGGTTCATATGCCCTATATGGCCTTTTGCGCGTCGTGTGGGGTTGGATTGGCAGAGACGTATGGCCGGTTGTTCAAAGAGCCGACCGATGCTAGAGGACGTTACTTGTGCGCCACTTGTCAGACCAAGGCGCAGGAACGCTGGGATACGCGGTTTGGTTTTCTGCGTAGCTTTTTGGTGCAGGTAATCGGAAGCGAAGATTATCTGCACCATTTTTCGTCGCCAGAAGATGCGGACGACGTGGCTGCTTATGATCTGCGCAAACAAAATTATGTCGCCTATCTAGTGGCAGATGGCAATGGGATGGGCAAAACTTTTGGTCAATGCAACGAACTTCAGATTAAAAATCTTTCAGATGGATTGACCGAAGCTGTCTTGTCCAGCCTGGCGGAAGTGACACGCAACCTGATAGCTAGAGTAGAGCTGCGTCCCAATAAAGCAGACACAAAAACCGTGCCTGTGCTCCCCCTCATCCTTGGCGGAGACGATCTGTTCGTCCTGATCCCATCTGCGTATGCGCTCGACTTTGCTCGGCGCTTTTGCCTGGCATATGAGAAAACAGTTGGCGAACTTGCAAAAGACATGGGCGAGCCAAAGCCCACCGTCGCCGCTGCCGTCGTCATCTGCAAGAGCAAGTATCCCTATGCGTTAGCGCACAGGCGCGCACATCAGTTGCTGGAAGAAGCCAAGCGACAATGCAAACAACTGGCGGCAGAAAAGGGTGTTCATCTTTCCGCTGTCAACTTTGAAGTCATTCTTGGCAATCGGCTAGCGGGGCAGGGTGAAGAGGATAAAGAGCAATGGGGGTCGTGCGACCAAGCCTCAAGCCCTACTGGGCTACGGACGCTCCACCTGCCGAGGCAGCGGAGTATGGCATCAGTCTATCCGCGCTATTGCAACAGCGCTTTGCACTAAAAGACCTTCCCCAGAAGCGTCTGGCAGAAGTGCGCGCTGCCTTCACTCACCTGCCAGACGAGCTTAAGGTCGGAAATCGCAAAAAAGAGCTTGCCCAATGGGAGAAGATTTACCTGGAGCGCCCATTTGTGCGCAGTGGCTTCAACCAAGAGTTGTGGGACGCAATGCGAGATCTGGGACAAGAGTCTGTGGAGGGCGAAACCAAGCACCATTGGCTAGAAACACGACGCAATGGCAAAAGCCCATTGGCGCATGGGCTACCCGACTTGATTGAAACATGGGATTTTGCGCAGGACTTGGAAAAATCGCCCGAAGATTACGAAGCAGAGGAGCGTGAGGCATGAGCATCCGGCTTGAATTTGAAATCACCTTCAAGAGCGATTTTCACATCGGCGCCGGTCACGGCCTGGGGCTGGAAATAGACTCTGCCTTGCTGCGCGATGCGGATGGCGTGCCGGTCATCCGCGGCACCGTGCTCGCCGGGCTGCTGCGGGACAGCCTGATGAATTTGCTGGCGCTGGAGCCCCTGCGCCCACATCGCAGCTGTCAGGCGTCGGGAGCAAGCGAGACAACGTCTGAGTACTGCGGTCAGTTTGATCAACAGGCCGAGGATTGTCCGCTGTGCACCATTTTTGGATCGCCCCGGCGTCCGAAGCGTTGGTATTTCTCATCCGCGCGCCCGGCAGGGTTGGAAGAGCCACAAAAGATGGGAAGCTGGCGGGCTGGCGAGACGGCAGCGCAGAATGCTACGCGCGTTCGCGTCAACCCACGCACCAGGCGCGCCGAAAACAGTAAGCTCTTCACCCGCGAGGAAGGCGACCGCAGCCTGCGCTTTCGCTTCGTCGCTGAATGTGTAGGGCCAGACGTTGCGGCGCAAGACGAAGCGGCGTGGTTGACAGCGGCGGCGCGCAGCCTGCGCAACCTTGGCGCCAGCAAGCGACGCGGGCGCGGGGAATGCGATGTGCATCTTGTTGCCGGCGGAGACGAGCAGGCGCTGCTCGAACGCTTTGCCTGGATTCTTGGCGCGAGCAAGGACAACGTTGGCCAGGAGAAGAGTGCGCCCCAAACATTGGCGACGGAACGTATTCATCTGGGCACTCTATCAAACCATGCATACCGTCTGCAGGTGATCGTGCGCACCGATGAGCCGCTGCTGCTTGCGCGCCGCGCTGAGGCCGGCAACCAGTACGAGACGCTGGAGAGCATTCCCGGCTCGGTGCTGCGAGGAGCACTTGCCTGGCGCATCGCACAGCGTTTTGGCGCCGCCCTAAATGATCAGGAGCGTCGCACAGAGGCGCCCTACCAAAATTTTGTCGATTTGTTCTTCCGCGATGCCGTGCGCTTTTCGTCGTTGCTACCGGTGCAGGTGTCGAAACAACACAAATTTCAGGGTTACCCCACCCTTGTGACGCCGCGTGATTTGGTGACATGCAAACTGTATCCCGGCTACAAGGGCGATCCCGATAAAGGACACGGCGTCTGGAGCCTGGCATATGACGATGCGATGCTTGATCAGTGTCCAGACTGCGGCGCAGACCTGGAAAGCGTCAGTGGCTTTCTGCTGTTGAATCCTGCTGGCATGAGTGTGCAGTTCAAGCCACAACAGAGCGTCGAAATGCACATCCGCATAGGACGCGTGCGCACTGGCAACCTCTTCGGCTACGTTGCGCTGGAGCCAGGTCAGTATTTCGCCGGGGAAATCACCTGCGCCGATGAACAGGTCTGGAAGACGCTGGCAGAGATGACCGGCCTTGCATCGCCAGGGCAGGTGCAGAACCTCCACTTGGGAAAGGCAAGCCGGCGCGGTTATGGCAAAGTGAGTCTGCTCCTACAGGAGGGCGAAACACCCCCGTGGCAGGGAACGCCGCTCCAGGAGCGGGTGACCGATGCCAATAAGGTGGTGCTGACCTTTATCAGCGATGCCATCATCGCCGATCCGTGGGGACGTTTTGCCCAGGGCTTTGCCCAGGAATGGCTGCAACAAGAACTCGATCTACCAGCAGGCGTCGAGGTGTGTGTAGATGAGACGCGTGCCTTCAGCGCCGTCCGCGCTGTGGATGCATTCAACGGCAAGCTGGGGCTGCCGCGCACGCGTGATCAGGCGCTGGTCGCCGGATCGAGCGTGCGCCTCTCACTCTCCGACATTGATCTGTCTACGCTTCAGGCGCATCTGGCAGCAGCCGAGACGCGCGGCATCGGCTGCCGTCGCGAGGAGGGATTTGGCTGCATCGTCTTTAATCATCCCGTCCATACGCAACTCGCCCACTGGAAGAAAGGGGCGCTTGATCTGGAGGAGCTGGAGTTAAAACAAGAAGCGCAACAATCTCAACAGCTCTTGCTGGAATTTGCGCGAGCATGGGAGGAGATCCTGTCAGACAAGTTTTCAAATTTTTCACAGGATGGTCGCTTTGAAGCGGTGGCGCGGATGCTGCACGTTTCAACCGAACAGTCAGACGCAGAGATTAAGACGGCGCTGAACAAGCTGGGCAGTGAGGAGGAGCTATTACCGCAGAAACTTCCCGGACGCGATAAGAAAAATTTCTATCACGAAGGTGATGGCAAGGCCGATATGAAGAAGGTTGCTATCTTGCTGGGCGATCTGCAGCAGTGCGTTGAAGAGCATGTCGATGCTAACACCCAATTGCGCCCTCAACTGTGGCGCATCGGCCTGCAGATGCTTGGCGAGCGCATTGCTGAGCAAGCGCGTCAAAAAGCGCAGGAAAGGAGATAACCACCATGTTTCGAGCCATCACTGCCACGCTTGTTGTGTCGACGCCTCTGCATATCGGCACGGGCAGAGGCACAGAGACCGCCGACGATCTCATCCGTCGCACGGCGGATGGGTATCCGCTGATCCCCGGAACCGCCATCGCCGGCGCGCTGCGCAGCATCGCCACCCGGCTGGCGACGCGGTTTGATGGCGAGGCTCCCTGTCAGGCATTTAATCAGGCGCTTGATAGAGAAGGTTCTCGCAAGGCATGTGGGTGCATCGTGTGTCAGCTCTTCGGTGACGTCAATCCCCAAGAGGATGATGAGCGCGCGAGCGCAGCACGCCTGCTCGTCTACGACGCAGTTTTGGATACGCTCCCCGCGCTTCAGATTCGCGATGGCGTCGGCATCGATCGCGTCACAGGCGCGGCGGCGCGACGAGAGCGCATCAAGTTCGATCTCGAAGTGCTGCCAGCCGGTGCAACCTTCCATGTCAGATTCGAGATTGATGCCCGCCTTCAAGATGTTGACAAGACGCTGCCTTTGCTGGCTGCGGCGTTGACCGAATGGGAACAACGACGCGGCGCGATCGGCGGACGCGTTAACCGCGGGCTAGGCGCGTTTCAATTGACTAACGTCCAATGGATTGAACGCGATCTGAACCAGCCTGTCACGCTCATCGAATTTTTGCGCAATGGACCGCCGTGGGATGCTCGTGACGGCGATCTTAATTGGCTCACGCAACAAGTCGCTCTGGCACGTAGCCGAATCACACCGAAACCAAGTAGCGATTCACCGGTGGTTGCTCGTTCATGGGCGCTAGCAGAGTTCACGCTGGCGGCGACTGGCCCCTTCCTCACCAATGATCTGACGCAGGCCGGGCGCAGCGGTTTCGACCACGCGCCGCTGTTGGCAGCCTATACGAAAGGTGCAAAACCAGTATTGCCTGGTTCCAGCCTGCGCGGGGTATTGCGCAGTCAAGCGGAACGCATCGCTCGCACCCTGGCCACCCATAAGGCGTGGGACGCAGGCCCAAAAGCTAGTGAGCAGCGCCAGAAATTTCTGAGCATCTGTCCAGCTTGTAATCCACTCACCACCAAGGCCAATGATCCTGTAGCGAGCTGCAACAGCCTGATCAAGTCCACAATGTCAAAGAAGGAGCGTGATGAGCTAGAGCAGACCGGCGCCGAAGAAAAGCTGTGTCTGGCCTGTCGCCTCTTTGGCAGCACATGGAATGGCAGCCGCCTGCGCGTGGAGGATGCGCCCTTTGTTGGCGAGCGCGTGGAGTATAAGGCTCTCGATTTTCTTGCCATCGACCGCTTCACCGGCGGCGGACGGGACAGCGCCAAGTTCGACGCCATCGTGTTGTGGCAGCCAAAATTCCGAGTGCGCCTACTTTTGGACAACCCGGAAGCGTGGGAATTGGGCTGGCTGGCGCTGGTGCTGCGCGATCTGCACGAGGGCCTGAGCACCGTCGGCTTTGGCCGGGCCAAAGGCTTTGGCGCAGTCGAAATCAAGGATGAACGACTGACGCTCGGTTTCCTCACCGACGACGATTTCCCGCAGCCGCAGGCGCCCGCAGACAATTCAACAGTTCAGGCGGCGCAGAGTGCAGCAGCGGCGTTGGTGGCAGCAAAAGGTGTGTCAAGCGGTGTGTATCAGACCGCAATCTACGAAGCAAGCCGACAGGCGAGTTGGCTTGAGTTGGCAGAGGGCTGGGTGAAGACATTCCATACAGCGATCAACGGACATAAACACAGTTTTGAGGTGACAACAGACAGCAAAGATAGCTACTTCACCGAAATCAACGGTATCTGGCTTTCCGAAATTTATCCTGTGAGGGTGTCATGAGCGACAAGAGTGTAGATTTCCGGCACCTGATTGAAAGAATGGAACGGGCGGAAGTTGCCGAGACAGAGCGCCCTACGATCCTCGGTGGCCATTTCCCCGCCGAGCGTCTTGACACCTTTCTGACCGTCTGGCGCAGCCGTTGGGGGAAAATGCCGTGGCGCATCTGGGAGCATGTCAGCCACATCGAGTTTTCCGATGAACCCGCCGAACCGCTCTACCTGCAACGCGCCGAGATATTTGGCGAAGCTGGACATCTGTCTCTGCGCTGCGATGTGCGTCGATGGCTGTGGCACTACGTGGGCGAGCCGATCGATCTGCCGTTGCCGGGATTTGAGAGTCCAGAAGCCTGTCGTGATTTCTGGTCTGCGCACCCTGACTGCAAGCTGCGCCGTTACGAAGGATCTGTCATGCTCTGGGGCGAACGCAAAGATGGGTTTAAACTTTGGTGGGATGATCGTGCCGCGGCGGCCAGGTTGTTCTATCCAGGGCAGGCTGCAGGGCGCGTCCACCTTGACTTCCTGCGCTTCACAGAAAACGGACAGACAGCCTTCATGTGGTATCGCACCTTACGCACAGCGACGCCTGAAAGCAAGGGTGATGCATGATGGAAGGCACGATTCTCAAATACCAAAACAACACTGGTCAGATCAAAGGCGACGACGGCAAGACTTACACCTTTAACCGGAGGGCTATCCAACAGGGCAGCGTCGAAGATGCCACACTGGGGCGTCGCATGCGCTTTCAGCCGGATGGCAACCGGGCGCGTGAGGTGACGCTGCTTGGAGAAATTGTCTCGACCACGCAGGAGAAGCCTCCACCAGCAGACGCTGCCCTGTTGCCTGCGTCTGGCGCCAAGCCATCCGCCGCGCCACAAAAACCGGCGGTGCGTTCCACTGCTGGCCCATACCGATTCCTCAACCCATACAACTTTGTGCGCACGCTGGAGGTGCGCAATCGTACAGCGGCGCCGTTGCTGGGACGCTGCGCACCCCCGCCGCACGATCGCTACATTGGCCTGAGTGGACGCATTACCTGCCGGCTAACGGCAACGACGCCACTGTTCGTCTCCGACAGCGAAGGCATTGAACCGGAAGAGGTGAACGGAAAGATGCACCTACACTACCGGTTCTTCCATGATCCCGCCGGCAACGTCGCCATTCCGGGAACTGGTCTACGCGGCGTTATTCGTTCAGTTTTCGAGACGGCCACCAATTCCTGTTTCGCCCACTTTGCAAGCAGCAAACGACTGAGCTATCACTTACCGCCTGGTGACGCGCTGCGGTTGGCGCCGGCTCGGGTGCGCAAGATTAGTGATGGACAATGGCAGCTTGAACTCTTGCCCGGAACCACGCCGGTAAATCCCAACCAGCGTCCCTCCGGCCCCCAGTACGCCGCGTGGGTGCCTGTTTATAAGCCATTGTGGGCCAGTCGGGCGACCGTCAAAGCACCAAACACTCCTTATGCAGCGCGTAAGAAACTTTCACTGCAGGGCTATCGTCACGGGGAGGCATGCCAGGCAATCATCGAGTTGGTGCAGCATCCGCTGCGGCGTTTTGAGTTCTGGAACGTTGTGCATCTGGCAAAAGCTGGTCAGCCGTTACCCAGGCCAGGGGGCAACCAAAGAGTAGTCAGCGGCTACCTCTGCATCACCAACCAGAACATCGAAAACAAACACGACGAGCGGCTCTTCTTCACCTCCCAGCCGCTTCCACCGGTTGATCTGCCGGCTCCCGTGCGCAAGAAGTATGAGGAGCTGATCGCCGACTATCAGGAGCGCCACGGCAATGAGGCGCAGAAGCGGCGGAACCCTGAACAGCCACAGGCAAGGGAGGCGGCCTTCAGCCGCTTCATTCTCGAACGGACGGGGAAGAATGAGCCAAAACTCGCAGACGGCGACCTTGTATACGCCATGCTGAGCCGTCAACCCGGTGGCAGTTTTGGCGTGGAGTTCATTGTGCCCGTTTCTGTCCCGCGCGTTGGTTTCAACCGTGCGTTGAAGGAGTTGCTTCACCTCAGCGACACGAAAAAATGTGAGGACGACAAAGCGCTCTGCCCCGCCTGTCGCATCTTTGGCTGGGTCTGGGGCGATGATGACGCGACGAAAACATCTCCTGATATCACACAGCCGACAGCCTATGCGGGGCGGGTGCGGTTCAGCCATGCTCGCTTGATTCACGACGCCGACGTCTTCGACAGCACGTTGGCGATCCTCTCGACGCCAAAGCCGACGACCTACCGATTCTATCTGCGCCCCAAAAGCGGCAGCAGCAAGCCTCAGGATGGCTTGCCCGATGAGAACGTCAATTACGACGCTGGCAGTCAAATTCTGCGCGGACGCAAAGTCTATCGACATCACGGCGACCGGCTGAATCCACAGGAGTATCAGAGCGTCAATGGCGCCAAAAGCGATCAAAATCGCTCCGTGCATGGCGTGCAGAAAGCAGGCAGCGTCTTTGAGTTCACAGTGGATTTCGAGAATCTTGCGGCGGTGGAACTGGGCGCGCTGCTGTGGAGCCTGCGCATGGAAGGCTGGAATCATCGTCTGGGGTACGGCAAACCGTTGGGCTTTGGCTCGGCCCAGATCGACATCATCAATGTAGAGACGGTGGAGCCTGCGGTGCGCTACGCCTCGCTGTTGGACCCTTCCGGCGGCTGGAAGGAGCAGCGCAGCGCAATGGGAGAATGGATCGACAATTTCAAAAAAGCGATGGCGGAGCGCTATGGCACCGCCTTTGAATCCCTTTCCAACATCCGTGATTTGAAGGCGCTGCTCGCCGACACGCCTCCTCTGCCGGTGCACTATCCGCGACCAACGGTCAAACCGCAGGCAGAAGGTAGGCAGTATGAATGGTTTGTGGGCAACAAGCGCAGTGGGCAGGACGCAGGCCCGCGGTTGGCGCTGCCGCTTGCGGAGGATGACCACGCTGGCCTGCCGCTGATCGACAAGTACGGTGATATTCAAGGTTAGGTAGTGGACAGGGAAATCGTAGAATGCCCACAGTAGCTGCGTCGGACCAATTTTCGATTTGGGACCTTGCTTACGTCGGTTTCAACTTGATCTCGCTTCGTCAGGTTTCGGCTCGAACACCGATCCGGCCAAAACGAGCTCAAGCTGTTAGTGTCCCTGATCGACTACGACTGCTCCAAAGCGATCTCGAAGCTCTCGAGCTATCTAAGTCAGAAATGGCGCTACTCGAGGAACTGAATGAGCTACTAGACCGGTTGGAGAGCCCAGAGCGCCCCAACCAGCTCGGTTCAGATGCGAGTTCGCTTCGCAGAATGATGAAACGCATTGAGCAAGTCCTAAGCGAAGAGGCGCGAAGTCGCTCTGTGTTTGTAGTACAACGTAGCCGCGAAGGAGAAATTCAACACCTGCTGATGGACCCGACAGGTTTCTTGGGCATTCCCCAAAACGGCCCTCTCCAACTGACTATCACCGGTAGGGAAGATTTTGAAGAAGCAGCTCGGTGTTATTCAGTGGGTTTCACCGCGGCGTCCATTATGTTCATGCTTCGGGGGACTGAAGAAACTCTTCGCAGCTACTACGAGCAAATAACGAAACAACCCCCTAAAAAAGGCATTAATTGGGGAAGTATGCTGAACGTGCTCCAGATCCCGGTGCTGAAGTGTCCACAACAACTGGTTGATAAACTGAAGATTCTCCTGGAAAAGCGAACCCAGGCAATGCATCCAAAAGAACGAAATCCCAGCGACTGGGGGCAAGAGGCGGCAAAGCACATCTTGGATGAGTGTCGGCAAGCAATTCAAATGATGGTTGTGGACTTGAATACAAGAGATCAGTAATCTCTTTGACAAAGCAAATGCGAGGTTCTCATGGCAAAGCAAAAAGGCAGAGGCAACGTAACCGGCTCATCCGTCACCCGCCAGCGGCAGAAGGAAGCAGCCAAGGCCAAACGCGCTGAAGAGCGCGCCCGGCAAGAACAACTTGCTGCAGCACAGCTTGAAGCGCAAAGGGCCAAAGCGCAGGCCATACAGACGCATCCGTGGCCCACGCCTCGTCAGCCTACCGAATCGCACAACGCCTATCGCTTTCTCAATCCCTATAATCTTGTACGCTACCTGCCGGATCCCACAATCGCGCCGGATGATGACGATGCACGGCTGCTGGGCCGCTGTGTGCCGCCGCCCCATGATCGATACATTGGTCTGAGTGGACGCATCACCTGCCATCTGGCGGCTGAGACGCCATTGTTCATCTCCGATAGCCACGACATCAAGGTGACAAAAGTGCGGCTAAAGGACGGGCGGGAGGTCGAACATAAGAGTTATCGCTTCTTCCAGTACGGCGGCAGGGATGCCATCCCCGCCACCAGCCTGCGTGGAATGATTCGATCCATGTTCGAGGCAGTGACCAATTCGCCGTTTAGCGTATTCAATGGTGAGGAGCGTCTGGAGTACCGCATCGATCTCGCCGAAGCGCGACACTTCAAGCCCGGCATCGTGGAGAGTCTCCCACAAGATGGTCAGCCTGGCGTCATCGCCCTCTGCGAGGAAGCAAAAGTTGGCGCCTATTACAAAGATCCAGCCGCCAATCTGCTTGACGAGTCGTGGAGGTGTGGCGAGGAAGCCTACGCAATTGTCGGCAAAACGAAAAATAACGTACCCATCGTTACGATGATTGCCAGAAGCCACGCAGCGCTGGCCGGAGATGGTCGTCCGGTGCATCGTGGCTGGGTTAAGGTGACTGGACAAACTATTGACACAAAGTGCAACGAGAGCTTTTTCTATTTCAAAAACGATCCGGCGCAAGCCAGGAAAGTCCACTTTAGTTGCGAACGAGCAGAAGATTTTAACGCCATCCTCCATGCCCAGTTACATGAACGCAAAGAAGATTTTCATACACAAGTGCAGAGCACGCACCTGTCGCCGGATGATTTGGTGTATGTAGAGCTTGACCCGGATGACACGACACAGGTGCGTAACATTGCATTGGCGCGCGTGGCTCGGCTGTGCTATCGCAACGCCATCGGTGATCTCCTGCCCGAACACCTTAGGTCTAGCGAACGGTACGAAGAACTGGATATTGCATCCCGGGTATTTGGCTGGGTCAAAGCAGAACAGGCAGAAGACCGCAAAGCACGCGTCGCCTACGCCGGGCGGGTGCGTTTCACTCATGCAGTGCTGACTGAGGAGGGTGATCATGGCATCTACGCAGATGAGCTTCCGCTGGCAATTCTGGGCGCCCCCAAACCAACCACTACTCTCTTCTATCTGCGTAAGAAGAGGGGCGACTGGAGCGAAGACGAACGCAAGCAACCAGGCGCAGCCAAAACAATTGGCTATGACGGCCCTAACGAACTGCGCGGGCGTAAAGTCTATCGACATCATGGCGCCGCGCTCAACCGGCTTGAATATGAACGAGCCGGTCGGATTCGGGACAATCAGAATCGCAGCGTGCGTGGAGTCAGAGCGCCTGGCAACGTTTTTGAATTTGCTATCGAATTTCACAATCTGGCGCCGGTGGAGTTTGGCGCCTTACTCTGGACTTTGCATTTGGGTGACGAGGGCTGTTTCTACCGTCTCGGTTATGCAAAACCGCTGGGTTTCGGCAGCGTCCGACTATCTGTCGAAAAGATATCCCTCCTGGACTTCCACCACCGTTATCTGTCGCTCAGCACCTCTGGTTGGTGTACTGCCACACCCTCTGAACGGAGCAACTGGCTGGCACGTTTTGAACAGGTAATGGAACGGTGTTATGGACAGCCTCTGCGCGAACTCACCAACATCAAGGATCTGCTGAGTTTGCTGAGCGAGCCAAAGCGCACGCGTCTACTGCCGATCCATTATCCACGTCTCGATGTCAAACCAGACCCCGAAGGCAAGAACTTCAGTTGGTTTGTGGCTAACAAAGCCAAATCGACTAAGCCCAAAAAAGCTGGGCCAAATGCAACGCTTGAAACGCCAGGAAACGAGCAAGGTTTCTTGTTGGAAAAAGGCGAGATACCATGAAAGCCATCACCTTCCTCGGCGCCACGACTGCTTATGAAACAACCTACGTCCTCGACGACGGTCGTGAGCACACGGCGCCTTTCTTTGGCGTGGCGCTGGCGCGCTTTGTCCCCGACTTGTCGCTGCGCGTCTTTGTCACCAAACAAGCACGAGAGAAACATCTTGATCGCTTTGTGACGCTGGTTGAAGATTACGTCGCCGATGTCGATCCTGTGGACATCCCAGATGGGCGCAATGATACTGAGCTGTGGGAAATATTTCAGACGGTGGTCGATGCGGTTGAACCGAAAGAGTCTGTTGTCTTCGACATTACTCACGGCTTCCGCTCATTGCCGTTTCTATCCTTCCTTTCCGCCGCCTACTTGCGCACGGTCAAGAACATCCGGCTGGAGGCGGTCTACTACGGCAACTTTGAAGCGCGCGACCAATCGGTGACGCCAAACCGCGCGCCTGTGATTAACCTGACCCGCTTCGTCGATCTGCTCGACTGGATGGTAGGGGCGGATCGCTTCGTGCGCTTTGGCGACGCGCGCGATCTGGCCGCCTTACTCAATACGCAACATGAGCGCACGAAACCGGATCCACGCATCGTCGGTAAAGTTGAAATGGCAACGTGGAATAGTTCACCTGTCAAGAAAACTGCCAGTCACCTCCGTCGCGCATCACAAGCGTTGCGCGTGGTGCGGCCGAGCGAAGCAATGGCTGCCAGCCATGCGGTATCCACACAATTGCCGGAGGCGCTAATGTCTATCACAGCGTTGGCCCAGCCCTTTGCGCCGTTGAGCCAATATGTTGCGGAGAACTTTGCGCCAATTGCACTTTCTGCAGAAGAACAACGACACAATCCTCAACAAACTCTGGTAGCCGAGCGCGCCTTGATCAAATGGTACCTCCAGCGCAATCAAATCTTTCAGGCGGTGGCGTTGGCGCGCGAGTGGCTGGTCTCCTGGGTAATGGTGCATAGTGGTCTGGTTGGACAGATGTTGGAGAAAGATGTGCGGCAACAGGTGGAGCGGGCGATTGGCCGAGAAATTCAGCGACTTCAGGACAAAACCATGGCTGACAATCCCAGCGAGGTGGTGGCTGATCTATCCACTGTGCCGGCGCTTGGTGATGTTGCACAGCTTTACAATCGTCTGGGTCAGCTGCGCAACGACCTGATGCACGCCGGCAAACGCAAAGGGGCGCTTACGGCTGATACCGTGGAAAGCACAGCCAAATTACTTTGCCAGAAATTGGCTGAGTTGCGGCTAGACTCCTCACTTGACTAATGTATTTGCCACGAGTTTTAGACATTCATTGCCACAATGCTGTTTTTTATCTTCTGCTTGAGCACGTACAGTGCATTTCGCTGCGGGCAGAGCCGCAAGACCAGCAGACAAACCAATTATTCTATCATCGGTTTAATCATTGATTGAGTTTAGAAAGGAACCCCAATCATGTCTCGTTTTCTCACCGCCCTCATTACCGCCTTGCTTTTATTGGCGGCCACCCAATCCACTGCCCACGCCGTCGACGACTATCTCGTCCCCATCACCGTGGGCGGCAAGACTTACACGCTGACCGTGACGATTGAGAGCGGCGGCATTGCCGTCAGCACTGACGCCAAGACCGTGACGATCGGCAAGGTGATGGCCGTGCCGCCGCTCGTCGACCTGGCCGCACAGCAGGATTTGGAGGCGCGCAAGGCCGCAGCCGTCACCATCGCCTACGCGGATCTCTTCCGCCACAACGAGGACCACATCGGCAAGACGGTGCGCTATGCTGGTAAGGTGGTGGAAGTACAGGAGAATGTCTGTATTCTCTGCGAAAATCCCGGCTATCATCTGCGCGTCGAGGTGACAAAGGGCAGTTACGACCTGTGGGGCGATCCGATCTGGGTCGAATACATGGGAACGGAGCGATTTCTGGAGGATGATATTGTCACGGTGTGGGGCGTGGTGGACGGCCTGAAAAAGTATATCGCCGTGCTTAGCAACCAGATCACCCTCCCACAGATCACGGCGTTTGAGGTGCAACTCGGCGAAATCGCCAACCCGCAACCCGGCGCCGCAGCCGCGCCGGGTGCGCCGATTGCCAACCGCGACGCCAATTTGCGCGGCGGGCCAGGCACCGGCTATGTCGTGGTCGGTGGGGTCGATGCCGGCGACGCCCTGACGATTGTGGCGCGCAACAGCGCCGGCGACTGGTTCCAGTTGGCCGATGAAGCGTGGCTCGCAGCGTTTCTGGTGGACAATGCCCCGGCCATCGTCGATCTGCCGGTCGTAGAGGGTCCGGCGCTGCCCGCAGCATCTCTCGCGGCAACGGTCACAGCAACGCCACAAGCTCAATCAACTACAGCCGAATCAACTACAGCCGAACCAGCCGCGCCAGCAGAGCCCGCCGCGCAGCCGGAGACCGCCGCCACCGGTTCGTCCAGCATCCTTGCGGTCGGGCAGGAGATCGAGGCGAACGGCTGGCGCTTCAAGGTCTCCGAGCTGCACAAACGCAAGGCAGTCTACTTTTACAGCGATGCCCACGTAGCGATGGGCCATTTCCTGGTGGTGATCATCGATGCCACCAATCTGCAGAGCGGCACCGATTATTTCGACCGGAATATCGATCCCTGGGTGACGGACGCGGCGGGTAAGGTTTACAGCACGAGTGGTACGGCCAGCGGGTATGCGGGGTGGCAATATGGCGGGATCAGCAGCCTGTTTACCAACGTGGACCCGGGCGACTTTGTACGCATTGCCTTTGCGGTGGATTTGCCTGACGATACTGGCAATGTCTTGCTGAGTACGGATGTCGGTAAGTGGGTGGCGCTGGGTAATTTCGCCGCGATGCCAACGGAGGATAATTGACGCACTATGAGTGCAACGGTGCAGCAAAGCACATCGAACCTTGTTGCGAATCACCTACCTTAGAGGTTGCCATGGACTGGATCGTAAGCGGCGTATTGGTCAATCTGCTTTCTGAGTTTCTTGTAGTGGTGGCCGGCGTGTTGTTTGCGCAGTTCATCCGCAATCGCCTGGATCACCGAAGATTCGGCGGCTGGCGTGTGATCATCAAACGCCAGGCAGAAGTCATCGATATACGGACAGTCTCGTCGGGCAAGATCAAACAGATCCATGAGATTCCCGAAGAACTTTCGGTTTTTCTGAAAGGCGTCACCAGCGGCTATGGCTGGATCAATTGTGATCTGTTGACCGATGGCCGGGAATTAGGCATGCTCGTCGAAGATGCAGCCGGTCGCACCTATACCATCGACATGGACTGCAATCCCGTTCAAGGGAGGACGGCGGCAGGCGAGCCTGGCCAGAGCGCCCAATCGGCGCCAATGTCAATGTAACCAGCGAATGGATGGACCATGATTCTGCTCAATTTCTCGCACCCTGTCACCGTCGCACAGCACGCCCAGATCGAGGCGTTGACCGAAACGACGATTGCCCGCCTGATCGACATTCCCACACAGTTCGACGAGCAGCAGCCCTTTGGCCCACAACTCGCGGCGCTGCTGGAGACCATTGATCTCACTGCGCAACAGTGGCAGAGCGAGCCGATCATGGTTGCCCTGCCCTCGCTCAACTTTATCGCGGCTGTACTGCTGGCGGAGTTACACGGCCGTATGGGCTATTT
Organism: Candidatus Caldilinea saccharophila; assembly: GCA_016710365.1. Classification (GTDB taxonomy): domain Bacteria; phylum Chloroflexota; class Anaerolineae; order Caldilineales; family Caldilineaceae; genus Caldilinea; species Caldilinea saccharophila. The sequence continues at coordinate 57,162 of JADJVW010000001.1, read as the reverse complement.
CCCGCTGGTGGTGCGCACACGGCCGGCGCCGGGCAGCGCGCCGCGGCGCTATGAGGTGGCGGAGCTGCTTGATCTGCAAAGCATTCGCGAGGCCGCGCGCAGACAGCGCTAGCGATACGTCAAGCTTGATGTGATAGCTTCCCACAAACCAGGTTTCTCCAAGAAACCTGGTTTGTATACGCCACATTTCACACTTGACGCACCACTAGGACCGTGCGGAGCAAATAGGGCGGCGGTTCGTAGGGCGATTTGCCAAATCGCCTGACATGGCTGTCCGTCACTGTGACCGTCGCCTTTGGTGCGCCTGGCTGTACTACCTTTCTAGATTTGGACGAACGGAGCCAATCAATGTTGATCGCGATTGTCGTGCGGCTGGTTGCCGAGCAGGAGGTGCTGTTGCCTTTTCACGCGGGGCGAGCCGTGCATGCGGCCGTCCTGGCGCACATTGGCGGCGTCGACGCGGCGCTGGCTGCTGCCTTGCACGCCGACGACGGCCCCAAGCCGTTGACCTGTTCCGACATCATGGGCGGGCGCAGCAGTGCAGAGGGGCGCGTGCTGCAGGCGGGCGAGGGCTGCGCGCTGCGCGTGACGGGGCTGACGGAGCCGGTTGCCGCCGCGCTGACCACGGCGATCCTGACGCGACCGTCCACAACCTGGCCGGTCGCCGACAGCACGCTGCGGGTGGTGGGCGCACAGTGTGACCCGGCCGCAGATGCATGGAGCGGACGCACGAGCTACGAGGCGCTGGCTGCGGCCCAGCTTGCACGCATGGAGCGGCCTGATCGTCAGGTGACGCTGGATTTCTATACGCCGACGACCTTCAAGTCGGGCGGGATGCACGTGCCGCTGCCGTTGCCCAGCCTGGTCTTTGGCAACCTGGTTGACCGCTGGAACGCGTTCAGCCCGATCGCATTGAGTCCCGAAGTGCGGCGCTTTGGCGAAGAGATGGTGGCGATCAGCCGGTACAAGCTGGAAAGCCGGTCGGTGGCGTTCAAAGCAGGGTCGCAGCGCATCGGCGGGGTGGGGCGCGTCACCTATCGCGCCATCGGCGGCGACCGCTACTGGCTGGGCGTGATGCAGATGCTGGCCGACTTTGCCTTCTACAGCGGCGTCGGCGCGCTGACAACCGCCGGCTTTGGACAGGCGCGCCGTGCAGAGCGCTAGCGCCCAAGACCGCCGATTGAAATCGGCGTCTGGTAGGAAAAACTCGGCTAAAAGCCGGTTGGATGGATGGGACGATCACCTGTTCAGTGCGTTTCAACGCAGCTTTGTCGATCAGCCGCTGCGTTTCAACCAGCGGGCGTCGCTATCCACCGATGACGCAGGTTGCGCACAGAGAGGCTTGGTCGATGTAGGAGATGCCAAGGTGGCGAGCAGCGGTTGGTCATCTGTGAAATCTGTGCCATCGATGGATGACTTTCCCCCTGCCGTCAGCGCAGACGTAACTTTTCCCTTGGCATTGGGTGCGAAGGTGGGCAACCACAAAGGAGTGGAGTGAGATGTTCGACGCCATCTTGTCCTGGCCCAACCTGTGCCTTGCGTGGGAAAAAGTCGCGGACAACCGCGGCGCGGCCGGCGCCGACGCGGTCAGCATCACCCGCTTTGCACGCAACTGGGAAGAACATCTGCGCACGCTGGCGGCGCTGGTGCAGGCCGGGCGCTACCGGCCCGGCGGCCTGCGCCGCGTTGCCATCCCCAAGCGCGACGGCGGCCAGCGGCTGCTGCGCATCCCCAACGTCGGCGATCGCGTCGTGCAGCGCGCCGCGCTCAACGTGCTGGAGCCGATGCTGGAGCGCCGCTTTTTGCCGTGCAGCTATGGCTACCGGCCGCGGCGCGGCGTGCGCGATGCGGTGGCCGCCATTGTGCGGCTGCGCAAACTGGGCCGCACCTGGCTGCTCGACGCCGATATCGACGACTGTTTCGACAGCATCGACCACCGTCTGCTGCGCGGCTTTTCTGCGCGAGGAAGGGCTTGACGCCCCCACCATTGCGCTGCTCGATCTCTGGCTGCACAGCGGCCGCAGCGCCGCGGACCCCGCGCGCGGGCTGGCGCAGGGAATGCCGATCTCGCCGCTGCTCTGCAACGTCTACCTGCACCGGCTGGACCGTGCGCTGACGCGCGGCCGCTGGCTGCTGGTGCGTTACGCCGATGACTTTGTGGTCTGCTGCACCGGCCCGCGGCAGGCGGAGCAGGCGCAGCACGCGGTGGCGCAGGCGCTGACGCGGCTGCATCTGCGGCTGGAGCCGGCCAAGACGCGCATCACCAGCTTTAGCGAAGGCTTTGACTTCCTGGGCGTGCACTTCGAGGGCGAGAGCGTGCGCTTTCTGTGGGAAGATCACGCGCTGGCGTTGGACGAGCGCACACCTGCGTGGCTCTGGCGTCACCTCTCTTTTGAGTACTGATCCAGCCGTTCCAGGTGACTGTCACTTCGCAAGTGACAGTCACCTTAGTGTTTCGCAGCGAGGCGCAATATGGCTACGCTCTATGTGATTGAAGCGGGCGCACGCATTGAAAAGGAGCATCGTCGTCTGGTCGTTGCCAAAGAAGACAAGGTGCTGCTGGCCGTGCCGCTGTTGCACGTCGACCACGTGGTGCTCGTCGGCAACTGCGGCGCCACCACACCGGCGCTACACGCGCTGCTCGACGCCGGCGTGGGGCTAACCCTGCTCGATCGGGGTGGGCGGCTGCGCGGACGGTTGGAGAGCGGCGCGGGCAAGAACCTTGCGCTGCGCCATCGACAATATGACCGCGCCCAGGATGGCGCCTTCTGTCTCACGCTGAGCCGCGCCATCGTCGGCGGCAAGCTGCGCAACCAGCGCACGCTGGCGCGGCGGATTGCCCGCACCCACCGCGTCGATGCCGTGTTGCTGGAACGGTTGGATCACGCCATCGATCGGGTGGAGACCATCCCCGATCTGGCTGGTTTGCGCGGGGTGGAAGGCGACGGCGCACGCAACTATTTCGCCGTTTTGCGGGCGGCGCTGCGCGCAGGCTTTGATTTCACCAAACGCACGCGGCGACCGCCGGGCGATCCGGTCAATGCGCTGTTGAGCCTGGGCTATACGCTGCTGACGCAAAACCTGATGGCCGCGTGCGAAGTGGTGGGTCTCGACCCCTATGACGGCTTCTTCCACAGCGACAAATATGGGCGACCCGCGTTGGCGCTCGACCTGGTGGAAGAATTTCGCAGCGTGATCGTCGATTCGGTGCTGCTCAACCTGGTCAACCGGCGCCGCCTGCAGGTGAAGGATTTCGAGCCGGGGCCGGAAGGGGGCGTCTATTTGAAACGGGCGGCGCAGCGCACCTTCTTTGCCGCCTACACGGCACGGCTCAACACCGAAGTGCTCTATGCGCCGGCCGGGCGGCGGCTGAGCTATCAGAAGCTCTTCGAGGTGCAGGCGCGCCAGGTGCGCAAAGTGATTGAAGGCGACGCGGCAGCGTATACACCCTATCGGACGCGGTGAGGATGCAGGAGGCGAGGCGCGTGCTGCCAGGCGGCAAAGTAAAGGGGTTTCTACCCATGAGCCAGGTATTTGTTGTGGTGTGTTATGATATTCCCGATGATCGGCGGCGCACGAAGCTGCACACGGCGCTGTGCAACTATGGCACGCCGGTGCAGTACAGTGTCTTCGAGTGTGTGGTGGATGGCCGGCGGCTGGCGCAGATGCAGCGTGCGGTGGGTCGCATCATCAAGCCCCGGCTCGATCATGTGCGCTACTACCGGCTATGTGCTGCGTGTCAGGGCCGCATCGAGACGACGCGTGGGGAGATCGAGACGGGCGGCGACGGCGACGCCTGGGTCGTCTGATAAAAAACGAGCGACTTTTGTGGGTGCGAGGGCGGGTGCTGGCTCGATCCGGCGCCGATGCCAGTGTGGAAGCGCCGCTAGTGCGCCCCAATTCGACGCCGTACTGAGCAAACCGGTCAGTGGAGACGATTCATTATGACAAATACAGGGGGTGGAATTTGCGAGCGACCCGGGTGTTTTTCAGCCGGCGGCGTCGCTCGAAAAGGTGCAAAATAGGGAAAACGCCTGGGCCGCCGGGCCGCGCGAAGCGGTGCTCCCTGGCTGACCAACCGGGCCGGCGCCCTGTAAACCCGCTGTCCCTAAAAAGGGGGAGTGGAAATATGAGGAATGCCCTTCGGGGTACTGAAACGCCTCTGCCGCAGCATCTGCCGCAGACCTTGCCGCAGCGTGGAAATATGAGGAATGCCCTTCGGGGTACTGAAACGCGATCAAGGGGATTACCGGGGCGGTATAGTCCGCTGCTGCGCTTGCACTCGTGGAAATATGAGGAATGCCCTTCGGGGTACTGAAACAACCTTCGTCGTACCGGCCATCACGACCACGTCGTGTGGAAATATGAGGAATGCCCTTCGGGGTACTGAAACTTTTAACGTTACTAATCGCCGGCAGATAAATCGTATTGTGGAAATATGAGGAATGCCCTTCGGGGTACTGAAACAGGCATCTGCGCCCACCAACTGACCAGTCGCATCCACGACCTTGCGTGGAAATATGAGGAATGCCCTTCGGGGTACTGAAACTGGTTACCCGAAACTTGTCCGGGTAATTCCAATGACCACTGTGGAAATATGAGGAATGCCCTTCGGGGTACTGAAACCTCAGGAGCCACACAGCGATTAACGACAAACTTCTCGTGGAAATATGAGGAATGCCCTTCGGGGTACTGAAACATATGCCGTGGATTGTGCCGCCATGGTCGACTTCACAGGAGTGGAAATATGAGGAATGCCCTTCGGGGTACTGAAACGATACCATACGCCGTTAATCCAACGACCACACTGCGTGGAAATATGAGGAATGCCCTTCGGGGTACTGAAACCACAACAACGTTCTGCTGCAACGCTTGGGTATCCTTAAGTGGAAATATGAGGAATGCCCTTCGGGGTACTGAAACCTGGCTTCTCGGTCGGAGTAGCAGTCGGCGGCACTGGGTGGAAATATGAGGAATGCCCTTCGGGGTACTGAAACCGGCCTTCGTGGCCGTGCGAATGTTGCCGCCGTCCAGTGGAAATATGAGGAATGCCCTTCGGGGTACTGAAACTGATGACCAGAGGCGACTCTTGTGCACATGCCTTTTGGTGGAAATATGAGGAATGCCCTTCGGGGTACTGAAACCCTTTGTCGACGGCAAACTTGGAGAAATTGACGATCTGGTGGAAATATGAGGAATGCCCTTCGGGGTACTGAAACACAACGACACGGTCGACGTACAGCCCCTTGTTGAAGGGTGGAAATATGAGGAATGCCCTTCAGGGTACTGAAACATCCGACCGACTGTCCCATTGGGAATCACCATGGTTCGTGGAAATATGAGGAATGCCCTTCGGGGTACTGAAACAGCTGCGAAGCTGCCGGAGGCGAACCCCCAAATTGAGTGGAAATATGAGGAATGCCCTTCGGGGTACTGAAACAGTTCGAAATGACGGCGGTCTGGCTGATGGCAGCCGTGTTGTGGAAATATGAGGAATGCCCTTCGGGGTACTGAAACGATCGAGCTGAAACTTGACGCCCTCCTGACCGATCCGTGGAAATATGAGGAATGCCCTTCGGGGTACTGAAACTAAGGCCAAGGTAGGAGGCAAAGTCGGCGATGCGGACGGTGTGGAAATATGAGGAATGCCCTTCGGGGTACTGAAACTTTTCGCCGGCGCAATTCCGGCAATCATACTGACCAAAAGCGCCAGTGTGGAAATATGAGGAATGCCCTTCGGGGTACTGAAACTAACAGAAACATAGTTTTGGCTCCTTTCGCCAGGGCTTGACACGGGTGGAAATATGAGGAATGCCCTTCGGGGTACTGAAACCCATTGTCGTCGGTCGTCACCTCTGCCAGAACCCGATTGCGTGGAAATATGAGGAATGCCCTTCGGGGTACTGAAACGTTGGTCGATACCGTGATTTGGGATGCACTGACTTGGTGGAAATATGAGGAATGCCCTTCGGGGTACTGAAACGCGGCCACCATGGCCGCAAAGAACAAAACCGCGGCCACGTGGAAATATGAGGAATGCCCTTCGGGGTACTGAAACTGTTCCTACTGGTCGTAGTCAATCCCATTCGACCACGGCACGGTGGAAATATGAGGAATGCCCTTCGGGGTACTGAAACCCACGGCGGCCCCGGAAATTCTTTTCACAATCTCTCCTTTGTGGAAATATGAGGAATGCCCTTCGGGGTACTGAAACTGTCCAACGGCCACCAACGGCCTGCGTTTCATTGCGCCAGAATGTGGAAATATGAGGAATGCCCTTCGGGGTACTGAAACGATGAACTCGGACGCTACGGCCCCTTCTCCCAGAGCTGTGGAAATATGAGGAATGCCCTTCGGGGTACTGAAACGAAACCTTTGGGCCTGTCGGTGGCTTGTCTGCTTCAAGTGGAAATATGAGGAATGCCCTTCGGGGTACTGAAACCGTGAACATCCCCTCCCGCGCGACTGCGCGCTTCCAATTTCCGGTGGAAATATGAGGAATGCCCTTCGGGGTACTGAAACCAATTAAAAATAACCTGTTCGCTTCGCTTACCGTACTCTACGTGGAAATATGAGGAATGCCCTTCGGGGTACTGAAACCCATGGCCACCGCCATGATCAAAAATGCGGCAAAGCAGGCCGTGGAAATATGAGGAATGCCCTTCGGGGTACTGAAACCCAGCGAATAGGTGCCCGCCTCAGCGGCGTGCAGCGTATACGCGTAGGTGGAAATATGAGGAATGCCCTTCGGGGTACTGAAACGGCCCGTACGGGCGCCCAGGTGGCAGGGATCATCATAGTGGAAATATGAGGAATGCCCTTCGGGGTACTGAAACCACTGCTGCTCAGTAGCAGTTCCGATGCAACCAATTGCATCGGTGGAAATATGAGGAATGCCCTTCGGGGTACTGAAACATATGCAATCTGGCTGCCGACAGTCGTCGAATAATTGGTGGAAATATGAGGAATGCCCTTCGGGGTACTGAAACACGTCGCCGCATTGAGCGGCCTCTGCGACGCCATACGTGGAAATATGAGGAATGCCCTTCGGGGTACTGAAACGATGATTGGCAAGTAGCAGAACTTCTCGCACTCGCAGTGGAAATATGAGGAATGCCCTTCGGGGTACTGAAACGGCTCAAGACGTTTCCCTGCGGGCCATCGATCTGTGTGGAAATATGAGGAATGCCCTTCGGGGTACTGAAACCTCCGGATACGAATGTCATCGTAGCCATCTTGTCATCACCACGTGGAAATATGAGGAATGCCCTTCGGGGTACTGAAACGTCCGTCAGCTTTCCAGCGGGGATCGTAGGCGTCGCGTGGAAATATGAGGAATGCCCTTCGGGGTACTGAAACGTGACGGTCGGCACCTGCCCCTGCGGGCAAGCGATAACGTGGAAATATGAGGAATGCCCTTCGGGGTACTGAAACGTGCAACGCGAGACCGGTTGGAACTTCGACGTCCTGGTGGAAATATGAGGAATGCCCTTCGGGGTACTGAAACCGGACCAAGGTCTTCGGTGCTATCACGGCAAGTTTGTCATGTGGGAAATATGAGGAATGCCCTTCGGGGTACTGAAACAACGGTGACATCCGGTGACAGTCACTTTCAAAGTGACTGTCACCGTTGGAAGGCACATCCTCGGAAGAGGGTGACAGCCCCAAACCCCCCACTGCTTTTCGCCAGAGTGACCGCGAGCCATGCGCATCGGCATTACCACGCGCTCCTCGCCAGCGGAGAGTTGCACCCTGCAAGGCAGGCGTCGAAGCCGCCCACCCTGGGTGGCTTTTGTCGTGCCGCGGGGTGGCGAGAGGGGTAGCTTTCTGAGCAAGAGGCAACGGGGGGTGTGAGGCGCACCCAGCACGAACCCTGCGCGATCAGCCAAGGATGCACGCAGATTTCCGCTTGAATTTCCAGGAATCCCGCCGGAAATCCGACAAATTCCACAGCAATTTTGCAGGATTTCCGGCGCACACTGGGGACGGTCCGCGTTGGATCCGCTCCTTTCTGAAGGCGTCAAAGCGCCAAGAAGGGAGTATTGCGCTGTCAATCAAGAAGCGTTGGGTAAGCTCATTAGAAGGGAGCACAGATAAACGCCGATGGCCTCAGATAGACGCAGATGCTTTGCGGCTTTGCTCTTATCTGCGCTTATCCGAATTTATCTGCGCCTATCTGCGTTCACTTGCTATCGCTCTACCCAAACTTTGGTAGTTGACAGTTCACTAGAAAAAAAGTTTTACGCAGCCGCAGGAGAACAATCATGGCCAAGCGCGTCACCGCCCTCAACGCCTACCGCACCCGCATCCAGCGCGGCCCCATCGTGGAGCCGACGGAGCTTGCCCACTTTGTGGCCGAGCGCGAGAATCTCAGCCCCTCCGACGTGACCCACGCGCTGCTGGCGATCGGGGACGCCGCGCTCTATCTGCTGCGCACCGGGCGCAGCGTGCGGCTGGCCGGGGTGGGGATGCTGACGCCCAGCGTGGATATGGCGGGGATTTTCACGGTGCGGCTGGTCTTTGACCGCAAGCTGCTGCGCCATGCCCGGCCCGCGGGCAAAGCGTTCCTGGGCGAGTTCAGCCACGCCGAGCACCGCCACAAAAGCCCCGACGCACTCGTGGCGCTGTGGAACGCCGAGCACCCGGATGATCCGGTGGAGGAGTAATCGGGACAAAAGCTATTATCCACAGATGACACAGATGAAAAAGTCAGGCTCAACCGGAATTCATGTGGTCGGGCCTTACGTGCCGGGGACGGGCTGAACGTTGTCTGCTTGACCGAAGCACCGCAAGCCCGTCCCCGGCACGTAACCACACGAGATCCGCTTGACCCAAAAGATATTCTGTGACGCTGCGAGTTATCTGTGCTCTGTGCGGCAAATCTGTGTCATCTGTGAAATCTGTGGATGCGTTTTATCGTTGCTCCTCTGCGCCCCTGCGGCAAAGCCGGCAATAGACAGAAGGCCGCCAAAAGAGCTACTCGCTGCGCGGGCTGAAGGGGCGGGCGTCGATTTGGATAAAGGTCCGCGGCTCCACCGCAGACCTTTTTTATCGGTCGTTTTTCGTTGCTTGCCGAGATGTGGCGCAGGGACAGCGCGAAGCAGGCTGCGCTTGCGCCCTTCGTAGATCGCAATGGCAGGAACGTAAAGATAATGTCGGCGACCACTTTGCTCATTGCCATGCCCAGCCACACATTGGTAAAAAGGTGAAGGCTGGCGTAAATCATCAACGGGCGCACCAGCAAGGTGTCCAAAAGTTCGGCCGGCCAAATTCAAGCATCAAGTCGTGCAGCGCGGCGACCAGCACCCTCAGCAGCGGCAGATGAGTCGCGGTGTGTTGGCGGCGTCTGGCCTGTCGCACCAGCATCACGCCGTAAAAGCCGGTGGCTTCACCGGCCACTGCGGCGGTCGCAGCCCAGAAAGGGTCGAAGGTGAGCGAAAAGGCGCCCATCGCACTGAGGTATGCGAGCGTGGAGCCGGTCAGTTCCGCGGGCAGGTAACGATTTCCCCATTCCGCCAGACGACCCGAAGTGCAATCGGTGGACAATAATCGAGCACGGTTCATGGTGGTTTCTCCTCGGTGTAGGTGGGTCGCGGTGCATTGACCGAGGATAAGGGGACAGGCGTTGATGCGCCGTTGATGATGGGAGGTGCAGCACCCGCTATAAAACATTGCTAAACAGAAAAGCCAGGGAGTTCACGATTTTGCCTCACACGGAGACATAAAGTCACAAAGTGGAAGATGGCGTCCTTTGTGCTGCCGGCGGCTTTGTGTGTGTTTTGTGAAGTGTTGAAGATGACTTTTTGGCTCAACCGTAATACAGGTGGTCGGGCTTTACGTGCCGGGGACGGGCTTGCAGCATTTCAGTCGAGCAGACAACGTTCAGCCCGTCCCCGGCACGTAACCACACGAGATCTGGTTGACCCGACTTTTTTATCTGTGTCATCTGTGCCATCTGTGGAAACTCAGTAGTTCACGATTTTGCCTCACGCGAAGCTGCGAAGTTGGAAATGGTTTCCTTCGCGTGCTTGGCGGCTTTGTGTGAGATTCGGGAAGTACTGAGTTTCTCATGCGCTGGCGTGCACGTGGCGCTCGCCGGCGTATCACCTACGCTTCGGCGAGATTGCCCTGGCGCCACGTCTCACGCAATGGGAGCGACAGGCGCCAGGTTGTGACGAGTCCCACATCACGTTTTAAGTCTGGGGGAAGCCGCCAGCGCCGCGGCCTATTGCCTTTCCCACGGCCGATAATTCACTGCCGTCTCGAACATCGCCACGATCTTCTCCGGCGCCACGTCGATCATGTGGTTGCAGGAGGCCATCACATAGCCGCCGCCCTTGCCCAGCACGTCGATGCGCGCCTTGACCTCCGCCACGAGCGCGTCTTTGCTGCCTTCCATCCCCTCGACCGCGCCGTGAAAGGCCAGCCGGTCGCCATAGGCATCCTTCACCTGCTGCGCGCCCATGTCGCGCGACGAGGTTTGCATCGGGTTGAGCACGTTGACGCCCACTTCGATCAGGTCGGGAATAATCGCAAAGACGTTGCCGTCGGTGTGATGGATGAGAAACGCTTCGGGCGCCAGGTCGTGGATCATGGCGTAGAGTTGCTGCTCGCGCGGCTTGATAAAGCGGCGATACATGGCGGGCGAAATAAGCGTGCTGCGTTCCGCGCCCAGGTCATCCGCCACTTCGACCATCTGGACATAAGGGCCGGCCGCTTCCAGAAACATGCGATAGACGCCCATGTAGATCTCCAGAATGCGGTCGAGCATACGGTCGGCGACTTCGGGGGCGTCGAGCATCAGCATAAAGAATTCGGCCATGCCGACCAGGTTGCAGCCACGGTCGAGAAAGCCGGGCGACAACGGGTTGCGCGCCACGACCGCATAATCGGTGGCGTGATAAAGCTGGTAGGCGGCCTCACGCACACCGGCCGCGCTGTACAGTCCCTCCGCAGTGGGCCAGGCGTAGGCTTCGACGTCGTCAGGGTGGCTGCATGATGCAGTGGGTGATCAATCGCGTTGACAAAGATGCCGATGGCGCGAACGCACGCCCCACGGGTCGGTGAAGGTGTCATCTTCATGGACAGTGTTGGCGGCGGCGGAGCCTTTGGCCAGAAAGACGCGGCGGAAATCGACGCCAAAGTGCGCCAAGATGCGTTCGTCGTAGTAGTTGGCGCTGGAGCCGGAGCGCACCGGCGGGATGGGCGTCAGCCCCAGATGGTCGCGCAGCCTGCAGATAGGTGTTGTCGAGCAGCATCGATGCGTTGCCCATCATATCAACGGGTGTGCGGTCGGGCTGGCGGCGGGACAGAGCAAGCTGGACGCGTTCGCGATGAGTCAGTGACATAACATCTCCTCTTTGCTGCCTGAAAGGCAATCGTACCTGTGGTTACTTGGCAACAGGCTGAGCGACCGGCTCGATCCCGTCGGCAATCACCCAGCCGACCAGACCGTCGCCGGCGCGGACGCGATACCAGCGCACGCCGTTGAGTTCGACCGGATAGGCGCTCACGTCGCCAGGCGGCTCGATCACCGTAAATAGGTCGCCCGCGGTGTATTCGGCCAATGTCAGCGAATTTGGGTCGGGCGAGGCGTAGATGCGCAACATACCGCGCGCCTGCACTTCGGCGTCGGGCAGATAAGCGTCTAGCGACGCGTCTGGTGTGAGCGGCTCCGCTGTTGTGGCGGGCGTTGCTTGGGCCGGCTCCTCGTCACGGGGGATGTCTTGCAAGGCGATAGGCGCCAGAGCAGAGACGCCACTCTCCACCACCACAGCATCTGTTGCTGGCGTTGGTTCAGCATCCCTCCTGCATCCAGAGAGCGTCAGCACCATTGCGCCAACCAAGGCAAGCGTCAGGAAATCTGCGAAAATCCGCCCGATCCGCGTCATCCGCGTGCTATCCCTCATGATCGCGCTTCCTTTTTCTGTGCATCCTTGAGCAGCGCCAGCATCGCCTCAACTGGGCGGGTATTGATCACATCGGCCGCAGTCAGCCAGCCGCGCCGCGCCACGCCGCTGCCATATTCAGCCAGCTCCATGTCCTGGAACGAATGCGCGTCGCAGTTGATGGCGAGCTTGCAGCCGAGTTCGACGGCGCGGCGGGCATAGACATCGTTCACGTCGAGCCGCGCCGGGTTGGCGTTGATCTCCACGATCGTGCCTGTTGCCCGGCACGCCTGCAAGACGCGCTCCATGTCGATCTCGGTGGGCGGTCGCTCGCCGATCAGCCGGCCGGTCGGGTGCCCCAAAATATCCACGTGCGGATTCTCAATCGCCTTGAGACAGCGCGCCGTGATCGTCTCGCGATCCTGGCGTTGTGCGCTGTGAATGCTGGCGACCACGACATCCAGCCCGGCCATCACTTCGTCGCTGAGGCCCAGCGTCCCATCGGCCAGAATCTCCACTTCGCTGCCCTGCAGCAGCCGGAAGTCAATGCCCTGTTCGGCGCAGTGACGGTTGTAGGCGTCGATCTCCACGCTGGCGACGCAGCTTGTCCGCGTCCACACCCTGGACGATGCCCAACCCGACGCTGTGATCGCTCACGTTCCAGTAGGTGTAGCCGCGCGCGCGGGCAGCGTCGCCCATCTCCGCCACACTGCGCGCGCCATCGCTCCAGGTGGTGTGGCCGTGCAGTTCCCCTTGCAGCGCGTCGAGGGTGATCAGCGCGGGCAGCGTGTGTTGCCGTGCGGCCTGGATCTCGCCGCGATTTTCACGCAGCTCAGGCGGCGCCCAGTCCAGCCCCAGCAAGGCATAGAGGTCGGCTTCTTCCTCGAAAAACCGCTGCTCGCCTTCGGCCGCGTCGCCGCTGCCGGTGGCGGTCAGCCCGTACTCGTTGAGGCTCCATCCCTGTTTGAGCGCCAGCTCGCGCACCGCTACGTTGTGCTCCTTGCTGCCGGTGAAGTATTGTAGCGCCGCGCCCCACTGCTTGCGTTCGACCACGCGCAGATCGACCTGCAAACCGTTGCCCAGCACCACGCTGGACTTAGTCTCGCCCGCGCCGGCGATGTGCGCCACTTCGGGCAGGCTGCGGAACGCCTCCATCACCCGCGCCGGCTGCGTGCTGACGCAGAGGATGTCCACATCGCCGATGGTCTCCTTCCAGCGGCGCAGGCTACCCGCGGGCTCGATGCGCTCAATCACGCCGTCGGGCAGTTTTGCCTGGAGTTCGGCGATCAGGTGCAGCGCCAGCGGACGCACCGTCCCAATGGACATGCGTTCGTCGTCGCCGCGTGCCGCGCGCTGCGCCAGCAGGTCGATGCCTTTGAGGATCTTCTCCTCGCTCTTGGCGCCAAAGCCCTTGAGTTCGCGCAGTTTGCCGGTTTCCGCCGCGGCGCGCAGCGCATCGACGCTGTCGATGCTCAGCTCCTCCCACAGTCGCTTGGCTTTCTTCGGCCCCATGTCGGGCACCTGCATCATATCGACCACGCCCTGCGGCACCTGCTCGAAGAGCGCGTCGAACTCCGGGTCGGCGCCGTTGACGAGCAAATAGTGGATGGCGTCGCCGATGCCTTTGCCGACGCCCTGGATGCTGGTCAATTCGCCGGCCGCATCGATGGCGTTGACATCCTGCGCCAGATGGCGGATGCTCTCCGCCGCGTTCTGGAAAGCGATGATGCGAAAGCGGTTGGCCTCCAGAATCTGGAGGCGTGCGGCGACGCCGGTCAGGATAGCGGCAAGTTCTCGGTTGGTGAAGTGCGTGGTGTTGGTCATAGGTGGAGTGATTTTATCACAGGACAGAAGGTTGATGAAGCTTGCTTGTTCGTGTGATAGGGCAGATGGTACACTTTTGTTTATAGATCTGTACATCTTTCAGGAGCACTGAAACCGTCATGACTGTATCTACGCACGCATCCCAGCACCCTTGGACGACTCAGGAACTGATTGAACTTGTCCAACGACGGCCCGAATGGGTGGGTGATGTAATCAACCACGCCATGACCCAGGACGCCAACGCACGGTGGGCATGGGTGGTTGATCGCTATCTCGACCAACAGATCAGCCTGAGCAAAGCGGCGGAACTGCTCGGTGTGCACATGCTGGAGTTGCGCGAGCGCTTCTTGGATCTGGGCATTCCTCTACGCATCGGGGCGGCCGACCGCGCCGATGCCAAAGCGGAGGTTGAAGCGGCGCGGCGCTGGGCTGCGTCGGCAAATTCAGAAACCACGACATGATCGCGCTGCTCGATAATACTGTTATTTCTAATTTTTCCTTTATTCGCCGTCCTGATTTCGTGCGACTCGCACTGGGCGACGCAGTTGCCACGGTGCAAGCCGCTTTTGATGAGTACAATCGAGGGGTGCACCTTAACCGGCTGCCTGCTTGCGATTGGAATTGGCTGCCTATCCTTGAATTGACTGCCGACGAAGCCAGCCTGATGGCAAGATTCGCATCGGAACTCGGGCTAGGAGAAGCGTCCTGCATCGCTTGTGCGGTTTCACGCAGCCTGCGCATATTCACTGATGATCGCGACGCGCGCAGAGCTGCGTTGGAACTACATGTTCCAGTTTCTGGCACGCTCGGCATGCTTCTCCTGCTTGTTGATGCAGGCATTCTCTCTACAGACGAAGCAGATCGCTATTTGTCACAAATGATCGCTTCTGGGTACCGATCTCCATTGAAAAGCCTGACAGAGCTTCGATAAATTTTGACAGGTTCCGCGAAAGGACGTCGGTCGAAAACTTGGGGATACGGCTTTATCAAAAGGATGGCTGTCGCTTAAAGCGACAGCCATCCTTTGATAAAGCTGATTAGGATTGCGCAGGGAGAAGTGGCGTTGCTGTGACCAGGCGCGCAATCCTGCCAATCATATTAACGCCTGATCGAAGGTAGATAAATCTGAGCCAGTGCTCCGGCTTCCGGCGCCTCGTCCTGGCCGGTTGTTCCCACCGTGACGGTGAAGGTGGTCGGCGTGGTGGCGCTGTAGCCACGCGGAACTGGAGCGTCAAGGTATATGAGGGGTGTGCAGAATAGAGTTTTGACATAATCGGCCAGATGAGTTTTTCTATCGTTGTCAAACAAGAAAGGAGAACTCAAATGGCAGGTGCACCAACTCTGACCGATTATGTCAGTCTTATTATCGCCCTGTTCGAACGATTCAAGCAAGCTCGCGGTAAAGGGGCCGGCGTCAAGTTGGGTCGCCCCTTTACGTATGCGCAAGAGGCCTTTATCATTTTCTTTCTGCTCATGCAATATCGTCAGATTCATACATTCAAGGCGCAAAGGCGTTGGTTGGAGAAGCATCCTGAGATGCTGGAGATGTTCGGTTGGACGACGACGCCTGCTCGCACGACCATTTCACGTCGCTACAAGGCGCTGTACACAGTGCTGCAGGAGTTCATTTTGTTCATCGGCCAGGATGCGTCGCCATTGGGTGAGCAGTTCAGCACGACGCATCTGGTGGAAGACAAGAGCCTGTTCAAGGCGCTGGGACCGGTCTGGCATCAATCTGATCGTCAGGCGGGGCGGATTCCAGAGAAGCTGCGCAAACTGGACACCGATGCCACTTGGAGCAAGAGCGCTTATCACGGCTGGGTCTATAGCTACGCTGCGCACGTGACCTGCAACGAAGCGGCCTTTCCGGTGATGGCCAGGTGGAAACGGCATCCGTGTCAGAAAGCGAGGTCCTGGACCAGAAAGAGCAAACCCTTCTGCAAGCGTTGCAGCCCGCAACCCTGGCTGGCGACAATGCCTACACCCAAGCCATGCACATTCGCCGTTGGGCCAGATGTGGGGTCGCCTTACTCTCGCCAGCTAAGAAATGGGTCAAGGGTCGCTTTGCACAAGCCTACCATCGCTTCCTCCGGCTACCTGATAGCGCACTGCATCTGAAAAACCGCCGCACCTCCGTCGAACCGCTCTTTGACTTGTTCGCCAAGGTTATCGGTGCGACTGCCAGGCAGAAGCAACTGCCTGGCCAACATCTCGACAATGTCCGCACCTGTTTAGCCTTGGCTACCTTTTCCGTTCAGATTTCGATGATTGCCAATTCCATCTGGGGCTTGCCTCACCGTACCATCTCTGAGATGGCCACCGCTTTCACCTGACATTCTGCACACCCCTCGAATAAATACAATCCGGATATATTTCGGATGGAAATTCGTGAGAATCCGCCTAATCCGCC
This sequence comes from Candidatus Caldilinea saccharophila, assembly GCA_016710365.1. Taxonomy (GTDB): domain Bacteria; phylum Chloroflexota; class Anaerolineae; order Caldilineales; family Caldilineaceae; genus Caldilinea; species Caldilinea saccharophila. The sequence goes on along the minus strand of JADJVW010000001.1, from coordinate 41,040 downwards.
CCATCCGTGGTCTATGCTTGTGATGGCTGAATCGTTACGGTCGATTTTTACTAAGGATGTAGAGGTGCGGGAGTTGTTTCTTTATTTCAGCCAGGAGATAACATGAAAATTCTTGCCGTCGAACGGGAAGTTCCTCATCTCGACCCGTTGGCTTTCACGCCCGAACTCTTGGGTGCAGAGGCGTTGCGCGCCTGGGAGCTCTATCAGGAGGGCGTCGTGCGCGAACTCTATTTCCGCGCCGACCGCACGGAGGCAGTGCTGATCCTCGAATGCACCAATATGGAGGAAGCTGCGGCCGCGCTCGACACGTTGCCGCTGGTGCAGGCCGGGCTGGTTGCGTTTGATCTGATCCCGCTCAAGGCGTACCCTGGCTTTGCACGGCTTTTTGGGTAAGCCTCGACAGTGAGCCACAAGGAAGTGCGAGAATATTGCGCATGACTTTGCGGCTCAAGCGTCTTGCTTTATGTAGCGGAATAGACGAACTGCCCGCCAACCATCGTCATCAAGACTTGAATCTCCTTGATTGCCTCGTCGGGCACGGTGAAATAGTCGCGGTCGATCACGATCAGGTCGGCCAGCTTGCCCGGCGCCAGCGTGCCTTTGAGCGACTCCTCGCGCGTCAGCCATGTTCCGTTGATGGTGTAGGCGCGCAGCGCTTCTTCTCGGCTGATCGCTTGGTCGGCCGCCACCAAGTGGCCCAAGTTATTCTTGCGCGTCACCAGCGCGTACAGCCCGGCAAAGGGATCGGGCGACACGGTCGAAGGAATGTCCGAAGTGGCGCAGAGCACGACGCCGTGGTCAAGATAGCGACGCGCCGGCTTGTAATTGGCCGCGCGGCCTTCGCCCACGTCACGGAAGATCAAATCACCCTCCCAGTAGAGAAAGGTTGGCTGGATCACGGCGGCGATGCGATGCTCGGCCATCTGCGCCAGCGCGCGCGCGCTGGGAAAGTAGGCGTGGATGACGCTGTGGCGCGCATCGGGCCACGGCGTGCTGTGGGCGACAGCGGCAAAGGCATCCACCACCGCGTCCATGGCGCGGTCGCCACAGGTGTGGATGCCGACGTCCCAGCCCAACTCCTGCGCGGTGTGGAAGTGGCGGCGCAGCGTCTGCGGGTCGAGCCGGTTGAAGTCGCCGACGTGCGTTTTGCCCTCGAAGGGATCGTACATCCACGCCGTGTGCGAGGAGGTGCCGCCGTCGATCGCCATCTTGAGGCCGCCGAGCCGCAGCCATTCATCGCCCAGCCCCGACGCAATCCCAAGCCCGCGCGCCCGCGCTTCCAGCTCCGCCTCTGTCTCCTCCTCGCGAAAGCCGTGCCACGACGGCATCAGATTGAGCCGCACCGAAACCGGGACGTTACGTCGCCCGTCGTCCCTCGCAATGCGCCCCTCCGCGACGACGGCCTGATAGGCCGCGATCTCATAAGGGTAAAGCCCCGGATCGAGCACACTCGTGATGCCGTAGCGGTTCATCTCCTGACAACCGAGGTGGATCGCCTGTTTCAGCTCGCCCAGGGTCGGCTGAGGTAGTAGGTTGCGCACCAGGAGCTTGGCGGCCGCGCGCAGCAGCCCGTTCGGCTCGCCCGCCGCGTCGCGGCCGATCTCGCCGCCAACCGGGTCGGGCGTGGCGCGTGTGATGCCCGCCAGCCGCAACGCCACGCTGTTGACGACGTCGGTGTTGAAGAAGCGCATCAGGATCACCGGATGCTGATCCGTGGCGGGGTCGATATCCCAGCGCGTCGGCAGGCGCCCCGGCGGGTCAGCGTCGATGAAATTGCCTTCGTTCCAGCCTTCGCCCACGATCCAGTGGCCCGGGGGCGTCTCGGCCGCGCGGGCGCGCACCAGTTCCATCATCTCCGCCGGAGAGCGACACTCATCGAGCCGGAGGCGCGTGAGCTTGACGCCGACTTGCAGCAAGTGGTTGTGGCTGTCGAACACGCTGGGCAGCACCGTGCGCCCTGCGAGGTCGATCCGCTGCGTGGCCGGCCCTGCCAGTGGCTGGATTTCCACATCCGCACCGACCGCCACGATGCGCCCATCCTTGATCGCCAGCGCTTGCGCCGTCGGTTGGCGTTCAGCAAGTGTATAGACCGTGGCGTTGTGAAAAATCAGGTCAGGACTCAGATCGAGCGCCAGCATGATGGGCAGGCTCCTTGATGGGATGGATAGTGTATGTAGGTGGCTTCCAGTGGCTATCTTGGCAAAATCATCGCTATCTTCCAAAGATGCGTAGGTCGGGCTGGTAGCCCGACATAGTGAGTCAACGTCCCGTGTGACGCTGGCAACGTAATCTACGCAAAATGGCTACGCTTAACGCAAGAGACTCTTAGCAGGGAAGCAGTGCTTTACGGCGCATCGAGCACATCGTTTACGGCGGCCTGAAGGTCGGGATAATAGGCAGAGGTCGCCACGGCGCCGCGGCCAAAGACCCCATGCTCTGCGTAGGCGGCATCCTGGAGCCGCAACACCGTGATGGTCTCCGTTTGCGGATCGACGATCCAGTATTCGGGGATGCCGGCCTGTGCGTATTCGGCGCGCTTGGTCACCAGGTCACGCTGCGGGTCATCCGGCGAGACGACCTCGATCACTAGGTCGGCGCCGGTCCAGAATTGTGCTTGGCGGCGCGGGTCGAGCGCTGATGCTACAAAGACCAGATCCGGTTCGCGGATTTTGCCTGGTCGCAACCGAAGGCGCAACGGGGCAACTCGCGCCGTGCCGCCTGTCTGTCGTGCCAAATGCAGTAGAAGTACAAAAAGAAAACCGACGATGGCCTGATGTTTGTCGCTTGGCATGGACAGCACCTCAATATGACCGTGGGAAAATTCGACCAGGTGATTGGTGTCCAAATGGAGATACTCTTCCTCGCTCCAGGCGCCCTGAGCGGGAAAGAGCAGCGCCACTTCCCAGGCTGGTTCAGGCTCTGTCGTGGGGACGGCAGGCGTCGATTTTATCTCGATCATGAGTATCTCCCTGCGCAATGCACTGGCGCTGCACCATGCAGACAAGCACAGTCATCGCGCGCTCCCAGTATAGCAAAGAGCGCGGTTTGCGGAAACCTGATTCGCACAGCATAAAGCTCCTCTCCCGCCAGCGGCCCGACCTACCCGATGAGCTTGTTTTGATTGCCGCCATTTCGTAGGTCACGCTACCAGCGTGACGCAGGTTGTTAGTGAAACACGTCGGGCTACTAGCCCGACCTACTACCAGTGTGACAAGGTCGTTGGTGCAACACAAAGGGTCATTACTTTTCCTCTGCGCACCTCTGCCGCTCTGCGTCTCCGCGTCAAAAGGACAAATTCCTCAACCAGCTTCCACAGCAAAGCGCGCCTGCGCCTCACTCGGCGTTGATCATCGGCAGCTTGACGCCGTGCGTGCGTGCAAACTCGATCGCGTCGGGATAGCCAGCATCGGCGTGGCGTGCGACGCCCATGCCTGGATCGCTGGTGAGGACGCGCGCCAGCCGTCGCGCCGCGGCCTCGCTGCCGTCGGCGACGATCACCTGCCCGGCGTGGATGCTGTAGCCGATGCCCACGCCGCCGCCATGATGGATGCTGACCCACGTGGCGCCGTTGACTGCATTGACCAGCGCGTTGAGCAGCGGCCAGTCGGCAATGGCGTCGGAGCCGTCGCGCATGCCTTCCGTCTCCCGGTTGGGGCTGGCGACCGAACCGCTGTCAAGATGGTCGCGGCCGATCACGATCGGGGCCTTGACCTGCCCGCTCGCCACCATGTCGTTGAACTTCAGCCCGGCGCGGGCGCGCTCGCCGTAGCCCAGCCAGCAGATGCGCGCGGGCAGCCCCTGAAACTCGATCTCTTTCTGCGCCAGCTTGATCCAGCGCGCCAGCGACGCGTCTTCTGGAAACAGCTCCAGGATCGCCCGATCCGTGGCGTAGATATCTTCCGGGTCGCCGGAAAGCGCCACCCAGCGGAAGGGGCCTTTGCCCGCGCAGAAGAGCGGGCGAATGTAGGCCGGCACAAAGCCGGGATAGCTGAAGGCTTCGTGCAGACCGTTGTCGTAGGCGCGTTGGCGTAAATTGTTGCCGTAATCGAAGACAACTGCGCCGCGCGCCTGCCAGTCGAGCATGGCCTGAACGTGGCGCGTCATCGAGTCGAGCGAGCGTTGGACATAACTTTGCGGGTCGCGTGCACGCAGCTCCGCGGCCTGCGCCAGCGACATACCGACTGGAATATAGCCGTACAGCGGGTCGTGCGCCGAGGTCTGATCCGTCACGACATCGGGTTGCACGCCGCGCGCCACTAACTCTGGCAACACTTCGGCGGCGTTGCCGATCAAGCCGATGGAGCGCGGCCGGCCCGCGCGGCGCGCTTCCTCCACCCAGGTCATCGCCTCTTCGAGGTTGTCGGTGATGGCGTCAAGTTGGCGCAGGTTGAGACGGCGCTCGGCGCGCCAGCGGTCGACCTCGACGAGCAGGCCGACGCCTTCGTTCATCGTGATCGCCAGCGGCTGCGCGCCGCCCATCTCGCCGAGGCCGGCGGTGACGACGAGTTTGCCGCGCAGCGACCCCCAGCCGTGCTGCCGCGCCAGCGAAGCGAGCGTCTCGTAGGTGCCCTGCAGGATGCCTTGCGTGCCGATATAGATCCAACTGCCCGCGGTCATCTGCCCGTACATGATCAGACCGTCGCGTTCCCACTGCTCGAAGTTCTCCTGCGTGGCCCACGCCGGCACAATGTTAGAGTTGGCCAGCAGCACGCGCGGCGCGTCCTCGTGCGTGCGGAAGACCGCCACTGGCTTGCCTGACTGCACGAGCAGCGTCTCGTCGGGCGCCAGTTGTTCGAGGCTGTGCAGAATTGCGTCCAGACACTCCCAGTTGCGGGCGGCGCGTCCGCGTCCGCCGTACACGATCAAGTGATCGGGATCAAAGGCGACATCGGGGTCAAGGTTGTTCTGCAACATGCGATAGGGCGCTTCGATCAACCAGTTCTTGCAGGTAAGCTGTGTCCCGCGCGGCGCGCGGATGGTGCGTGGCGGCATAATGATGTCCTCCTGGTGCGCTTGCGTTTGTCGGTGTGCACTGCAAAGCATACACCACGCGCACCTCTCTCCTAAAACATATCTTAGAAACTGTTTGAAAAGCCCCACCACGCAGCCACAAGGGCGCAAAGGGGCGCGAAGAGGAGAATCACAGAGACGGCTTCCAGGGTTTCTTTGCGCCGCTTTGTGAACTTCGCGTCTTCGTGGTTACTTTTCAAACACGCTCTTAGCAAAACGCGCCCCGACAAATCGGAAAGTTTTGCGAGTCGTCAGCCCTTTGGTATGATCGTGCTATGTCACAGTTCAAAAAGCATGTCTTTATCTGCACCCAAGGGCCATATTGCGGTTTTGATGGCGACACCGAGACGATCTTCGAGCGGATGAAGCGTCAAGTCGGCGCCTACGGTCTCAACGAGGAAATTCGCGTCAATCGCGCCGGTTGTCTCAACCAATGTGGTCATGGGCCGATTTTGGTCGTCTATCCCGAGGCCGTCTGGTACAGCAATGTGCAGGCTGAGGATGTTGACGAAATCGTGGCAACGCATTTGATCGGCGATCGTATCGTGGAGCGGCTGATCTTCGACGCTCCCCCTGGCAACAACAAGCGGGTCGATCATTATCCTGCCGCGGTGCACGCATTCAAAGATGCCACCGAAAAACTTCAGAAAGAGCGTGAGGCGTTGCGCCAGGCGACGCTGCGCACCTTGCAACAGAACGCTGAATCGTGACCGGACGCATTGGCGCAAACGTTTGGTCGAATGGGTGGCTCCCCGGCCGCCGCATGATGATTCTCGTCATTCATCTATCTTGAGTCACCTCAATTTACTAGAACGCGGAGGACAAACTGCCAGCATCGTCTATGGCGTTCCTTTCAATTGACCATCTTTCATCGTCGTTGCCGGAGGTGCGCCTCCTGCTGATCTGCCATGCCGAAGGTATGCAGAATCGCTACACCGAGCTGTTGCAGCGCGCTGAGCCGGCTGCGGATAGTGGCTTGACCGCGTTTGGGTGGGAGCAGACCAGCCAACTGGCGCAGTGGTTGGCGACGCATGAAGCGATCGATGTGCTCTATTCGGCGCCCCTGTTGCAGAGCCGATTGACCGCGCAACGGCTCGGCCAGACGCTGGGCATGCCGGTCACGGTGGACGATCGCCTGCCGGGTCGTTTCCCGCCGGATTTGACGCTGCCGGACGCGTGGGATCGCAACGAGCGCTCCATCGAACACTTCACGTCGCAGCCATCCATTGATCCGGCTTCTCCTTACGGCGTTTATTTGTACGGGCTGGCCGAGGCGCTCAACGCAATTGTTCTGGCAAACTGGGGCAAGACCATTGCAGTCGTGCTGAGCGGCAACGGGGTGGCGACTGCGGTGCGTCATTTTGCCGGCGGGCACGCGTTGGCATTGGGGGTGAATCACACGGCGCTCACGGAATTGCGCCGGCAAGATGGCGCGTGGATGTTGCTTTTTGCAAATCGTTGCGAGCATCTACCGATGGGCAGCGTGCCGGCGCCGCGCCAGCGCGCCAGCGACAGCGAGGCGGAAACCGGCGGCGAGATCGCCAAAGATGTCGCCCAGGTGGTGGCGACGTATGCCCGCATTCCGCCGCGCGGCGATGAACAGGCGAATGCAAAGCGTCTCCAGCGCCTGCAACATTTGCTCAAATTTGCTCAGATTCCGAAAGATCTGAGTGTGCTCGATGTTGGGACAGGAACTGGGCAACTTGCCATGTGGCTGGCCGAAGAAGGCGCACGCGAGGTAGTGGGCATCGACATCAGCCCGGCCATGCTGGAGGCCGCCGAGTTGCTGCGTCTGAGCACCAGATCAGCAGGCGCCAAGCGGGTGAGTTTTCGCCTGGCGCCTGCTCATGCCTTGCCCTTCCGTGACGAACGCTTCGACGCCATTTTCTGCCGGCTCGTGTTGCATCACAGCCACAAGCCACAGATCATCCTGGCCGAGCTGGCGCGTTTGTTAAAGCACAATGGCGTCCTGATCGTGGCCGATCTGCTGAGCGCTGACGATCCGGTCAAGCGCGCCACGCAGAACGCCATTGAGGAAAAACGAAATCCGAGCCACATCGGTGTGTTTGGAGCAGAGCAGATTCGCAAATTGGTGATCGGCGCGGGCTTTGCCATTGAGGCGGAGCAGACGGCAATCTTTGATCGCGAGCTCGAAGAATGGCTTGGCGATATGCAGACGGACGCGGGTGGGCGCACAGTGGTGAAGGAAATGGTCGAGGCAGGTCTGGAAACAGATGCCGCCGGACTGCACGCCCGGCGGCAAGCCAACAAGCTACACTTCGACCAGCGGCTGATCTATGTGAAAGCCGTCAAGCCTTAGCCCTTGGCTTGCGGACGTCCCGTCCGCAAGCCAGGATGAAACTTTACCCCTTGTACAATTCGCGCAGAATAATGCCCTTCTGAATCTGCGTAGTTCCTTCGTAGATCTGATAGATCTTGCTGTCTCGCATCAGCTTCTCGACCGGATATTCCCGGCTGTAGCCGTTGCCGCCGAAAACCTGCACCGCGTCCACGGCGTTGAGCACAGCAGCGTCCGCGGCGTAGGATTTGGCGACCGCGGCTTCCGTCGTGTTGCGTCGGCCATGATCGATCAGCCACGCCGATTTCCAGGTCAGGGTGCGCGCGGCTTCGACCCGTATTTTCATGTCAGCCAGCATGAAGCCGACGCCCTGAAAGTTATGGATCGGCTGGCCAAAGGCGTGGCGTTCGTTGGCGTAGCGCACCGCCTCGTCCAGGGCGCGACGGGCGACGCCAGTGGCCGCGGCCGCCACCGGTGGGCGACTCTTGTCGAAGACCTTCATGCCGATCATAAAGCCGTCGCCTTCACGCGCCAGGAGGTTCTCCGCCGGCACTTCGACATCCTCGAAGAAGACCTGACAAGCCTGCGCCGCGTGCTGCCCCAGCTTTTCCAGAGGCTTGCTCGTGCTCACGCCTTTCCAGTCTCGCTCGACGATAAAGCAACTCATGCCTTTATGCCGGCCGCCGGGGTCGGTCTTGGCGAAAACGGTGAAATAGTTGGCGACGGGGCCGTCGGTGATCCAGGTCTTGGTTCCATTCAGGACATAACGATCGCCTTTGCGCATGGCCGTCGTCTTGATGCCCGCCACGTCGGAACCGGCGTCTGGCTCAGTCATGCAATAGGCTATGATCTTCCCTTCCTCTGTGAGTTTGGGGAAGTAGCGCTGCTTCTGCTCCTCGTTGGCCGCGATCAACATCGGCAAGGCTGCCAGTTGGTTGAGCATCAGGGCCGTTTGAATGCCGGAGCATCCGTAAGCCAGTTCTTCACCGACGATGCACTCTTCTAATACATTGGCGCCAACGCCGCCGTATTCTTCGGGAATGTTCAGGTTGACCAGTCCGATCTTGAGCGCTTTTTTCCACAGTTCCCACGGCCATTCGCCGGAGACGTCGTAGTGTTCGGCCGCGCCGGAGTTGATAATCTCCTTGCGCGCAAAATCACGCGCCAGATTCTGGAGCATCGTTTGGTCGTCGGTCAAATCGAAATTGAGACCGGAGTTTTTTTCCACCATGGTGGCTGGCATGGGCAAGTTCCTCTGTGTGATGAACGGTTTTCTAGCTTTAGCGCACTTCAAGGCAGCCGGCTGGGGCCGGCGAGGCTCTTTGCTCATTCAACCGGCAAGTTATTCCGTCGTTGTTCCGATCCTGTTGGAAATATGAAGATATGTAGTGCGTCATACGTCATGCGTGACGCTTGCATGACGCATGACGCATTACGTATTACGTATTACGCATTACTCCACAAGCCGCACCACGCGCGCGTTGACGAGGCGCACCAAATCTTGCACGGGGAGCAGGATGTTGGCGCCGCGCTGCCCCGCGCTGACGGCGATGGCGTCAAAGTCCTGCGCCCGGTCGTCGAGATAGACCTCAAACCCTTTGTTGATCAGCGCCAGCGCACTGATGCCGCCGGTTTGTAACCCAGTCATCGCTTCCGCTTGCTCGTGGGTCGCCATTTTAACCTTTTTGGCGTGCGCGCCTTTGGCAAAAATACGCAGGTCAAGCGTTTCTGGGCCGGGCACGATGACCAGCATCGGTTTACGGCGTGGTTCGTCAGTCAGCGCCACCAACGTCTTGTAGACTTGCGCCGGCGGCAATCCAATTGCTGCGGCTACCTCGACCGCCGAATGCACGCCGGCCGCGTAGTCGTAGGTGAAGACTTGATAACGAACTTTCTTGCTATCGAGAAATCGAGTAACGTTATTCTTGAACTGCCCGGTATTCTTGAACTGCTCAGCCATTTTCAACGTTCACTTTCTGTATGTTGCACACGTTCACGCTGCATTCCTGTGTTCAAATGAGGCGCCCGCATGATGACTGATCGCCTGCTGCTCGCCACCGTCGCCTCACTGTTGGCGTTGCTGATGATTGCCTGGGTGGCCGCGCGCGTGCAGACCGGCCGGCGCAATCAAGGGCTGGCGCAGGGCTTTATCGACAGCACGCGCAGCCGGCTTATGTTTGATCACACGCCAGCCGCGGGTGGCTTTGTCGCCCGCTTTGAGCCAGCGCCGGATCCCTTTACGCAGCTACAGTTGTTTTACCGCAGCGGCGCTACTGTCGATCCGATCGGCCTGCTCGTGCGTGCGCTGAGCGGCAGAAGTGATGAACTCATCATCCGCGGGCGGCTGCCCGACCGGCCAGCCGCCGAACTGCTCTGGGCGCGCGGACGCATCCCTGCGCGCGCACTGGCGCGTCGGGAGCGCGTCTCTTTATGGGTGCAGCGACGTTCTGATCTGATCGACAGCGAATATGCCGTGCGCGGGGCCGACACAGCCGCGCTCGAACATGTTTTTATCGACCTGCAGGCGCGCTTTGGCGCACTTCTGCACAGCGTGAACGTAGTGGCGGATCGCGAGGATGTACACATCGAGCTTATCATGCGCGGCGCGGCTCTGCGCGCCTCCGAGGCGCCGGGGTTGGTTGCTACGATCCGCAGCCTGGGGCGAGCCGCGGCGCGGAGGTAGGCGATGGTGAAGATGCTCCCCACCATCGCCCTTGCCGATTACTTTATTCCGTGGGGAACGTCACATCGATCTCGACGTTGCTCGACTGGATTGCCGGCAGCAGCGCTTCGACCAATTGCGTAATGGCGGCCGCGTCCATACCCGTGCTCTCCAACAGACCGGCGCCGGCGGCAAGCTTGACCAGGTGGTTGAGTTCGCCTTCCGCCCAGCCCAGCACTGGCAGCTCTTTGCCGTTCAATGCAATATGAATGCCTGCCGCGTCAGTGCGCACCGTGGCGTTTGTGACGCCCGCGGTCACGGCGTCTTTCACCATCGCCGCGTCTAATTTCAACTGGCCAAAGGGCGCGCCCGTCAGCGCCTGCCACTCCGCGTCGGTGATGCCCTGGACCGTATAGTTGCCGTCAATGTCGTAGACGACCGGAATGCGGATAATCGGCGCGGCGCCGATCTCTGTCATGAAAGCTTCTTGCGCGGCTTTGGCGGTCGCTGCGGCGGATGCATCGCCTGCCACCTGCATGGGGATCATCGCGGCGCCCTGACTGACGGGGAAGCGTAGCGCCACCCCGACCCCGACATCGGTGATAATCGGCAGGACGGCCTTGACCGCGGCCGGCACGGCCGGGCCAAGCAATTCGACGACATCGCCGAGATTGGCCAATTGCTCATCAGTCCAGCGCATCGAGGGGATCGGCTCGCCGTTGACAAGGATCAAGAGCCCGCTGGGCACAGTGGTCACTTGGATGTGCTGAATGTCGGCGGCTGTCAACTGATCGATCGTGGCTTTGTCTAGCTTGAGATCGGCAAGACCGGCCGGCAGCAGCGCGCCAAAGCTGGCCAGCGGCATACCGCCCAAACTGGCCGCGCCCTCCGCATCGAAATCGATGGTCAGGGCGGGCAAGTCGACGGCCAGCGCGGCGTCAGTCGCGGCCGCGGCAGTGTCGCCTGCACCTGCGCGGGCGCCGCAACCGGTCAGCACCAAGGCGGCAAACACGGCCAACGCCAGGAGCCAGAAACGCTTGACAGGCATAAGATTTCCTCCTGATTGATTTTTGATCGGGCAGATTTTGCTATCATCTCCGATTCTACTTTGGCAGGCACACTCTGTCAAACGCCTGTGACATTGCCGAGATGGGAGCGTGCCGAGTTGGTTGCGCCTGCAGCAGCAAAAGTGCGTTGGCTCACGGGCGGCGATGCGCTATACTGACAGCTTGCTGTGGCCGCCTCTACGCTGGCAGCAGAGGCAACTTAGCCGATAAGGAACGCTATGTCTGCACGACTCAAAGCACTTGCTGCAATCGATATCTACGAGAAGGTTATCTTCGATCCTAATCATTCGCACGATAGATTGTCGCATGACTGAACAACCATCACCTAGCGAGCAGGGACTCAACCCGTTGGCCGAACAGCAGACGGATCGCCGCCACGTCCAAACCGGCGATTTGGCGATGCTCTTTACGTCGGACTACAAGCGGTACGTCCTGCACATGCACCCGGAAGGCGTCACCCACACCCATCTTGGCATCTATCGGCACAGCGCGCTGATCGGCCAGCCGTGGGGCGCGGCCGTGCAGAGTCAGATCGGCCACGCGGCGTTGTTGCTGCAACCCTCCCTCACCGATTTGATGAAGTCGCTCAAGCGCGGCACGCAGATCATCTATCCAAAAGACGCCGCCTACATCGTTCACCGGCTGAGCCTGCACGCCGGCAGCCGTGTCATCGAGGCCGGCACCGGCAGCGGCGGGCTGACCACGGCGTTGGCCTGGGCGGTGATGCCAACCGGCCTGGTCTATACCCATGAGGTGCGCCCCGATATCTACCAGGTTGCTCGCGAGAATCTTGCGCATTGCCTTGCTGCCGTATGTCAAAATGATGCTCGCCGATATCGAAGAGGGCTTCAAGGCCAATGACGTCGATGCCGTTTTTCTCGATGTGCGCGAACCCTGGCGCTATTTGTCCCACGTGCGCGCTGCGTTGCGACCTGGCGGCTTCTTTGCGAGCCTGCTGCCCACCGCCAATCAGGTCATTGAATTGTTGCGTGGCTTCGACCAGCATCACTTTGCGGATGTGAGTGTAGAAGAGTTGATTTTGCGACCCTACAAAGCTTCTCCTAACCGCTTTCGCCCCGACGACAATCTGATCGGCCATACCGGCTATCTGATTTTCGCCCGCTGCATCGATCCTGGGGAAGACATGGGGCGTTGGCAGCGACCGGAGCGTCAGCGCTATGAGGCGCGACTGCGCACCGAAGCCGAGATCGCGGCTGAAGCTCAGCGCCGCGCTATCGAAATCGCCGCCGGCGGCAAGAAATATCCGGAGATGCCGCTGCCGGATTGAGTTGTGAGGGGCGAGTTGTGAGGGGCGTAGCCTGTTCCCCAGCGGGATGAATCAACTTACCCTATCACGCCTCAAAACCTCCTCATAAAACTCATGCAGCCGCTCGCCAAGCAGGCGCCAGTCGTACTGTTCTTGCAGATGACGCCGCGCCGCCTCGCTGACGGATGCCTGTTGCGCCGGCGTGTTGAGCAGGGCATCGACCGCTTCGGCAAATGTTTCGGGCGTCGCATCGGCATGCACAAGCCGGGCAGCGCCGCCGGCGCCATAGGCACGCTGTTCACCCACCGCGCTCGCCACCACCGGAACCCCCGCAAGCAGCGTCGTGGCCAGCCGCACGCTGCATTTTGCTTGTTGTAAAACCGTTGGCTCCGCAGGAAAAATTGCACAACCGATACGTGCGTAAATCTCAGCAAGCTGCGCCCGATCCACATATCCCAGCCATTCGACGCTTGCCGCGGCGTGCGGGGCGATGGCCGCCATTGCCGCGCGAAACGCATCGCCCAGGTCCGATCGCACCGGCGCGCCGGCGACCAACAGCCGCGCCTGAGGACGACGTGCGTGCAGCGCTTGCCAGCAGGTCGCCAGCCAGGTTGGGGAGACTTCTACAAAGCGACTGAAAAAGAGGACGTCGTTGCCGTGCGTTGGCGTCCAGTGTAGGCCGTCGGCTGTCGGCGGGTCGATGCCGTTGGGCAGATGCAGGATCGGCGTAGCGCGGTTTACTTGGCGAATCCGTTCGACCAGCCAGCGGCTGGCCGCGGTGACGCCGTCGGCATGACGGATGCCCCATTCCTCCTGCCAGGCGAGAAAGCGCGCCAGCAGCCACGTATAGCGATTGACCGGCGCCCAGGCCTGTTCCCAGTCGTCGGCGTCGAGCAGGAGATAGGGCGTCTGGCGACCCACCTGGCGTCGCTGCCACAGCCACCACTGCACAAGACCGGCGTGAGCGCGCGGTTTGACGATATGCACGATTTCAGGAGCTAGAGCAGATAATTCGTGTAGCAATCGGTGGGTTGTCAGAGGGACGCCGCCGGCAATCTGAACATTCACGACCTCTACGCCGTGATCCATCCAGGCGCGGCCGGCGTCGGCCGGCGTGTCCCAGGGCGGGATCAGGAGGGTGGGCGTCCAGCCGTGTTCGACCAGTGCGCGCGCCAGTGGCAGCGTGCGCGCCCAGACGGTGGTTTTCTGACCCAGCCCAAAGGGGGCGACAAAACAGACGCGGCGCTTCATAAGGCGGCGTTGGCCCCTACTCGGTGAAAATTGCCAGTGGCCAATGAAGAAGGGTGCGCAGGTGAGCCAGTGCAGCGTCTTCGGCGGCTTGCGGATAGATCAGTTCATACTTTGTCGCCAACTGGGGCGCGTACCAGCGATAAATGACGACCAACGCCACGGCCTGACCGATCCAACTGTCGGCGTTGACCGCGGGCGCCAGCAATGTCTTTTCGATGGCGGCGCGTTGGCTTTCGCTGAGATAAGTGTTGAGGTGCGTAGTGCCCTCAGGCCAGTCGATGCCATTGAGCGCCAGCATCATCTCGAGGACGATATGCCGTAGCAGCGCAGTTACGTCGGCGGCAAGCAGATTTTCTTGGCGCTCCACCAAAGCGGGCAATTGCGCCAATGTGCGCCAGAACGTCTCCAAGAGCAGCGCGCTATGTTCTGGCTGCGCGGATTGCAGTGAGTCCGGCCAGGAATGAGCATTCATGGGGTCAAGTATACTCTACCCAGTGTAATGGGCAGAAGGGTAGCAGCGTCACCGGCGAATTGTGGTATCTTTGATACAATGAAATGCCAGTGTAGCTCAGGTGATGCGCAGAAACGATGCGCTGCTGCCCCAGGGTGGGCAGCGCGGGCCAGGCTATTGATCGAAGTAAAACGCCAGAAAACCAAAAAGATAGAATAAACTATGAGAAATGCAGATCCGTTTTCCGATTTGATCCGTTCGATTGAAGAAAACCTTCAGCGCGGCGAAGATTGGATTCCGCCTAACGACGGTCGTCCAGGGCGCCCGCTGCCGGGCCGACCAAGCCGCTGGTGGTGGCTGTTGGTGATTCCATTTATCTTCCTGCTGCTGTTTAACAGCTTTATTGGTTTTTTGACCAATTGGACATGGCACGCCAGCTTGGGTTTCGAATCGATTTTGTGGACGCGCCTGCTGGCGTCGCTGGGGCTTTTTGCCGCCGGCTTTGGACTCACCTGGCTTTTTCTCGCGATCAACTATTGGATCGTGCGGCGCATCGAGCCATTTGGTTTGAATTCGACTCCCGTTGAGGTTTTAGCCGATGTCACCGGCATGAAAATTTCGACGGTAGCTTTGGCGGTTTTTACGTTTTTCTCTTTTTTGATGGGGCTTACCACCGCCAGTGAATGGCCGCAACTGTTACTCTTCCTGAATCAGAGCAACTTTGGGGTCGTTGATCCCGTCTTTGGCCGCGACATCAGCTTTTACGTCTTTACGCTGCCCGTGCTGGAGATGGTGCGCGGCTGGTTTCAGGCGGTGCTGATCGCCACCATCTTGATGGTTGTCGTTGTCAGTGGCATTGGCTGGCGTGGCTGGCGCGCAAGCACCGGGCTTTTGCTCCATCTTGGCATCCTGGGCGCACTCTTCCTGGGGTTGCTGGCGCTTGGCTATCAATTGGATGCCGCTCAGCTTGTGTACAGTGGACGCGGCGCGGTCTTCGGCGCGGGGTATACAGATGTCAACGCCCAGTTGCCAGCCTATAACCTGCTGACGATTGTGACATTGGTGGCCGCAGTGCTGTTGGTCATTACCGCGTACATGCGGCGCGCGTGGCGTGCGATCGTGGTTGTTTTGCTGATCTGGGTTGGCGTCACCGTAATCGCCGGGTCGCTTTATCCTTCGTTTGTTCAGCGCTTTCAAGTCAGCCCGAATGAGTTGAGCTTGGAACGTCCTTTTATCGAAAATAACATTCGCTTCACGCGTCTGGCATACGACCTGACGGACATCGAGATGCGCAGCTATGACGCCTCGCAGCAGTTGACGCCCGACGCCTTGCTGGCCGAGCCGGCGACGGTGCGCAATGTGCGTCTGTGGGACTATCGGCCTTTGCTCGAGACCTACAACCAGGTGCAGGCGCTGCGCCAGTACTACGCCTTCAACGATGTTGATGTCGACCGCTATATCATCGATGGCGAGCGGCGTCAGGTAATGGTGGCCGCGCGAGCTGGTGGCTGACCGGCTCACAGAGCAGGCGCAGACCTGGGTCAACCGCCGGCTGGTCTATACGCACGGCTTTGGGGTGGCGATGTCGCCGGTGGAATTGGTGACCGCGGACGGTTTGCCCGAGTTTTACATCAAAGATCTGCCGCCGGTTGGCAACCTGGCGTTGACCGAGCCGCAACTCTATTTTGGCGAGTTGACTAACGAGTATGTGATCGGCCACACCAAAATGCAGGAGTTCAGCTATCCCCAGGGCGATGGCAACGTGACGACGAGCTTCGCTGCCGACACCGGCATCGATATGACTTTTTGGCATCGCCTCCTCTTTGCAGTCCGCTTTGGCGATATCAACTTGATCCTCAATCAAGATATTACGGACGAAAGCCAACTGCTTTGGCGGCGCAATATTGTGGAACGCGTGCAGCAATTGGCGCCATTCCTCCAGTTGGATCAGGATCCATATGTGGTGGTTGGCGAAGATGGCCGTCTGTACTGGATGATGGATGCTTATGTGACGAGCAACCGTTTTCCCTATAGCGAGCCATATTTGGACGGCTTCAATTACATCCGCAACACTGTCAAGATTGTCATCAACGCCTACGATGGCTCACCCATCTTTTACATCACTGACGCGGCCGAGCCGATTACAGCGGCGTATGCGCGCATCTTTCCGAAGCTTTTTCAACCGTTTGAAGCCATGCCCGACTTCCTGCAGCGCCATATTCGCTACCCGACCGATCTTTTCTCCGTGCAGGCCGAGATGTACCGCATGTATCACATGACGGATTCCCTGGACTTTTACAATCGCGAGGATGTATGGGCGTGGCCGGAGGAGATCTTCTATAACAAGGCGCAGCCGATCGATCCGTACTATGTGCTGATGGAATTGCCTGACTCCGACAAGAGCCTTAATTTCATGCAGATTCTCCCGTTTACACCCGCCAATCGCGAGAACATGGTGGCCTGGATGGCGGCGCAGAGCGACCCAGACAAATATGGCGAGAAGATTGTCTACAACTTTGGGAAGGATTCACTGTTCTTTGGCCCAAACAGATCGAGGCGCGCATCGACCAGGATCCGCTTATCAGCGCCAACTCAGCCTGTGGAATCAGCAGGGCAGCAGCGTAATCCGTGGCAATCTGCTTGTCATCCCGCTTGGCGACAGCCTGCTTTATGTGGAGCCGCTCTATCTGCAGGCGCAGAGCGGGCGCATCCCCGAACTGCGGCGCGTCATCCTCGCCACTTCGGATCGGGTTGTGATGGCTGAGAATCTGGGGCTGGCGCTGGTGCAGTTGTTTGGCCGCAACACCGTCGAACGCGCGGGTCTGACCGATCTGCTGGCCGCGGCCAGCGAGGCCGCCGCACAGAACGCCGACGCGAGCGGCGCTGGGCAAACACCGACTGGCGATCTGAGCGTCGCCACACTGGAGCAGTTGATTGTCACGGCCAACCGTCAGTACACCGCGGCGCAAGCACATTTGCGCAGTGGCGATTGGGCCGCGTATGGCGCCGAAATGGACGCGCTGCAGGCGACGTTGCAGCAACTTGTGCAACTGACCGGGGTCGCGCCTGTGCAGACGCCGGCCGTGGACACTCCATCAGCGGACAATCCAGCAGCGGAGACGCCAGGAACAGAGACGATGCCAGCGCTAACACCTGAGCCGGCTGAGTAGTCGCCGACAAAAACGCTTACACATTTTTTACCATTGCTTCATCCGCATCTCATGCACGACGGCTAAAATGACGATTGGTATCAGTTGAACTTTCCAAGTCAGGAGGTGTTGAGGCGGCGTCAGCAGCCCAACCCCTCCCCAAAAGTAAAATGCAGGGATGCGAGGTACGTAAATGAGTCAACAAGAATTCAAACAGGCGCCCACACGCAAGCTTAATCCGCTGATCGTGGGGATATTGGCGGTGATAGGGGCCGGGCTGATTGTCTTTGGCGCGCTGGCCGCGCCGCTGGCATGGCAGACGTTGTCGGTTTCCGCCAGCAATGGCCGGCAAGTGATTGCGGCGCCTGCGCTTCAGATTGATTCTACACTGGATGAAGATCAGAATGCGTTGGCGGCCTTATACGAAGCGGTGGCGCCGTCTGTCGTCAATATCCAGGTGGAGAGTGTTGCCTCTGCTGCTGACTTGCCGCAGATTCCAGGCTTTCAATTGCCGCAGGGCGACATGCCGTTGCAGCGAGGCGAAGGCTCCGGCTTCATCTATGACAATGAAGGCCACATCATCACCAACAACCATGTGGTCGAAGGCGCACAGAAGGTCATCGTCAACTTCAACAATGGGATGTGGGCGCGCGCCGAGGTGATCGCCACCGACCCGCAGGCCGATCTCGCGGTCATCAAGGTGACGCCGCCGGACGGCGTAACGTGGACTCCGCTGCCGCTTGCCGAGGATAACAGCATCAAGGTTGGCCACATGGTCATCGCGATCGGCAACCCGTTTGGCTTGGAAGGCACCATGACCACCGGCATTGTCAGCGCATTGGGGCGCGGTTTCCCGGTTGACGCCCTTGGCAACAGTCGCTACACGCTGCCTGACGTGATCCAGACGGACGCGGCCATCAATCCTGGCAACTCGGGCGGCCCGTTGGTCAACCTGAACGGCGAAGTCGTTGGCGTCAACTTTGCCATCGAGTCGCAGACGCGTCAGAATTCCGGCGTCGGGTTTACGATTCCCTCCTCCATCGTCAAGCGCGTCGTGCCGGCGTTGATCGAAGATGGCGCGTACAAGTATGCCTACCTGGGGCTGGAAGGCAGCACGATCTCGCCGCAACTGGCCGAGGCGCTGGAGTTGCCTGACAATACGTTGGGCGTCTACGTGTCATCGGTGGTGCCGGGCGGCCCTTCGGAAAAGGGAGGCGTGGAAGGTGGCAGCCGCACTGCAACCACTGCCAATGGCATGGATGTGCGTCGGGGCGGCGACATCGTTACTGCCATTGATGATATGCCTGTCGTGCGCTTCGAAGATCTGGTCTCTTTCCTGGTCACCAAGGCCGAGCCGGGCCAGACGGTGACGCTGACAGTCGAACGCGATGGCGAGGAAATCAAGGTCGACGTCACGTTGGGCGAACGTCCGACCCAGCCGGTGGCAAGCGCCGAAGTCGGCGAGGATGGCAAGATCAACGCACGCGCCGCGATCACCATCGCTGAAGATGCCGTGCGCGGCCAGCTTGACGGCGCGATCACCGAAAAAGTGGCGACGCCCGAAGATCGAGACGGCCAGAGCGTGTGGGTCGTGGAGTTGAGCACCGCTACGCAGACCGCGACCGTAGTCATCGATGCGCAGTCGGGTGAAGTGATTGAGTTGACAATCAAGTAATCCCCAACAGAGAAACCATTCCAACAAAAGGCCGGGCTTCACCAAGAAGCCCGGCCTTTTGTTGTGCTGCGCTTCTCCGTTGTGCTCTGCGCGCGTCTGCCTCTCTGCGACTTTGCGTCAAAACTGCTTTCGAGTCAATTGAAGACGCAACGCGGCGTGCTCACAAAAGGCAGATAGAGGCCATCTTCATAGATGTAGATGGTCTGGCTGCGCAGCGCGTGGGCAGCGCGATTGATCGTCTGCAGCGGCGGGGCTGCGCGCCAATTGGCGACATCGTTGGCATACTGCGTAGCGTCCACGCGCGCCAATGCTTTGCCATTCTCCGCCACCGACGGCCACGGCGCCTGGTTGCTGTATTCGACTTCATCGACAAAGGCATAGTTGATTTTCGCATCCAGCTCTGGCTCCAGCGGCGCGGCCAGCGCCACGCGTTCACCGGTGCTGCTCAGCCCACTGTTCAGAGGGCCAAAGATGCGCACGGACGCCGGGATCTTCTGCTCCTGGCGAAACAAGTCGGGGCTGGTCGCGCTCAGGATAATGCGCTCGCCCGGCGCGAGGGTCATCGCCGCCGGAAAGACGAACATGTCGGTGTCTTTCCCCGTGCTTTTCTGCCCGATGAGTTTCCATGGATTGAGCGGGTGGTTTGGGTCGTACAGTTGCGCGGGCGTACTGCCGACGTTGGCGATGACGACATATTCGCTGTCGCCCGACCGCGGATCGACCATCAGTTCTTCCAGTTGAATCGCGCTGATGCGCACGCCGCAGTTGGACAAGCCCAGCGTTGGCGGGCCTTCCTGCATGGGAAAGCGCGCCCTGCCCAGGGCGTCGAGATAGCGGATAAAGGAGACGTTGTTAGGAGAGGCGCCAAAGCGCGTGGCTTCAACCAACAGCGGCGCGCCGCCCTGTGGGTTGGGCCGGAAAATGTACACCGGATCGCCGGCCTCACTCAAGCCAAACGCCCAGTCGCCTTTGGTGTTGGCGATCACGTAATAGCCTTCCACGCTGATGCTGACGCCATCGGGAATCCGCACCCATTCGCTCTGCGGACGCGCATCGTCGTCGGTCATCCACCAGCCGGAGAGATCGACGGCGGCGTCGCCGGTATTGTACAGCTCCACAGCATCAACGCTTGGCGCGTCGGTGTGCGCGAGAATCTCATTGATCACAATGGCTGGCTGGTCTTGCAGCGCTGCTACAGGTTCGCCTGTGGGACGACCAATCGCAGGCATTGTCAGCAAGAGCATTGCACCCAGGCCGCCGAGCACCGCAAGAAGAGTAAGTACATTTCGCAACAAGGTGTTCATAGGTTTTGTAGACGGATGCCTTTCTCATCAAAATAGACGGTCAACGTGGCGGTGTCGCGCAGAAAGTCGATCTCTTCGACGACATAGCGCCGGACATGGCGCCCGGTGCGA
This sequence comes from Candidatus Caldilinea saccharophila, assembly GCA_016710365.1. Taxonomy (GTDB): domain Bacteria; phylum Chloroflexota; class Anaerolineae; order Caldilineales; family Caldilineaceae; genus Caldilinea; species Caldilinea saccharophila. The sequence continues at coordinate 20,794 of JADJVW010000001.1, read as the reverse complement.
TTGCTGAGATCGTCAAGCAGGGCGCGTTCGTTGTTGGCCTGAATCAGGTCCACTTTTTCATAGTGAACGATCTGGGAGGAGCCGTACCGCATCAGCAACCCCCGGTCGAGCACGACCACAAAGAGCGCCAGCACGCCGTTAATGACCAGCACGTCCGTAAATGGGACGCGTGTCGCGACGAAGAGAGCGTTGGCAAAGGGCAGCATAATCGCCAGATAGAGGTAGGTCATCTCGCGCACCGGGATGTTGATCGACCGGAAGCGCATGATCGTAAAGACAGCCAGCAAGCCAAAGCTAAAGCCAAGCGTCAACTGCACATCACGCAACAGGCTGGTGATGAGATAGGCCATGATGCTGAAGGTGGAAAAGGTGAAGATATATTCGGGGCGGCTGCGTCGCGAAGCCGCATAGCCCAGCCCAAAGACGATAATGCCGGTCGCCAACGTCAGTGCAAATCCGGGTAGAACTTCTGTCAGCAGATTCATGGTCGCTTATCTTTCATAAATCGCTTTGAGCCGGCGCAGGATCGGTTTGAACCGGTTGTGTTTCAGCTCTGGATAGAACATCGCCATCGAGATGCAGTATTTACTGACGTGGGTGGGGTGGAGCTGAAGACGGTGCAGTTCGCGCGCCATGGGTGAATTGAGTGAGAATTTCCGCTGTTTGATCTCAATGATCGACAGGCCAGGCATAGGGACCGACCGCCCGTCTTTGCCAATTTCAAGGGCCAGATCGATCGTGATGCGTTCCTGGCGTTCAAAATCGGCTAGCGTCATACGTTGAAAGCGATTCCAAACCACGGGCTGCAAGGAAGGGGTATCGACGTTCAAGCTAGGCGGCATCCAGGCTGTATCCAACGCTTGAAAATGCCAGACTGGTTCAGACAACACCGTGCGCGTCTTGACTGTCCGCTCGCGATTAGTCTTCTCTTTGACTTCCAGGAAGATCATTTCGCTGTCGATATACCAACGCCAGCGGACTTTGTGGCGCACGCGTAAACCGTTGTGGTGTGATCGATACATCGCAAAGTCCGGCGTGTCGAAATAGGTTGTATAGTACCGCCCAGGACGCACTCCGTTGATTTCCAGCACGCGATAATTGCCGCTCACCCGCTCCATGATCTGCGCGAGCTGGCTGTCGTGCAAGATGAACTTTACATCAAGGCGATCCAGCAGGGCGAGCGCCTTGATCTCGTCCAGCGAGATCGACGGCATTTGCGCGGCAGTGGTTGTCACCTGGTGGAGGAAATTCGACATTCAGGATCCCGTACTCTCGAAAGGCGGTGCAAAAAAGCCATGGGGCAAGCGGGCGTCCATCAGATCGGCGCCGGTCAGGTCGGCGCCGGTCAAGGTCGCCTCGCGCAGATCGGCATTGCGCAGCACGGCGCCGCGCAGATCGGCCCCGGTCAGATCGGCGCGGCGCAAAATTGCATCTCTCAGGTCCGCATCGACCAACGACGCATCCACCAAAATGGCCCGCTCCAACTGGGCGCCGCTCAGATTGGCGGCGCGAATATCTGCACCCGTCAGATCGGCGTCGCGCAGATCCGCCTCACGCAGATTAACGCTGCGCAACACCGCGCCCGCCAGACGCGCATACCGCAAATCAGCACGGTCGAGCAAGGCATTGGATAGATCCGCGCGCTGCAGGTTGGCCTCACGCAGGTGCGCCCCCGAAATTCGCCAACGATAAGTTGACGCGGTTCAAATCGGCGTGCGCCAGGTCACGGCCGCTCAGATCTACCTGAGTGCAGGTTGGCTGGCAAGCCAATTTGGGTAGCGGGTTAGCGGGATAGACCTGCCAGGCCAGCCAGATCAAGGCGGATGCCGCAATCAGCAAGACCGTATAAAACGCCGATGTGGACACTTTTGCCATACGACGCACCAATGTACCACAGCTTCCTCAAAAGTGGTGATCGGCGGTTGCCTGATTGTTGTGTTTCGTTGATAATCGGCAGGGGCGAGGGGCGAGGGGCGAGGGGCGAGGGGCGAGGGGCGAGGGGCGAGGGGCGAGGGGCGAGGGGCGAGGGGCGAACATGTCGCTTCTCAAAATATTGTCGTGATCAATTTGAAGGAACCTCAGCATGATTGATATAGAACGCGCCAATCAGACCGCCGTCGAACGCATGATGTCCGCCCGGCCGCTGTTGCGCACCGTTGCACGCGCCGCCGATGTGATTCCTGGCATGGAAGGTCGTCGGTTGCTCCACGCCGGCCCACCGATTACGTGGGCGCAGGCGTCAGGCCCGCTGCGCGGGGCGTTGCTCGGCGCCTGCATCTTTGAAGGATGGGCGCGCCATGCCGACGAAGCCGAAGCGTTGTTGGCGTCCGGCGTGGTGGCTTTCGACCCCTGCCACCATCACCGCGCGGTCGGCCGATGGCGGGCGTCATTTCACCGTCGATGGTGGTCTATGTGGTGGAAAATGTCACGCACGGCAACCGCGCCTTTTCCACCCTCAACGAGGGTTACGGCAAAGTGTTGCGCTATGGCGCGCACAGCGAAGAGGTGCTCGCCAAACTGCGCTGGATGAATGAAGTGATGGGGCTGGTGCTGGCCGGCGCTGGCGCTGAGTGAAGAAGGCATCGACATCCGCGCCCTGCTCGCCGAGTCGCTGCACATGGGTGACGAGGGACACAACCGCAACAAGGCCGGCTCGCTTCTCTTCACGACGAAGCTGGCGCCACTGGTCGTGCGCGTGGCCCCGGACGCGGAGACGGCGGCTAGTGTGCTCAAGCTCCTGGGCGACAATGCGCTCAGTGTGCTGAACCCGGTCATGGCCGCGTGCAAGGCGATGGCCGACGCCGGGCATGGCGTCGCGGGCAGCACGATTATGACGACAATGGCGCGCAACGGCACGGAGTTGGGCATCCGCGTTTCCGGACTCGGCGACCGCTGGTTTACTGGCCCGGCCGGCACGCCCGACGGTCTCTATTTTCCCGGTTTCACGGCTGCCGACGCCAACCGCGACATCGGCGCGTTTGCGATGGCGGCCGCGCCCGCTATCGTCACCTTCATCAGCGGTGCGCCGCAGGACGCCATGCACGCTACGCTGGAGATGTACGAGATCACGGTGGCCGAACACACCGCGTTTACGGTTCCCGCGCTGGGCTTCCGCGGGACGCCGACTGGCGTGGACATCCGCAAGGTGGTGGAATTGGGCGTCACCCCGCGCATCAACACCGGCATTGCGCACAAGGAAGCGGGCGTCGGTCAGGTCGGGGCCGGGCTGACGCGCCCGCCCATGAGCGTCTTCGAGGATGCGCTGGTCGCTTTTGCGGAGCAGTATTTGGAAGCTAGCTGAAGGCACAACTGCTTTGACGCGGAGGCGCGGAGATGCAGAGAAAACGCAGAGGAATGGTAACGGTTCAGCCTGGTTTCCATGGACCACGGATTCGACGGATTCGACGGACAAAACCGGATGATTTCCGGATGAAAACTGATCTCTAGGTTAAACACTTATGCTGCAATCTTCCAGGAAGCTTCGAAGCTTCCTGGAAGATTGCAGACCAGCATGAATTTATAATCTAAAGTTATGTAACTTTGAACTCAGGTGTTTGTGACAAATGCTAAGACTACTGCGCTCAACCAAAGTTTCTTGGTTCAGCACAGTAGAAGAGAACACAGATAGACACTGATAGCCTCAGATAGACGCAGATGCTTTGCTCTTATCTGCGCTTATCCGATTTTATCTGCGAGTATCTGCGTTCACTTGCTGTCGCTCTATCCAGACTTCGGCGTTTGACAGTCTATTGGTGCGAAGCGCTGAAACTGCTACTTTCAAAGTGGAATCACTTTAGCGATCAGTAGGAGCTTGTGTATTTCGCTTATGTTATTCACTATCGCGCATCTCTCCAAAGCGTACGGCGACAACCAGGTGCTCACCAATGTCTCCCTGACAATGCAGACGAGCAACAAATGGGGGCTGGTCGGCGCCAACGGCGTGGGCAAATCCACGTTGATCAAGATTATCGTCGGCGCAGTGGAACCGGACGCGGGCATCGTTGAATTGGCTGAAGGTCTTCAGATCGGCTATCTGCCGCAGGTGCTCGCGGCCGGTGAGACGCTGACGCTGGACGAACTGATCGCGCAGTCACAGGCGCGCGTCCGGGCGGTTGAGGCGCGGCTGCGTGACTTGGAAATTATCATGGCGGATCCTGCCACCCAGACAGAGGCGCTCGACCAGGCGCTGGTTGAATACGGCCATCTTGGCGCCGAGTTCGACCGGCTGGGCGGCTACGATCTGCCACACCGCACGGCAGGCGTGCTGGCCGGCCTCGGCGTCGGCGACCTTGCGCGCGACCGCCCGCTGGCCTCGCTCTCCGGCGGCGAGAAGGCGCGCGTCGGGCTGGCCGCGTTGCTGCTCCAGACGCCCGATCTGCTGCTGCTGGACGAGCCGACCAATCACCTCGACTTTACCGCGCTGGCGTGGCTGGAAGGCTTCTTGCAAGACTTCGGCGGCGCGCTGCTGGTGGTCTCACACGACCGTACGTTTCTCAACCGCACCGTACAGGCGATTGTCGAGATCGACGAACTCACGCGCGAGGCGCGTTTCTACGCCGGCAACTATGATTTCTTTGCCCAGGAAAAGGCGCTGACGCGCACACGTTGGGTCGAGGAATACACCGCGCAGCAGGAGGAAATCCGCGAACTGCGTCGCTTTGTCCAGAGCAAGGCGCGGCAGGTCGGCCACAACCGGCCCGGCGACGGCGACAAATTGGCTTACAGCTACAAAGGCGGGCGCGTCGAGGCGACGATCGGCCGCAACCTGCGCGCGGCGGAGGAGCGTCTGCGCCGCCTTGAAGCTGACCCCATCCCCAAACCGCCGGCGCCGCTGCACATCAACCCGGAGTTCGACCCGGCGCGGCTGGTCAACAGGACGCCGCTGGCCGTGTCGCAAGTGACCGTTGCCTACGCGGGCCGCCATGTGCTGGACGACGTGACCGTGGCGTTGGGCGCCCAGGATCGCATCGTGATCGTCGGGCCTAATGGCGCGGGCAAGAGTACGCTGCTCAAGGTGCTGGCGGGTCGCCTCAAGCCCGACGCCGGCGCTGTGACCGCGGCGACGAGCACGGTCGTCGGCTATCTCGACCAGGAGCAGGAGTCGCTGCCCGCGGACGGCACGCTCTACGAAGCGTACACGACAGGCCGCGTCGGCGACTGGGAGGAACTCAAGGCTGAGTTGATGAGCTACCACCTCTTCCCCTTCCCGGACTTGCTCAAACCGGTCGCCAGCCTCAGCATCGGGCAGCAGCGCAAGCTCCAGCTTGCCTTGCTCATGGCCGCGCGCGCCAATGTGCTGCTGCTCGATGAGCCGACCAACCACATCAGCCTCGACGTGCTGGAGGAGTTCGAGGCCGCGCTGCTCGACTTCCGCGGAGCCATCGTCGCCATCTCACACGACCGGCGCTTTATCGAGCGCTTTGCCGACCAGGTGTGGGAGATGCAGGCAGGACGGTTGGTGCGCTATCTGGGCGGGTGGGAAGCCTATGTGGCGCGTAAGGATGAGCGCAATAACGTTTGATCGCAGCATGGAGTAGTGTTGTAACCCCCTGACGCCCCGATAAATTTGACCATGCCTGTTGCCTCTGCTATACTCCTACCGTTGTTGACCTTCCGGGCCAGTAGCTCAGTTGGGAGAGCGCTACAATCGCACTGTAGAGGTCAGGGGTTCAAGTCCCCTCTGGTCCACACGATGGAATCTCAAGACTCTGGCAAACCTGCCTGGATTTTGACAGATGCCGTCGGAACCTTATAATAGCAAATGTGGTACGGGCCTTTAGCTCAGTTGGGAGAGCGCTACAATGGCATTGTAGAGGTCAAGGGTTCAAGTCCCTTAAGGTCCACACAGCGGCCCTTCCTTCCCGGAAGGGTCGTTTCGTTTCAGCCTCAATTCCACGCGTTTACGCAAGTGTAGCGGAATCGATGTGACCTCCGTCTCTTGCTGCTTGCCCTGTGGAACTCGTCGGCCGCACCCAGAAAGGATGCTCCCATGTCTGCCACCCGAGAACTGGACCAACTTCGTCCCGTTAAGTTGGATCTGGACTATGTCGTCTACCCCGAAGGTTCGGTATTGATCAGCATGGGCAATACGCGCGTGTTGTGTAACGCTACGGTCGAGGAGACGCTGCCGCGCTGGCTGCAAAATTCGCGCCAGAAGCAGGGCTGGGTGACCGCGGAGTACGCCATGCTCCCGCGCGCCACCGAACAGCGCAACCAGCGTGAAATCCAATATCCCAAGGGACGCACCCAGGAAATTCAGCGATTGATCGCGCGCAGCCTGCGCTCTGCGGTCGACCTGGGCAAGCTGGGAGATCGCCAGATCGTAGTAGACTGCGATGTGATCCAGGCGGATGGCGGCACGCGCACGGCCTCGATCACGGGCGGCTACGTGGCGCTGGCGCTGGCGGTCAAGCGTTTGGAGAAGCGCAAGGTGGTGGCGCCGGGCGTGTTGTCGCAAGCCGTGGCCGCGGTGAGCGTCGGCGTCGTCAACGGCAGAGCGGTGCTCGACCTCAACTACTCCATGGATCAGAAAGCTGACGTGGATATGAATGTCGTGATGACGTCGGATGGCCGCTTTGTCGAAATTCAGGGCACGGCCGAGGGCGAGCCGTTCAGCCGCGGCGCGCTCAACGCCATGTTGCTCCTGGCCGAACACGGCATCCGCCAGTTATTCGACGTCCAATCGCAGGCGCTTGCCCAGGCGAAGATCTAAACGGCAAACATAGACCACGGATTAAACGGATTTGGCGGATTTTTCCAAGGATTTTTGGTTTTATCCGTGCTGATCCGTCTAATCCGCCAAATCTGTGGTTTATTTTTTATGCTTGAAGCGTGAATAAATTTCAAACCCGCACCCTGGCCGTGCGCGCCAGGTGCAGGCCGGCGAAGATGACCGCCGCGCCGCCGATCTTGAGCGGCGTCAGCGCCTCCCCCAGGATGAGCGCGGCGCTGATGGCGCCGATCACCGGGATCAGGTTGTTGTAAAGCGCGGTGCGCGCCCCGCCGATCTTTTTGACGCCGTTGTTCCAGATGATATAGCCGATGACGATGGCAAACACCGCTGAATAGAAGAGCGCGCTCCAGCCGCCTATCGTGACTTGATGCCAATCGTGCGCTGCCACCGCGGGCAGACCGAGCAGAATCAGCGGCGCGGCCCCGATCGACGTCGTGAGTGCGGTCACGCGCAGCGGCGAGTAGCGCGCCATCAGCGGCGCGGCCAACACTGCGTAGGACGCCCACAAAAACGAGCCGAGCAGGATCATGACATCGCCCAGCAGCGACTGTGAGGCCAGCGAAAAGCCCGCGCCGCCCTCGATGATCAGCAGCACGCCGGCCAGGGTGAGCGCAATCCCGATCCACCCGCGCGGCGACAGAACTTCGCGCCCTGTCAGCCGGTTGAGCAGCGCCACAAACGCCGGGGAGGTTGCGATCAGCAGCGCGGTGTTCGAGGCCGTGGTCATCGCCAGACCGGATAAAAAAAGCGGTTGATACAAGCCTGTGCCGACCATGCCCGCGGCGATCAACAGCAGCCAATCCTTGCGGTCAATGTGCATGCTGCGCTCTGTGCCCCAAAGAATGGCCAACAACAACGAACCTGCGATCACAAAGCGCACCGACATAAAGACCAGCGGCGGAATCTGCACGTAGATCGCCTTGACGACCACGGCGTTCACACCCCAGATCATCGTCATGGCAAGCAACGCCAGGTCGATCAGGCCAAATTTGACTGGAGCCGGTACAGTGGGATCCGGCGCGGTTGGAGGGAGCGCAATGCTTTTGCTGGAGGGCGTCACGTCGATGGTCTCCTCGTTGTCAGCGCGCGTTGTCGACATGCAATGGCGCGGCCAGGGCGGCTCCCAAATCGTCGTCGCGGCGGATGCGATAGAGTGAAATGCCGGAGGCCAGTAACTCGCCTTGCACGCGGTCGTAATTGCGCTGCGAGCCAAAGGTGGTGGCATCGATCAGGATCGCTACGCTGTTGACCCCGCGGCGCTGGAGCATTTGCAGCGCCGCCACCCAGCCGGGGTCGGCGTCGGGCGTGATGGCGAGCAGCGTGTCGTTGCGATTGAGCCGGATGCCGTCGGTCGCCACCAGATCGGCAAAAGGCAGCTCGCCGGCCGCCTCGACCACCGCCAGCGCCTCGAAAAATTTGTGGAGTTGGCGTTCGCCGCGGTCGGACTGCACAAACTCGCGCGTGCGGCCGCGGCTGTTCATGCCGACCGCACGGTTGCGCAAAATAAAATAGCGCGCCAGGCTGGCGGCAATCGTCACGCCGTACTCGGTGGTGGCCGGCGGCAGCTCCAGAGAGCGCTGCGTGCGCAAACGCCCGCTGAACAGCGGCGACTCTGGCGGCGGCGGCGTCCAGGACAAGGCGGCTGCGGCGCTGCTGCACAGGTCGAGGTAAATCCACACGTCCGCGGTGGGATCGAGCTCAAACTCCTTGACCATCAGCCGATTGAGCCGCGCCGTGGTGGGCCAGTGGATGCGGTTGAAGCCGTCACCGTTCACATACTCGCGCACGCCGGCTACGCTCGACGTCACCTGGTAGGTGCGGCGGTGGCGCGCCTCGCCGCCGGACAATTCAGAAACCGAAGGCTCGAACGAAGTCAGCTCCACCGTAGGCGGATAGACGATGACGTATCCCGTGCCGGAGAGGGGGCGCTCGCGGCGGAAAATGCCCAGGGGATCGCCGCTGCGCAAAGTCACCGGCCCCAGCCGGAAGCGACCGCGCTGGATGCAGAGCGTTTTGACCAGCCAGCGTTGTGTCCCGTTGCGTCGCACCGCGCTCACGACACGGCCGGCGCTGTGCCAGGGCAACGTTGAGAGATCGTCGATTTCCAGCCACAGCTTGGGCCAGAAGCTGCGGTTGGTGACCTCGAACTGTTCTTCGACATATTGTCCCACCTGGCTGCGCCGCGATTTGGTGCGTCGCCGCGCTGTCACCCCGCGCACGCTGTTCCACGCCCAGAAGTAGCTCAACACGATGATTCCAGAGAGGAGATAGGCGAGGCTGAAGGCCAACTCGCGACCGGTGTTCAGCGCGACGACCCAGGCTGCGATGACGCCAACCAGCAGGAAGAGCAGACGGGAGTTCATGAAGGAGGAATTTCCAATCTCCAATCTCTACGCTCCAGTTCTGAGCGTAGAGATGGGAGATTTCTAGCGCGCCCGCGCACGCGCGCCGGGAACAGCCGTGTGTTGCAGTGCATCTTCGATCACCTGCCGCGCCGTCACATTCTTGATACGCGCTGAGGGGTTGACGATCAGCCGGTGCGCCAGGGTCGCTTCAGCCAGACGCTTGACATCGTCGGGCAGCACGTAATCGCGGCTGTTCATGGCCGCCCACGCGCGGGAGGTGTGATAGAGCGCAAGGCTGCCGCGCGGGCTGGCGCCCAGATAGACGTCGGGATGGTCGCGCGTCGTCGTCACCAGATCGACGATATAACTCTTGACCAGGTCATCGACATAAACCGTGCGGATCGCCCGCTGCGCGGCGACCAATTCGTCGGCGGTCAGCACCTGGCGCACGTCGTGGATCGGGTGATGATCGCTCTGGCGATTCAAGATGTCGATTTCGTTTTGTTTGCTCGGATAGCCAAGATGGATGCGCATCATGAAGCGATCCACCTGCGCTTCGGGCAGCGGGAAGGTGCCTTCATACTCGATTGGGTTCTGCGTCGCCAGCACCAGGAAGGGCTTGGGCGTCGGGTAGGTCTCGCCATCCACCGTCACCTGGCGTTCTTCCATCGCTTCGAGCAGTGCGGATTGCGTCTTGGGCGTCGCGCGGTTGATTTCATCGGTCAGCACGATCTGGGCAAAGACCGGGCCGGAACGGAACTCGAATTCCTGCGTCTTCTGGTTGTAGATGTTGACGCCGGTGACATCGGTCGGCAGCATGTCGGGCGTAAATTGGATGCGGCGGAAGGAGCAACCCACACTTAACGCCAGTGCACGCGCGAGCATCGTCTTGCCGACCCCCGGCACATCCTCGATCAGCAAGTGGCCTTCGCACAACATCGCCAACAGGGTGAGCCGCACTTCCTCGTCCTTGCCGACGATAACTTGTCGCACATTCTCGGTCACACGATTGACTACATTTTGTACTAATTCCATAGCATCTTCCACGAGTTGTCAGGTATATGCCTATACGCCAATAAGCCGGTACGATACCCCATCTTGCGCCAGCGGGCAAACCTATACGTCCACATTCCGGGAATGGGTCAGACGATCATTCTCTACCAGCGAATGTTAGTAGCCGCCCCCGTAGGTCGGGCTACCAGCCCGACGGTATTGCGCCAACGCTCCGGGTAGCATCAACCCGCAGAAGCTACGTCGGGCTGGTAGCCCGACCTACTGTCTACTGTCGGCGTCCCCGCTCGCGCTGGTTTCCTTGCAGCTTGACAGTGCGCTATAATGGGCGCGGTGCTACAAGCTTACGCCAACCGTCTTTCTTCCAGCGCAATTGACTATCCCTGATGGAACTCAACGATTATCCGCGACCGGCAAACGATACAGGCATTGGTATTCATTGGAGTGTAGGCTATGCTGCCGCAGTGGGCATGGCAAAAATCCGTGAATATTGGATGCCTGAACTCAAAGCGATGGGCGTCAAATGGGTCAAGGTCTTCAATCATGACGGCGCCCTTGACTTCTGCGAGCTCTTGCTGGCGGAAGGCTTCATGCCGATCGTGCGGCTGTATCGACCCGCGCCCAACCCTGGCCGCCTAGGCGTCAAAGAACTGGTGCATCTCGACGCGTTGATCCGCGCCGGCGTGCGCTACTTCGAGTTCAACAACGAGCCGGATGTCGACGCTGAATGGAAAGGCGGGCGCGTCCCGGTCAACGGGCTGGACATCACTATCGAAAACACGATCGCGGCGCTTGAAGTGATCTTGGAGCGCGGCGGGATGCCGGCAATTCCGGCGCTGTCCAACGGCAGCCGCTGGGATCTGGTCGGCCGCATCGTCGCCGCGGGGCGCCGCGACTTGTTTGACGGCCCGGTCTGGCAGGCAGTGCATAACTACTCGCAAAATCGCCCGTTGGACTATCCCTACGACATCGGCAACCAGGAGGGCGGCGCGTTCACCGACCGCTTCTACCGTGCGGTGGCGGGTGAATCCTGGCAATCTGACGCCTGGCGCGGGCGTAGCCTGGCTGAAGTCAACCGGCTGCGCTACGACCGGCGCAATCCTGGCGCCACCATCGCTGACGACCACGCATGTTGGCTGGCCTATGAACAGCGCGACGCGCTCAACCGCAAACATCTTGGCCACAGCCTCCCCATCCTCTCCACCGAATGCGGCTATATCGTGGGCGAAGACAGCGACCCGCGCTATCCGGCCACGACGCCCGACCTCCACATGGCGCAAACGCTGGAAGCCTGTCGCATCATGATGGGGACGAGCCAACGCTTCAAGCACGCGCCGGATTACTATTTTTGCAGCGCGTTCTGGCTGCTGGGCAACGAGCGGCTGGGCAGCACGAGCGCGTGGTGGGAAGGGCAAGCCTGGTACAGCGACCGCTGGCCCGGTGGCTCGCTCCCCGTCGTGCGCGCCTTGCAGTCCGAGCCAAAACGCTCCCACACGCACAGCGAGACCCCGGCGCGCATCCTGCTGCGGGGGAGCATTGCCAATCTGGGCGCAAGGCGCGCGCTGCTGCTGGAACGCGACGGCATCGAAGTGGCGCATTGTACATTGGACAACACCGGCATTTTTGAATTCCCGGATCTTGCCGATGGCGACTATGTGCTGCGCATGCCCGAAGCAGATTACCGCGAAGAGATCTCCTTGCATCGCGACCAACGCGAAGTCGTCGTGCGTCTGACCTTGCCCGCGCCGGTGGAGATGGTGGGACGCAGCGCCATCGAAGGCCATGTGGCGGGCGGCGCCGGTGCGGTCGTCATGCTGGTGCAAACCAGCAGCGGTGAGGAGTGGGTCACCCTGGCGCGCGAGGATGGCAGCTATCGCTTCGTCGATCTCCCGCCAGGCGAATTCAGCTTGCGCGTCCACCCCAGCGGCAGCGTGGTCGAACGTGTGCTGCTGGATGGCCGCAACAAGGTCACGGCCGATTTGATGCAGGCGGGCTGGGGCTACACTGTGAGCGTGGCCGCGGCGACGCCGGGCATCGGCGCGGTGGCCGTTTCGACGCCAGGGTATAAGAAGTTGCCGGTCCAGGTGCACGGCGCTGACGGCGCAAGCGACATCGTGGAAACCGGGTCGGCGCCGGAATATGGCGCGGCCGCCTGTCTGATCGGCGGGCTGGACGAAGGTCACTATATCGTGACGGTGGACAACGCGCCGGAGGAAGATGGTCGCACGACGCAGCTCGAAGCGCGCGTGCATATCGATAAGCGGTCGATACCACGCGTTGAGTTTGTCTACGGTGTGCTGGAAACGCCAGCGCCGGTTGCTACTTCAGTGGTCGCCGGCAAGGTGCACGGGACGCGTGCGGGGCAACCGCTGCGGATCGCCCTGCTCGACGACCGCGCTGACCGCCGCGAGCAGTTTGTTGCCGCCACAGGGGAGTATCAATTTGAGGAGCTAGGCGCCGGGCTGTACACCGTGCAGGTCGTCGGCTTTGAGGAGACGGCCAGCGCGTCGGATATTGCCCTCGATGGGAAAAGTCGCGTCACGGTCGATCTGGCGCTGCCCGACATTGTGCGCGCTTCTGCTGTGCAGCAGCAGGGCGGCCGCGGTGCAAGCGTCATCGCCGCGACGCTGCCGGACGGTGCAGGACGCACCGCGCGCCTCGTCGATGCGGTGGGCAACGAGCGCCGCGAAGACGTGGATGGCGCCGGGCAGGTCGTTTTTGCCGAACTGAGCGCCGGCGTCTATTCGCTCTTTGTCGAAGGTGGGTTTGCGCAGACCAATCTCGAAGTTGACGGCTTGAACGGATGGACGATTACCTTTGCGCCGCTGATCAGCGTCTGGGAGTCTACCGTGACGCAGGCGGGTTCGATGCCTGGCTTCAGCGCCCTTCATGTCGAGATTGAAGGCATGGCCAACCATCCGGTGCGCGTCTACAAAGGCGAGGAGGAAGAGTATACGCTCTCCACGCGCGCGCGGGCGGAGCAAGGCGTGTACAACGTCGAGTTCAAACCGTTAGGCCCCGGCGCGTATCGGGTCGAGCCGGACGGTCTGGGCATCTGGGCCGCGGTCGATCTGAGCGGATTAGAGGCGGTGCGCGTCAGCTTCCGTCGCAAGCAGGAGCCCATTGGCGCTAATCGTGTTGAGGCGCGCGCGCCGGCCAGGTTGACTGGACAGGACAGCCAGCCTTCTCACGCAACAACCTACCTCTATGTCTCCACACCGCCGGCGACGCTGGAGCAATGTATCGCGCTGCTGCAATTTGCCTCCACTCGGCAGCCGCAGATCGGCAGCGACCTGGCGGCCGCGGGTCAAGCTGACCACGTCCTCATTGCAGATGCACCGGATGCCGACGAAGTAGAGCAGCGCTTGCGACGGCAAGGGGTCAAGGTGGAGCGCAGCGCCAGCCGAATGCTGCCAGAGTAAGTCTCCATCCTGATGCGCCGAGCGCATCGTCTGCTTCCTTATTAATCTCCTTTCGGTGCAATCTCTTCCAAAGTTTTGGTTGCCGAGGGGTTGACATACCCCCGAAAGTGTGCTAGGCTACCTATTGTAAGTGCTTTCATGAAAGCTCTTACAGCGCAGTGTGTAGAATGCTGCATCCCAGAGCTACCCAAGCATTTTGATTCCATAAAAGTTGTTCAATGACTTCGACGATCTATGACGTTGCCTCACGCGCAGGTGTGAGTATTGCAACTGTCTCCCGCGCGATCAATGCGCCCCAGACAGTCAATACCACCACGCTTCAGCGAATTCAGGAAGCGATTGACGAGCTTAGTTTTATTCCAAAGGCTGAAGCCACGGCGCGTGCGCGGCGGATTCACCGACAGATCGGCGTGCTGGCGCCCTTTTTCATGCATTATCCATCCTTTACGCAGCGTCTGCGCGGGGTGGCGAGTGCGCTGCGTGATACGGGATTTGAGCTGGTCGTCTACAATGTTGATACGCCCGAACATGCGCGCAGCTATTTGCATACACTGCCGATCACGCGGCGGCTGGATGGGTTGCTGATCATCTCGTTGAAATTGGACGATCAGGAGGCGATGCGGCTGGTCCAGCATCGGCTGCCGACTGTCCTGATCGAGGGCGCGCATCCCAAGTTGGCCGCGGTCGAGATCGACAATGTAGCGGGCGGTGAGATGGCTGCCGAATATCTGGTGGCAAAGGGACACGTTCGGATCGGTTTTGTCGGCGGCGACCGTCAGCTTCCTGGCTATGCCATCGGCACCAGTGAGTTGCGCTACCGAGGCTTCACCGCCGCACTGGAAAGACACGGCCTTGCGCCGGTGCTGCCAGGCTTTGCCCCGCGCACATCGACCCATGAAGAAGCACGGCTGCAGGCGGTCGATCTGCTGCAACAGCCGGCGCATCCGACGGCGATTTTTGCGGGCAACGACACGTTGGCCTTGGGCGTGCTCAAGGCTGCGCGCGAACTGGGGTTATCGGTGCCCGGTGACATTGCGGTGCTGGGCTTTGACGACGCCGACTTTGCCGAATATATCGGCTTGTCTACGGTGTCACAGTCATTGGAGGAATCGGGCAGGCTGGCCGTCGAGATGTTACTGTCGATGTTGTCTGACCCGGCGCGGTCGAACCGGCGTATGCGACTGCCGTTGCAAATATTGGAACGCGATACAGCATGAGTGATGCGTAATACGTGAAAGGAATGAAAATACCTTTGCGCTTTTGCTTCTCTGCACCTTTGCGTTAAAGACTACCTTTCAGAAACAGGTTAATCTCCGGGCTTTCCGGGTTAACAATAGAAGTGTCTGTTGGATCTATCTACTATCAAAAGGAGAATGTCCCTATGAAGCGACGATATTTGGCCGTGCTTGGCCTGCTCGTCATCATGGCTATGGTGCTGTCTGCCTGTGGCGGCGGCGCCCCGGCCACCGAGGCGCCGGCTGCGCCAGCTGAACCTGCTGCCACGGAAGCGCCGGCCGAGGCGGCTGCACCGGCGGAGCCTGCTGCCACGGAGGCGCCGGCCGAGGCGGCTGCACCGGCAACCGAAGGCGTGGTCAACTTGACCTTCATCAGCGGTGGCCCGGGCGCAGGCCTGGACTTCACCAAGCAGCAGGTTGCGGAATGGAACGCTGCCAATCCCGATATCCAGGTTAATATTATTGAGGGCCCGAATTCAGCGACCGACCGCTTTGGCTTGTACCTTCAGACTTTCCAGGCGCAGTCGTCCGACATCGACGTTATGGAGATCGACGTGATCTGGCCTGGCGATCTGGCTGAGCACCTGGTCGACTTCAACGAATATGGCGGTGCTGACGCAGTGGCAGACGACTTCCCTGCTATCGTGACTAACAACACAGTCGATGGTCGTTTGGTTGGCCTACCATTCTTCACTGATGCCGGCCTGATGTACTATCGCACCGACCTTTTGGAGAAGTATGGTTTCAGCGGTCCGCCGACGACTTGGGACGAGTTGGAAGAGATGGCGCAGACCATTCAGGATGGCGAGCGCGCCGAAGGCAACCAGGACTTCTGGGGGTTTGTGTGGCAGGGTTTGGCCTATGAAGGTTTGACTTGTAACGCGTTGGAATGGGTCTACTCTTCCGACGGCGGTACCATTGTCAGTCCTGACAAGGTCATCACGATTAATAATGACGCTGCTCTAAACTCGCTCGATCGCGCCTACAGTTGGATTGGCAAGATCAGCCCTCCAGGTGTGACAAGTTTCAAGGAAGAGGAATCTCGCGCCGTGTGGCACGGTGGCAACGCTGCGTTCATGCGTAACTGGCCCTATGCGTTCAGCCTGAGCGCTGCGGAAGATAGTGCTGTTGCTGGTAAGTTTGACGCAGCGCCGCTGCCTGGCGCCGAAGCAGGTTTGAGTGCAGCAACCCTGGGTGGTTGGCAACTCGGCATCTCCAAGTATAGCAAGAATCCAGAAGCAGCAGCCAAGTTCGCTCTGTGGCTGGCAGGAACGGAATCGCAGAAGGCACGTGCTATGAACGTGTCGTTGATCCCCACCAAGGCGAGCCTGTACCAGGACGAAGAATTGGTCACGGCGTGGCCATTCCTGCCGCGAATGGTGCCTGTCGTGGAGGAGGCAGTCGCTCGCCCCTCTACGGCTACAGCGCCGCAATACAATGAGGTGTCCAACATCTTCTTCTCGAATGTGTCGGACGTCCTGACCGGCAAGCAGAATGGTGCAGATGCAGCCGCCAACATCGAGCTCGATCTGCAAGACCTGCTTGGTTTTGAGGTCGGCGCACCGTAAGTATTTGGATGCTGTCTTCAGTGAGCAGCCGCGTCTCCAAAGATTGTGGCTGCTCACTGAAGTGCAGATGTAACAAAGAATGACTTCCCGACCTATCCCTGACTGGCGTTATGTAGATGATGCCAGTCAGGGATAGGCCATCACACAGCGATCCCGTAAACATCCACAGTGCGACTGGCGCCGGCAAAGTGAGAGAACGTCATACGCCTTTACGCCGGTTGCCGCCAGACTCAGCAAATCAGGTTGAGAAGGAGTGTCAGATATGGCCAAGACAGGCAGCAGTGATCTGGCCAAGCAAGAACAGAGGCTGGCGTACTGGTTATTGGCGCCAACGTTTATCATCTTGCTGACGATCGCCATTTATCCGCTGTTATCCGTGTTCTACAACAGCTTTACAAACAATGTGTTTGCCAGCTCGGCGCCGGTGGAATTTGTTGGCCTCGAGAACTATCAGCAGTTGCTGAGCATGACCATCAAGACGGTGCCGCCAAAATTGGATGACGCCGGACAGCCAGTGGTTGATCCCGATACAGGCGCTGTGCAATATGAGAGCGCGGTGGCGGTGCTCCCGCGCGAACCGGTGCGCTTTCGTCAGGTCACTCAATTCAACCTGTTTGGGACGCAATTGGTGCTGGGCGCGACCGACCCGAATTTTATCCGCGCGGTGTGGGACACGATTGTCTTTGCCGTAGCCACGGTCTTTCTGGAATTAGTGCTCGGTATGATCGTGGCCTTGATTGTCAACGCCAATTTCAAGGGGCGCGGCTTCATGCGCGCTATCATTTTGATTCCCTGGGCGATCCCGACCGCGGTTTCTTCGCAGATGTGGGCCTACATGCTTCAGCCCAACCGTACGGGTTTTTTCAATACCGTTTTCTGGTATTTAGGACTCGGCAACGGCGAGATTCCATTTTTATCCGACCCAGCCTGGCAGTTGCCGTCGATGATCATGATCGATGTTTGGAAGACGACGCCCTTCATGGCGCTGCTGATCCTGGCCGGTTTGCAATTGATCCCCGGTGACATCTACGAAGCCGCGGATGTGGACGGCGCCAATCCTGTTCGCCAGTTCTTCCAGTTGACGCTGCCCTTGATGAAGGGAACGATCGCCGTGGCGTTGGTTTTCCGCACGCTCGACGCGCTGCGCGTCTTTGACCTCTTCCAGATCGTATTAGGTCAAGCTCGTTACTCGATGGCTAGTTTCACCTACTATCAGTTGATACAGAACCGGCAAATGGGCTATTCGTCAGCCAGCAGTGTGGTGATCTTTGTCGTTCTGTCGATGTTTGCGGTTATTTACATGCGCAGCCTGGGGGTGAAGTCAGATGAACAGTAAAACGAAACAACGCATCAACCGCATTCTGCTCTGGGTGCTGATTGTCGTCATGGCGGTCTGGATGCTCTTTCCCTTCTACTGGGCGATCAATTCATCGTTCAAGTCGGAGGCGCAGTTGGCCATGATGCCGACGACCTTTGTGCCGCGCGACGCGGCGACCAAGGAAGTCGCGTTCAATTTGCGCAACTATGAGGCTGTCTTCACCAATCAGGCCTTCTTGCGCGCCATCGTCAACAGCACCATCGTGGCCGGGACTGTGACGATTTTAGCGCTGGGCGTCGGCGCCTTTGCCGGCTTTGCGCTGGGCAAGCTGCGCTATCGCGGCAAGACGGGCACGCTCTACATCATCCTGGCGATGACAATGTTCCCGGCGATTGCCGTGTTGACCGGCCTCTATGCCATCATCACCAATCTGGGCATCCCCCCGATCCTGAGTATGATCGTCACCTATCTACTCTTTTCGCTGCCCTTCACGGCCTGGGTGCTCACGGCATTTTTCAAGGAGTTGCCGACCGAGATCTTCCAATCCGCGCAGGTGGACGGCGCCTCGCCTTTCCAGACCTTCTACATGATCATGCTGCCGCTGACCGCGCCGGCGCTGGTCACCACGGGGCTGCTTGCCTTCATCGGCGCCTGGAATGAATACCTCTTCGCGCTGACCTTCCCTCGATCTCGCCAGATTCGCGAACGCTGCCGGTGATCATCGCCAACTTCCCGTCGCAGTTCTCGAAGCAGATTCCGTTTGGCGAGATCATGGCAGCAGGCATCATCTCCAGCATCCCATTGATTTTGCTCGTCTTTATCTTCCAGCGCCGCATTGTGGCTGGCTTGACGGCGGGCGCAGTCAAAGGCTAGGCGGACACAAGTTCACACAAACCCAAAAGATAAAAGGCCGGATTTCTCCAAGAAACCCGGCCTTTTTTGATCGCAGCAATTTTCACACAAGCCGATAAACTCTGGCCTCGTAGGGCTGGAGTCGATTCTGGTCTGTAGCTGCGTAGTTGCCGATCAGCAGATCTCCCACACATGGATACGCAACCCTTTGTTCGCTTAGATTGAGCACAATTTGATAGCGTTGATCTTGATAAAGTCTCTGATATACATAGAGCGTTGTGGGCGCTTCTTGGGCGATGAATTCGCCATAGATTAGCGCGGGTATGCGTTTGCGCAGTGCAATCATCTGGCGGTAGTAATGAAAAACCGAGGCAGGGTCAGACAGCTCGGCTTCCAGATTGATGGTCAAATAGTTCGGATTGACGCCGATCCACGGCGCGCCAGTGGTGAAACCGGCGCTCTCTATCGCGCTCCATTGATAGGGTGAGCGGCCGCGGTCGCGTGAGGTGGCCCTGACCTTTTCAAAAACAAGCTGCGGGTCAGCGCCGTTCGCCACCTGTTCGCGATAGATATTGACCGTGCCGACGTCGTTATATTCTTCGATAGTGGCGTATCGGGCATCGGTCATTCCGATCTCTTCGCCCTGGAGCAGAAAAGGCGTGCCTTCCAGGGTCAGCAGCAGCGTGGCAAAGAGTTTAGCCGATTCCGCGCGATAGTGCGTATCGTCGCCAAAGCACGAGACCACGCGCGGCTGGTCGTGATTGTTGAAGGCAATGCCGGCCCACCCTCGGCCATGCAGTCCGGTTTGCCACCGCGTCAGAATTTCTTTGAGTTGCTGCGCATCCTTGCCGACCGTGTGGTAATAGTCGGTGTGCTCGAAGAGAAAGGCCATGTTTAATTCGCCGCGCCCAGTCGAGATCGCAATCGCGCCAACCACCTTGAGATCGGCGCATTCTCCCACGGTGAGCACGTCATGGTGCGCAAAAGGCGGCCTGATGGAGTTCGTGCAGGTAAGTGTGAAAGCGCGGTTCTTTGCAGAAGTGTTCAATGGCAAAGACATAACGCCCCGCGCCTGCATTGTCCGGCAGACCTGGCGCTTTAGAAATCAGATTGATGGCGTCGAGCCGAAAGCCGCCGATCCCCTTCGCCAGCCACCACGCGATGATCGCGCCAACCTCCGCGCGCACCGCCGGGTTCTCCCAGTTCAGATCGGGCTGCTGCGGCGAGAAGATGTGCAGGTAGTACTGGCCGGTGGTCGCATCGAAACTCCAGGCCGACCGTGTAAAGTGGCCGCCCCAGTTGTTGGGTTCACGCCCATTTTTGCCATCGCGCCAGATATAGTAGTCACGGTATGGATTGTCGCGTGACTTGCGGCTTTCAATAAACCAGGCATGTTGGTCCGACGTGTGGTTGACGACCAGATCCATGATCACGCGCATCCCGCGGCAGTGCGCGGCGTTGAGCAACTGCTCGAAATCGGCCATCGTCCCAAACTTCGGGTTGACTGCCTGATAGTCGCTGATGTCGTAACCGTTGTCGACCTCAGGCGACGCGTAGATGGGCGTGAGCCAGAGCACATTGACGCCCAATGCAGCGAGCGCGTCCAGCTTGGCGATGATGCCGGGCAGGTCGCCGACGCCATCGCCGTTGCTGTCATAAAAGCTCTTTGGGTAAATTTGGTAAACAACGGCTTCCTTCCACCATGCACGCTCGTCGATCATTGTTGCTTCCCCTTCTTTTGCGACAAGACCCATCCGGCAAAAACAGGCAGCTTCAACATCCGCCGCCAGCGCCACGGCTGCGTAACCAGCCGGTGCAGCCACTCCAGGTTGAGCCGCTGCATCCACAGGGGCGCGCGGCGGCTGATCCCTGCCACAAAATCGAACGCGCCGCCGACGCCAATCGCCACCGCCGCCGGCAGCGCGTCGCGGTGCTGGTCGATCCAGAAGTCCTGGCGCGGATGGCCGTAGGCGACAAAGAGAATGTCGGGTGCGGCGTCGCGCAGGCGGGCAAGCATGTCAGGCCACGCAGCATCGGCGGGGCTGCCTGCATAGCAGCCGGCCACCTTCAATCCGGCATAGCGCTCCGTCAGCAGGGCGGCGGCGCATTCGGCCACGCCGGGGGCCGCGCCCAGCAGATAGACGCGCCAGCCGCGCTGCGCTGCGCGCTCACAGATGCGGTGGATGCCGTCGGAGCCGGTGACGCGCTCGCGCAGCGGCCTGCCTGCCAACCGCGCCGCCCACAACACGCCGGCGCCATCGGGCACGCAGAGATCGGCGCGGCCCAGCACCGCGGCAAAGGCCGGGTCGC